>NZ_CADP01000010.1:24101-44753 GCF_000285295.1 Komagataeibacter europaeus LMG 18890 | reverse complement strand
GGGCCGCCGCCGTTATCGTGGTTTGCTTGTTATTCGCCAGCCACCTGCTGTCCGGTGGTGGCATCCGTGCGGGCCATCTGCTGCTGCTGCCAGCCCGCACGGGCATTGATGGCGCGGTGGCGGATGGCCGAAGGCAGGAGATCACGCAGGATATTCATCGCCGCGCGTTCCGACAGGCCGGTCTGGCTGGAAAAGCGTTGCAGTTCCGCTGGCTTGAACAGGGCATGGATGGTGCTTTCATCCGCGACCGACGTGTTGTCACGTTCCTGCCATGTGCGGATCAGCGGCAGCATGCCCTGTTCCTGCGCGCGATGTTCCAGCATGCTTGGCTCATCCGGGGCGGGCAGGGGACCAAGGATGTCGTTCAGTACCGACAGCGCCCCCGAACGGTCGCCCTGCGCGCCGGTCAGGAAATCACCGATGGCGGTGGTCATGTCGGAAATGTTTCCGGTAAGGTTTCGTGCGATTTTCATGTGAGCCTCCGAACGTCGGCGGGGCGGCCGGGCCTGTGCCACGGCATGCCCCCGGAGTTTGCGGGACGGCGTCATTTACCCTGCACGGTGTCCCGGCATGCAGGTGAAAGATCGGCAATCCGGCGTTGCATGCAGGCTTCGACCAGTCTTGTATCCGGTATGTCCAGCGGACACAGCCGCAGGGCATCGACCTTGCACGCCGCGACCTGCTGCGGTGTGCCGGGATCGGCGGAATATGCATTCGCCGGTAGTGCCATTCCCAACCCTGTCACGATCGGGAGGGCGCAGAAAACGGATTGCCGCATTGTCTGTCCTCCTGTCTGTTTTCCAATGGGGTGGTATGGGGCAAACGTGGTCCGGCGGTATGGGTTTGCCGCCGTCATGGCCGCCACGGACACATTGCCGTGACCCCCGGCGGGCCGTCCCCTGTGGGGAAGTGGACCATCCGCCCCACGCCATTACATGTGCGACGTGCCCGTGGCCGCCGGTCCCTGGCTGGGCGCCGCCTGCGCGGATGCGCCGGGGCCACCCTTCCGGCCGCCTGTCGTATCCGTGGCGGGTGCGCCTGCGTCGGCATGGGCTTCACCCGCGCATGAAATGCAGAAATCTTCCCCGAATTTGCCATGGGTGCAGGCGGTCAGAGGCAGCGCAAGCCCCAGCATGAGGGGCAGCAGGCGGCAGGCAGCCCTGATACGGGGCAGGCGGGTCATGGGCACGGCTGGCACGTTATCCTCCATCTGTTCCGGGGGGAAAAACGGCGTACCCCCGTGGAAGTTGCATCCTACCACATGGGTGGCGGCGGCATCATGGGGGGTGGGGGCGGCGGTGGCGGCCCGTAAAACCGGCCCATCCGCATGGGCGGGGGCGGTGGTGGCGGCGGCGGGGGTGGTGGATAACGGCGCATGTAGTGCCGGTGATGGGGCGGCCCCCATGCCGGTCCCCATGGCCGCGCCGACGCCACGGCGGGCAGGGGGACGGTCGCCACCACGCCTGCGATGATTGTCCCCTGCCGCAGCGCAATGCGCAGGACGGAAAGGACGGAGGAAAGATCAGACTGTCTCATAACGGCATGCAACGCGGCCAGTAGGGCATCAGTTTGGAAAGATCAGGGCACAAGATGACGGTTTAATGGCCGCGCGGCACAATCGTCCACCCCGCAACCTTCCCGCCGGGCGGCAGGCGGCACAGGCCGGCATGCCGGTCATCATTCACCTGCCATGTCCCGCCCCGGCGCGCGCAGTCCGCAGGCGGGGGCGTGCGCCGGGCCATGAGCGCATCGTCACACGCACAAAGACTCAGCAGCGCCGCCAGCACCATGTGGCGCAGGGCCGTCGTCCCGGTCATGCATGCGGGCCGCATGTCACGGCGCGGCGGTGGCATGGTCCCGGCGGAACAGCGCCCATTCCTCCATCACCGTGCCATCGGGCAGGTGGCACCAGCCGGTCACGCCCTGTGGCGAAGGGCGCATTTCCAGCGTCCCGCCGCGCTGCTGGCAGTAGACCGAGGCGGGATTGGCCATGCCGGCGCGCGATGCATGCGCCGGGGCATGATGACCCGCCGCGCACGCGCCCTGCAGCATGATGCCGCCAAGGACCACGCCCCGTGCCAGATGCCGCATGAAGGGAAAGCGATATGTCATGGAACCTGTCCGTCCTGCCTGCCGTGTTGCATGGGTAGTCATCGCCATCAGGTATCAGCAAACGCGCGCCGGGGCCAGCGCGGGTGCGCCCGGCACGGGTCAGGACGCAGGCGGCGGGGGCAGGGCGTGCCCATGGCCCAGCGCGCGCAGCATGATGCACAGGTTGGGATGATCCATCACCGCGCTGTATCTCACGCGCGGGCGGCCCGTGGCGTCGTACCACATCAGCCAGTACACCGTGCCCGGTCCGCCCGCCACGTATTCCAGCCACAGCGTATCGCCCGTATCATGCCGCGTCACCAGCGGCGCGGGCAGTACGCTGCCCCGTGCCTGCCCCGCGCCATGGGGGCAGCCCTGCCGGGTGTCGGTGCG
The DNA here is from genome assembly GCF_000285295.1 of Komagataeibacter europaeus LMG 18890. GTDB lineage: Bacteria > Pseudomonadota > Alphaproteobacteria > Acetobacterales > Acetobacteraceae > Komagataeibacter > Komagataeibacter europaeus. Next base: position 42,269 of record NZ_CADP01000010.1, on the reverse strand, counting down.
GTAACGGTCATTGGCACAGGTGAAGGGCGTATCCACGCGCCCACGCTAACATGACCGCCATGGGGAGGCCATTGCCCGCCGTACAGCCGGGGCATTTCAGCGCAAGGCCGCGCAGGCCAGTTCATCCGGCGACACGCCCCCCGTCATGCCGGGGCCGTGGCAGAAGCAGCCCGCTGATGCATACCTGTCCGGCCAGAAGCCATGATTTTCTTATGTTTTGTCCTGGACTATCGTGAACGGTGACAGGGCCGTTTCAGGCTGCGATGCCTTCCCGGGGCGGCAACGTCGGGGGAGGGGTAGTGGATCATCAATAGCTGGCAGGGATAACGTGATGCGGTATGAGGTGCATGGCCCGTTCTGGTCGCCACGGGTTCAGAGCGAGGCGAGTACCGAGGCCCTGCGGGCGTTCTGGGACGAAATGCAGGACATGGTCCCGGGCCTTCCCCGCGCCATTGGCATATACGTGTTCTCCACCTGTCATGGTAACACGTTCACGCCCTGGTATGTCGGAAAGACAAATGCAAAAGCCGGTTTCCGGGGCGAGATCTTCCAGGACCACAAGCTTGGCCATTATGTCGATGCAAGCGAGCTCAAGCGCGGGCATCCGGCAATCCACCTGATCGCAAAGGTTGAACCCGTCAGGGGCAACTTTTGCAAGGCGTCCCAGCAGTCCGGCCGCGAGATCGACGAACTTGAGACCGTGATGATCGGCATGGCGCTGCGGGCCAACCCTGATGTCCGTAATTCGAAAAAGACATGGTTCAACCGCACCTGCCAGGTTCCCGGCATAATCGGTGACAGCCTGACCGGTCGCCCGTCGGAAGCGGTGGCGACGTTGCGGAACACGTTGAAACTGTAGGCGTAGAACCGCTGTCCCTGATCCTGTCACGGCATGGGGCGGTCAGGGATGATAGCAGGTCGCCTTTTCCAGATTTCCTGGGAGGCTGTTTGAGAACCAGTCATTGATAAAAAATAATAAAAGTTTTTGGGTGCCGCCTTTTTTCAAAAAGGTGGCGTTCTTTGAAGCTTTTTGAAAAAAGCTTCACCAAAAACTTTTATTATTTCAATTGGTTATATGACTTTCTTTTTCAGGCAATCCCTGAAGCTTTCCAAAAACAGGCTTCACCCGAAATCTTTCATGATCCTTGCGATGTCATCCTGTCCAGGGCGGCCGTGATGACCGACCCGTTCCCATTCCGCGCGACAGCGGCGACATAGCCATCGGGCCGCACCAGCCAGATGCCGTTTTCATCCGGCGGCGGGCATGCCGTGGCGGCAAGCAACGACGGATGATGCGCGATGATGGCCCGCGCTTCGGCGCTGTCCCGCGCCGCAAGGACAAGGCGGGGCGGGCCGCCTGCTGCGCGGCCCTGTCGTAAAACCAGTCTCTGCCCCGGTGCCGGGCCATGCAGCCCGCCGGCCGAACCGGCATTGAGCTGGCTGTCAGGATAGCCGATCCTGATTCCCGACAGCCTGCCGGCCACGGCGCGGCGGATGGCCGGAATGCGGAAACCCTGCTGTACGACAAGGTTGCGCGCCCGCTGCGCCAGATGGTTTTCCAGCAGGACAATCCGCGTCATGTGGCCGGAATCCGACAATATCCGCCGCGCCACGCCGCTGCGTTCGATACCGTAGCTGTCAGGCAGGGACGGCGCGGCTTCCCCCCGCATGACAACGGCCAGTTTCCACGCCAGGTTGAAGGCATCCTGCATGCCGGTATTCATGCCCTGGCCACCGGCGGGACTATGGACATGCGCCGCATCACCGGCCAGGAACACGTGGCCCGTGCGGTAATGCCGGACAATGCGTTCATTCACCCCGAAATCCGACAGCCACGCCGGATCGGACAGGGTAATGCCGCCCGGTCCGCGCCGGTCGACAATCCGCTGCATTTCCCCCAGATCCGGCATATGCAACGGAACCGGACCCAGATCGGCTATGATGCGATGGTGGTCGCGCGATATCGGAAAGAACATGACAGCCCCGTCGGGATGCCAGAAAATCGCCGGTTCGTCGGGCGGGACGGGCAGGCCCGCCACATGCGCGTCGGCAATGACGAAACCCATGGGCAGCGTGTCCCCGGCAAAAACTTGGCCCAGCCTACGGCGGACAAAGGAATGCGCGCCATCGCAACCGATCAGCCATGCCGCCTCCACCCGCTCTTTCCCGCCCCCGGCATGGGTCAGCGTGCAGGAAACGCCATCCGGGCCGTCAACAAAATCCGTCAGTTCCGTCCCGCGTTCGACAGCGCCGCCAGACGTGCCGAGATGGTCTTCCAGCAATCGCTCGGTTTCCGAAGTATGAGCCTAACCTAAGTGTCTGTGGGCGTCTGAAAGCGTCAATAACCTACTGTTTCAAATACATATAATTTACGACCTGTTTCCTGACGTGTCTGAACGTGTCCCACGATGGCCGTTTTTATCATGGGTCTGATCGTGGGTTTGGTATCATGGGTCTGTTGATCCGATTCGATTTCCAAACCCCAGACCACAGGTTTCGCCGTGCCCCGTATCAGCCATAACCGTTTGACAGTCCGTGCCGTCTCGTCCCTCAAGGATGGGGTTTTCGCGGACGGAGGGAATCTGTGGCTGACCGTCAAGGGCAACACACGGGCGTGGTCGGTCCGCTACACCAGTCCGGTAACCGGCAAGGCGCGGGAAATGGGGATTGGCTCGACTCGCACGATCAGTCTGGCTGAGGCCCGGGAGCGCGCCGCCGCCGCGCGCAAGCAGGTAGCGGATGGGATTGATCCTCTCGAGGTGCGTCGGCAGGAGCAAGCCGAACGGAAAAAGGAAAGTGGCCTGACATTCGTCCAGGTAGCGGAGAGGTTCATGGTCGAGAAGGCTCCCAACTGGCGCAGCGCCCGAGCAGCTCCCCTCCGGCAAGGCATACTCCGCATCCACATATGCCCGGTCATTGGCGACAAAGCCGTGGACGAAGTGGAGACGGATGATGTTCTGTCGGTCCTTCGGCCGATCTGGACCACCAAGCCGGAAACCGCCAGTCGGGCCCGATGGCTGATCGAGAACATCCTGAACTATGCAAAAGTGCATGGTTGGCGGGATGGCGCGAACCCGGCTAGCTGGCGCGGCCATCTGGCGAACGTCTTGCCCAAGCCCTCCGCCGTAGCGAAGGTCGAGCATCACGCCGCGATCGATCGGAAGGATATAGCGAGGGTGATGACCAAGCTGGCAGAGTCTCAGGGCATCGCTGCCAAGGCCGTCCGGTTCCTATGTCTGACAGCGGCACGCTCCGGTGAGGTGAGGGGAGCCATCTGGTCGGAGATTGATCTGAAAGCCAAGATCTGGACCATTCCGGCCGAACGGATGAAGGCAGGGAAGGAGCATCGCGTGCCCTTGAGCGATGGCGTCGTGTCTATCCTGCAGGCCGTCCTGTCGCTTCGAGATCCAGCGCATGGGGATTTTGTGTTTCCTGGCCAGAAAGCAGGCAAGCCGCTGTCAGACGTGGCGCTGTCCAAGGCTTTGCATCTGGCGGCCGGCACAAAGGATGTGACCGTGCATGGCCTGCGATCTACCTTCCGGGACTGGGCAGCGGAGGAAACCGACTATCCCCGAGAGGTGGCTGAGATGGCTCTAGCGCACGCTATCGGGGATAAGGTTGAAGCCGCTTATCGGAGGGGTGATCTGTTCGATAAGCGGAAAACATTGAGTAATCTATGGAGTATGGTCTGTGGGCAAGGATAGAAAAATGCAAAAGAATTTAATAAATATTTATTAAATAATTAATTATGGGATATAATTTATCATGATAGAATACAATAAAAAACGGACAAATATTCATGAGGCTGGTCATGCAGTTGCATTGTGGCGTATACATGGAGTTGTAGCTCCAAAATTATTGTCGACGCAAATATATCAAGGTCAAGGTGAATGTCTTTATCCTGATGTCGCAGGATTTGCTGATTTAGGAGACTGTGGACAACCATCAACACCTGATGAAGCTATCGATCTAATGGCAGTATATTACGCTGGAAAGGTGGCCGTGGATCAAGCAATTGAAATTGGTGAGTTAGCGCCTGCTCCGTATACAGAATGGGAGCCAGGCTGGTTGGGCTTTTCAACAATGTCGGGGCAGATTTCCAACCCACCTTCATCCGATCATGATTGGGTAGAATTTCTTGCTAATAAATGGGCGATGCCTAATGAGCTAGGATATAGTGCTGCCGAACTCAAAGAAAGAGCTGAAGAGAAAGCGTATCAGGAAATAGAGTGTGGCTGGAATAGTGTCCTAAAAATTAGTGAAGAATTATCTAGTTCTCAGGCTATTTTGAGAATTAAATTGAGAGAGATGCTTGCTCCCAACTGGGACTCTTAAATAATACTTATTTAAATATAAAAACGCATACAGGATTATGCAGTTATATGTCAATTTTCATTTATAAACATAAGAGCCTGATCCGAAAGTTTTTGAACAATACCAGCATGTTGTGATTCATCCGTCTTTGCGAAGAGATGGAGTGAATGGTGGCATGGACTGGTATTGCCCGACACGAACATAGCCGGGAGGGATTGCGATATCCATCGGATATGACGGATGCCGAGTGGGCTTTGATTATGCCGTTCGTGTCTCCGGCGAAACGGGGCGGACGGCCTCGCACGGCGGATATGCGCGAGGTTGTAAACGCGATACTCTATATCGCCTCGGGTGGGTGTGCGTGGCGTCTGCTGCCGAAGTGTCAGGCTTTTAACGGCACGCACCCAAGGTCCGCAATGAGGCTAAGAAAACCGCAATGTTTCGTGACCTATGAAGGGTTGACGGATCTCTCTCTGATCGCAATGTATGGGGGGTCCGGTGAGGTGAGAACGGCTACCTCACGCACCTGCTAGCCGCAGGTAACTAACCTGGCACCTCTTATGCGGCGAAGAGGGCTAGGCCAAGAGATCGGGGATTGCGTCCCGCCCGGACAAGAAAAAAGACCGGTTCGCCGGTCTTTTTTTATGGGCGAACAGGAAGGCAGAGGCGGCCCGCGGCTCGCCTGATGGTAATGGTCCGTTCTGGCACACGGTAGGCGGTCTTCACGCGATAAAGCCCGTCTCGGTCCCGTTCCAACCCTACGGCAATCAGGACATATTCGCCTTCTTGCTGGCTTGATCGAAAGCGTATCACAAGTTCAAAATTGTCTGCATGTTTGGGGGCTTGCCCTATCAATCCGGGCGATTGGCCAACGCGTCGAAGGGCGGACATGCACATGGCATAGTCTTCTGGATGGTCCTTGGCGATATGCCAATGGGCCTGCCGACTGAGGTAAAGTTCCCCCGGTTCCAGGTCTGTTTGCAATGTGCGGTTAATAAGCTGAACGTCGAGAGGGCCTAATCGGAGCGCAACGCATTGAGCTTTGCTTGTGGGTGCCTCCACTTATTCGCTCTTCCTCAGCCGCACCCCAGCCCCACCACCATTCTCAGCGATGAACTCGACCCCAGCTGCCTCCAGGGCGGCGCGGATGGCTTCGACCGTACGGGGATAAAGCGTTTCCCCACGCTCAAGGCGGGTAATCGTGTTGGTGGAGACCTGAGCAAGCTCGGCCAACTCCCGCACACCTAGGTTAAGACCCGCTCGGGCCATCCTGCATTGTTCTGGGGTCATATAAACTTCGCTACACTGTGTCGATCTTGGGTTGACCAAGGGGTAAAACTTGTGGACAGTGTAGCGACCTTGCGCTCTTTGGCAAGGCAGCCGGACGGGAAGGTGGAAGCTCCCGCGCCCGGCCTAACCATCAACCGAAGGATGAATTCGGCAATGGCTAATCGTGCCTATAGCACGCCCAGACACACATGGGCATGCTCTCGGCTGGGTACAAGCGTACTCGGCTCCCTTTTCCCCAAAGCAGGGAAAACCCTCTTACTCACATCCGAGCATCTGGTAGCCGGGCTGATTTTCCCTGCGCTGCTCATGCTCGCCCTGGCAGGCTTCGCCCAGCCGGAGGTTTTGCGTCACACCGGCGCAAAAGTGCAGGTGATGGAGGCGGCCCGATGACCAGCCCCATCCGCAAGGCCACGATGGCCGCCCTTGGCGCTGATCGCCGCTGCTGGAAGGAACCTGCCACCTCCGACGCGGAAACACAGATGCAACGCTTTGGCGTGGCCTACCGCAAGGCCATCCGCACACGCGCCCGGACCTTTGCCGATCTACAGGACAAGGCCCGGCTTGTGATGATGTTCGATCCGGCCCCCAACCAGATCGAGGCCAGCCTGGCACGCGACATTCTGGCGATGAAGGGGTGTGCGAAATGAGCACAACCCGACGTGTTGAAGCCAAGGAAATCCGGGCTGTCCAGAACGCCAGCCGGTCGCTTGCACGCCTCGCCATTCTCATGCGCTGGGCCGGAGAGGGGGTCGCTACTGCCAGCCGGTCGGACCTGACCCCGGCGCAGGCTCAATCCTTTGGCCTGGCCGTCACTTGGGCCAGCGAAGAAATCGAACGGCACTGTGCCGTCATTGACGAGGCGATGTGAGATGAAGCGCCTCCTTATCAACGCTGCCTTGCTCGCCCTGATCCCGCTGGCACGGCTGTCTGCCCGTGTCACGCGCGGTCTGTCCCAACTGGCCTTCCGGCTGTGGCAGGAGGAAGTGAAATGAGCCGCCCTGCACGCTTCTGGTCCGCCCGTGACCTCCGCCGGATTGAACACCTCCGCAAGGAGGGCCTGTCATGGCGCGAGGTTGGCGAGGCGATGGGAACCAGCTCCACGTCCTGTCACCGGGCATGGCGAGCGCATACAGCGCCGCCCAGTCTGGCAACGCCCGACCGGCTGGCGGCCATACAGGCTGCCGCCACGGAAATCAGCGTCATGGCCGGGATACTGGCCCGCATGGCGGAGGGGGACAAACAGACTGGAATGGAACTGGCCTGGCTGGCTGAGGGGATCGGTCGGCATGCCAACGCAATCGGAGACTGTCTGTCATGACAAAATGTGTTCTCATCCTGTTCTCAAATCCGTTACAGTGCGCCTTATTGCGTCCTGACGGATCAGGGCGTTTCACCGATAGCCAGACGGAGCGGACATTTGGCAAAACGTCAGGAACGCGATCAGGAACGTATGCACCTGCTGTATCGAATACTGGCTTTCAGAAAAACCGACACAATTTTTCATTGGTATGTCGCGAAGGTGGACGACAACGCGCCTTTGGCGTGGATTGCGCTCCTGAGGTTCTTTCGCAAGCGAATGGAGAAGCAGCAGGGAGACGGCGTTCATTTTGCGGAAGACGTGGTTCTGCCAGCAGAAATGGCCGACTTCCTGTTCGAAGTGACGTATGGGCTTGCCGTGCTTGCTACCGGACAGGACCCGTTTTCAGAGCATGCGGATCCGCTTCTGGCGCATACTGTGATGGACCATCTACCGCCGGGGAAACTGGCGGAACTTGTCCCCCGGGTGCTGAAATTCACTGCGCCAGGAAAGAACGATTTCGCCACAGCCGGGCGTCTCAATTCATCTCCGCTTGCCAAGATACGCGCTGCCAACGGGTACGCATCCTATCGTGCGCAAGGCTTTACCGCCCAGGAAGCTTTTCGGCGATTGGAATACGAAACTGGCGAAAAACCGCTGTCGGACAGCGCGTGGTTCCGTCGCATCCGGGAAGGCGAAACGCTGATGAAAGAGGCGTTGAAGCTGGTGGATCAGCGCGAGGTGACGGCACGCAAAACCCCGCCGTAAGGCTGCAACTGTCGCGGCTTCATGAGGGTGTAGATACTGTCTCAACCTCACCAGAAGTAATGGAATTAAATAATACTTACATTACTTCTGTGATTTGTGGCATTGATGCTTGCAGACACATCCATGATTTGCAGGAACTTTCATCAATGACAGATGATATGCACCGTCGCGTTCTTTTGCGTGTGGACGATATTATGCGCGAGACAGGGGCCAGCCGTTCCACGGTCAACCGCCTGATGGCTGCCGGAACTTTGGTGCGTGTGAAAATCGGACGGGCAACACGAATTACAGCGGACAGCTACGGGGCGTGGATCGCTTCGCTGTCTAGTGCTGACAATGCCTGAAATGGAAATCGCCAGCCCACGATAGATGGACCGGCGACCCGGTAGGCTACTGAAACGATGAAATGCACTTCGTTTGTAGGGCCTATTCTGGCTGTTCGTCCATAGAAATCGTGGCTGGCACATAGGAAAACTATCATGCCAAGCCTTAGCAAGCGTGGACGCCCGAAGTGCGTCCGTGGTGGGGCACCTGTGCCTCGTCTGATATTCCTGGCCGATGCTGCCAGCCCAGATGGTGTGCCGCGTGTTGCCCTGATAATGCCGGGTCTGCGTTTGCCGGTCGTTTATCGCTCTGTATCCGCAGCAATGGCGGCAGCGGAGGACCGGCTATGAATATCCAGCCTCTCTACATCGGGCAGGTGAATGGCCGTCCTGTGCGATTTTATCGTGCCCCTAACGGGGTGATTGCTCTGCCTTGGCACAGCATGACTGATCTGGTTAGCGCAACCGGCATGCCAAGTGAGGCACAAATCGTGTTTCTCGACATGACCAGCACAGGGCAGTGGCAGGATGACGTGCGTACCGTCCAGACCGATACGGGACCGCTCCTGATCGCGCCTCACTGGATGGCTCAAGGTGCCATTGGTGCATTTGAACAGAACGGTATGGCTCCAGCCGGGTTCGATGAGGCTTACAGTCTCGCTCTGACGGAAGCCTGCTGCGTTCTGCAAGATGGCATGGCGCCGGAAGAAAAGATCACCAACATCATCAAGATGGGGCGCCATCACCTTGGGCGGGAGGATGATGCATGAGCCAGTCCTCCATCGACTTCGCCCGCATCAACAGTGCCGCACTGGCGGCGCTACCCGCCCTGCTGGGCCGGTGGCTGCCGGACGGCAAGCGTGAGGGCCACGAGTGGGTGGCCCGCAATCCCCGGCGCAGCGACCGCGAACCGGGCTCCTTCAAGGTGAATATGAATACCTGCCGCTGGTCTGACTTCGCCACGGGCGACCGGGGCGGCGATCCCGTATCGCTGGCCGCCTACCTGTTCAATATCCGTCAGGGCGAAGCCGCGTCCCGTCTTGCCGCCATGCTGGGGCTGGGGGGTGATGCATGAGTGAAAATGACATGCCCGTTGATTACACCGATCCCGCGCCCGATCCGCATGCCCCGGTGCCTGCAACGTCAGTCGATAACTTCGGCAACGTCACGAACCTGACGCCGGACCTCGAAAGCGCGTTCTCCCCGCTGGCCGAGACCGAAAAACAGGCCATCCCCGGCCGGGCAGGCGAGATATGGGACCCCATCACACCGGCCCCCAGCGAACCGGAGACGCCGCGCGGCGCTTCGGCCATGTGGGTCTATCGTGATGCCGAGGGCAAGCCGCTGTGTGCTCGTTTCCGTAAGGATGACGGCGCTGGTGGCAAAGTGGTGTTGCCCCTGGCCTACGGCCGCCGGGTCTGGACCGATAACCGTGGCAACCGCCGTGACGCGACGGGCTGGCACTGGAAACAGGGTGCCAAGCCCCTGCCGCTTTATGGGCTGGAGCAGCTTGCCGCCTGCGCTGACGTGCCTGTGCTGCTGGTGGAAGGGGAAAAGACGGCAGACGCGGCGGCTGCGCTGTTCAAGGATTACGTTGTCATGACCTCCCAGGGCGGGAGCAAGGCAGCGGCAAACAATGACTGGACACCCCTTGCCGGACGGGATGTGACCATCTGGCCGGATAATGATGATGCCGGGCAGGCATGGGCTGATGACGTGATCCGCTACCTGCGTGAAGCCGGGGCCGGGATCGTCCGCAAGGTGGATGTGCCCGCCAGCCTGCCTATGGGCTGGGATCTGGCTGACGATGTGCCGCCGGACGTGCTGGCGGAGCAGGAGGATACCAGCGCGGCAGGCTGGGCCGTCCGGCTGGTTGAGGCCGCACCGATGGCCGCTCCCAATGTGCAGATGCCGCCTGGCTATTTCATGACCCCGGCCGGGCTGCATTTCATGCCTGACAGCAATGGCGATATGCCCGCACCGCCCATCTGGATCGCAGCCCCGTTCGATGTGGTGGCCGAGACCAATGACGGCACCGGCTTCGGCTGGGGGCTGATGATCCGTTGGCAGGACCGTGACAACCGCAAGCATGAATGGGCCATTCCCAAGCGCATGGTGCACGGCGACGGCAAGGACATTTCAGGCGAACTGGAGGATGCCGGGCTGAACTGCTCCATTTCCGCCACCCGCTACCTGCGCCAGTTCATCGCCAGCGCCCGCACCAAGGCCCGCCTGCGGTGCGTGGACCGTGCCGGGTGGCATACCGCACCGGATGGTCACACCTTCATCCTGCCGGGCGGCCTGCCCATCGGCACCGGGGCGCGGTCGGTCGTGTTCCAGTCCTCACGGGCCACGACAGGGCAGGAGTTCGCCGCGGCGGGCACGCTGGCGGAATGGCAGCACAAGGTGGCGGCCTATGCCGTGGGCAACAGCCGCCTTGCTCTGTTCCTGTCCGCAGCCTTTGCCGGGCCACTGCTGGACATTGTAGGCGAGCAGTCCGGCGGCATCCATCTGGTCGGCAAGGCCCAGTCCGGCAAGTCCACCGCCGCCTATATCGCGGGCAGCGTGTGGGGGCGTGGCGATCGGGAAGGCCAGATACGGGCATGGCGCGGCACTGCGAACGGTTTGGAAGGTGTTGCGTCCGAGACTTCGGATACCGTGCTGATCCTTGATGAAATGGGGCAGGCCGATAGCCGGGAGGTGGGTGAAATCACCTACATGCTGGCGAACAACAGCGGCAAGATGCGGGCCGGACGCACCGGCAATGCCCGCACCCGCAAGACATGGCGTGTCCTGTTCCTGTCCACCGGCGAAATTACCCTGGCCGCCAAGATGGGCGAGGCAGGCAAGCGGATCATGGCCGGGCAGGAGGTGCGCTTGGTCAATATTCCCGCAGATGCCGGGGCTGGCATGGGTGCGTTCGAGAACCTGCACGATATGGAGTCAGGCGGGGCACTGGCCGACCATCTGCGTGATGCCGCCCGCACCTGTTACGGCACGGCCTCACGGGCTTTCCTGTCGCGTCTGGTGCAGGACCGGGCACATGATGCCGAAGGGCTGGAAAAGCGCCTCAAGGCCATCCGCAGGCAGTTTGAATCCCGCTTCGTGCCGCCCAAGGCTGACGGGCAGGTGCGGAGCGTGGCCGCCCGTTTTGCCCTGATTGCCGGGGCGGGGGAACTGGCGGCCAGCTATGGGGTGCTGCCGTGGAAGCGGGGCGAGGCGTTTAATGCTGCTGGAGCGTGCTTTGCAGCGTGGCTTGCCGAGCGAGGCAGCGCCGGGGCTAGTGAGGACATGAAGGCAGTCGATCAGGTCCGGGGCTTCATCGAGAAGCACGGGGAGAGCCGCTTTACCAACATCGCCCGTATCACTCCTCTGAGCGAAGCCGAGGGCGTTCTGGCTGACAGCCGGACCATCAACCGCGCGGGGTTCAAGCGTAAGGCCGAGACCGGCGGGCAGGTCCGCTGGGAATACCTGATCCTGCCGGAAATGTGGAAAACGGAAGTCTGTCAGGGGCTGGATGCCGTGCGTGCTGCCAAGGCTGTGAGGGATGCGGGGTATCTTGTGACGGAGGAAGGACGTGACCTGACCCGCAAGGTGTCCATCCCCGGCGAAGGCCGTCCCCGTGTCTATGTCATCCGGGGAGCGATCCTTGGCGATGAAGAAGCCTGACCGACACCCGAACATGGTTTTTTATGTCGGGCAGGTCGGGCACGTCGGGCAGGCACGCTATACCCCGCAGTTTTCCGCCATTCTGGTTTCTAAAAAGCTGCCCGACATACATTCGGGCAGTCGGGCATGTCGGGCAGAAGATGGGAAGGAATGGGATGCGTGCCCGACCTGCCCGACTGGGCAACCTTATGTCGGGCAGGAAAGAGACAGATAAAAATGGCGGTTTTTAGCGGTTTTCGAAGGGGGTGCCCGACATGCCCGACGTGCCCGACCAATTTTTACCGGGTCAGACGCGAAATGGCGCCAACGGACAGGATCACCATAATGAAGATTGAAGCAGCGAAAGCCCTGATTGGCTGGAACTATGACAGCAACATGCAAAGGGTCCGGGATGTGATCGTGCTGCGTCAACCGGATGATTGTGCGGCAGACTGGATTGGGCCGCCTGCCTGGCAGACAGCATTTATCACCACGGGCGCGTGTATGGCCGAATGGATGAAGGGTGACCCGAGATACACGCCTGCCGGAGCATTGGCATCCATGCTTGAGGGAGGTGGTTTCGTCTCGCAAACAGAAGCCCACCGGGCCTTGACGGCTCTCGCTCAGATTGAAGGCATGGAGTGGGTATCCCCCTAGCCGACTGGAATGGGGTATGGTCACACGACCGAACAGGAGAGCGTTGTGGCGACTTACAGACAGGTGCAGGACTGGATCAGGGCAAAAGAGGGCTTTGCAGCAAAAAGCTGCTGGATAGCCCATGTTCTATCGGATCACGGCAAGACGCGACGGCAAGCGAATAATCGAATTGATCCAGACCAGAGGAAACATCCGTGCCCGCCAGAGAAGCGGCCTGTCATTGAAGCTGCATTGCGGCATTTTGGGATGATCTGAAAACAAGCTGGCTCATCGAGTGGGTGCTATCTGTGAGGGTGGCAGCAGGTGGCACGGGTGGCAGCAGGGGTGGCATCATTGGGTGGCAGCATTTTATTGGGTGGCAGCATTGGTGCCACCTCGTATGGCTTGAGTGCGGAGCGCGAGTAAGCCCTGTGCCTACGTAGGCACACACATCTTGCCGATCCGTTTTCTGTCTTGTTCGGCCTCAAATGGCCCGACTTGGCCCGAAGGAAAGAAACAGCCTGTCCGGGCCGTTTAGGGCTGAGTTGGAACAAATCTGGGCTGGCAAGATGTGTTGCCCCGGACGGGGCACCGGCCTGACTTGCATTGCATGCTCGACAGGATGTTAGGGAGACGGGCCCTTAAAGTCTCAGAAATCGTCACGCGTCAGATTGGTGTGTTTGGACGAAATCGCGGATGACGCTCGGAAGCGTGGATGCGTCGCCCGAAAGGTCTCGAGATTGCGCACGCGTCAAAATAGAGCCGCGCGAAGGCGTCAAAGCGTCCGGGCTGGACGAAATCAGGCAGATAGATCGCAGGCGTTCGCGCGGAAGCTACTTTGGTGCTGATTTGGCGTCTCGTGATGGTTCTGGCTGTGTCCTGCTGTCACAATAGGGCAAGGTTCAGAGTGACATTTGTGCTGTTACAGTTTTCCGTCACATTAGGGTTGATTTTTGGTGTTTTGTGACATTACGTTATGAACATCTTAGAACCTATTGTGACAGGCGACGCATGAAAATCGGTTACGCACGGACCAGCACGGTCGATCAGGACGCAGGGCTTGAGGCGCAGGTGCGCGATTTGCAGGCGCATGGATGCGAGCAGGTCTTTTCCGAACAGGTGAGCGCAACGCAGGTGGCCCGTCCTGAACTGGAGACGGCCATCAGCCATCTACGCGAGGGTGACGCGCTGGTGGTCTGCAAGCCCGACCGTCTGGCCCGCTCTACGGCTGACCTGCTGGCCCTGATTGAGCGTGTGGAGGCCCATAAGGCCGGTCTGGTCATCCTGTCCATGTCCGGGCAGGTGCTGGATACGACCACCCCGACCGGCAAGCTGATGCTGACCATGCTGGGGGCCGTGGCTGAGTTTGAGCGTTCCCTGATGCTGGAGCGCCAGCGTGAGGGGATCGCCAAGGCCAAGGCGGACGGCAAATACAAGGGACGGCGGCCTACAGCGATGGAAAAAGCCTCCCAGGTGCAGGCCCTCAAGGCGGAAGGGATCAACCCGACTGAGATTGCCCGCCGCCTGGGTATCTCGCGCATGAGCGTTTATCGGTGTCTGGAGGCTGTCTGACCAAGCAGCGCGGCGCGCCTATAGGAACTTCATTATATGAAATCAAAAAATAGGCCGTCCTCACGAAACTCCTATAACTTATGAAATCAAAAAAAACCTGAAACGCCGGTTTTTGGCCGGTGTTTGTCAGGCATCTATCGGGTGTCTTTCAGGTGCCTGTCTGGCCTGAAAACGGACGAGTAAATTCATTCCGTCCTTTCGGGTCATTTTGACGAAATGAGGTGCATGATTTTGACAGAAGGCCGCGTGTGAAAGGTCGTTGCACGCTCTGGCGACTTTTCATGATCTGCGGTGCATTGTGTCCATATGGACAATTCGGGCGCATGACGATTTCTGAGGCTTTGAGAGCGTCATACGGCGTAGTGCATATGCTGCTGACTGCTCGCGCGTGATTTGATTAAAAAGCGGTTCGGCCTGTTTTTCGACCCTGCCGTAGAAGCCCAAAAGCCGGATGCTTGAGCAGTATCAGCTTGCGCTGTGTGTCTCTGCATGTATCTTAGGAGAGCAAGTTCTATCATGGGTTTAATCGTGGGTTCAGATTTGGATAAATCCTTAACCTACTGATTTAACACTAATTTTTAAGGAAATATGGCTCCCGATTGCGGAATCATCAGCAGGTAATTGAAGGTGGAGGCGATCGTCCCGAACGGGATCCGGGCCAGCGTCCTGCGGCCTGCATGGATACTGACGGCCTGCGCATGCAGCCCGGTGGCCACGAACGCCCCCGCGCAGCCCGCCGCGTCCAGCAGTTCAAGCGTCCGGGGCCAGATGGCCAGGGCGCGGGAGCGGGTATTACGTGCCGGCAGCCTGTCAATAACCCTGACGGGCGCGCCATACCGGGCCAGTTCGGCGGCCATGGTCAGGCCGACAGGTCCCGCGCCGACAACAAGAACGGGCTTCGACATGGTTTTCGTCCATACAAAAGCCAGTGCCCGGACCTATGGACAGCAGCCGCCACGTTAACGCCAGAGATGCGCGGAGTGTTCCAGCCCGTTCCGTTTCTGTCAGGGTGACAGGCGGTTCTAGGGGAGGAGGAGCGGAAGGTCGGCTCAGTGTATAAAGAGAAAAAGCAGACCAGTCATCGAGTACCAGGCAGAAAGTATTCCCGATATTTCGCTTTACTGGTGGTCTCCCTTGTCGGACGGAACCTTGTCATCCGCGATAAGGTTGCAGGCAGCCACCGGGCGGGGATGATTTTCATACCCGTTGATACAGAATTCAAACGTATCGTGGCGGACCTGCTGGCCCGCTTTCGTATTGAGGAAAAATGGTGCGAGTTGTTCTGCGCAATGCCCGCCATCGCGAAAATCCATATCCACCGCATCAAGAAAAATCTGCATGGGTACGAAACCGGCATAAAGCGGATCGCCGAACTTCTGGGGCGCCTTGATATTCTGCAGATACCGGATGCTGAACGCACACATCGGCCCGTAAAGTCCGCGATGGCTCAGGAAATGGTAATCGAGCCGCCTGCCTGCGATGTCACGACGAACGGTTCCCCTGATACTCGCCACGCCGTTCGCTTCTCCTGCTTCATAGACCACGACCTTGCGGACAAGATAATCCAGCAGGATCATGGATTTGCAGTCATCCGTGCCGCAATGCACGGCCTTCGCCTTCGCCGCGGCAGATTCAAGTGCTGCAAAAGTCGGGGGAACAGGCACGCTTTCAGCCGGGAGTGACGGCGAACGCGCATGGGCCGGGCCTAACGTGAGAAAGAACGCCAGCATGAGGGCACATGATCGCACAGGTTTACTTCCGATAGAACCTGAACTCCCTTCCCGGAACATTAAAGACACGCACGCGCCTCCCGTCTTGTGCCCAACCTGGGACATAATTCCTGATCGGTTTTCCACTCCGGTCCCGAACCCCATCGACTGATTCCGGCCCGCTGCCAGTATCGAATCCATGCAGATTCGTATCTCCCTCTTTTGGCATGCTGCCTGTCTTTCCCGAATGTTCCCGTGCAGGCATCATTCCGTATGCGCCTCCGGGCGCGCCATGCTTCCTGATATCTGCTTCGAAAAACGCAGCCATGTGGCAGGATGCCCGCAATGAAAGCGACTGCCGACATGACGCCGGTTTTCCATATCAGTCCCCGCCATGCCCACGGGGTTTCCGCCCGGCGTGCCGGGGCAGGGGGGCGATCATCCGTCATGGCCCGTTCACCCTGTCCCTGAACGTCGCCAGCGCATTGCGTGGGGGGCGAACTGGTGCTTAACCTGCGGCATGATACGCACTTTCACCGCTGCCCGCCGCGCGTCGGCACGCAGCATACGCCGTCCTGTCCGCATGGGCCATGCCGCGCGCGGCGGGGGCGTGCTGGCGCTTGTGCTGATGGCGGGGTGCGCGGGGCCGGTTACGGTGCGGCATGTGTCGCTGGTCCACAGCTACCGTGACATCACGCGCACGGCGCTGCAGGGCGGCAGGCCGGCTGACGAAACGATGATCGTGCTGCGTCGCCATGGGCTGCTGGCCGCATGGCGCGCCGATCCCGACCGTGCCATCGCCACCCTGCGCACGCAGGCGGCCGGTCGCGATGACGAGGGCGACGTGCTGTTCGCGCTGGCGGAACTCAGTTACCGGCAGGGCCTGCGCCACCACCATGCGCAGGATTTCCTGGCCGCCGCGGTCTATGCCTATGCCTTCCTGCAGCCGGGGCAGGCGGGGGGTCCCAGCCCGTATGACGGGCGCTTCCGGCAGGCGTGCGACCTGTACAACCTTGGTCTGGCCGCGGCCTTTCCCGCCCCGGTCAACGTTACGGCGCAGACCCGTGCGCTGCCCTTTGGCGATATTGTCCTGAGCGCCGACCCCGCGCAGCTGCGCTGGCACGGACGCCTGCTGGAACGCCTGCAGCCCACGGCCACGCTGGGGGTTGGCGGCATACCGAATGTCTATCGCACCCCCGGACTGGGCGAAGCCCTGACCGCGCTGGCCCGTCCCGACCCCGCGTTCACGCCGCCACAGCCCGCGCCACAGGCCGCGCATGAAGCAAAACATCTGGTCCAGCCTTCCGCCGTGGCGGACCTGACCGGTCCGGCGCATGATGACGCCCTGCGCGCCGTGCCCACGCCGCCCGCCCCGCATGGCGGCAACGACCTGGCCAGTGGCGACCCCACCGGCAACGGCGACGGGGTCGCGAATGACGGCAGCTTCAGCGTGTCGGACAAGCTGCGCGTGCCCGCCAGCCTGCTGCTGGAAATCGACAACCCGCGCGCGCAGGTGCTGGGCGCGCACCTGACCGGGCGGCTGGTGCTGCGGGTGATGGATGAAAGCCCGGACACCCCCATCGGCCATGCCCGCGTGCCCGCCGAATACGACCAGACCGCCGCCCGTGCGCTCAGCCTGGTGGACGCGGCGCTGTGGACCAAGGAATATCGCGGTTTCTTTGACGGCACGACCTATGACGGCACGCGCCCGCGCCTGATCGCCATGACGCCGCACCGGCGCGGCAACATGCCGGTGGTGTTCATACACGGCACCGCGTCCAGCCCGTACCGCTGGGCCGTGATGGTCAATGACCTGCTGGAAGACCGGCGCATCCGCGATCATTTCGATTTCTGGTTCTTCTCCTACGCCACGTCCAACCCCATCCCGTATTCGGCATGGCAGTTGCGGCACGCGATCACGCAGGCGGTGGACAGCCTGGGCGGGATGAAGGCGGACCCGGCGCTGGGGCATATCACGCTGGTGGGGCACAGCCAGGGCGGGCTGCTGGCGCGCATGCTGGTCATCAACCCCGGCGACCGGCTGTGGGACGGCACGGCGGGGCGGCCGCTGTCTTCCTTCCACCTAAGCGACAGCACGCGCGAACTGGTGCATGAGACGATGTTCCCCACCGCCATGCCCGAAATCCAGCGCGTGGTGTTCATTTCCACCCCGCAGCACGGCAGCTATCTTGCGGCCATGTCCATTGCGCGCCTTGTCGGCAGCATGGTCAGCCTGCCGGTACGCGTGACCGAAACCGCGCGCGACATCGTGACCGGGGCGGGGGACAGCACGCACCTGAGCAACCGCGTGCTGCGTCTGGGCAGCGTGTACGCCATGTCGCCGCACAGCGCGTTCATGCGCACGCTGCCCACCATTCCCATGGCCCCCGACGTGCAGGCCCATTCCATCATTCCCGTCTGTGGTAACCCGCGCGACCTGACCCATGCCGATGACGGGGTGGTGTCGTATGAAAGCGCCCACATCCCCGACGTGCAGTCCGAACTGGTGGTGCGCAATTCCGAACATTCGACCCAGTCCAACCCCGCCACCATTGCCGAGGTCCAGCGCATCCTGCTGCTGCAACTGGCCCAGAACCCGCCGCAGGCCATG
>NZ_CADP01000010.1:974-24086 GCF_000285295.1 Komagataeibacter europaeus LMG 18890 | reverse complement strand
ACGCGCGGCGGGCCGTGGTGGCGCGGGCAGGGCGGCCATGACGCCCCCGCGCGGGCACGACGCGGCCCCCGGCGGGACAGGCGGCCACATGCCGCGCGGGACACCGGACGGGACGCCCGGCCACGGCGGCGGGCCGCGCGGGTGGCGGCGGGCGCTGCACTGGGGCGGCCGCGCGGTACAGGGGGCGGGCCTGGCGCTGGGTGCGGGGGCTGTGTATTATTCCACCATCCTGCCCGATGCGCTGCGGCTGGGGCTGTCGGTGGCGTTTCCCGCCATCATGGTCGGCGCGCGCTGGCTGCGCCCGGCGGGGCTGGTGTTCCCGGTGCGGGTGGTGACGGTGACGGCGCTGGCGACCTGGTATGTCACCGACCCGCCGCGCAATGACCGGGTCTGGGCCGGTGAATACGCCGTGCCGGCCGATGCATGGCGGGTGGGGGACGTGGTGCATGTCCATAACGTGCGCAATTTCCGCTATCGCACCGAAACCGACTATATCCCGGCATGGTATGACGCGACGTATGACCTGCGGCGGCTGGACCGGGTAGACCTCGTGACCTCCTACTGGGCGGGGGAGTCGATCGCGCATGTGTTCCTCAGCTTCGGGTTTTCCGATGGCCAGCACCTTGCCATCTCCATCGAGACCCGGCGGCAGGCCCGGTTTCCCTATTCCACCATTGCCGGGTTCTTCCACCATTACGAACTGTTCTATGTCACCGCCGATGAGCGCGACCTGATCGGCGTGCGCACCGACATCCGGCGCGAACGGGTCTACATGTACCGGCTGGATATCGCGCCCGCGGTGCGCGAACACCTGTTCCTCAGCTATGTCGGCGCGATCCATGACATCGTTTCCCGCCCCGTGTGGTACAACACCCTGACCGACAACTGCACCACCGGCATACTGGCGCGCGCGGGGGCGCGACTGCGGTACCGGTTCGACTGGCGCGTGATCCTCAGCGGGCATACCGCCGACATGGCGTATGACATGGACCTGCTGGGACCGTATGACCCGAAACGCTATCCCGATTATGACGCGCTGCATGACGCAAGCCGCATCCACCGCGCGCCCGGCGCCGTAATCGGCCCCGATTATTCCACCGCCATCCGCGCGACCCTGCCGCCGCCAGAGGGGCCGCAGCCCTGACCATCAGGACAGGGCCGACGCGCGGCATGGACCGTGCGCCCCGTGGCTGCGCATGCCGCATCCCGGCCCGTTACTGACGGGCACGCCCCCCGTTCCCGGCGCAGAAGCATAAGCTGCCCCGGCCTTTCCCGTTACGGAACCATAAAGCGCCCGCACGCCCGGGGCCTGCATCCCGCCGGTCACCGGCATGCCGTGACAGGTGGGCAGGGATGCGTACGCGGAATTTTGGACACACCAGTTCAAATTAATGCCGCAAAATGGGGAAAACTCTTCCGCCGATTATGGACTACATGGTCATAAAAATGCCAAACGGATTTGTTCGTTACGGTTCATAATTCGGAGCGCCCTGTGGATTTCCTGATCAAGGTGAAAAATTGCTATCGTGAACTTGGCCATATGTTGGGCCCGGACTTCGTGGGAAAAAGCTTTGCCATAGCGTTCGTGCTCGAAGGCCTGATGATTACCCTCCTCACACAGCCAGGCCGGCCGTCGCATCCATTCACGACGGTCATGACCATTGCGGTGTACACGGTCTCCTCCCTGCTGTTCCCGTTTACCAGGGCGGGATGGGAAGCGTTCAAGGACCTGTTCGCAAGCGACACCGTCATGTTCATACCCTCGATTGTCGGGTTGGTACTGTCGTTCATTGTCAACGGCATGCTGTGGCAGGCGTCCATATTCCTGGGGCCGATTGCGATATGGTACCTGTTTGGCAGGCGCCAGCATTGAAATCCGAATGATATTTTAAATAGACATACCCGGAGACAAATAATGATCCACGCCAAACTGGACGGTGATATTGCATACCGTACCAGGTCAAAACTCATGATCATGGTCATTACGTTTCATTACCTGGTTGCCTGGCCCATACTGTCCATAATCATGATGATAACGCGGGTGCAGCAACCTGTCGCCCATGCCTTCATGCTGGTCTCGGCGTCCTATATTGCCTTTGGCCTGCTGCGGGGCCTGATTATCCGCAGGCCCGTCATCAACGCCCGGATACAGGCCGCACGCCAGGACAGGTACTTCAGGACCCTGATTGACGAACGCCTGCAGCCGCTGATGAAACACCCGGTCATCACCGCTGACTGCACCCTGACCGACAATTATCCCAATGTGCTGATGTTTGACGGCCAAGAAGTCATGATCATGCAAAAGGGGGATTATGTCATCGCGCGGCCTGATGAAATTGCAGGCGTGCTGTTCGATGTTCCCGAAAGTGAACAGAAACAGAGGTATGAATTATGGGATGGCGGGATAGTCGGCACGATAACCGTGCGCGAAACCGCATTGTCCAGCATCCGCAACCGGCGCAAGAGCCGCGAGGCCGGCATCACGTTTGAAATGAACGATCCCGCCCATACGCAGATATTCTATCGCACCGGGCTGGGTGAGGGGGCGGTGGAAACCTGCAGGAAATGGGACGAACTGCTGAAAAAGGCGGGCGCATGCCCGTAATGCGGCCGGGGTTGCGCGTACGGGTTGCAGGCAGGCGGTGACAGGCCCATCATCCACTCCAAAATGAACCTGTGGAGACGTGTCATGCCAACCCTGTTCACCCCGCTGAAGGTCGGTGCGCTGACCCTGCCCAACCGCGTCGTCATGGCGCCGCTGACGCGCCTGCGCGCCGGGCCGGGCCATGTGCCCAACGACATGATGGCCGAATACTACGCCCAGCGCGCGCTGGCGGGACTGATCCTGTCGGAAGCAACGCCGGTCACGCCGCAGGGCATCGGGTATGAAGGCGTGCCCGGCATCTGGACCGATGCGCAGGCGGAAGGGTGGAAAAAGGTGACATCCGCCGTGCATGCGGTGGGCGGGCGCATTTTCATGCAGTTATGGCATGTGGGCCGGATTTCGGACCCGTATTTCCTGAATGGCGAAGCCCCGGTCGCACCCAGCGCGATCGCGGCGAAGGGGCATGTCAGCCTGCTGCGCCCCATGCGCGACTACGTCACCCCGCGCGCCCTGCGCACGGAGGAGGTACCGGGCATTGTCGACGCCTTCCGCCGTGGCGCGGAACTGGCGAAGGTGGCCGGGTTTGACGGCGTGGAAATCCACGGCGCGAACGGCTACCTGCTGGACCAGTTCCTGCAGGATTCCACCAACCACCGCACCGACCAATATGGCGGGTCGATCGAAAACCGCGCGCGATTGATGCTGGAGGTCACGGATGCCGCCATCGCCGTATGGGGCAAGGACAGGGTGGGGATGCATCTGTCGCCACGGTGCGACCTGCATGACATGGGGGATTCCGACCCCGCCGCGACATTTGGCCATGTCGCAACCGAACTGGGTCGGCGCGGCATTGCCTTCATCTGCGCGCGGGAGGCCGAGGGGCCGGACAGCCTGGGCCCGCAACTGAAAAAACAGTTCGGCGGCGTGTATATCGCCAATGAAAAGTTTACCGGGGCCAGCGCCGAAAAAGCCATCGAGGACGGACGCGCCGACGCCGTGGCCTTTGGCCAGGCCTTCATTTCCAACCCCGACCTGCCCGAACGCCTGCGCGCGGGCGTGGAACTGACGCCGCCCGACCCGTCCACCTTCTACACCCACGGGCCGGAAGGCTATATCGACTATCCCACCATGGGGGCGGCGGGGGACTGATACTGCCGGTCTGATGGATGAAAACAGAAGTTTTCACATGCCATCCGGCAGCCAACACCATCGTGTGAAACCCCGCTTTTGCGATTGCGTGCCGTTCCGCCGGTTCTGCATCATGCCCCTGTCCGCAGCAGGGAAGTGGCGCGCGTCATGAATATGAACCGGTTCACGCAGTCTGCCCTTGTCGCGGGGGGCCTGTTTACAAGCATCGCGGCCCATGCGCAGGGGCATGTGGTCATGACGCCCAAGCTAGACTGGATGACCGCGACCCGTCTGGCGACCGAGGCCGTGGATGCATGCGCGAAGCAGGGATATTCGGTAACCGCGACCGTGGTGGACACGACGGGCCACCAGCAGGCTGTCATCAAGGGCGACAGCGTGCCGCTGCAATCGCTGTCGGTGTCCTATCGCAAGGCCTATACGGCCTATTCCTATGGCATGGCGTTCAACATGGACACCACCAGCGCGCTGATCGCGGCCAAGGTGACGGGACCGGCGAACGGGGCGCTGAATACCATTCCCGAAGTCCTGTTCGTGCCCGGCGGGGTCACGTTGCGCCGGGTATCGGACCATGCCGTGCTGGGCGGGATTGGCGTATCCGGCGCGCCGGGCGGGGAAAAGGACGAAGCCTGCGCGCAGGCGGCGGTTACGAAATACCGCGCGGATTTCCGGTAACGCCCCCGACAGCCCGCCGCATGCCACGGCGTGACATCCGTGCATGGTTGCCCCGCTTCATGGCTGTCACCGCCCGGCAGCCATGCCACGGTAAAACATCCGTTGCGCCTGTCCAGATGGCCTGTCTGCCTGACGAACCCGCGCGGACAGGTCACGCTGCGTCCGGGACGAAAAGTCACCCCGGCATTCTTTCTTGAAAGCGGACAGGATAACTGACAATGGGGTGATGGCGTCGGGTCCGGCCTGTCGTGTCACAACGACATGACAGCGTACGGCCCGGCCTGAAATTTCAGGGAAAGCAGGGTAATGGGGAACGGGCAGGCGCTTTCCGTAAAAGAAAAGATGGCCTATGGCTGTGGTGATGCCGCCTCCAACATGATGTGGGGCATGACGTCATCTTACCTGATGTATTATTACACGGATATCTATGGCCTGCCGCTGGTGGCCGTATCGTGGATACTGCTGGTGGCGCGTGTCGTGGATGCCTTCTGCGATCCGGCCATCGGCTATGGTGTTGACCGGATCGGCGGGCTGGTCGTGCCGCGCCTGATCCGCTTCCTTGCCATTCCCTTTGGCCTGACGGGTTTCGCGTGCTTTCTGGCCCTGCCGCTTTCGCCCACGGGGAAAATCGTGTGGGCGGGCGCGACCTATATCGTGTTTGGCGCGATCTATTCGTGCATCAATACGCCCTATGGCGCGCTGGCCGTCATGATCAGCCGCACCGCGACGGGGCGCGTTGGCCTGAATGCCTTCCGCATGATGGGGTGCCAGGCCGGGTCGCTGCTTGTGGCGCTGCTGACCATTCCCGCCATCACATGGCTGGGCGGGGGCGACAGCGCGGCGCAGCACCGGTATGGCATGGCGGTCTATGTGCTGGCCCTGTCGGTTCTGGGCAGTATCCTGTGGCTGTGCGTGGCGCGTGGCTGCACCGTGCGGCATCCCCCGGCACCCGTGCGGCAGGATCTTAAGGTCACGCTGCGCCATCTGGTGGGAAACCGGCACTGGGTGCTGAGCAACCTGCTGGCGTTCTTCTATTTCGTGGGGCAGGCGGCCCTGTTCGGGTTTGCGCTGTATTATGCGCGGGTCATTCTGGGTGGCACGGAGCAACTGGGCGCCAATATCATTACCTTCATCACCGTCCTGCTGTTTGCGGGCGTGCCCGCGTGCCTTCCGCTTGCCCGGTGGGTGGGAACCGTCCGCAGCGGGATCATATGCCTGATCGCGCAGGGGGCGGCCTATCTGGCGATGGCCGTGGCGGGGGCGTCCATGACCGGGTTCTTCCTGTCCGCAGCCCTTCTGGCGCTGGCGCAGGGCGTGATGTCGCCGCTATATTACACCTTGCTGGCGGATGCCGTGGATGATGGTGATCCGCGGACCTCGACCGGGTCGGCGGGCCTTGCGTATTCGATCAATACATGGGTCACGAAGCTGGCGATGGGGCTGACCGGCTTTGTCCTGGCGCAGTTCCTGTCACAGGGCCATTATGTCGAGGGCGGGGTTACGCAGCCACCGGGTCTGTCATTCTGGATCATGGCCGGATTTGTCTGGCTGCCGCTGGGGGCGGTCTGCATGCAGGCGCTGTGCCTTCTGGCATGGCGCGACAGGGAACGCGTGCGGAATGATGCCTGATGCCTGCACTGGAAACCGTGGACGGGATCGTTGCCAGATCGCCATGCCGCCTGTCACGCAATGCGGGCGGGCGCTTATGCTTCCGTGTCGTTCCTGTCATCGTGTGGCGGCGTCAGGCGGGCGGGAATGGGCTGCGTGATGAACTGCCGGATGGCGGCGCGGCCGATGCGGTTGGTTTTCAGGCCGTCAAACGTGCCGCCAATCACGCCGCCCAGCACGGGCACGGCCGCCGCCGCGCCACCGGCCAGACCCCGCGCCGCGACCGCGTGCAGGGCACGGCGGGCGAGGTGCTTCTTGGTCTCGACCACGACGCGGTTGCCGATATTGTTCACGGCGGCGGACCCGGCAATGGACAGGCCGATATTCTTGGCCACTTCCTCCAGCCCCACTTCGGTCAGGCAGGACAGGCACGCGGCCTTGACGTCCGCATCACGGATGTCATGCCCGCCCATGACGGCGATGGCCGTAATCATGCGTACCTGCACATACAGCACGCCCGCGACATTGGCGGGCAGGGCAAGCGGCAGCGTGGCCAGGCCGCCCAGGCCGCTTATGAATCCTGCCGTCGCGGCCTTGGCATTCTGCCGGCGGATCAGCGCGCGCGCCGCCCGCAGCGTATCGCCGCCATTGCGGGCCAGGCAGGCGCGGGCCACGTCTTCCGCCGATCCGGCCCTGCCCACGCCCGCGACGGACGCCTGATACGCCCAGTCAATGAAACGGGTAAGGGAGGGATCAGGACTGTCGTGCGAACCGGCCATCATGCTTCCATATGGAAACACGGCCGGAAAATAAATGGTTTTATGCAACATGCCCGCATGCGATGCCGGCCGGCGGGGTCATAGGGCCGTTTCGTATGGTATGGATAAAAAACAGAAGCCTCTGGACGCCGCCTTTTTTCAGAAAAGGCGACGTTCCCTGAAGCTTTTTGAAAAAAGCTTCACCAGAAACTTCTGTCATTTCCAGACGGTCCAGCCGGTCACATGGCCTTTGCATCGGGCCGGGTATTGATTTCGCCCACGCCATCGGGCTCGGACGTCTGTTCGGGCAGGCGGTCGGACAGCAGCGCGCGGGGGCGGCCGATCCACATGCTGTCGCGCATGTGGTCGCGGCGCGGGTTGGTGGTGCCGGGGTGGATCAGGATGCTCAGGCCCTGATGGTTCAGCATGAGCCACGGCACCAGCGCCGCGAACAGGTCGGTGCCAAACGCCACCTGGTACATGGGCGCGACGTGCGGGCCGACCGCGACTTCGTGCCAGCGGCCCAGCCTGACGGCGAAACGGTCGGCGATCTGTTCCCGCAGGCGGGCTGCCGTGTCACGCGTGGCCGTGTCGTCAAAATAGACATGGGCGTGATAGCAGGCGATTTCATCCAGCGTGCGGGGGGCGGTCGTCTGGTCGGTCATGGGGGGCGCGCTTTCTGTGCGATTGAGTCGTGGGGCGATTGAGCCGCGGGGCGATCTAGCCGCGGGCGGCAGGGGTGGCGGGCAGGGTGATGCGCGTTTCGGTGCGCATGCGGGGCCTGACGGTGTGCAGCATGGTGGACATGCCCCATTGGCGGCCGTCGAACGTGCCGGTGCTGTCCAGCATGGTCAGGGTGTTGCCGGTAAAGACCATCTGCGTGTCAAATGTCATGGGGTGGGTCTGTCCGCGCATGGTCAGGCGGCCAACCATGCGCGACCGGACCTGTCCCTTCACCACGCGGGGGCTGCAGTCGCCCACGTAACGGGTGGTGGGGAAGCGGTCACTGTCCAGCATGTTGCCCGATTTCGCGGCCTTGCGCTCCACCACGGTGTCCATGTGTACGCTGGTCGCGTCCATGGTCAGGTCGACATGGCAGGTCTGGCGCGACAGGTCGTAATCCAGCGTGCCCGACACGCGGGCGAACCGCCCCTCCATCGCGCCCACCACGCTGTCGGCATGCAGCAGCACGGTGGTGTTGGCGGGGACCAGGGTCAGGTGCTGGCTTTCTGCCCGGGCGGGATGGGCCGGAAGCGTGGCCATGCACAGCACGGCCATCGCGGGCAGGCGGAAACGGGCGGGAATGGATGTCGTATCGGTCATGACAGGCATAACGCCGGTCATGGCATGGGGTTGTAATGCAGGGGATATGCGGGCAGCAGGCATGAAGCATCCGGGCAGCGGTGGCGGGCGCAGGATGTGTGCCTAGGGGGTGAATGCGGCGTCAGTAGGGCAAAAGGCTTAATACGCGACAATCACATCGGCAGAGCCAGGAGGGATATAATTTTGAGCATGTATCTCAAAAAATACCCCCCAGGAGAAACCTACATTGACATGAATATTCCCCTGGGGTAATCGTTAAAAACACCAGGGAGGAAAGTCTGCAAAACATTATCCCTGGTACAACAACGAATGAGAAGCCAGATGACATCTTATCCCAGTCTAAGTGATTTTTCCAGCCCTGCGGGTGGGCCTCAAGATTTAGATACTCTTGATGTCCTCGCTGAAATGGGCGACGTGAACGAAACGCCGTTTAATGTTTTCATCGGGCATAATTTAGGCCATCGCGTATTCACGATGTCCGTGCCATTTCGTAAATTCACGGATATCTCAGCCGTGGCGAACGATCGGGATGCGGGCCCCGTCTCACAAAGGGCATTAGACGAAGCGCATGCTAAAAAATTAGCTGTTTATATGATGAAGGGCCTAGTTTCCGCTGCTAAAAGTCGACGGATAAGCATGGGCAAGGACGTGCCGGACGCATTTAATAATCTATTAAATCGTCTAGGGGATCAGCCATATTTCTCGCTTCAGCCTCTGGTTTGCAATATTCGCAATATTCCCTTTGGCGGCAACGGTCCGGGCGGTATCCGGGGGATCCGGCTGGAGACTGCCACAGGTGAAACCGCTGCCTTCAAGGTATTCTTGTCTGAACGCCATGTTCTGTGGGTGGTGGATGGCCAGCATCGTCGTTACGCTGCGAATCTCGTTATAAAATTTCTGGAGCAATTGCGACAGACAGGAAAATATCCCAGCAAGGGCATCGTACTGATGCCCAATGAAAAAGGTACGCAGATTACCGAAAGCGACATGCAAGTTTGGAACGAAGCCTATGATGCGGCGCGTTCGTTCTCGTCCCTGACGGTGGAGGTCCATCTTGGCCTTGATATCGATCAGGAACGTCAGCTTTTTCATGATTTGAACCGTCTAGGTAAGAAAGTAGATTCGTCCCTTGCGTTTAAGTTTGATGGTGCCAATCCCATTACGCAGTTTATCAAGCGGGATTTGAAGGAAACATATAATCTTCCCATGACCGAAACCGAACCGAAGGATTGGAGCGAGGATAAAGGCGCGCTCGTTCTAAAGGACTTGGTAGCGGTTAACGCCATTGCTTTTCTTAACAAAAGTAATATTGGCGGCGCAACGCCTGCCGTTATTGAACCACGAGAGCCGACCGTTCTTGATTTATGGGGCCATATCAGGAAAATTCCGCATTTTGGTGAAGACAAAGCCAGGGAAAAAACCGTTGCAGCCCAACCTGTGGTCATGAAGGCTTTTGCTAAGCTCACCTATGATCTAAATTTCAGTAACCGCCGTCCTGCTGATTCAGACGAGTTATACGCACGCTTTCTTTCAAAACTACCTGAAGTTGATTTCTCCCATAGCAATCCCATGTGGAATTACTATGGCCTGACACAGCAGGAACGTAAGGACGCGGGCCTCGAGGGCTTATCCGACTATTTGCCAGATGATACTGGGGCAGCCAATCGCGACATTGGCGCATTGCAAGGGGGATATTTCCGCTTTGGGGCCAAGCATAATGATATTTACCCCATTTTGGCGGATATGCTTCGTTGGGCATTAAAACTGCCGAACCGCCGTTAAATAAAATAGGCTAAGGATGCTGCCTTTTTCTACAAAAGGCAGCATGTCTTAAATTTTATATGCTTGAACAATAAAAATTACCACGCATTGTAGCCCATAACGTGTTTATGGGAATGCCGCCCCTATTTCCACACCCACTTGCCCACCACCCGGCCGTTTATCACCAGGTCGGATGCATCGACCTCATCGACAGGGTAGGTGGGATTGACGCTGATGATGCGGATGCGCGGGGGGCGGGAATTGGGGACCAGCATCAACTGCTTTATCACCACGCCCATGCCGTTCCACAATACGTACACCCCGTCGGGCGAAGGGACGCGGTGGCCGGTGTCAACCAGAACGCGGTCGCCGGCGGCGAATTCCGGTTCCATCGAATTGCCCGCCACCCGGATGATCGCAAGCCCGCCGGTGTCCGGCAGGTAGTTGCGGATGAAGTCGCGCGGGATGCGCCATGAATCCAGCGTCGGGTGCCCCTCCCCATCGCCACAGGCGGTGTGATCCACGATCGCGCCCGCGCCGGCCTGCGGGGATATGTCGTATTCATGCACCGTTATCGCCCCGTCATCGGCCTGCGTGGGCATGGTGGCGCGTTCGGCGCGGCTTATGCTTTCGTTCAGGTCGGTGGCGCCGGGCACGATGCCGGACAGGGCCCAGACCTCGCTCGCGGCGATGGGGGGATCGCCCCGGTCGGTCAGCAGCGGCACCAGCTTGCGCACAAGTTCGACGGGAATATACTCTTTTTTCAGCTTGTTTTCATAAAAGGCATAGCTGGAAAACCTGTCCCCCAGCCCCACGTCACGCGCCAGCGCGCGCACGGTATAGCCCGCGCGTTCACGCAGCGCCTTCAGCCGCGCGGCCGCTGGCCCCGGATTGCCGGCCGCCCCCCCGCGCAGCAGGTCGCTGGCGGTGCAGCCCAGCACGGCGGCGACCTTTTCCAGCCGGTCGCCGCCGGGATTGCGCGACTTTCCGCGCAGAATGTCATGGACATAGGTTTCGTTCAGGCCCGCCAGCTCGGCAAGGCGCTTTTTGTTGAGGTTCAGCAGCGCCATGCGGCGCTCGATCTCGGTGGCGGCGGGGGAGCGTGTATCCATAATGGGAACTGTCCCATAATCCGCCCGCCCTGTGTAGAGGGGATATATCCCATTATTCCTTGACGGAGTGGGATATGTCCCATAAAACCCGCCCATGACCGACACGATCCCGCCCGACCTGTACCGCGTGGCCCGCATGGGGTGGCATGTGCTGCCCGTGCATGCGGCCTCACGCGCCGCGTGTTTCCGTGGCGCGGTGGACCATGCCACCTGTGAGCCCGACATAATCGCCCGCTGGGCCGCGCGCTGGCCCGGATGCGGGTGGCGGGTGGTATGCGGGCCATCGCGCCTGTTCGCGCTGGATGTGGACCGCCCCGGCACCCATGCCGCCGACGGGGTGGCCGCCCTTGCCGCGCTGGTCCGCCGCCACGGCCCGCTGCCGCCACGCCCCATGACACGCACCGGCTGGTCGGGCGGCGCGGTGCTGTTCTTCCGCCATGACGGGCAGGCCCTGCGCGGGCAGGCGGGCTGTCCCGCCCCCGGCCTGGACCCGCACCGGGGGCGGCAGGCGGTCACCATTCCGCCGGGCGCGCACCCGGCCACGGGCGGGGCGTATACGTGGCGCGTGCCGCCGTGGGATGTGCCGCCGCCACCCATCCCGCACTGGTTGGCGGCCCTGCTGGCCCCCGCGCCACAGCCCATGCCCCCGCGCCGCATGGCGGCCGACCGCGCGCCGGGCGTGCTGCTGCGCGCGCTGCATGCCGTGTGTGACGCGCCGGCGGGCATGGCCAACACCACGCTCAACGCCCGCGCCTATGCGCTGGGGCGGTGGTGCGGGGCGGGCATGATGGACATGGCGCAGGCGCGTGATACATTGCTGCATGCGGCGCAGCGCCGCCGGATTCCGCTGAACGAAGCCCGCGCCACCATCCGTTCGGGCCTGAATGCGGGGCTGCGCAACCCGCGCCCCGTCATGAGAGCACTACCTTGACATGGTAGTGGTCACACCTGCCGGGGCGGATGCGCCCGCCAGTCCCGCATGGATGGACCTGCTGGCCCGTGGGGCGGGGGGACGGATCGTGCCATCCCTCAGCAACTGCCTCGTGCTGCTGGGGCATGACGCGCGGCTGCGTGGCATGCTGGCGTGGGACGAATTCAGCTGCCGCCATATCATCACCCGCGCCGCGCCACCGCCCTATGACAGTGCGCAGCCAGCGCCCGGACCCTATCCCCGCCCGATGGAGGACATGGACGCCGCCCTGATCCAGGCGTACCTGCAACGCGCCTATGACCTGCCGGTCAGCCGCACGGTGGGCGAGCAGGCCTGCCGCACCGCCGCCATGATGTGCCGCACGCACCCCGTGCGCGAATGGCTGGACGGGTTGCGGTGGGATGGCACGCCGCGCCTTGGCGCATGGCTGCACCATGCGCTGGGCTGTGCGGATGATGCGTACCATGCCGCCGTGGGCGCGCGTTTCCTGTGCGCCGCCGTGCGCCGGGTGCGCAGCCCGGGGTGCAAGTTCGACTACGTGCCGGTGCTGGAGGGACGGCAGGGCATGGGCAAGAGCCGCCTGCTGGCCACGCTGTTCGGCACGGCGTGGTTCAAGGACGACCTGCCGCGCGACCTGGGGGAAAAGGACGCAGCCCAGGGCCTGCTGGGGGTATGGGGCGTGGAAATGGCCGAACTGCAGGCGCTGGGCCGCAGCAGCGCGCGCGACGCCAAGGCGTTTTTCAGCCGCCAGCATGACCGCTACCGCCCCACCTATGGCGCGTTCGAGGTCACCCGCCCGCGCCAGTGCGTCTTTGCCGGCACCACCAACGAGGAGGAATACCTGACCGACCCCACCGGCAACCGCCGCTACTGGCCCGTCACCTGCGCGCATGCCGACGTGGCATGGGTCGAAAAATGGCGCGCGCAGCTATGGGCCGAAGCCGACCATGTCGAGGCCACGTCCCCCATGCCGCTGTGGCTGGAGAACGGGCATGTCGGCGCCATCGCCCGGCAGGCGCAGGTGCGCATGGCGGATGTGCTGCACCTTGCCCTCGGCCTGCCGCGCGACCGTCAGGACCGCATGGCGCAGAAGCGCGTGGCCACCATCCTGCGCGGCCTGGGCTGGACCCGCCGCAGGCTGCGCTGCGCCACGTCCGGGCCGCAATGGGTGTGGGTCGCGCCGGCTGGGGATGGAAAGACGCCGCCTTCGTGAAAAAAGGCGGCGCCCGGAAACGCCTGTCAGTCGGGGCCGGTTACCGCGCCGGGCCGGTCGTGGCGTTCAGCGCGATGGACCCGTCGCGGTTATAGACGACCTTGCCCCCCACCATGGTCAGCAGCACTTTCGTATTGGCGATGTCCGCCGCCGGGATCTGCATCACGTTGCGGTCCAGCACGATCAGGTCCGCCAGCTTGCCGCGTTCCAGCGATCCCGTCAGCGTGTCCGAACGCAGTTCCCATGACGAATTCATGGTGATCGCGCGCAGCACCGCGGGCCGGGGCAGGCCGGGGGCGTCACCCAGCGGGTGTGAATATTTCTCGCCCGCTTCGGGGGCGTTGGTGCGGGTGACGCCCACCTTCAGCGCGAACCATTCGTTCAGGCGGTCCACCGGCCAGTCGGAACCATAGGCGATCCGCGCCCCGGCCTTGTACAGCGGCCATGCGGGCTCCATCGCCTTCGCGCGTTCGGGGCCAAGGAAGTCGCGGCCGGCATCCACCGTATCCGGTCCTTCCTTTTCCCACTGGAACGACAGCACCGCCACGGCGTCCAGCGGCCTGTAGCGCGGCACGTCGGCGGGGGAGACCAGTTCGTCATGCGCGATGGCGGGGCGGAAATCGGCATGCGGCAGGTGTTCGCGCACGTACTGCACGCCATCCAGCGCGATATGCACCGCGCCATCGCCATCGGCATGCATGTGCGGGTCAAACCCGGCCTGCACCACGCCCTGCAGCAGCGGGCCAAGGACCGCGGGCGGGAAATATGGCGCGGGCCCCAGCGACGTACCGGGCACCCAGTTGGGCGCGTCCTTCGTGCCGGCATTGACATAATAGGGCTGCAGCACGCGGCCGGTCAGTTCGGGGGCCGCGATCACCCCGTCCATGAAAAACTTGACATTGCGCACGGTAATGCCGGGGTCCACGCCAATCGGCCCCTGATCGTATTTTGCCGCGATGGATTTCAGCCGCTGCACGTTGCCCGCCACATCGGTGCCCGTGGCGGGTTCAACCAGCGGGGCGAAATGGGCGCGGGCCGTCAGTTCGCCGCTTTTCTGCAGCGCGGTATAGCTGGACAGGTCATCATCCAGCGCCCATGCGTCCAGGAACCCGGTAATGCCCTGTTCACGCATGGCCGCCAGCGACGCGCGGGCCGCCTGCACGTTTTCATCCGCGCTCAGCGGGGGATCGACACGTTCGACTAGGTCCTGCGCCACGTCCTCCAGCACGCCGGCGGGCTGGCCCTTGGCATCATGCACGATCTCGCCCCCCGCGGGGGCCTTGGTCGACGCCGTGATGCCCGCCATGCGCAACGCCGCCGAATTGACCAGCGTGGTATGGCCAAAGGTGGACCGCACCACGATGGGGCGGCGGGGGTCGATGCGGTCCAGGTCTTCCTTCGTCAGGCGCACGCCCGCGGGCTTCATGGCCTCCTGAAACCAG
This sequence comes from Komagataeibacter europaeus LMG 18890, assembly GCF_000285295.1. GTDB lineage: Bacteria > Pseudomonadota > Alphaproteobacteria > Acetobacterales > Acetobacteraceae > Komagataeibacter > Komagataeibacter europaeus. The sequence goes on along the minus strand of NZ_CADP01000010.1, from coordinate 9,512 downwards.
CCATGGACCACCAGCGTGCCATTGGCGCGACGCAGGGCGGGGTTGGCGGTGCAGGCGCGCACGCGCTGGCTGAATTCATCATGCGTCAGGGCCAGGTAGTCCAGCGAGCAGCCCATCAGGCTCTTGCCCCCGTCCAGCGGGTGCATGTGCCCGTCCACCAGCCCCGGCATCATCATCCGTCCACCCAGGTCCACGCGCTGCGTGGCGGGGCCGACATAACGCCCGGCCTTCGCGTTGCTGCCGACATAGGCGATGCGCCCGTCCTTTACCGCCAGGGCCTGGTACACATGGTCCTTTTTATCAACGCTGTAGATATAGCCGTTGGTAAAGACGACATCGGCCGGCACGGTCCGGGCCATGGCGGGCGACGCGCATGACAGCAGGGCGGCCATGCATACGGCATGACGAAACGACAGTCCCATGGAACATGATCCCCATAAACATTACGGAACGACAATAGACGGCGCTTCCGGCCCACTGTCAAACGGGGGTTAAGCAAACACTCAAGCATGGTTTTACATTGCCTTATGTAATTCCGGGACCGGCCACGCAAGGCGGTCGGGCGTACCCCTGTTCCCTCCGTACCCCTTGCAACCGCAAACTTTCCATGGTGGTCCCTTATCCATGCTCCGTGACTGAAATTGTTTTCCAAGGGGTACGGAGGGAACAGGGGTACGCCCAGACCAGAAAGCGCGGAAAACCGGGGGGTGTGGCGTGGCGTGCCTGTACCCCTTGGCCCCGGCTGCAAGGGGTACGCCCGGGCGTGCCGCCTGCATTGCGGGCGGTTAGTATGAAAATATCATACAGATTGCACAGGAAACGCCATGTCCGTACCCCTTGCCCGTACCCCTGACGCCCCCGAAGGGGAACGCCGCCGCGTGGCCGCCATCCTGCGCGCCGACCGCCGCGCGCGCCTGGCCGCGCGTGACATTGCCATGGGGCTGAAGCCCGACATGGGGGCCGATGGCCCCGCCGCCCGCGCCCGCATGGTGGTGCGGGACTGTGTGGAACTGGCCCCGCGCACCCCGCGGCAGGCCGTGCGCCGGGTGCGTGACGCGTGCATGCTGGACCGCCTGTTCCACCGCGCCAACGCCGCCCTGACCGCCGACCAGCACGCGGCGGGCCTGCGGTTCCGCGCATGCTGGCTGCGGGCCATGCGCGGCGGGCGGCTGGTGCAGCGCTACACGCCCCATACCGGCACGGGCGGCGGCGGCACGATGGAGGAGACCGAGGCCAGCATGCACGCCCGCCGCGCCATTGACCGCGCCCTGTCGCTGCTGACCCCGGCGCGCGGCCGCGTGGTGTGCGCGGTATGTGGCATGGACGAAGCCCCCGGCACGCGCATCCGCACGCTGCATGCGGCGCTGGATATCCTGCATGAACGGTGGTGAGGGAAAACGCCCCGGCGCCCCGACCGGACCCGCCGGTCAGGCGCGGCCATCCCGATAACAGCCGCCAGCGCCCCAGTCCGCCTGAACGCTTCCCTGACCGTCTTCAGGGTCTGTACCCTTCGTCGCATTATCCGTGCCCCACATCCGTCACGGGCCAGCACACGGCCCGCATGCCCCCGCGCCATCATCGTCATGGCCCCCGCCGGATGCCGTATGGTATGGGTGGGGGATGAACAGAACCGGTCTTGTCCTTGCCCTGCTGTCCGCCGTGCTGTTTGGCGCCAGCACGCCATTCGCCAAGCTGCTGCTGGGTGGCATGTCGCCCCAGATGGCGGCGGGGCTGCTGTACCTTGGCTCCGGCCTCGGGCTGGCGCTGGTGCTGGGGGCGCGCGCGGCGCTGCGGCTGCCCAGCCATGACGAGGCCGCGCTGACGCGTGCCGACCTGCCGTGTCTGCTGGGGGTGATCGCCACCGGCGGCGTGGCCGGGCCGCTGCTGCTTATGATCGGGCTGGCGCGCAGTGATGCGGCCAGCGCGTCGCTGCTGCTGAATATGGAAAGCATCGCGACCCTGCTGATCGCGTGGGTGGTGTTTCGTGAAAACGTGGACCACAGGCTGCTGTTTGGCGCCGCGTGCATCGTGGCGGGGGCGGGCGTGCTGTCATGGCAGGGGCACGCGGCGTTTGCACCCGGGGCGCTGTATATCATCGCCGCGTGCGTGTGCTGGGGCATTGACAACAACCTCAGCGGCCGGTTGTCGGCAGCCGACCCGGTGCGCATCGCCATGATAAAGGGGGTCGTGGCGGGGGCCGTCAACCTGTGCGTGGCGCTGGTGGCGCAGCATGCCAGCGTGCCGGGCGCGGGGGTCGTGGCGGCGGCAGGGGTCGTGGGCTTCCTGGGCTACGGGGTCAGCCTGGTGGCGTTCATGCTGGGGCTGCGCCACCTTGGGGCGGCGCGCACGGGGGCGTATTTCGCGATGGCCCCGTTTATCGGGGCGGTGGTGTCTGTGGCCCTGTTCCATGCGCATGACATCGGGCGGCTGGCCATTGCGGGGGCGTTCATGGCGGTGGGGCTGTGGCTGCACCTGAGCGAACGCCACGATCACGAACATGTGCATGAGGAAATGGAACACACCCACCGCCACGTGCATGACGAACACCACCAGCACGAACACGGCCCCGATGACCCGATGGGCGAACCCCACACCCACCGCCATGTGCATACCAGGCTGGTGCACAGCCACCCGCATTACCCCGACCTGCACCACCGCCATGACCACGACCACGATCCCGGCCACACCCATGCGGCCTGAGTGCCGGTTGCCAGGGGTCTGTGGCAAAGCGTTTTTCAAAAAGCGTCGAGAGACACCCGCCATGACGCAGGCGGCAAGATTTGTGTTGCGTCGGGCGGCGGGCATGATACCCATTGCGAATATGCAATAAATCAGGACCTTACATCATGCGCGTGGCCGGCCTACAGACAGCGGGAACCCCGGGGGATATTGACGCCAACCTGCGTGAACTCGACGCCACGCTGGCGCGCGCGGCGGGGCAGGGGGTGGACCTGCTGGTAACACCCGAACTGTTCGTGACCGGCTACGACATTGGCGACAGCCTGTATGACCTGGCGCGCTTCGACGCGGTGGGGGCGGTGCGCAACATCGCGATGGCGCGCGGGGTGGCGGTCATGGTGGGGTATGCCGAACACACGCCCGACGGGCTGTACAACAGCGCCATGCTGCTGGACCGCAACGGCGCGCAGGTGCTGCATGTGCGCAAGCTGCACCTGTTTGGCGACATGGAACGCGCGTTCTTCCTGCCCGGCGCGCAGCCTTCCGCCGTCGTGCCCTTTGGCGGGGTGCGCGTGGCGGGCATGATCTGTTATGACGTGGAGTTTCCCGAATATGTCCGCCACGTGGCGCAGGCGGGGTGCGAGGCGCTGCTGGTGCCCACCGCGCTGATGGAGCCATACCTGTTTTCCGCCCGCGAACTGGTGCGCACGCGGGCGTGGGAAAACCAGATCTACCTGGCCTACATCAACCATACCGGACGCGAGCGCGACACGGTTTACGTGGGCAACAGCCGCATCATCGCGCCCGACGCCACGGTGCTGGCGCAGGCGGGGATGGAGGAGGCGCTGCTGGTGGCCGATATCGAACCCGGCCTGGTCGCGCGCGCGCAGCGTGAAAACCCCTTCCTGGCCGACCGCAGGATGGACCTGTACCGTGACATGGGCCTGACGGCATGACCGCGCGGGCAGACGCCGCCACCACGACCACCGCCGCATGCGGCACCGCCAGCACGGGGCGGCTTTCGGGCAACCTGGGCGTGGCGGAAATCATCTTCATGGTCATTGCGGCCGCCGCCCCCCTTACGGTCATAAGCGGCAACGTGCCGCTGGCGATCACGCAGGGCAACGGGCCGCTTGCATGGACCGGGTTTGTCGCGGCGGCGGTTGTGCTGCTGCTGTTTTCGGTCGGGTTCGTCGCCATGACGCAATACATGACCGAAGCGGGCGCGTTCTTCAGCTATATCCGCGCGGGGCTGGGCGCGCGGTGCGGGCGGGCGGGGGCGTTCCTGGCGCTGCTGACCTATACCGCCATACAGCTTGGGGTTTACGGGTTTTTCGGCTGGTCCATGGATGACGCGGTGCGCCAGTGGGGCGGGCCGGCCCTGCCGTGGTGGCTGTACGCGGCGGGCGTGCTGGCGGCGGTGGCGTTGATGGGCTACCGGCATATCGACCTGAGTTCGCGCGTGCTGGGCGTGGCGCTGGTGCTGGAAATCGGGGTGGTGGTGGTCATGAACGCCGCCATCATGTGGCACCCCATGCCCGTGGCCCCCGTGCCCGACGCGGGGCAGGCGGCGGGGCCGTTCGCGGTGGCGCTGCTGTTCGCCATTACCGGGTTCATCGGGTTCGAGGCCACGGCCATTTTCCGTGACGAAGCCCGCGACCCGCAGCGCACCATTCCACGCGCGACCTATGGCGCGGTGGTGATTATCGGCCTGTTCTACGCCATATCGTGCTGGTGCGTGATCCATGCATGGGGGGCGGACAGCATTACCGGGGTCACGCGCGGGTTTCTGGACCACGGGCAGAACATCGTGCTGGAAACGGCGGGGCGGTACGCGGGCCGGGTGATGCAGCAGGCCATGCAGGTGCTGCTGCTGACCAGCCTGTTCGCGTGCCTGCTGTCGTTCCACAACATCATTGCCCGTTACCAGCTTGCGCTGGGGCGCGAGGGGATCATGCCCGCCTTCCTGGCCCGCACGCATGACCGCCATGCCTCGCCCCACGTGGCGTCCGTGGTGCAGACGGGCACGGCCAGCGTGCTGCTGGTGGCCGCCGCACTGTCGGGGGTGGACCCGCTGGTGGATATCTTCGGGTCGATGGCCGGGATTTCGACCATCGGCATTGTCGTGCTGATGATCCTGACATCAACGGCGGTCGTGGCGTTCTTTGCCCGCCGGCGTGACCTGTCGCGCGGGCGGCCGTTCAGCGCGACGGTCATTCCGTGCGTTGCGGCGGTGGCGTTGTGCGCGGTGCTGTATGTGATCATGGTCAATTTCACCCGCATTACCGGCCTGGCCGACCGGACCAGCCTGATGCTGGCGGTGCTGCCGTTCGCGGTGACGGGGCTTGGGTTCTGCGTGGGCCGGACGGTGACGGCAGATTAAGGTTTTCGAACCGGCGGGTACGGACGATCGCACCCGCTGTCCGGACCCTTGCCCCGCCGGATTGACACGGCCATCCCCCACCACCCATCATGACCCCGAACCGGCACGGGGAGACAGGGATGGACGTGTACAAAGGCTGGGCCGAGGCTGACCTGCCGGACTGGCTGGCCACGCCACGGCGGGATTTTGACCGCCTTGCCGCCCATATGCGCCCCGAAGTGGAGCGGCTTCTGTCACGGCAGGGCGTCTTTGCCCCGTTTGGCGCGGTCATGGCCCCGGGTCGCTATCTGGGCGTGATCGAGACGGTGGCCGGCCCCGGCGGGCAGGCCGACAGCGCCATACAGCTTGATCGCGCGCGCGACGCGGTGCAGGACGCGGCAATGCGGACAGGCGCGCGGGCGGCGGCGGTGGTCGCCAACTGCACCGTGCTGCTGCCCGGTGGCGACGGTCCGGTGCAGGCCGCCGTCATCATGTGCGCCCACCGCGACGGCACGGCGGAAAACATCGTCTATCCCTATCGCGTGGGGGAGGCGGGCGTGACCTTCGCCCCGGCCCAGGTGAGCGAGGGCACACAGGATATCTTCCCCCCCATCCGGCTGCGTTTCCACATACGCGAAACCTGTCCGCCCCGACCGGCGGGGCATGCGGTCACTTCGTTCGCGTTCCACGGCATCGACCGCGCCACGGTTCTGGCCCGCATGGGCCTGACGGATACCGGCACGCCACAGGACGACACCCGCCCGGCCCCCATGTCCATCGCCAGCCTGCCCGACGGGTGGACGGTGGTGGTGTGCAACGACCCGGCCACGGCGCGGGCGCATGAAGCCAGACTGGCGGCATATTCCGCTGGCGCCACGGTCGTGACCTGCATGGTGGATGAACGCCGGTACGAAAGTGCCGCAGGCGGGTACCATGACGGCGCGCAGGTCTGGTCCGTAACCCACCAAGGCCAGGCCGCAGGCCCGCACGACCTGACCCTGACCGGCACGCCACCCGCGCAGTTACACGAAACTATCGCCGCCATGGAGCGTGAGGAAACCGAAAGCGGTTACCCGCCGGGGATGCTGGATTTCTATTTTGATATCCCGGTGGAGGCGGTGTTTGCGGTTACGGGGTTTCGGTATTGTGCGGGGGATGGTGGGGGCGTTGTGTTCAACATCGCACGGGAAATGCCGGGACAGGGCGCAGACGTGTGAATGCCGTGCCCGGCCGGGCAACCGGATCAGCACGACAGCACTGCAGGAACACAAATCGTTATTGAAGGGCAGGTATCCGCAAGGGACGCCATCATTATTCAGCAGATGGGAATTTCAAGTGTAAAAAAGAACATGACAGGATGATTGCCTTGATCCGCCACGGCGTAATAAACACGTCACGCGCATGCAGGTTATCGCATGACGTACTGTAAGAATATAAAAGTTCCTGTTGGTGCCGGAGGCGGATTTGCGGCGGTTTATGTTATTTTCAACACTGCTGTTCCTGTCAGGAACAGCATATGGCCAGCAGTACAGGCCGGATTTCAATTGTGCCGTTGATCATTCCACGGACAGTATTGCAACCATGCTTTGTGAAAACAGCGAAACGGCCAGGCATGAACTTATGTTTGACCAGACCTATTACGCGCTGCGGCAGTTTGTTGGAAAGGCAGGATGGCGATCCCTCCGGGACGAAGCGATGACGGATGAGGGGATATTGAAGCAGTGCATCATTGCAACAGATCCGCAACAGCCACCCCCCGCCGATCCTGACTGCTACATCTCTAATATAGATGCAATAACGGCCAGGTACAGACTGCGCCTGTCTGGCGCCGCACTGGAAGAAGCAGATCGCCCCATAGATGAACACCTGGCCCTGCAGGGAAAATTAATAGCGCTGGGATATCTGCCACCATCGACAAACGTGGATGGCGTGTATGGGGAAGCAACCAGAAATGCAATTGAAACATGGCAGAGGGTGACCGGCCGGCCGGTCGTGAATGGTTTCCTGTCTGATGCGGATGCACAGGTTCTTCTGCAAGGCGCGCCGGTCAGTAAACAGTCCGGCCAGGAGCAGGAAACAGCCAGTCCCGCCGGGGCACAGCCTGCGGCAGGCCCTGAAAATGTTGCGCAGGCCGGTCCGGTAGCCGTCACGCCAGCCCCGATGACGCCAGCACCGCCCCCGGTGGCCCCGAACGAAGATCCGGCACGGAACAATGCGGTTGCAGGGTCAGCACCTGCCGTTCAGTCCGATACAAAGGATGCGCCCACGCCCGGTCATCCACAGGACACGGACAACAGGATTGTATTGCGCATTGATGACACCGCTGCTGCCGATATCATAAAAAACGCGACAATCCGGGATATCGTCAATTCCCCACAGACGTCCATGGCACAGGATTTCATGGCCCAGGATGATTCATTTTCCGAGAAAATGGAAACGAAGCTGATCCGCAAGGGGCAGAGTTTATATACCTTGCATAATATGGGGAAGAACGGGTTTGACCTTGATACGCCCCTCGTCGCGTCAATTTCGGCCAATAAAGATGTCAGGTCCATTACACTTCTGGACCTGGGGCAGCGTGGCACGCAGGGGTCCTGTCAGGTTGGCAGACCGGAACCAACGGACCTGGTCATGTTGCAGGTAAAATGGGTCTCCCCAAACAATAAAATGAATGTCGTCACCCAGGTTCTGTTTGGCGTCCGCACCCGAAGCGTCCTGCATCCCCTGACATCCGGCATCAGGTGCGTCAAGGAAGCCACGCAATACATGTATTTTGGCAGCCTGCAGAAGATACCGGATGAAAGCGCCCTGATACCGACAAGCATCAAGACACTCTCTACAGTATCACCTGACAGTTATATAGCACGGATACGCGCCCTTATGGAAACAGACCATAAGGTTGGCATGGTCATGCATAGTAATGATATGCAGGACGATATATTATGGCAGACGACCCAGACGCTGGAAGACGCAGCCTTTCCATTGCCGCCATCCACGTCCGGCTCCCCTCAATGAAATGATGATGCACCCCGATCGCACGACCGGAAACAAAACCAGTTCCCACCTGCACGGTTTTTCCGCATAACAACCCTATCATGACACAACCGCGCCCGGACCGCCCCACACGGCAGCCCGGGCGTTTTCATGTCCGCCGGACAACAGGGAAGAATGACCATGCCCGAACCCGCCACACCGGGCGCGCGGCGCGGGGCGTACAGCCGCCGGCTGGCGGAAGAAATCTGCATCCGGCTGGCTGATGGGCACAGCCTGCGCGCGATCTGTAATGATCCGGTCATGCCGCACCGGGCCACGGTGTTCCGCTGGCTGCGCGACAATGAGGGGTTTCGCGCCCTGTATGCCACCGCGCGGGAGGCGGCTGCCGATACGCTGGCCGAGGAAATCATAACCATAGCCGACCGCGCCACCGGCCGTGACGACGTGCCCGCCATCAAACTGCGCATGGAGGCACGGATGTGGGTCGCGACCCGCCTGCGCCC
>NZ_CADP01000010.1:0-967 GCF_000285295.1 Komagataeibacter europaeus LMG 18890 | reverse complement strand
CGGCGGGAAGGGGGGAACACCATTGCCATCACAATCACGACCGATGATGCGGAACTGTAAAAAAACAGAATAGAAGTTTCTGGGTGCCGCCTTTTTTCAAAAAGGCGGTGTTCTTCGAAGCTTTTTGAAAAAAGCTTCACCAAAAACTTTTTCTACTTTCAGGGAACAGGCTTTTGAAACACGCCTTCAGCCTGACACCGGACCAGCGCACCGCCAACCAGCTTCTGGGCGGTCCCGCAACCCATATCCTGCTGCGTGGCGGCGCGCGGTCGGGCAAGACGTTCGTGCTGGTGCGCGCGGTGGTGATCCGGGCGCTGAAGGCGGCGGGCACGCGGCACGGCATATTCCGCCACCGGCTGAACGCGCTGCGGGCCACCGTGCTGGCCGATACGTTTCCCACCGTCATGCGGCGGTGCTTTCCCACCGTGCCCTGGGCGCTGTCGCGCACCGACTGGACGGTGGAAATGCCCAACGGGTCGGTCATCCTGTTTGGCGGGCTGGATGATGACGACCGGCTTGCAGTTACCCACAAATCTGCTGTTCTTGAATTTTGTGCTTGATGCAGATGAATCTGTTGTGATTCCTTTTCTGTCACCTTTATGCAGGCGGGGTGTGAGAATGGTACAGGATTGGGTCATACAGGAAATATCCGGATCTGACCTTGGCGACGAGCGCCTGAACAGGCGTCTGGGCACGATGCTCGCGGCACTTGCTGAACGACCGGGCAAGTCTCTCCCGACGGCATTTCAGGATTGGTCTGCGACCAAGGCAGCATATAGATTTTTTGCAAATGCAAATGTAAGCGAAGACAAAATCCTTGAAGGGCATTTTTCTGCTACCGCCCAGCGTTTCGATGCGACTGCAGGGCCAGTCCTGATCCTGCAGGATACAACGGAGTTTTCCTTCACCCGAGCATCTCCCGAAAAGATCGGGTTTACCAAGGTCTCTACGGGAGGCAGGGAAAAAA
>NZ_CADP01000011.1:17337-60236 GCF_000285295.1 Komagataeibacter europaeus LMG 18890 | reverse complement strand
TTTTTTCCCTGCCTCCCGTAGAGACCTTGGTAAACCCGATCTTTTCGGGAGATGCTCGGGTGAAGGAAAACTCCGTTGTATCCTGCAGGATCAGGACTGGCCCTGCAGTCGCATCGAAACGCTGGGCGGTAGCAGAAAAATGCCCTTCAAGGATTTTGTCTTCGCTTACATTTGCATTTGCAAAAAATCTATATGCTGCCTTGGTCGCAGACCAATCCTGAAATGCCGTCGGGAGAGACTTGCCCGGTCGTTCAGCAAGTGCCGCGAGCATCGTGCCCAGACGCCTGTTCAGGCGCTCGTCGCCAAGGTCAGATCCGGATATTTCCTGTATGACCCAATCCTGTACCATTCTCACACCCCGCCTGCATAAAGGTGACAGAAAAGGAATCACAACAGATTCATCTGCATCAAGCACAAAATTCAAGAACAGCAGATTTGTGGGTAACTGCAAGGGTGGTGGTGCCGGTACTGTCCGTCAGTTCAGCCATGGCGGCGCCGAACAGGGCGCCCTGTGCAACCTGTTCCAGCCAGTATGCGGCGCGCGCGCTGTCGCCTTCATGCAGACGCCCTTCGACAAAGGCGAAATGGGCGCGGAAGATCTGCGGCAGGTTTGAATCCGCTTCGGCCAGTTCGGCCAGCAACGCGAAGGTTTCCGGCAGGCTGGCCCCGCTGCCCCCATGACGCACCGGCACGCGCAGCGCGCCAAAACCGGCATCAAGCAGCCACCGTACCGCATCATGGGCCAGGATACGATTTTCTTCGCGATCAATGGCGCCATCGGCAATGCGCGCGAAAACCGGGCGCAGCCTGTGCGCAAGCGCATCAATCCGTGGGGAAAAGCCGTGTGGGAGATGTACCGGATCTGTCATGGCGACCTCGATTGCGTGCATATTTTAACTATGTCGTATGCGCATTTACATTTCACACACATTAACAACTAAGATATTCGAGTCAATAAAATAACAACTATTCCGTATGATTTTATATGAGGGATCGAGGAGGAAATCTGACAAATTTCACTGGAATATGGTTTAAAATGAGTGTTACGATTTTATTAATAATCTGTTTTCAAAAGATATTTTTTATAAAAATATAACACGATTGAATCGTATTATATGGAGCAGGCACACTTCCGTTAAATTATACAAATTTTATCGTTATATAATGCCCGGACGGCACAGCCCTTGAATCGGCGCATGGTCTACACGGCATGATCGTGTTGAAAACCCGGACAGAGGGAAATTATCCCGTTGACATATGAATTTACGTTTATAATGTCATAAATACATATTAACGGTTTTATATTGTTAAATATATCCTCCATCCCTGGCCCGATTCAGCAACCGGCAGGGATCTGTCGGACGGCATATGTCCCACCCCTGTTACAGGTAAGCCTGCAATGAAACGGTATTCACGTCGCACGTTCCTGACCGGTCTTGGCATGGCGCTGTCATGCCTCGCGTGGATGCCGCGCCGGGCGCATGCGGCACGGGATGTCACGGTCCGCGTGGGCTACCAGCAGTACGGCACGCTGGTGGTGCTGAAACATAGCGGGTTGCTGGAACGCGCCCTTGTCCCGCGTGGGATGCATGTGCAGTGGTCCGAATTCATTGCCGGTCCCCAGCTGCTGCAGGCGCTTGCGGCGGATGCCATCGACATTGGCGAAACCGGGAATGCCCCCCCGGTCATGGCGCAGGCCGCATGGCCTGATGGGCTGGCCTGTATCGGCTGTTCCGCCCCCGCCCCGCATGGCGAAGGCGTGCTGGTGCCCGCCGGCAGTCCCATACAGACCCCGGCTGATCCGAAGGGACGCAGGATTGCCCTGAACCGTGGGTCCAACGTACATTACCTGCTGCTGGTACTACTGCAGCGTGCGGGGATTGCATGGACGGATATCCACCCTGTCTATCTGCCGCCCGCCGCCGGTCGTGCCGCGTTCGAGACCGGGCGCGTGGATGCATGGGCAATATGGGATCCGTATCTGAGTGCGGCCCTGGTGGATACGCAAGGCCGCCTGCTGGTGGATGCGCAGGGTGTGACGACCAACCGGCAGTTCCTGATCGCCAGCAGGCCGTTTGCGGACCGCAATCCGGGTGACTTCTTCACCCTGCTGGCGCAGGTGCGACAGGACTGCGTGCAATGGGCGGCGGATCATGCCGATACGCTGACCACGGACATTGCCGCCGGTACCGGCCTGTCCCGTCCCGTCATTACCCGTGCACTGGCGCAACTGGCGTTGCAACCCGCACCGCTGGACCCGGCCGTCGTGACGGAACAGCAGGATATTGCAGCAACCCTGTTCCATGCGCATCTGATCCCGACCGTGCCGGATGTCCGGGCCATTGTGCGGGGGGCATGAGACCATGGTTCTGACACGATATACCGCACATGACGCCATTGATGCGGCAACGCACCTGCAGGCGCGCTTTGCCACCCGTGCGGCGCACCATGACCGCACCGGGATTTTTGCACAGGAGAATATTGATGACCTGCGCCGGGCGGGACTGCTGTCGCTGCGTATTTCCACCCCCGAACGGCCCATGCCGTTTACCCTTGGCGTGGTGCAGGACATCGTGGGCCGGATTGCACAGGGCGATGCTTCTACCGCGCTGGTCATGGTCAACCATTACATGGTACGCGCCGCGATTGCGCACCACGAATTCGGCTCCGGTGTTTTCGTGCGCTGGATGGAAGAGGAACAGCATGACCGGCTGACCAATATCCTGCTGGCGGAACCCGATCTTGGCTCCGCATCGCGCGGCGGCCTGCCCGGCACGGTGGCGACCCGCACGGCCGGGGGATGGGTGCTGGATGGACGCAAGGCCTATGTCACCGGCATTCCCGGCCTGTCATGGCTGCTGGTGCGCGCCCGCACGGACGAAGACCCGGTGCGGGTGGGCACATTCATGGTCCCGGCCACGGCGGAGGGTATTCATGTCATTGAAAACTGGGACCATATCGGCATGCGCGCCAGCAACAGCCATGAAGTCACCTTCACGCAGGTCGTGCTTCCGCCCGATGCGGCGCTGGGCCTGCACGCGCCCGATACGCCCCCGGCAGGACGCAATATCCTCATGTTATGGAATACGGGCCTGCTGGGCGCCTTGTATAATGGCATCGCCACGTCCGCGCTGACATGGTTTGGCGAATTTCTGAAAAATCGCGTGCCATCCAATCTGGGCGCACCGCTTGCGACCCTGCCCGCCATGCGCGACGCCGTGGGGGGCTTCGCCATTACGCTGCACATGAACGCCATGCTGCTGCGGCTTTATGCCGCGGATGTCACGGCCGCACGCCCCCTGCCCGAACTGAATGCGCATGCGGCGGTGATCAAATCCCGCGTGGTCGATGCGGCGGCCGATTTTACATCCGCCCTGCTGGGTCTTGCGGGCAATGCTGGGCTGTCTGCCCATAACCCGCTGGAACGCGCCCATCGTGACGCGCTGTGTGGCCGCATCCATGCACCCCATGGCGAATTGCTGCGCCGGATCGCGGGCCAGCGGGCGCTGTCATGAATCCCGATCATCCCTGATTCCATCCAGACTGGACCTACCATGACCCATACGGAATTTGTCGGCACGGGTGAGACGGATGTCCCCCCGTTTCCCCTGCCGCCTGCTGGCGTGCCCGTCATCGCGAATGATGACGCGGCATTGCGCATTGCAGCCGAAGTCGCCCGGCAGATCGCGCCAGGGGCCGCACAACGCGACCATGAAAACCGCTTTCCCGCGCGTGAACTGGACATCTTTTCCGGTTCCGGGCTGTGGGGTATTACCGTGCCACGCGCCTATGGCGGGGCCGCTGTGTCCTACCGCACGTTGGGACAGGTGATCCGGCTGATTGCAAAAGCGGATTCAGCGGTGGCGCAACTCAGCCAGAATCACTTCGCCACGATCGCCAGCCTCGTCTCCTGCGCCAGTCCAGAACAGGCGCGCGACCTGTTTGCGCTGGTGCTGAAAGGATACAGGTTTGGCAATGCATTTTCAGAACGTGGCATCAGGCATGTCGGGGCGCTGAAAACACGTTTTCAGATAACGGGCGACACCGTTACCCTGAATGGCATCAAGCATTACTGCACGGGGGCGCTGTCGGCACATCTGGTGCAGATCGTGGCACTGGATGAAGACGGGCACAGCCATCTTGCCATTGCGGAGCGTCATGCGCCCGGCCTGAATGTCATCAATGACTGGTCTGCATTTGGACAGAAAGGAACGGCAAGCGGCACCGTGCAACTGACGGACGTGCAGGTGCCACGCAACCGTGTCATCCCGGTCTGGAAGGCCTACAGGCCTGACGCGCCATTTGCCGACAGCGCCATATCGCAGTTCATACAGGCGGCCATCGACGCGGGCCTGGCCGACGCGGCAATCGATGCGACAATCGATCTGGTCCATACCCGCGCCCGCGCGTGGATCGACAGTGGACAGGAAAAGGCATCGGACGATCCTTATACAATCCAGATGGTCGGGGCGTTGAAAATACGCCTGAATGCTGGACTGGCCCTGCTGGACAGGGCAGGTGATGCCATTGATTACGCCGTTTCAACCCCAAGTGCGCAAAGTGTCGCTACCGCTCAGATCGAGACAGCGCAGGCCAAGGTTCTGACGACCGAAAGCGCCATGGAGGCGACAAACAGACTGTTCGAACTGGCTGGCGCATCCGCCACGGACCGGAAGCTGAACCTTGATTACCTGTGGCGTAACGCGCGTACGCACACGCTGCATGATCCGGTACGCTGGAAATATGCGATTGTGGGAAATTACTACCTGAACCATGCCCTGCCACCGTTACATGCATGGAGCTAGGGCAGGAGGGTGCATAAATAACAAATAAAAACTGTATAATAATGTAGGCCAAACAGAGGGCAACTTCCTGTCGGATATGCAATCCGTTGCGTTGATGGGAAGAAAATTTCTGCTTTCGGTATGATTGCTGTCGTTTCTGATTATGGAATCATACCGATCATAATTTTGTTTAATTATATGATAAAAAACAATAATTTTTTAAAATTTCATGGACATCCGGGTCGCGTGGCTGCATGGGCTGCCTATAATTAACTATTATATATGTGTATATGTTGTTTTGGTACAACTGTTCCGTATTTTTGGAATTCCAGACCTTCATGCCTGTATGAAAAGTCCATTCTGGCCGCTAACAAATTAATGCGTTCCTTGCGGTCATAATGGAAAAACTACAATGTTAAAAAGTGAATTATTCCGGCCCTCCACCGTATTACCTCCCCATCTCCATCCCCAGCTGTATCGTGGCCGGATCCCTGCCGGGGAGGCACAGGGCAAACGCACCTTTGTCCTCGCCAGTGGTCTGTTTGGCGTTCTGTTTGCATCCCATCACGCCCTGGCTGCCGTATCTGTCGCGCCGGATGAAACGACCACGCATCGTATCCCCCACCGCACCCCTGTCCGGCATGCCGCAGGGGGACATGACGCAGCCAGCCATCATGATGGTCATGCGGATGGTAACGGGCTGGATGCCAGCACGGTCGAACATATTGCCGTGCATCATCACAGTGCGGCAACGCATCAGGCGGAGGTGTACCTGAAAACCATTCCCGGCGGCACCAGCGTCATTGACGCGGCCACCGTGCTGAAGGGACGGAACGCCACCAATGCGGATGCATTCAAGTATCAGGCGGGCGTATTTGCCCAGGCCCCCTGCGGATCGGATGACCTGCGTATTTCCATTCGTGGTTCGGGCATCCAGACAGGACTGAACGCCACGCGTGCGGGCATTATGTTCCTGTTTGACGATATTCCGCTGACCACGCCCATTGGCACGGTCAATGAACTGCAGGAACCATTGGGCATCCGGTATACCGAGATCATGCGCGGCGGGAATGGCATCGATTTCGGTTCCACCCAGTTGGGTGGCGCGATCAATTACGTCACGCAGACGGGATATAATTCACAGCGTTATCAGGCTCGTGTGGAAGCAGGCAGTTTCGGCTACGTGAAGGAACAGCTGAGTTCGGGCACTGTCATCGGCAAATCCGACTATTATCTCAGTGTTACCAATTCCTATCGCGGGGGCTACCAGGACAATACCAAGACCACGAATTTTGGTGTGAATTTCAATTACGGTTACAAATTCAGCGACAATGTCGATAACCGTTTTTTCTTCCGCTATCGCCAGACATGGGAAGGCAACCCCTATTATCTGACGCGTGACCAGATCCGTGACAATCCGCGCCAGATGCAGCCCGAATATGCGACATGGGGCACAAAGACCATTGAACCCGGCACCAAATATGCTGCCGACCGGCTGAGGATCCGTATTGATGACCAGTCCAGGCTGACCGTTGGCTTCGCCTACCTGAACGCGCCGATGGACCATGAACTGGGTAATACCTCGTCACTGTACAATATCGACTACGCCACGGGCATGGTGAATTACACACGTCAGGACAAGCTGCTGGGGCATGCCAGTGATACGGATATCGGTATCTATACATCGCATGACCTTGACGCCACCATTGACAACCGGGTGCGTCGGCAGGCGGCCTATCCCGGTTATGCGCTTGGCACCCTTGTGACCCGTTCGCACCTGGGGGGAAGTGATACGGTTTTCCATGTGCGCAACAATACCGAACTTTTTCACAACTTCTGGCTGACCGCGGCCGGCGCGTTAAGCTACACCCCGCGTTCGGGATCACAGACATACCCGCAGACAAGTTCCTTCAGCCAGAATGCGCTGTATTTCGCACCGCGCGCGGGGTTCCGTTATGTCATCACCCCCAATGTCGAGGTGTACAGCAATGTCAGCCGCAGCGTGCAGAGTCCGCAGGACTGGCAGTACCTTTCGGGCGCCAATTATACATCGGGGATCGCCACGGGCCTGACAAAAGACTGGGCCAACCTGCGTCCCCAGACGGCCACGACATTTGAAGTGGGCACCAGCGGCCATTTTGCCGGTACGGAATGGAGTGTCACCTACTACCACTCCGCCGTTCATAACGAATTATTGGCGGTCGCGACCCCTAATTCCATCCTGTACAACAACTCCACTTACGGCAATGCATCGCCCACAACGCATCAGGGGGTTGAAACGTCCTTTCATTCAACGTTGTACAAATGGCAGGGCAACATCATTTCGCTTCGCCAGGCCTATACATTCCAGAGCTTCCGCTTCAACCATGACGCAACATGGGGACACAACTACATTCCCGGTATTCCGCGTCATTTCTATCAGGGAGAATTGCACCTTGATATGAAGAACGGATTTTATACTTCATTCGATGTGGAAGTCTCGTCTTCGGTGCTGGCTTCGTATGACAACCAGTACAAGGCCGCGCCCTATCATATCTATAATTTTGATATCGGTTACCTCTGGCCAAACAAGCACCGACAGGTGTTCCTGAGCCTGCACAACCTTGCCAACAAACATTACGCAACGGGTGTGGTGCCGGTCTATTCCACCAGCAACGGACAGCAGCCTGCCGCCATGCTGTCGGGTGACGGGTTCGGCATTTTTGCGGGTGTGTCCATCGGGTTCAATTGATCACGGGCGGCGGTCCGGACCTGCCAGCAAAAAAACAGGGCGCATGACAGGGCAGGGGGATATCATCCAGCCTTCTGCCCGGACACCCCGTCGGATCCGGATTGCAGGCCGGGGCCGTAAATGGCCCCGCAGCGCGATACGCCGGCCACATCCCGCCTGCAAATCATGAAAAAGCTTCAGGAAAAGCAGCATCCTTGAAATCCTGCTGATTTTTTATCAACAGGTTGTTTCAAAAGCAGTTCCTTACCGAAGCAGGAAGAATACCAGCGCCCATAATGGCACGCTGAACATCAGGCCAAAGATGATGCCCCGGATTGGCGTGTGGCGGTATCCTGCCGGTTTGCTGGCGGGACGATCGTCATGGTGCTGGCCTGTCTGTGACAGGGCAATGCTTTCAAGTGACATGATCCAGAAAACCTTTTGCTGAAATATGACGCAACACAATTCAGGTCTTGACCGTAAAACGATAACATCGCCTTAAAAATAACACACTTTCCTGTCAATCAGTAAAATGGGTTATTCCATTCTTTCCTCAACCATGCTGCGATGGCGCATGGCACAGGGAATGCCATTTTCTTCTCATAATCCACTGTTTTTACATTTTTTTTCTGTCATGAAAAGGAATGTGTAGATCCTGTCCCGGCAATTTTTGCAGATGATCGCGGGTTGGCCCTGCCAGCATGCCGTGTTGAGCAGGACCGTGTCGTTGCGTTTGCTGCCTGCATCCCTCGTATTTATATTTCCTCCTGTTGCGAGACCGTAAAAATAGTCTTCTTGAGTAATAAAAGGTTTCGGCTACCGCCTTTTTAAAAAAAATATTCAGTAAAAAAATTCTTTAATTTTCGGGATGTACCAAATGGATGGGATTTTGTGCCCGTCCGGTCAGACATGGATACAGGCAATGACGCTGCGTAAACTTGGCTGCCTTCCCGCCCGGGTACAGGCGCGCCAGCCCCTGCTATCGGGCATGCGTAATTTCATGGCCCGCAAGGCCCCGCCGCGACTGGCGCGCGAACGGATCGATCCCGCGCCACGCATGCTGGGCAATGACGTGCTGGGGGACTGCACGGCAGCGGGAATCGGTAATCATATCCGTGCCACGGCGGCGCTGGCGGGTTACCAGATTGCGGTGGATACGGACGATGCGGTGCGTTTTTATGCCTGTTCAACCGGGTATGTGCCGGGTAATCCACAGACGGATCAGGGTGGGGTGGAAGTGGATGTCCTGGTCACCGCGCTGCGGGCAGGATACGTCCTGGCTGACCAGACGCTGTTTCCGTTATGGGGCAGCGTGGATGCTGGCGACCTGAATGGCATCCGCAACATCACGGCGGGGCTGTCCGCCGCCTATCTCGGGGTACGGCTTGCGCAGGCGGATATGTGGGAAGATGCCGCGGGCAGCCTTGCCCCGGTATGGGACACCGTCACGCCCGCCAGCCATGGTGACCCGACACCGGGCAGCGCGGGTGGCCACTGCCTGCTGTTATGGGATTATGACGGCACGGCGGATACCGACCTTGTCACGCTGCTGACATGGGGCGCCCTTCAGAAAGCGACGTGGCGGTGGCTGCGCAGTCGCCTGATGGAAGCCCATGGCCTGGCATGGCGGCAGTTGCTGCCCAACGGGATGCTCGCCCCCACGGGGCAGGACTGGGATGCCCTTGTCGCCAGTAACGAAGCCTATCTTGCCGGCGTGTCGTCCACCACCGCCCGCTGAAATCGCCACCAACGCTCTCGCTTGCAGGATGATCATGAAAATCCTTATGCCCATGCTGGCCGTTGCCGCATGCCTGTCCGGCTGTGCGCATGGCCACGCCGTACAGACCACGATCCCGGCCGCCATGGCGGGCATACAGTCCACGCTGGTACGGGCGGGGGCGGTACCCGTTTCACATGCGGGCGACTGGACCACGCAGCAGGATGCACGTTTCGGCCAGGCGGTACGGGCCGCGCAGTGCGCACAACAGACAGCGGACCCCGTGGTGGGCACGATTGCGGGGGACGTGACGCTGCAGCTTGCCGGTAGTTTTACCCGTGGCGGCGAATTCAGTGTGGGGGCGCTCACGACCGCCCCGACCCTTGGCCTTGCCACCGATGCCAGCCGCACCAACAGCCAGCAGGTCAGCCTGTCGCTATCCTATGCGCCGCTGTCATCATTGCCCGATGTCGAAATGGGGCGGCAGATGGGATATGAAGCAGTCCTGTTCGGGCAGAATGATCGCGTGCGACAGGATGAGGCAAAGCGCCTGATGGTGGATCGCGACACGTTGCGCCAGTCCATCCGTGTCCTGATCCATGCATGGGACGCCACGCGTTGCACGGCCATCGCGCCGGTGACGCCATTTGTCAGCCTGCGGCGGGGCCGCAGACCTGATCCCGGCACATATGGACATGGTAACATGGACAGAAAACATTAAATAAGAGATATGTATTAATTTTACGTTCCTGCATGCGTATCAGGTCCCTGCATAAAATATATTTCCAAATTACCTGCATTTCCCTGCGGTCAGGAACAGAGAAATCTGGTACAGCCGCCCTTTCCCACCCTGACGGACAGACCGCCATGACCTGCGGTTGCGGATGGGAAGGTGCGCATCCGTTTCCCGGTGCGTCCGACCCTTCTCCCGGCGTGGCGGCATGGGCCGCTACCGTAAATTCAAGGACGCGTATCTTGCCTGTTGCGTTGCTGGCCCTTGCTATCGGGGCGTTTGGCCTTGGCACGACGGAAACCATCGTCATGGGGCTGCTGCCCCAGCTTTCGGCCGGGTTGCATGTCTCCATCGCGCAGGCGGGACTGCTGGTGTCGGGCTATGCCATCGGGGTGACCATTGCATCGCCGCTGGTGGCGATCCTGACCAACAGCCTGTCACGCCGTGCGACGCTGCTGCTGACAATGGCAATCTTCATCGCGGGCAATGCGTGCAGCGCCCTGGCCCCTACTTACACCAGTCTCATGCTGGCGCGCGTGCTGACATCATTTTCACACGGGACATTCTATGGCGCGGCGTCCATCATGGCGGCCCAGGTCGTGCCCCCGGCCAGGCGGGCGGAAGCCCTGTCGCTGGTCTATATCGGGCTGACGCTGGCCATGATCCTTGGCGTGCCCATGGGCACGGTCGTGGCGCAGATGACATCGTGGCGCATGGCGTTCTGGCTGATCTGTGCCGTGGGCGTGCTGGCATGGACCACCATGTGGCTGTGGATTCCACAGGACCGGGCCAGTGGTCCCGCCATCCCGCTATCGGCGCAGTTCAGGGCCATGCTGCACCCGCTGGTCGTGACCATGATGCTGGTTTCAATGTGCACGTCGTCGAGCATGTTTACCCTGTTTACCTATATCACCCCGTTCCTGCAGACCCGGTCCGGCTTCAGCACGCATGCGATTGACGTCATCCTGCTCATGATCGGGGGCGGGCTGTGTCTGGGCAACCTGCTGGGTGGGAAACTGGCGGACTGGAAGATGCTGCCATCGTGCGCCGGGCTTATGGCCGCCGTGGCGATCGTGCAGGTGCTTCTGGTGCCCGGCAGCCTGCATCCATGGATCTGCCTCGTGCTGCTGTTCCTGTGGGGGGTGTTCATCTATGCGCCCATGGCTCCGCTGCAGACATACGTGGTCGCCTGTGCCGGGTCCGCGCCCAACATTGCCGCCGTCATGAACCAGAGTTCCTTCAATTTTGGCAACGCGGTCGGTGCGTGGGCGGGCAGTCATATCGTGGATACCCACTGGTCCTATGGCGGGCTGCCGGTCCTGTCCTCGTGTTTTGCCTTTATCGGGTTCGGGCTGGTGGGACTGGCGGAATATTATGTCCGGCGACAGGCGAAAAAGCCCCGTGAAGTCGTGCCGCACCCCCTGACCAGCGCCACCCACGCCGTGGTGGCGAAACCGGAACAGACCCTGCATCCCCACGCGTGATGGGGATGCGCGGGAAAGTGGCGCCCGGTTTTTCCATGCCGCGACAGGTCAGCCGTTCCGGGCGGGGATGAATATGGCAGGCTGATGCGTCACGGCATATGCATGAGCAGACCAGCCAATATGCCAGCATCCGGCCATGAAACATGGCATGCTACGATAACAGGCAACCGTACGGGTCTTGTGGACAGGCGTCAGGAGCCCCTTCGCACAGGTCCATTCCTGCCGGGCAAAGGTGCATTTCCGTATATGGATCGCCCGCATGCCCCGTGGAATTCGCGCGATCGTTTCATTTCGTTTCCTTTATTCATGCACCGTAAGGCTACAGGCGCATAATATTGTACTGATCGTTGTCGGTCGTACCATGTGGAATGAACGCGTCCATGCAAACGCTGCTGCAACCTATCCTGCGGGTCAGAATGTCCAGTGATGTGCATGAACGCCTGGCGTCACTACGCATTCCCTATCCCCCTGGTCCCAAGCGGCTTAAACGTGCGGATATGGTGCGTGCGCGCGGCGTGCTGTTTATCCATGTGCCCAAGAATGCCGGGACATCCGTGGCGCGTGCCCTGTACGGAATGGACATAGGACACGAAACCATCCGGTATTTTCGGCGTCGCATCCCTGACCTGGTGGGTTTTCCTTCCTTTGCCATCCTGCGTGACCCGGTGCAGCGTTTCATGTCCGCCTATCACTATGCCCGTGCGGGTGGCAGCGAGGCGCGGCATGTGGCGCAGGGATTCCGTCCGGCCTATATGGCTTTCAACGGGATTGACGACGCGCTGGATCATATCGCCCATGTCCATTCATGCTACGACATGGATCACATCTTCCGTCCCCAGTCGTGGTACCTGACCGATGAGCATGGGCAGGTTGCGGTGGATCGCCTGTTCCTGATGGATTATATGCGCCGCATACAGGATTTTGTCCGGAATTATACGTCCAACCCCATCGGTCATGCCAATGCAGGTGGCGGCGCGGACGAAATGCCCAGTGCCGACCAAATTACGCGCATACGCCAGATCTATCGTCAGGATTACGACCTGATTGCCAGTGTCAGGCATAATCATTTGTCCCGCCTGGCGGATATGACATCGCCATCCCTGCCGCGCCGGTCCGCTTTCGATTTTGTATAAGAAACATCTTCAGGGTGCGACTGGACCGGCATTGCGCACCGGATTCATCGACCGGACATGAAAAACGGATCCGGACAGTTTACATAAAAAACCGCATCAGCAGATGCCGGGCTGGTAAACACCCGGTGTGGCTGGATGGCCGCAGTGCAGGAAAACAGGATTTCCTTCATGAATTCCTGTTTCGTATATGCGAAAGATGATTGATGAAGGCCGTACCAGAATCCGCCTTGTCAGAACGACCATCCCCATTTCGGAGCAACACAGCCGCATGACAGTTGAGACCCACCGCAGCAATCACCTGTTCCACACCTTCCTGTCGCGTATCGGTGGTGTATGTATCGTCCTGTTGCCTGTCGGTGGCCTTGCGGGGTGTGGTTATACGGACTCCCGTACTGCGCACCGTGCGCAGCTTGCCATGATCGGCATGAACAGCACGGATGTGCAGTCATGCGTGGGCATTCCCGACAAGATCAAGAAAATAGACGATCACGTGCAGATATTTGAATATTCACGCACGCTGAATATCCCGTCCACGAATGATTCAACGCTTTTTCCGCTACAGACCCTGGTCAACCTGACGGAAACAGCCGTGGGCGGCGCGGGCAAGACCTGCGTCGCGGATATCCGTATCGAGGATGATAAGGTGGTGGATCTGCATTACAGCGGCGATGATGACGAAATCATCGGATCCGATGGGGTCTGTTCAATTGTGACACGGGGATGCGTGCGCAAGCCGGTCGCGTCAATGCGACATGTCAGACGCGGCCCGCTGGGACCGATTTCCGCGTTCCATTCCCCCAGAACGCCCCCTGTGCCCGAGGAAGCAACGCAGGTACAAGCGACGCAGGTAACAGTCCCGGCCACGAACGCCGCGACTGTCAAATGATCGGTGCCGCGTTCCCGTGCCGCCGCGTGGATATGCGGCGGCCCGGACAGGCTGTTTATTCCGCGGACTTGCGACCGAAGGCATAGCTGACCACTGATGCCGCCGCCAGAATCAGGAACCCGAACACCTTGCAATAGGTCGGGATCCTGTTTTCATGCAGGCGGACTTCCCCCTTCAGGCCGGCAAGATGATCCGCGATCTGCTTGTGCAGTTCGGATTTGTGCTGGTGCAGGGACTTTTCAAAATGCTTCGTGATTTCCTGAATGTCTTCAGGGCTGAGCTTGCGAAGGTTTTCAGCGGTACTCATGATCCGGTTTCTCCTGTTGCCATTCGATGCAGGTTGCCCGTACGATTGGCCGGGCTCTCTCCCCAGATGTCGGGTCCGGCGGGAGCGTTTTCAAGAGCCGATATTATATCTCGCTTATTCACAAAACGGGGCCAACCATCGCCAGGACATTGTTCCACAGGACACGGTATTTCGGCCAGTTCATGACCATGTCCAGTGTCACGGGGGTGGCGGCATTGGTATAGGTCTTCTGGCGTGCGTGGATGTCAGCCGTGAACGCGGGGTCCACGAACAGGATATTGTTTTCAAAATTGAGGTCAAAGCTGCGCCGGTCCAGGTTGGCTGATCCGATCATGGTCATTTTCCCGTCCACTGTCAGCGCTTTGGTATGCAGCAGGCCGTGCGGGTATTCATACAGCTTGACCCCCGCTTCCAGCAGTTCACGGTAATAACTGCGGCTGGCACCGGCGACGATCCATGAATCATTGCGGGTGGGAACCGTAAGCGTCGTGTTCACGCCGCGCCGGGCGGCTGCGCACAGGGCGGCCTGTATGGGTTCGTCAGGAACATAATAGGGTGTCGTAACCGTCAGGTCCCGTGCCGCCGCATTCATCAGTGACACAAACACTTCCGGCATCGCGGCATAGCGCACGGCGGCGCTTGTCCCGATGACCTGGGCCACGAAGCCGTCTCCTGCCGGTATGGCTGCCGTGGCCAGCAGTTCGGTCAGGTCTTCATCGGTATGGCCGAACCAGTCTGTTGCAAACAGGTGCTGGTTCTGCAGCACCACAGGGCCTTCAAACCGTGTGACCAGGTCAACCCAAGGGGCAAAGCGGGGCTTAACCCGGAATGCGGCGTCGGCGCAGTTCTGGCTGCCGCAATAGGTTACACGGTTGTCAATGACGACAACCTTGCGGTGGTTGCGCATGTCAAACCGCCCGCGAAAGGGGCGTTGCAGCAGGTTGCCGATGGGTAGCGCACGCACAAGCCGCACGCCCGCCGCCTGCATGTCCCGCCAGTGGTGGCTGTGGATCAGGCGCCGTGATCCCAGGTCATCCGCCATGACGCGGCATGTCACACCGCGTCCTGCCGCGCGTTTCAGGGCCTCGACCACCTTCATCCCATTATTGTCGGACAGCCAGATATAGAAACTGATATGCACATGTTCCCGCGCCGCATCGATATCACGCACCATGGCCGTGATGGCGGCATCTGAATCCGGCATGAGGGCTGCGCTGTTGCCCCCCATGGGGGGATAACCACTAATGGACTGCCCGACGCGGAACAGCGGGGCAAGGCGCGGATGCAGCCCGAAATCACGTTCGGCATCGATCAGCGCATTGCTGGTCTTGCCGGGGATGGGCAGCCGCCTGATGGCCTCACGGATACGCTGGAGGATACGCTCGTTCAGGTGGGTCTCGCCCAGCAGCAGGTAGGCAATCATGCCAAGGATGGGCAGGGAACCGATAATGGCCACCCATGCCACGCGTGACGCGGGCTGCCGGTGGGGGCGGAGCAGGACGCGGATGATGAACAGGATCTGGAAACTGATGGTGGTTGCCGCACTGATCCAACCCCATTGCATGACCTGTTTTCCCATCCTGTCCGGAAATTGATGTATGACAGCCGGTATCGTATCGCCTTGGCTGGGCATGGACAACCGATGGCGGTCATGACCGGCGGGGGTACCTGTCGCGGGTGGCCCGTGGAAACCGTTTCGGACGCCCGGGGGTCATGAAGAAGCTGTTTCCCAAAAAGCATCGGGAACGCTGCCTCCGGGGGAAGGCTGTCTCAAGCTGTCCCTAATGTATCGTGGGCTTGGATATCTCGCTGTCGGTCATTACCTTTCGCGCCGCCGCGATGGCGGTATGAAGCTGCGCGTGGATGTTGACGGCGCTGATGACCGGGGTGATGCGATGGCGGTCCATGTCGGCCCGCAGGTAGGGGGTGACGCGGCCAAATATCACGGTTACATGCCGCGCCCGCAGGGTCGTGAACAGGTCACGCAGGTCGCTTGCGGCGGAAAAGTCGATATCCGTGATGGCGCTGGCATCGATTACAAGACACCGGACGGGGGTCGGGGCATTGTCAACCAGCACTTGCACGTCATGCGCGAACCGCGTGGCGTTGGCATAGAACAGGTCGGCACAGAAGCGATAGACAATCAGTCCCGGCGCGGTCTGCTGTCCGGGTCTTACGTCATAGGGTTCCAGCAGGCCGGACTGCCCGTCCCGGCGCAGGATCATCGTATGGGGTTCGTAGCTGTGTCGCACATGGCGGAACAGCGACAGCGCGATGGCCAGGAAGATGCCCTGTTCCACCCCGATGCCCACGACAGCGGCGGCGGTCATCAGCGCCAGCCCGAATTCACCGGGGCTTTCGCGCCGGATGGCGACCATCGCCTGCAGGTCGATCATGCCCAGCGCCACGGTAAAGACGATGGATGCCAGCACGCAGCGCGGCAGGTACTGCAGCGGCGCGGTCAGAAACACCAGTACAAGCATCGTGACGATGGCAAATGTCAGCTGTGCAAGCTGGCTGCGCGCGCCTGCCCGCACGGCCATCGCGGTCTGGGTCGGGCTGCCGTTGACGGTGAATGTCCCGCTCAGCCCCGCCGCCGCGTTGGCGGCGCACAGGCCCAGTATGTCCGCGTTGTCATCCACCGGATCATGGAAGCGCAGGGCAAAGGCGCGTGATGTCGCGGCACTCTGCGCAATGATGACGAAAACGCATGATGTCGTGGCAGGCAGCAGCGCCAGCATGTCATTCCATGACACATCGGGTATGGACAGGCGGGGCAGGCCGCCCACGATCGGGCCGATCGTCTCTATTCCGAACCGGGACAGGCCAAAGGTCATGCTGACCATGATCGTGCCCACCACGGTCACCAGCGCCAGTGGCGCACGTGGCGTCAGCCGGTCCCCCGTCATGATGATGGCCACGATGCCGGCGGACAGCAGCAGGGTCGGGATATTGACATGCGAAAGCTGCGCCAGTGTCTGGAACAGCTGTAGTAACGGGTTGTGCGCCGTGGTGGTAATGCCCAGCATGTCGCGCGTCATGGCCAGTGCGACCTGCACCCCCACCCCGGCAAGGAATCCCACAAGCACGGTGCGCGAAAGGAAATCCGCCAGAAAGCCCAGGCGGAACAGGCGTGCGACCAGCAGGAAGCCCGCGCTGAGCAGGGCAACCATGCTGACCAGCGCCATGTAATGCGTGCTGCCCGGTGTCGCCATGCGACCGACCGCACTGGAAAAAATGGCGGCGGTGGCGGAATCGGCTGCGACAACCAGATGTTTCGATGCCCCGAAACACGCGAATGCCACCAGTGGCAGCAGTACCGTGTACAGTCCCGTTACCGCAGGCATGGCGGCAATGCGCGTGTAGCCCAGAACCTGCGGAATGTTCATGGAGGCAAGCGACAGGCCGGCCAGGATATCATGCAGCCGGGCACGCAGCCCATTGTGGGCGGGTACGCTGCCTGCCGTTGTTCCAGAGTCCGATCTGCCTGTTCCGGTCTGCATGACCAACACCGTCCATCATCCACACGACCGGACCGGCAACGCGCCAGCCTTTACAACGGCATGTGTTCAGTAGTGCCGGTCATATCCGGCAAAGATCGCGCAACTGGCAAGGGCAGGACCCTGACATCTGCCATGCTGGCACGCCTGTCACGACGGCATTGTGCTGGAGAAAGAGGCGAAAAATGAATTACTGATAAAAAGTAATAATTTCTTTTGGTACTATATTTATTTCAGAAATTCGGCGTTTCCTGAAGTTTTTTTGAGAAAAGATTCGCCAGAAATTTTTGCGAAAAACTTTCGATGGTCCGCTATTGCAGATGTTCGCTTTCGCTGTCCATGTCGTGCACCAGCGCCTGCGCCAGTGCCTGATGGGACTGGATCAGTCTGACGTTATCCTTATCAAGCTTTGGCGTGTCTTTTGTCTTTTGCGGGGGTGCCTGGATCATGGCGTTTGTCATTTCGAACGTGGTCAGGCTCATGACAAAATCTTCCGCCGACATCCCATGTTCCTGCAGGATTTCCTGAAGCTGCGGCATGGCCTGCGTGCGCCGGATGGTGGTGGCCAGCGTCATGTTGGTGGTCTGGGTCGGGGGGGTGATGTTGGCCCGCCTGATCTGCCGGATCAGGGGCAGCATACGGGCGAAAAAATCCTTGGGCAGCTTGTACTGCGCCACCTTGCGTATGTCCTGCTGGATTGCCTCATGCACCGCGCGCTGGATTTCCGCGCGCTGTTCCGCCGTGGGGCCGTGATGTTCTTCCGCCTGCTGCGCATGGGCCGGACGCAGGGTGCCGGGCAGGTGGAAGAAGCCAAGCGCACAGGCGCTGCCCACAAGCATGCCCCGCAGGGGAAAGGATGTCATCGGTCGCTCCATTTGCCCCGTCCGGGTCGGGAATCGCTGCGATCAGCATGGCTGATGTTCTGTTCATGCTGATTTTGCGGGACATACCCGTTCAGTCAATATGAATGCAAACGCGATGAGGGCGCCATTTCGCAGGCAGGTGGCGATTGCATGGCGCCAGACCGGTCCGGGTGGGTCTTCTGGCTATTCCGCCGTCCCGCGTGCGGTCCATTTTCATTCGGGATGACCTGGCCTGTCATGGTCAGGTGTTTCCAGCATGGTCGCAATCATCCCATACGCGGGCCTGTTCCACGCCTCATCTGGTTGTTGTGGTGGGTTTGACTGTTTTATCCGGCATGAATGTGAAGGTGATGCGGCCGGGATGATTTGCCGCATGTGCCCGATCCGTAATGCGCCCGCAGGGTCATGATTCCGCGCACTGTTTTTCGTGCAGGTGCAGTCCAGCATCAATGACCCGCGGCAGGATTTTCTGCATCCTGCCCCATGCACCACTTTTGCATGTGTCATCCTGAGCATGTTCATGGGCTAAGACATGGTGGCGGGGCAGCCTGCCTTCTGTCATGGAGTCGCCTTTGCGGACAACATGACAGGCGGGCGCATGTCAGATCTCAAAACGCTGTCAGCGACCCGGGGGCGCCATGAATTCCGGCCCGACCGGATCCTTGATGCAGGTCTTGAGGATTGTGTCGATCTCGCGCAGGTCATCGGCGCTCAGGTGCCAGCCGATCGCATCGGCCACTGCTGCGATCTGGTCCGGGCGGCGCGCGCCCCACAGGGCAATCGTCGGTCCCTGATCGAGTACCCAGCGAATGGCCAGCGCCAGAAGCGACTTGTCATGTTTCTCACGCGCGAAATCCTGCAACTGCCGCACGGCTTCCAGATACTGGGCAAAGCGGGGTGGCTGGAACTTGGGGTCCGCGCTGCGCAGGTCATCGGGACCGAATTTCGTCTGTGCCGTCATCTTGCCCGACAGCAGGCCACGACAGAGCGGACCATAGGCAAGGATGGTCAGGTCATGCTGGCGCGCATATGGCAGGATGTCATGTTCCATGCCACGCTCAAACAGGTTGTAAGGCGGCTGCACCGCAGCCAGCGGGGCGACCGCGCGGAAGGCATCCATCTCGGCGATGGTGAAGTTGCTTACGCCCAGCGCCAGTACCTTGCCCTCCTTGACCAGATCTTCCAGCGTACGGGCGGTTTCATCCATCGGCACGGCGGAATCAGGCCAGTGGACCTGATACAGGTCGATGTAATCGGTGCGCAGGCGGCGTAGTGAATCCTCGATTTCCTTGCGGATACGGGCCGGCGAGGTATTGCGGAACGGCTTGTGATCGTCCTTCCAGTCCAGCCCGACCTTGGTTGCGATCGCCACCTTGTCCCGCCGCCCGGCAAGGGCCTGCCCCACAATTTCCTCCGAATGGCCAAAGCCATAGACAGGTGCCGTATCAACCAGTGTTATGCCCAGATCAACAGCTTCCTGAATGGTGGCAATGGCGTTGCGGTCGTCCGGGCCGCCCCACATCCATCCCCCAATGGCCCATGTGCCAAGCGCAATACGCGAGACGGGATGTTTCAGCCCCCGGATTGTCGTGGTTTCCGTAACAGATGCCTGAGTCATGAATACGCTCCGTGTTCGTGAACCGGTCATGACGGCTGCAACCGCCATGTGTGCAACCGTGCCATAGCATGGGATGACGTGTTACCCGTCACCACAGGGCA
This sequence comes from Komagataeibacter europaeus LMG 18890, assembly GCF_000285295.1. Classification (GTDB taxonomy): domain Bacteria; phylum Pseudomonadota; class Alphaproteobacteria; order Acetobacterales; family Acetobacteraceae; genus Komagataeibacter; species Komagataeibacter europaeus. The sequence goes on along the minus strand of NZ_CADP01000011.1, from coordinate 40,400 downwards.
CAGCCATGCTTCCATCGTTAACGAGATGAGTGCTGTTATATTTCCCTGGAAATACTGAAACATGCGTAAGGATCACGACCTGCCGGGGGATGGAAAGGAATATATTGGATAAATAGTACAGTCATGGGCGTAAAAACGGCCCTGTTTAAAATAAAAATTCTGGATTTATTATATTCATTGATAAATTTGTTTAAAAATGAATAAAGTATAGCAAAAACAACAGATGTATTATTTCTGTCGCCAGATTCGGCTTGCCGATGATTTCAGGGGATGCACAAAAGGACAGGCCGGATGGCGCCTTTTGAAAAAATATGTGGCGGACTCGAAAGGATTCGAACCTTCGACCTTCGCCTTCGGAGGGCGACGCTCTATCCAGCTGAGCTACGAGTCCACTCCCGCCTGCATACATCGGGATCAGGCTGAATGCCACCCCTGAAATCAGGAAAATTCATTGCGGCGCGACCCAGTCCATCCATCCCGGCAGGACAGGCAGGGGGGCCGCGCGTCCTTTCTGGTCGGCCATCCATGCGGCCGCCGCCATGTCCCCGCCCGAAGGCAGGAAGCTGTCGGGACTGACGATCCAGCTGGTCATGTCCGCCGTGACCCGACCGGCGTCACGGCTGCGCAGCAGCAGATGGTAGCCGCCGGGGATGTAGTCATGCCGCGTGTCCCGTGGCATGCGCCGCCAGGCCCGTGCCATGGCCGGGGCGGGAATGATCTGGTCATGGCCGCCATAGATCACCAGCACGCGCCCGTGCATGTGTGCATCCGCCTGCGCCGCGCGATGCATGAGGTCTGTCAGCCCGGACAGCGCCACCGTGCTGGTGTCCCGCAGGGTCAGGGGGTCATAATACAGGCGCGCCAGGGCCAGCATGTCATCGGCTGCCGTGACATGGACAGGCAGTTCGCGCCCGCTCAGCCGCCACCGGGGCGCCAGTGCGGCGATCAGGTGCGTGGTCGTGCGCGTACCGGTATCCAGATCCCATACCGCGGGGGCGAGCAGGATGTAGCCCGCCACGGGTGGCGTGTCGGCCTGTGACGCCAGCACGATGGCCAGCCCACCGCCCATGCTTTCCCCCATGACATATACGGGTACGCCGGGATGTTCGCGCCCGATCGTGGCCAGAAGGCTGGATGCGGTGCGCAGCAGGACGTCCGTTCCCGCCCATCCGCCACGCTGCGCCGTCTGGCCAAAACCGGGCAGGTCGGGGGCAATGACGGTCATGCCTGCCGCATTCAGCGCGGGGGCAGGATGTTCCCATGCATCGCGGCTGTCATTGAAGCCATGCAGTGCAAGGATGACGGCGCGTTCCGCCCCCCGTGCAGGCCAGATCCGCAGCGGCACCGTGCCCACGCCTGCAATCGTGACCGTCCGGTCCGCAGGAATCAGGCGGGCAAGATCCGGGTGACGGGCCGGTGCCGCCGGGGGTGGGGCTTCACGCGTGGTGCAGGCTGCCAGCATCACAAAAAGCACTGGATAAAGCAGGCGTGACAGGCGAATGTTTGAAAGCACGGCAATCCTGCGTATCATCATGGACAAGCGCATGGCCCGCCCGCGGGCGGGCATGCAAACCAAAGCCGGACAACAACCCGAGGCCCGTCAAAATGCAAGCCCTGTCCCACGATCCCGTCCCGCACCCCCGTCTGGGTACGATTGAAACCATCGTTGTCGATTCGCGTACCCTGTCCTGTGACGGGGGGCTTGGCGCGCTGGGACATCCGCGGGTTTTCCTGCGTATCGGCCATCACCAGACATTCTGTCCCTACTGCTCGCGGCTGTTCGTGCTCAGCCCCGATGCGCCGGCGGACGCCGGTCACTGATCGCATCCTGATACATGTCCAGCGACAAGCAGGTTCACCTGATCCTGGTGGATGGTTCGGGCTTCATTTTCCGCGCCTTCCACGCACTACCCCCCATGACCAGCCCCGACGGTACGCCCGTCAATGCGGTGTATGGTTTTTCGAACATGCTGTCGCGCCTGCTGCGCGAACATGCAGGTACCCATCTGGCGGTCATATTCGATGCGGGACGCCATACCTTCCGCAATGACCTGTATGGTGAATACAAGGCCCACCGCCCCGAACCGCCGGAGGAACTGCGCCCGCAGTTCAGCCTTGTGCGCGATGCGACAGCCGCCTTCGGCGTGCCGGCGCTGGAGGAAGCGGGCTGGGAAGCCGATGACCTGATCGCGGCCTATGCCCGCAAGGCGACCGATGCGGGCGGGCAGTGCACCATCTATTCATCCGACAAGGACCTGATGCAGCTTGTCCGTCCCGGCGTGATGATGATGGACCCGATCAGGAACCGCCCGATCGGCGTGAAGGAGGTCGAGGCCAAATTCGGCGTTGCGCCCGACCGGGTGGCGCAGGTGCAGGCCCTGATTGGCGATCCGGTGGACAACGTGCCCGGCGTGCCGGGCATCGGTCCCAAGACCGCATCGGCGCTGATGGCGGAATACGGGTCGCTGGACGCCATACTGGCAGGCGCTGAAAGCATGAAGGCGTCCAAGCGGCGCGATAACCTGCTGGCCCATGCCGACATGGCGCGCCTGTCGCTGCAACTGGTGACGCTGCGTGAAGACGCGCCATGCCCCGAGCCCCTGTCCGACCTTGCCTGCTGCGATGTGGACATGGAACGTCTGGGCGCATGGCTGTCGGACATGGGTTTTTCGTCACTGCTGCAGCGCATGGGGCTCAAGGCGAAGCCGCGTCCGCGCATTTCCGCCCATGTCACACCGGCCGGGCTCAGTCAGCCTGCGGGGGAACTGCCCCCCATCCCGCCCGAACCCTATGGCCCGTATGAAACGGTGACCGATCCCGAAGTGCTGCGGAAATGGGTGGAACAGGCCCGCGCCAGCGGGGTCTGCGCGGTGGATACGGAAACCGACGGGCTTGACCCGTTGACCGCGCCGCTGGTCGGCATCTCGCTTGCCCCGCAATGTGGCCGCGCGTGCTATATCCCGCTCAGTCATCAGGTGGACCTGATGGACAGCCTTGGCACGCCCCAGATGCCGGTGGCAACGGCGCTGGAAATCCTTGAACCGCTGTTTGCCGACCCGTCGGTGCTCAAGGTCTTCCAGAACGCCAAATTCGACCTGCTGGTGCTGACACAGGCGGGCAGCGTCCAGCCCGCGCCGATTGATGACACCATGCTGATTTCCTATGCCCAGTCGGCGGGAAAGCATGGGCAGGGCATGGATGAGCTTTCGCGCCTGACACTTGACCACACACCCATCCCCTATGACGAGGTGACGGGCACGGGCCGCAACCGGGTGGTGTTTTCCAAGATGGATATCGCGCGCGCCACGCCGTACGCGGCGGAGGACGCGGATGTGACCCTGCGGCTGTGGCAGGTGCTCCGGCCGCAACTGCGCACCAACCACGCGCTGGCGCTGTATGAGGAAATGGAGCGCCCGCTGGTACCGATCCTGGCGGATATGGAGCGCGCGGGCATTGCGGTCGATGCCAATGACCTGCGCGCCATGTCCACCGAATTCGCGCAGCGCATGGCCGTGATCGAGGCCGAGATCCACAAGCTGGCCGGGCGTGACTTCAATGTCGGCTCCCCCAAGCAGCTGGGGGAAATCCTGTTTGATGAAATGGGCCTGCCCGGTGGCAAGCGCACCAAGGCGGGGGCATGGGGCACGGATTCATCGGTGCTGCAGGACCTGGCGGATCAGGGACATGACCTGCCTGCACGGATTCTGGCATGGCGGCAGCTGGCCAAGCTGAAAAGCACCTATGCCGATGCGCTGCTCAACCAGATCAATCCGGCGACGGGGCGCGTGCACACATCGTTCCAGATGGCGGTGACGACAACGGGCCGCCTGTCATCGAATGATCCCAACCTGCAGAACATTCCCATCCGCACGGAGGAAGGCGGGCGTATCCGCCGGGCCTTTGTCGCAGCCCCCGGCAATGTCCTGGTCTCGGCCGACTATTCCCAGATCGAACTACGGCTTCTGGCGGATGTGGCGGACATCCCCGCCCTGCGTGAAGCATTCGCGCTGGGGCAGGACATCCATGCCCGCACGGCGTCCGAAGTGTTCGGTATCCCGATCGAAGGCATGGACCCGCTGACGCGCAGGCGCGCCAAGGCGATCAATTTCGGCATCATCTACGGCATCAGCGCCTTCGGGCTGGGCCGCCAGCTTGGCATTCCCCCCGGGGAGGCACGGGACTACATCGACGCCTATTTCGCCCGTTATCCCGGCATCCGCGATTACATGGAGCGCGTGAAGGCCGAAGCGCGGGCGAAGGGATATGTCACCACGCCATTCGGCCGCCGGTGCTGGGTGCCGGGCATTGGTGACAAAAGCGCCGTGCGCCGCAACTATGCCGAGCGCCAGGCCATCAACGCCCCGTTGCAGGGGGGGGCGGCTGACATCATCAAACGCGCCATGGTACGAATTCCTGCCGCCCTTTCGGATGCGGGGCTTGACGGACGCATGCTCCTTCAGGTCCATGACGAACTTGTGTTCGAGGTGCGCAAGGATGATGCCGATCGTCTGGCAGCCCTCGTCAGGCAGGTCATGGAATCCGCAGCCACCCTTTCGGTGCCGCTGGTCGTGGAAACCGGGACCGGAACGAATTGGGCGGATGCACACTGATGATGCGAAATGAACGGGACCGGTTCTTTGTTATTGTAGGGCTGGTCATACTCGCGGTTTCCTCGATCGCCGGATATTTCGGCTACCGTTATTCCAGCAATGCCCCCGTGCCGCTGACCACTTATGGCAACCCGGTTGGTGGTTCATTCCGGTTGATCAACGGGGCCGACGGGTCGGTGATGGATACCGATTTCCGCGGGCGGTGGATGATGATCTATTTTGGTGACACCCATTGCCCCGATACGGTCTGTGGCGCCACCATCAAGGCGATGGCCGACGGGGTGGAGGCACTGGGCCGTGACCGCGCGCATCTGGTGGTGCCCATTTTCATTTCCCTTGATCCCATGCGTGATACGACGGAGGTGCTGCGGACCTATGCCCTGCGCTTCGGCACGCATGTCACGGTCATGACGGGATCGCCCAAGATGCTGCAGGCTGTGGCGAAGGAATACCATGCCCCTTATGTCCGCCATGACGGGGAAAATGGCGAATACAGCATGGAACCCGCCACCCAGATCGTGATCATGTCACCCACCGGGCGGTATGCAGGCAGCCTGCCGTCCACCGCCACGGCGGCGGATGTCACCGCGCGCATGACGGAACTCATGAACGCGCCGGGCAAACACTGAAAACAACAGGACCGCGCATGAAGGCATCATGGCAGGCATCTGGCGCGGTCCTTCTCCTCCTGCTGGGGGTGGCATTGCACGGCCTGTCCGCCCGTGCGGCCGATGGCACGCAGGGCAGTCCCCACCGTGGCGGCACATTGCGGCTGACAGCGGTCAGTGCAGCCGGGACACTGGACCCGCAGATCAATTACAGCAGCCAGTACATGCAGCTTATGGGCGTCATGTATGATGGCCTGCTGACCTATCCCAAGCTGGAAGGCCCGGCCGGGGCGCAGGTTGTGCCCGACCTGGCGCAGTCCATGCCCGAACGGCTGGATGACGGGCGCACATGGGTGTTCACCCTGCGCGACGGTATCCGTTTTTCCGATGGCACACCCCTGACCGTGGCCGATGTGGCGGCGTCCCTGCAACGGCTGTTCCGCGTCGGCTCCCCTACGGCGGGGTCGTTTTACGGCGGGATCGTGGGGGCGGATGCATGCCTGCATGATCCCGCTCACTGCACGCTGGCCGGTGGGGTGGAAACGGATGGGGCTACCCGGCGCATCACCATTCACCTGACCGCGCCGGATTCCGAATTCCCGCAGAAGATCGCTTTCGGGCATGCGGTCGTCCTGCCTGCCAGCACGCCCGCCCATGATTTGGGCGAAGTCGCGGCACCTGCGACGGGTCCATATCGCATCGTGTCTTCCATCCCCGACCGGGGCATGCGGCTGGAACGCAATCCCTATTTTCATGAATGGAGCGAGGCCGCCCAGCCCGATGGGTATGTCGATGCCATACAGTATGACTATGGCCTGTCGGAAGAAGATGCCGTCACGGCAGTCGAACGGGGGCAGTATGACTGGATGGCGGGACTGAAGCCGCTGGACCGGCTGGGGGAAATCGGCGGGCGATATACAGCGCAGGTTCACGTCTATCCGCTGTACGGCCTCATGTACATGCCCATGAATGTCAATATCCCGCCCTTTGATGATATCCGGGCCCGGCAGGCGGTCAATTACGCGCTGGACCGGCGCGCCATGACCATCCTTTATGGTGGATCGGGCATTGCTGCCCCGCTATGCCGCATGGTGCCCCCCGGCCTTCTGCCCGGTGACGGGCAGTGTGCATGGACTGAAGGTGCGGACCCCGACCATCCGGCCCCGCGCTGGACGCGTCCCGATATGGCGCGCGCACGTCAGCTTGTGCGTGAAAGCGGGACAGCAGGACAGGACGTGACCCTGATCGTCCCGGCCACCGCCATGGATACCAGCATGGGTACCTACCTGCGCGACATGCTGCAGGATATTGGCTATCACGCGCACCTGCATCCGCTTTCGCCGGCCATGGAACTGGCCTATGCCCAGAACAGCGCCAATCATGTCCAGATCAGCCTTATGGGATGGTACGCGGATTACGTATCCCCATCCAATTTCGTGGATACGCTGTTTGACTGTGACAATTTCCATCCCGGTTCCGACAGTTCGATCAACATGTCGGGGCTGTGTGATGCAGGGGTCCAGACGCTGGTGGCGCGCATCCGGCACGAACATGATCCGCAGGTGATGCAGGGCCTGTGGCAGCAGGTGGATGACCGCATCACCCGGCTTGCCGCTGCCGCGCCCATGATCAGCATAAGCTATGTGGATCTGGTCTCGCCCCGGTTGGGAAACTATTTTTCCACGCGTCTGTACCACATGACGTTTTCGCGCGTGTGGGTAAAATAAGCGATTGTTTGAAATCAACAGGTTGATGAAAATAAAGGTTTTTTGGGTATCGTCTTTTTCAGGAAGGCAATGTTTCCTGACGCTTCCTGAAAAAGCGGCACCAGAAACATTCGTATGATCGCCGATGCGTTCCGGGTGGGCCTGTCAGACAGCTTCCCGGAACGGCAGCAGGCATTAAAAAACCCCGCCGGGAGACCGGCGGGGCATAAGCAGGGGAAACGGTCCCTGGATCAGAGCATGGATTTCGCGCGGGCTTCAACCTTCGCACAGGCATGCTTGCGGATGTCAGCCGATGCATCTTCCAGCGAGATCGGCGCCTTGCCACCCACCTTCAGCAGGCCGGTCGAACCGTCGGCATAGGACATGTTGCCCTTCTGGTTGGACGGCACGTCGTTCGTCTTCTTGTTGAACGCCGCCAGCACGGGCCACGCTTCGGACGCGGTCAGGTAATTGGACTGGATGCAGTAGTTCATGATGCCGCCCAGATCAGCGGGCTTTGCCGAGGCCACGGCCGAGTACACCGTTTCAGCGGACAGGGAGCCGGGCTTGATCGCTTCGACCTGGTTGGCGACGCCTGCGCCGGTCGGGGGCGAGATTTCAGCGGCATGGGCCGCAAGCGGCGCGACTGCCATGATTGTGGCGAACGCACCGGCAGACAGGACGCGACTGAACGACACCATATTGATTTTCCTTACCTTGTTTAGCAGGCAGGGTAGGAACCCGACCCCGCCATTTGTAAATCTGTGTGTCAAACATAACACGATGTGGCAGTTCGGTACCCGTGCGACTGATATGTCTGGCATTCGGCTTTTCGATATATAGTACCCTTGTCCATTCGGGCCTGCGTCCCATAAACCCCTGTTGTCTGGCGGTATTTCCCCCTGTCGCATGCCATGGGCGGGGTGCGGGCGTGGAAGACATCCTTCGTCAAGAAGTCGTGAGGAAGCTTAACGCAGCGCTTCCGGCGCATGGAAACCGCCATCCGGGCGCAATGGACATTGAGTCCGCCCCGACTTCGTGGGAATGCTGGACCATACGTGGCCCTAACCCTGTGCACGGGATCAACATGCAGCATTTGCGCCTTCTCCTGAAAGATGTCTGGTATCTCACCCGTCCCTATTTTGTGTCCGAGGACAAGAAATGGGCATGGGGCCTGCTGGTGGCGGTACTGGTCCTGACCTTTTCCATGGTGGGGCTGGACCTGCTGCAGTCGTTCTCGCGCAATGTCTATTACACGGCCCTGCAGCAGCGCGACGCCACGACCTTCCTGCGCGGCCTGTTCTGGTATGTGCATAACCAGGAAGGCTTCGTGCTGGGCTTTTTCATCATCACCATTCCCGCGGTGCTGTGCAGTATCTATGCCACTTACCTGCAGCAGATGCTGGGCCTGCGCTGGCGGCGGTGGCTGACACAGCGCATGACGCGGCAGTGGATGGAAAACCAGACCTATTTCCGCATCGCCATCACCACGTCCGGGCTGGAAGCAGGCGCGGACAACCCCGACCAGCGCATACAGGAAGACCTGAACAGCTTTGTCACCGATACGCTGACGCAGTTCATCAACCTGCTGTCCAATATCGTGACGCTGTTCAGTTATGTCGGCCTGCTGTGGGCGCTGTCCGGCCCGCTGGAGGTCCTGGGCTTTTCCATACCCGGCTATTTCTTCTGGGCCGCGTTGATCTATTCCGTGATGGCGACGTGGGTGACCCATCTTGCGGGGCACAAGCTGGCGGGGCTACAGTTTTTCCAGCAGCGCGCCGAAGCCGATTTCCGCTACAGCCTTGTCCATGTCCGCAACAATGCCGAAGGGATTGCCCTGTACCGTGGCGAGGCGGAGGAACAGGCCGGGCTCAACCGTTCCTTTTCGCAGGTGTACGGCAATTTCCTTGTCATCATGCGCCGGACCAAGTGGCTGGGGCTGCTGACGACGGGGCTGGAGGTGGTGTCGGGCAATTTCGCGCTGCTGATCGGTTCGATCCGGTATTTCGCGGGCAAGATGACGTTCGGCACGCTCATGCAGCTGGTCATGGCGTTTTCACGTGTGCAGGGGGCGCTGGGCTGGCTGTCCACGTCCTATGCCTCGCTTACGACATGGCATGCGGAGGTCGCGCGTCTGGCCACCTTCCAGCGCGTGATGGATCGTGCGCAGGCCATGCGTGACAAGGTTACGGTCGTGCCCGCCGCCGCGAATGCGAACCTGCAGGTCAGCGGGCTGGACGTATTCCGTCCCGATGGCGCGGCGCTGCTGCGTAATGTCAGCTTCACGCTGGAACATGGGCAGATGACGGTGGTGACCGGTCCGTCGGGTACCGGCAAGTCCACGCTGTTCCGCGTGCTGGCGGGGATCTGGCCGTTCGCCACCGGCACCATCAGGCAGCCGGACGTGGCGATGATGTTCGTCCCGCAGCGGCCCTATGTGCCCACCGGCACGCTGCACCGGGCGGTAACCTATCCCGCCGGGGTCGACGCCTATCCGGAAGCGGATGTGATCGCGGCCCTGCAGCAGGTCGGGCTGGGCCAGCTTGCGCCGCGTATCGAAAGCGAGGAGGCATGGGGGCAGATCCTCTCGCCGGGTGAACTCCAGCGTCTGGCCTTTGCGCGTATCATACTGGCGCGGCCGGGCTGGGTGTTCCTTGACGAATCAACCTCCAACCTTGATGCGGCATCGGAGGCGGCGCTGTACGCGCTGCTGCGTCAGGCCTGTCCGGACATGACGGTTGTCTCCATCACGCATCGGGAATCGGTGGTGGCGATGCATGTCAACCGTGTGGACCTGTCCCCCTTTGCCGTTGCCGCCCCCGAGGGCAGCGAGAGGCGCGTCAGCGCGTCCCCTGCATCGCCGTGACCATGAGGTCGGTATTGTGGCGCATCATGGCGATGTAGTCCGGGGCGGGACCACCGGGCGGGGACAGGGCTTCGGCATACAGTTCCCCGCCGGGCCGGGTGCCGGTCGCCCGCGCCACCTGCTGGACCATGCGGGGATCGGCGGCGTTTTCCATGAAATAGGTGGTGACGCCCGTCTGCCGGATCTGCCGGATCAGGGCGGCGATATCCCCGGCTGATGCTTCCGTCTCGGTCGAAAGGCCCTGCGGCGCCATGAAGGTCAGGCCATAGGTCCGGCCGAAATAGCCAAAGGCGTCATGGCTGGTCAGGATACGCCGGCGGTCGGCCGGTATGGTGGCGATGCGGTCGCGGATGTCGCGGTCAAGTGCGCGAAGCTGCGTGACATAGGCGGCGGCCGAGGCGCGGAAACTGTCGGCATCCGCCGGGTCTATGGCGATCAGGGCGTCACGGATGTTGTTGGTCCAGATGATGACATTGGGCACGCTGTTCCAGACATGCGGGTCCGTTTCCGCCTGTTGCAGGCCCGGCGGGGTGTAGATGCTGATCCCGTTGGACACGATGACGGGCGTGCCATGGTAACCCGCCGCGTGGGCCAGCCGGCTGAACCAGCTTTCCAGTCCCTCGCCACTCATGAACACGATATCGGCCTGGCGTAGCTGGCGGGCGTCATCAGGGGAGGGTTCGAATTCATGCGGGTCGCCATCGGGGGGCACCAGTGACGTGACATGCACATGCGTGCCCCCCACATGCGCCACCACATCAGCCAGCACGGTAAAACTTGCGACCGCCTGGACCGTATGGGGCAGGGGGGCCGCACGGGCAGGCATGATGGACAGGACCCCGCAAAGGCCCAGCAGGCAGGACAGGCGGCGCATCGGCGCGAACTCCATTAAAAAGACGGCGTTTTTTCGAGGCTTTCTGAAAAAGCTTCACCAAAAACTTTTAATTTTCAGGATGTTTCATGAATGTGGCGCCCCGCGCGAAGTCCCGCGGGCGACATGACAAGGGAAAGGATATAAAGCACGCTGCACGTCAGGATGATCGATGGTCCCGCCGCCAGCCGGTAGTGATAGGACACCAGCAGCCCGATCAGTCCCGCCGCCATGCCCGTTGCGGCAGACAGCACCATCATGGGCAGCAGCCGGCGCGTCCATAGCCGCGCGGTCGCGGCGGGCACCATCATCATGCCCACCGACATGAGGGTGCCAAGCGCCTCGAACCCCGCCACAAGGTTGATGACCACGAGGAACAGGAACACCATGTGATAAATGCCGCCGCGCCCGCCGGTCATGCGCATGAAGCCGGGATCGACGCATTCCATGACCAGCGGCCGCCAGATGATGGACAGCATGACGATGCTGAGCGTCGTGATGCCACCCATCAGGCACAGCGCCGATGCGTCAATGCCCAGAATGGTGCCGAACAGTACATGCAGCAGGTCGATATTCGACCCCCGCGCGGAAACGATTAGCACGCCCAGCGCCAGTGACGTCAGGTAAAAGCTGGCGAAGCTGGCGTCTTCGGCAAGCTGGGTCCGCCTGCTGACCAGGCCAGCCAGCAGCGCAACACCCAGCCCCGCCGCGATCCCCCCGATCCCCATGGCCGTCAGCGACAGGCCGCCCGCCAGCAGGAAACCGATGGCGGCCCCGGGCAGGATCGCATGGCTCATCGCATCGCCAATCAGGCTCATGCGGCGCAGTTGCAGCATCACGCCAACCGGCCCGGCCCCCATGCCAAGCGTCATGGACGCCACCAGCGCGCGCCGCATGAAACCGAAGGACGCAAACGGATCCCATAATACGGACAGGATGCTCATGATGGCATGTCCGTCCACCTGTCCCGTGTCCCGCCATAGGCGCGCTGCAGGATTACAGGGGTCAGGATGTCCGGGGTCCGGCCCCATGTCGCCTGTCCGCCATGCAGCAGCACGACATCGGGGAAGCAGGTACGGATCTGGTGGATGTCATGCAGCACGGCAATGATGGTGCGGCCCTGCGCATGCCATTCGCATACCAGTTCCAGCAGGTCCCGTGTCGTGGGCGCATCCAGCGCGGTAAAGGGTTCGTCCAGCACGATGACGCGTGCATCGGTCATCAGCAGCCGGGCGAACAGCAGGCGCTGGAACTGCCCGGCCGACAGGGCGGCGATCATGCGCTGCGCCTGCCCGCCAAGGTTGACGCGCTGCAATGCGCTGGCCGCGCGCAGGCGCACCGCCCGCCCCGCCCCGCCAAAAAATCCCGTCTGCTGCCATGCGCCACCCAGCACCATGTCGGTAACGCTTATGGGAAACCCCCGGTCAATGATCCGGGCCTGCGGCAGATAGCCGAAATCACGTGGGCCAAGGCCCCCGCGCGTGAGCGTGCCATGCGCCAGCGGCACTTCGCCAAGGATGGCGCGTAGCAGGGTGGACTTGCCCGTGCCGTTGGCGCCTGCAATGGCGGTCATGCTGCCGGGACGGAAACTGCCGGTCACGTGCTGCCATACTGTCTGTCCCCCCATCATGGCCCCCGCATCTTCCAGCCGGATCGTGCCGGTGGTCGTCCCGACGGTCATGGGATGGAGATGGCCCACGCGATCAGCCCCCACAATACGCCGCACGGCACGGTCATGCAGGCCAGACGCTGCCACCATGCACGCGCCATCCATGTGATGGGCAGCGGGGCAGGCGATGTAGCGGGGGTGGGATGCTGCATGGCTGTCCGGTTGTCTTGGTCCGTGGACGGGGTGGCGACAGGAAAGGAAAGCGGCATGGGAACCCAAAGTGTTATAATATAACATATTCTTATATCATCGCCTTGCCTACCGTCAAGGGAAGGCGGCATGGTGTCGCCCCACACCATGAACAGGCAGGGCAGGACGGATGACATTTCATACATGGCTGCTGTTTGCCGCCACTGCCTTTGTATTGTCCGCCATGCCGGGGCCGAACATGATGCACGTCATGTCAACCAGCATCCGGTACGGATTGCTGCGTAGCGTGGGCGTCATGACGGGCTGCATGCTGGCCATTGTACTGGTGGTCATCGCCTCGCTTGCGGGCATGGCGGGCATACTGGTGGCGTCACCACGCCTGTTCATGGTGCTGCGGGTGATCGGGGCGGCATACTTGGTGTTTCTGGGCGTCCGGGTATGGCGTGCGCGTGATGCGGTGGACAGTGACGGGGCGGATATGGGCTGCGTGCCCGCTGTGACCATGCGGGCGCTGTTTCGTGACGGCTTCCTGACCGGGATCAGCAATCCCAAGCTGCTGCTGTTCGCCGCGGCCTTCCTGCCGCAGTTTATCAATCCGGCCGCGCCACGCATGCCGCAATATGTCACGCTGGTGATGACATTCGCGATGGTGGAAGTGTTCTGGTACGTGGTTTATGCCAGCGGTGGACGTGTCCTGTCCGCATGGCTGCGTACGCCGGAGGTGCATCGGATTTTCTGCCTTGTGACCGGACTCGTGTTTATCGGGTTCGGGGCCATGCTGCTCCTGACGCAGGTATAGGTATCGCAGGTCGGCCGTGTACGTGCGGTTGCAGGGTATGATGCCGTCCGTGGCTGTTGGCCTGGTACTGTCTGAAAACAACTCTCTGACTGATATAAATAAAAGTCTCTGGGTGCTGCCTTTTTTTTAAAGGTGGCGTTCTTTCGAAGCTTTCTGGGAAATATTCATCAAAAACTTCTTTATGGTTGGCAGGATATGTCAAGGCGTCTGTTTGTCGCAGCCGTTCTGCATTGTTACCGCGCCGGTATTGCCTGGCGTGATCTGCCTGTCCGGTTCGGGGACTGGAAGAATGTGCACGGGCGGTCGCCCTGTCCCTGACGCCTGGACAAAGGGCGGACATCACTGAAGCGGAACCATTGCCCGATGCAGTCGATACCGGTGCCTCCTTCACCGACACGCCCTGAAATCCCGCGCACCCGCTTGTGATGCCGGGCGGGGGCGCGAAAGCCCGGTGGCGTTCCCATATTCCCTGCAACCACAAAGGGAAGGAGCGCCACCATGACCGAACCCACCACGCCCACGATCACGGACTGCCCCATCGGGCTGGATGCCACCGGCACACGGCGCGAAAAGGATTCGATGGGGGAAATTGATGTCCCCGCCAACCATTACTGGGGTGCGCAGACACAGCGCAGTCTTGTACATTTCTCGATCGGGCGGGACCATATGCCCATCGAGGTATGCCATGCCTACGGGATCGTGAAAAAGGCCGCGGCACAGGTCAATGCGGCGGATGGACACATGCCGCAATGGAAGGCCGACGCCATAAGCCGTGTCGCCGATGAAGTGATTGCGGGCAGGCTGGATTCCGAATTCCCGCTATTTGTCTGGCAGACCGGATCGGGCACCCAGACGAACATGAACGTGAATGAAGTCATCGCCAATCGTGCGATCCAGCTTCTGGGGGGGGCCATCGGGTCCAAGACGCCGGTTCACCCCAATGACGACGTGAACATGGGGCAGTCGAGCAACGATTCCTTTCCCACCGCCATGCATGTCGCAACCCTGCTGGAAATCGACAGCCGCCTGCTGCCGCGCGTGCGTGAACTGATCGAAAGCCTGCGCACGAAGGCGGAAGAGTGGATGCAGGTGGTCAAGATTGGCCGTACCCACCTGCAGGACGCCGCACCCCTGACAGTAGGGCAGGAATGGTCTGGCTGGGCGCAGCAGCTTGAAGATGCGCTGGAAGCGGTCGAGGCAGCGCGTCCCGCCCTGCTGCAGCTTGCGGCGGGTGGTACGGCGGTGGGCACCGGGCTGAACGCCCCGCCGGGTTTCAGCCGCGCCATTGCAAAGCGCATTGCCGCACTGACCGACAGGCCGTTTGTCACCGCGCCCAACAAATTCGCGGCCCTTGGCGGGCTGGACGCCATGGTGCGGGCGTCCGCTGGCCTGCGCGGGGTGGCGGTCACGCTGCTCAAGATCGCCAATGACATGCGCCTGCTTGGGTCCGGCCCGCGCTGTGGCCTTGGTGAATTGCACCTGCCGGAAAACGAACCCGGTTCCTCCATCATGCCCGGCAAGGTCAATCCGACCCAGTGCGAGGCCATGGTCATGATCTGCACGCAGGTGCTGGGCAATGACGCCACGGTGGCGTTTGCAGGCAGCCAGGGACAGCTTGACCGTCCGGTCATTGTCGCCAACGTGCTGCATGCCATCCGCATCCTTGCCGATGGCTGTCATAATTTCCGGATCTTTTCAGTCGAGGGCACGAAGCTGAACCGCAAGCGCATTGATTCTTACGTGGCGGGTTCAGTCATGCTGGTGACGGCGCTGAGTCCCGAGATCGGGTACGACCGCGCATCCGCCATCGCGCATCAGGCCATGGAACATGACATCAGCCTGCGCGAGGCAGCCCTTGCCTCGGGCTTTGTCGATGGCGCCACCTTCGACCGTCTTGTCCGCCCGCTGGACATGGTGGGCAAGGGGGTAGGGGGAGCCTGATACCTGAAAACAGACAAAGGTTTTTGGTGAGGCTTTTTTCAAAAAGCTTCGTTAAACGCCGCCTTCTTGAAAAAAGGCGGCACCCAAACCCTTTTATTTTCCAGACAAGACATTACGAAGGCGCAGCCCCCTGCGTGTTGACCTGCAGGGTAAACAGCGCGTCACCCGCGCACATGAACAGCACATCGCGCTTGGGGCCGCCAAAAGTCAGGTTCGATACCCCGCGTGGCAGGCGCAGCCGCCCGATCATGTGGCCGTGGGGATTGTACACCACCACGCCACACAGCCCCAGCGGCCCGTTGGCCCCACACCACAGATTGCCAAAAATGTCGGTGCGCATGCCATCGGGGATCATCTGGTGGCCGTTCAGCATCATGTCGGCAAAGGGGCGCAGGTTGTGTACCTCGCCCCCCGCCACGTCGCCCGCATGGATATGCTGGTCGCCGCCATGCCCGTTCTGTCCCGGCCCGGGGCCATCGCAAATGACATAGACGATCTTTCCATCCGGAGAGAACGCAATCCCGTTCGGGTCCGGCAACTGCTGCTGCGTCAGCACGGCGCGGACATCGCCGGTGGCCGGGTCCACGCGGAAGACATGGTCTTCCTGCCGCCTGTGGCCGCCAAACTGGGTCACGACTTCCCCATCCAGCGTCCAGCGTTCGACACCGCCCCGGTTGGCCGGTGCGCCGGGGGCATCCGGGTGGCCTTCCACGATCGTGTCGCCATAACCGGGATCGGTAAACCAGACGCTGCCATCCGGGTGGATCGCCACGTCATTGGGGGAGTTCAGCGGCGCGCCGCCGTAACTGTCGGCCAGTACGTGGCATGACCCGTCATGTTCCCACCGGACCACGCGGCGCATGCCGTGTTCGCAACTGACAAGACGGCCCTCGTTATCAAAGGCATTGCCGTTGCTGTTGTAGGAATGGTCGCGAAAGACCGAAACCGCGCCGTTTTCCCACAGATAGCGGTACTGCTGGGCGCGGATCGTGTCGCTCAGCAGCAGGAAGCGTCCCTCGCTGTTCCATGCCGGCCCCTCCAGCCATCCCCCGCCGCGCCATGCCAGTTTCAGCCCGGCATTGGCATAGGCCAGATTGCCGAAGCCGGGATCCAGCACCAGTATGTCCGGGTCCGGCAGGGGCGTGACCGGTGCATCCGCCCCCCATTGCCGCGGCGGGTTTGAGATGACGCTGGACGGTTGTGGCAGATTTTCCACGGTTGTTGCCGCGCGGGCGTGCAGTCCGCTGGCCCACAGGCCCCCCGTGGCCAGCCCCCCGGCAAGTATGGCACGCCGGCCGGGATGGAGCGCAGGGGAGGCTGGCGGCATGAAAACGTCTTTCTGCTGTTTATGAATGGAAGGATTATTTCAAAATAACCTGCTGATAAAAACAAATAAAAGTTTTTGGGTGCCACCTTTTCCAAAAAGGCGGCGTTTCTAGAAGCTTTCTGAAAAAAGCTTCACCAAAAACTTCCTGTTATTGTCAGCTCGTTTCCTGGCTGGGACCATCAGGTCAGTTTTCGATGTCCTGCAGGACTTCAAAACCCTCGAACACCGGGGGACCAGCCATGAGCGGCTTGCGGTTGCCCGCATGGGCATGGGCGGCGCGGAACTGTTCCGACTGCGTCCAGCCGACAAAGGCTTCATACGATTCCCACACGGTGTGCGAGGCATAGAGGATGTAATCCTCATGCGTCGGCCCCTTGAGGAACTGGAAACTGACAAAGCCTGGCACGGTGCGCAGGTGGACTTCGCGCCCCAGCCAGCGTTCACGGAATTCCTGTTCGTTTTCAGGCGGGATACGGAAACGGTTCATGGCAATGTACATGCTGTGCTTCTCCTGTTCTGTAGCCGGACTGACCTTAGCGACCGCCGGACACCGTCATCACGCTTCCTGTCATATATGATGATGCGGGGGAAAGGAGAAAGGCCACCGCCTGCGCGATTTCATCCACATGCCCGACACGTCCCATGGGCACGACGGTTTCCGCCAGCTTCGCGGTTTCCGGTGATACCATGTCTGTCGCGGTCAGGCCGGGGGCGACCACATTGACGCGTATGCCCTCATGCGCGACCTCGTTGGCCAGGCCACGGGTGAAGGTCTCGACCGCCGCCTTGGTCGCGGCATAGGGCACCAGCCCCGGCAGCCCGCCCAGACGGGCGGCAACCGATGACAGGTTCACGATCACCCCGCCCTTTCCGCCATGGCGGGTGGACATGCGGCGCACGGCTTCGCCCGCCGCCAGCATGGTGGCGCGGACATTGATGTTGAACAGGGTATCCAGCGTTTCGGCAGTCTGTTCATCAATGCGCACCTTCGTGCCGGTAATGCCTGCATTGTTGACCAGCCCCGCAAGCGGCCCGAGTTCGGTCGCGCGTTCGAACAGGGCATGGATTTCTTCGGGCTTCGAGACATCGGCCCGGATCGCCAGCGCGCGGCCGCCACTGGCCGTGATGGTGCGGGCCAGTTCTTCCGCCGGGGCGGCGTTGGCGGCGTAATTGATGGCGACGGCATGGCCTTCACGTGCCAGCAGGCTGCTTATGGCATGCCCGATGCCCCGGCTGCCGCCCGTCACGATCACGACGCCGGATGATTGTGCGGGGGTGGAATTGACGCTGTTCATGAACCCGTCCTGCCTGCTTGCTGAATTGTCAGATGGACGATCATAAGCCCACGGGCGGCCATGCAAACAGGAAACATGGCCCCCCGCAGGTCATGGGCGTATATCAGCCATCCAGTCGCGACAGGTGGGGCAGCAGGTCGGACAGGCCCTTGATGGTGGCGTTGCGGGATAATCCCGTCTCGGCGGAGAAACGCTCGATGACCGGGGCGGGGATCAGACGGGTCACCACATTTTCATCGGCCGGGGTATTGGTCGGGTGGTTTTCCCACTGCGTGACCTGCGCCGCCAGTCCCGCCTTGCGCGCCCGGTCATGCAGTTCGCGCCGTCCGGGGCTGTCAGCGTCGCCCATATAGGCAATGACCGCACTCATGAGGCCCGACGTATCGGTGCGTGCCCCCGTCAGCGTATCTGCAACCTTGTCTGCGGCATGTCCGATCTGGTCCGTTGCTGCATTGGCCATGGTGGTATGCTCCTTCATCAATCAGTGGTCAGGGATACTGGGGCCAACGAAGGATGGACGGGATTTGTCCCATCACGGATTTATGAAGTCAGGCGCAAAAGACTGCGGGAACTTTCCCCGCGCCATCCATTCATCATGTCATGATGGCTGCACTGCGTGGATGTGTCTTGACTCAGGCGGCAAAGTGCAATGCGCTGGATGATATAACAAAAATTGCCATGTCATTTCTGAAGGGAGACAGCCCGATGCAATGCATTCCCGCCGTGCGCCGTTACGGAACGCACGGCCTGATCTGGACAGTCCATTTTACCATGGCTGTCGTGCTGGCCAGTACCGGTGCCCATGCCGCAGGGCGCGAGGACCAGGCCAGTGCGTGCAAGAATGATGTGTTCCGGCTATGCTTTCTTGACATTCCGAATGAAAAACTGATGACGGAATGCCTGGAAAGCAAGCTCAGCCAGCTTTCCCCCAAATGTCGCGCCATGTTCGAGGATGACGAGGCACAGGACGCGGAACACAAGCAGGAAGATGCCGCCGTGGCCCGGGAAGTCGCCCCAACGCACTGAACGCGCCCCCGCACGGATCGCGCCGTATTTGACTGGCCGGGGACTTGTGTCCCACACAGGGTCATAATGACTGCGCATCAACCCGAGCGGAATACAGCCAACCATGCCTGACACCGCCCCGACCATCATGTGGTTCCGCGACGACCTGCGTCTTGGGGACAATCCCGCCCTGTGTGATGCTGCGTCACGGGGACGGGTCGTGTGCCTGTATGTCCATGATCCGGCTTTCCCCCTGGGCGGGGCTGAAAAATGGTGGCTGCATGGTGCGCTGTCGGCGCTGGACCATGACCTGCGCGCGCAGGGTGGCCGGTTATGCATCATGGCCGGGGATACGCATGAAAGCGTCTTGTGGCTGGCCGCGCGGACGGGCGCGGGGGCGGTGGTGTGGAACCGGCGCTATGGCCCCCGTGCCCGGCAGGTGGATACAGACGTGAAGGCGGCGTTGAAGGCGCGTGGCGTTGATGCGCACAGCCACCCCGGCAACATGCTGCATGAACCATGGCAGGTCCGGACCAAACAGGGCACGCCCTTTCGTGTCTTCACGCCATGGTGGCGTGCCGTGCAGGCAAAGGGGCCACCCCTGCCACCACTGCCCGCACCCGACCAGCCTGCTTTTGCCGTGGTCCCCCCTGAAATCGGGGACCATCTGGTGCAGCCTGCCGATCTTGCCCTGCTGCCGGTGCGACCGGACTGGGCACAGGGCCTGCGTGCGCAGTGGCAACCGGGGGAGGCGGCGGCCCATGCCCGGCTGGATGCCTTCGTCGCGGAACGGGTCCACGGCTATGCCACGCAGCGTGAACTGCCTGCGCAGCCAGCCACGTCGGGGCTGTCGCCCTATCTGCGCTTCGGCCATGTATCCCCCCGGCAGGTCTGGCACGCGGTGGAGACTTTGGGACCGGGCGACCAGGATAGCACCTGTTTCCTGAGTGAGATGGGATGGCGGGATTTCGCGCATGCGACCCTGTTTGACTTCCCCGGCATGGGTACCGGCAACCTGCGCCCTGAATACGACAACATGCCCTGGCGGCATGATCCGGTGGCCCTGCGGGCCTGGCAGAAGGGGAAAACCGGCTACCCCATCATTGATGCGGGCATGCGTGAGTTATGGCACACGGGCTGGATGCATAATCGCGTGCGGATGGTCGTGGCGTCGTTCCTGACCAAGCACCTGCTGCTAGACTGGCGTGTGGGCGAGGCGTGGTTTGCTGATACGCTGGTGGACGCGGATGCCGCCAGCAATCCCTTCAACTGGCAATGGGTTGCCGGGTGCGGACTGGATGCGGCCCCCTATTTCCGGGTATTCAATCCCGTCGCACAGGGGGAGAAATTCGATCCCGCCGGTGATTATGTCCGCAAATGGGTGCCGGAAATCGCCCATCTGCCCAATAAATACATCCATGCGCCATGGAAGGCCGGACCATCCGCCCCGGGTGGCTACCCTGCGCCCATTGTTGATCTTGCCGGCGGACGCGCGCGCACTTGCGGCATGGAAGGCCTTATGACATCTGGCCGCTCCCATGCATCCACCTTAATATATGTTCAGGTCGTTCAGGGATTTCCGTACCGGATATTCAAGCCTGCACTGGTTTATGGTTTGGTAAAAATTACGTAAAACAAATACAATACGAAACATACTGAAAAATTCTGAGGCTGTATTGATAGCTTATCATTTGAAGCACATGAAATTTTAATTTTGAGTTTTTTACAAAGCAGATCAGCAAAAAAATTATTCAGCATCTTTCCTGCAGGGGGACATGCGGATGTGACAGGGGATGGTACTACATGGGCAGGCGGTACGGTTCTGCAACAGCTGTTTCATACAGCGAGGGGCAGGTAATCTTTGGCGCGGGTCATTTTGACATGGCCACGATCCGGTCGGTCCTGGCCCGGTCCCATCGGGAAAGCAGTCAACCTCACCCTGACCACCTGCGGTCCATCCTTGCCTGTCCCGGTGCGTGGCTAAGCATGAATCTGTCTGAACTGCATGGATGGAACCATGGGCTTCTGGGTCTTGATGGCGGGACGATCGTCTTCAACCATGCCATTTCCGAGACCGTGACCATCCTGCCGGTGGAGATACGGCCCGGTGGCGGCAGCCTGATATTCAATGATGCGGCAAAACGGGGTGGAACCCTGCTGGTCCACCTGATGCGCCCGCGTCAGTCCCATGACTGTGTGCAACTGGTGTTCCAGAACTGCGCCCGGCAGTTTGCCTGTTATGATCCCATGACGGACATGACCCTTGTCGGGCTTGTGCCCGATGGCGATAAGCCCGATGGCTGGACAGCCGTGCGCCTGAATGGCAATCCATGGCGGATTGATCATCCCGTTGCGTCTGAAGGTGCCCGCGCGCCCATTCTGAAACGTGAATGGCAGGCAGTGGAACACGATACGGTCATCCTGCGCCTGCCTGCCTGAACATAGGTCAGGAACAAATCACGAAAAAGAGAAGACTCTGCATTTCCATGGCCTGAGTCCCAAAACGTCAACAGACTTATCCACAGGCCTTCAACACAAATTCAGGCTTGCGAATCTAGGTTCGTGTTGCGGTAAAGAGACAATAAATGGCTATTTTCCGCCATGAGAGCGATTCCCCCGCTTTCTTTTCCGGCCACTTTATGCAAGTGACTGCGGGACTCGGAACAGGTCAGGTCAAAAAAATCCACACCTGACCGGTCTGTTTATGTGTTCCCGCCATCAGGCGTCCCTGTCATGTTCCATATGGGGGTAGGTGGCGCAGCACAGGTCAAATTCCCCCTGGATTTCAACAGGAAATTTCTCGCTGCAGACCATATCGAAACGGGCATGCAGCGACCGTCGGATCCAGACCTCGAACGGTGTGGAACGGCGGCGTTCATACGGCTGTCCGGTTTCATATAATTCTGACATGGAGTGTCCCCCTGTCCGCCATGGTGTCATGCGGGGGAAACGGTCAGGACGGCCTGACAGTTGCCATGCATTTCCGTATCCCCACCTGACCCATGCGCAACCGTTCAGGCCGCCATGTGATCCAGCAAGGGGATGCCGGTGGCCTGGGACATGTGCTGGCAATATGCCCGCACCGGCATGGGCCAGTCGAGTCCCGCCACGATCGTCAGGCTGCGCAGGTGGGCAAACAGGTGAATATCATCGGTAGACAGCGTGCCGTTGACTGCATCGGGGCGCTGGATCAGCCTGGCAAGACGGGCAAGGTCAGCGTTCACGCTGGCCCGCAGGGCGGCGCTTTCAGCCAGGCACGTGCTGAAGGGGCCGATCATGGCTTCCTTGTTTTCGATAAAATACAGCCGCGCGCCTGTCGTTGCGAATTCCGCAAAGGGGGCTGCGGCAAACCGGGGCAGCGCCAGGCGGATGAAGGCCTGCTGCGCGTCCCGTAGCCACCGGCCTGTTTCGGGGCGCGTTGGCCCGGTCAGCAGGGGATGGCCATCCATGGCGTCAACATGGGCGACGATATCCATGCTTTCGCCCATGAAATGTCCGTCGGTTTCCAGTATGGGCACCATCTTGCGCCCGATCATCCGGGTTGGCGTGCTGACATCATCATTAAGCAGCACCACATCGGTGACCGGCAGGTGCTTGAGCCCGAAAATGATCCGGGCTTTCACGCAGAACGGGCAGTGATCGTAGATATAAAGTTTCACACGGATTTTCAGGACCGTCGCAGGGATGCGATCTTGCGATCGGTGGTGTACTGGCTCAGCGCATAGACCGACCAGATCGCGGCCGGTATCCACCCGATCACGGTCACCTGCAGAACAAGACAGATGATGCCGGCAAAGGGGCGGCCAATCGTAAAGAACTGTAGCCACGGCAGCAGAAGGGCAAGGATAAGCCGCATGATTGATCTCCACATGCATGCCCGATCGGGCGGGACAGGGCACAATGTAGCGTGAATTGCCGTCCGGCACAGCCCGGATACCGGTTCGTGCATCATTATGACACGCATGTCCCGGATCCATGCATGCACGGCCTTGCCCCATGGCCCCGCACGACCGGGCCACGACAGCCAGGGAACGGTGCTTTCCCGCCCCTGGCCGCGTCTTTTTGCACCGGTGGATAAGGACGCATCCGGATACGGTATGCCCTTTCTTTTGAAACGGGTTCGCGATAAAAACACTCCGATGGAAAACGCGTCGGATACACAATCGGCACCCGGTGGGCGTCGGAATTTCCTCGGGCTTGTTACCGCCGCAACGGC
>NZ_CADP01000011.1:0-17331 GCF_000285295.1 Komagataeibacter europaeus LMG 18890 | reverse complement strand
CGGTGCGGGCGCATGCCTATGGCCCTTCCTGCAAAGCCTTGCCCCGCGCGACAGTGCGGCAGCCCACCTGCCGGTTGATGTGGATATATCCGCCCTGCCACCGGGACAGCAGATTGTGGTGACATGGCAGGGCAAGCCGGTTTTCATTACCCATCGCACGCCCGAATCCATCGCGGCCCTGCAGGACGCCGCCCTGACCGGACGACTGCGTGACGGGCAGTCCAATGACCGGCAGCAGCCACCCTATGCCAGAAACTGGCACCGTTCGCTGGACCCGCGCTATGGCGTGGTGGTGGGTATCTGCACCCATCTGGGCTGTGTGCCCGCCTATAAGCCCCTGCCCGAAGGGCAGGGCGGCGGCAACTGGCCGGGTGGTTATGCATGTCCCTGCCATGGATCGAAATTCGATCTGGCCGGGCGTGTGTTCCGTGGCGCGCCCGCCCCGTACAACCTGCCGGTCCCGCCCTACAGCATGCCATCGCCCACCGTTATCCGGCTGGGTGAAAACCCGGCGGGGCAGGATTTCGATTTCGCCGGTATCCAGCAGCTCTGATCCCGGTGGCCTAGCGCACGGGTTTCAGGTGCAGGTCCATGGTATAGATTGCAACCGGCAAATGCAGGCGTGAGACCCCATCGGGCTGGAACGTCGCGGTCCGGTCAAGCTGCACGGCGGGTATCCACAGCATGCCATGGCTGTCGATCCACATGGCGTCGGCCCAGACCAGCCGCCTGTCATGAATCAGTGTGGTGGTTTTTCCCTGTGGTGTAATGCGCAGGATACTTAACCTGTTCACATCCGACACATACAGGTTGCCATCCCCGTCAATGGCTGTCCCGCCCGTCGTGGGCGTATCATGGAACAGCGTTACGGCATGGGACAGGTCGGCTGCCGACAGGGTCGGGTTTTCCAGCGCCGTCGTGGGCACCACCCACATCGGGCCGGAACTGGGCTGGAAATAGAGTTTCTGTCCGTCCGGGGAGACTTCCAGCTGGTCAGCATGGATTCGCACCTGCCGACCATGGGCGATCAGCATGCGGCCTTCGGCATACATCGGGCGGTCATCCGTGGTGGAACGGTCATGCGCCAGTACCCGTCGCTGTGCCCCGGTGGACAGGTTGACCACCACCAGCGCCGGATCCCCCGCATCGGTCACGAAAATCGTATCCCCATGGAAACGGATGTCATCCATGTAGCTGTGTGGCGTACTGGCCGCCCGGAGTGAGATGGCATGCGCCACGCGCCCGGTCGTTATGTCAAACGCCAGCAGGCGCGCCGGTGCGCCGTTGTGGGGGCTGGGTGGCCCCCTACGTTCGCGTTCCCGGAATCCACGACCCATAGCAGCCCGTCCGGGCCGATGCGCAGGGCGTTGACGCGCACGAAGGGCTGCAGGTCGCTCCTTGTCCCGTCGGGATGGTTCCAGCGTGCATCGGGGAAGGCATGGGGCTGGCCGCCTGCGTCGATTTCAGCAACGGTGGGGCCGCTGCCGCCCCCACCCCAATAGGGGAAGGAGACGAAAGTGCGTCCGTTATCGGCGACCGCTACGGCATTCAGGACACGGTCGGATGTCCATTGCACATGCAGTCCTTCATGTGCCCGTGCCGGGCCATGCCATGTGACAGCGGCCGGAATGGCCAGAAAAAATGACAGGAACACGCGGCGCAGGCGCTGACGGGTGGTCGGCATATGCCCAGCATATCATTACGCGGGGTGATCGGTCATCACGCCTGTGTGTGGGCAAGGTCCCACATGCCACGGGCGGCATGTGGGACAGGCATTCAGGCCGCCGGGGCGGGGGCCGCCAGCTGGCCCAGGGCCGCGCGCAGCCTGTTTTCGTTTTCCGGAGAAAGCGAGGTCTGCAGCACGCGGGCATGGCCCTTGAACGTGCGCAGGTCGGCCAGAACCTTGTCGGGCTGGGACTTGCGCACCAGAATGAACAGCGCGGACGTGTTGGCCGGGATGGTGGCGCCCAGCGACTTGATGAAATTGTCATCAATGCCGTAGTCGGACATCTTGCCCGCGATCGCGCCCGCACCGGCACCCACGATGCTGCCCGCGACAAAACCCGCCAGCGGGTTCAGGCACAGCAGGCCAACCAGCGCGCCCCAGAACCCGCCAGAGAACAGGCCATACGACGCGCCGACCTTTTCCAGGTTGACGCTCTGCTGCAGGTGCAGCTTGCCATCGGCGGTGCGGATGACGACAACCGCGTCCTCCAGGTCCAGCAGGTATTCCTTTTCCAGCTTCTTGCATTCGGTCAGGGCAGCCGTGGCTTCGTCCTGGCTGTCAAAACCGATAACGATCAGATCGGACATGGGATACTCCATTGCATGTCTCCGCCCCCGGATGGTGGGGGCGGATGGTCACCATGATATTACATGGATATATCCTTCATGCCGTGGCGGTTTTTAGGCATGGATGCCCCCGGTGGGGTGCAGGTCTGGCCCGGTTGCGGGCGCAGGCCGGATATCCCATCTGCCATGAAGCGGCTCATGACGGACATGGTGGCGAACCGTCCCCCTGTCATATGTGTTGTCCGTATGTCGCAGTGTCACGCACCCATGTATTGCAAGGAGAGACAAGCCGATGTCCCGTTTCATGAACGATGATGACCGTCCCGACAATGCAGGCGAAGGCAAGCATGGCACCGCGCGCAGGCTGGCCGAAGCCGGGCTGAAGGCCGAGCGCGCAGGCGATCAGGCCCGTGCCGATGAACTGTTTGATGAAGCCGAGCGCACCGATCCCGAGGCGCTGGAAAACGTGCTGATGGAAAATCCGGCCCCCCGTCGCCGCGTGTCAGGGCGCGGATTTGGCGATGACGCCGCTGTTGCCCGTATGAGCCGCACGGTGGAACCGGATGCCGATTCCCCGTCACGTGCCGGGATTACGGATGATGGCAGCGGTGCGGATTCCGAACGCCGGTAAGGGGTATCCTGAACGGATTTTCCAGCCAGCCCCTTATTGGGGCGGATGGGCCGCGGCGTCCGCTTCAACCGCGCATTCTTCCGCAGGGGGCGCGGACATGGTCGGGTGCAGGGCAACGACCTCCGCCCGGGCCGCGTCCATTTCCTGACGGAAGCCTTCATCCTGTTCCATGGCGGAATACAGCACGCCGCCATTCAGCCACGCGGCCATCACGTCGCTTTGCCACTGTACGCCACAGACGACCCGGCTTTCCCCGAATACCCGGGCACGCTGCATGATCCATGCCGTCCGCTCAGGCAGGATGTCAGACAGGATCAGTCCCGTCACCCAGCCCAGCGTGGCATGGAGCGAAGGATAGGATGGGTCATGTCGCAGGCTGGCACGCAGCGGGATGCAGGTCGACAGTTCCGCTTCGGTGAAGGGACGGGGCCGGTTCCACAACATTTTCTGCGCATGGACCGCAGGTGTCAGGCGCTGTTCGATCCGTGTCACCAGGCCCACGAGTTCAGGCAGGTGATCCGGCGGCAGGGTAAAGCCGGCCGCACAGGAAAAGGCCGAGACCATATGGGCGGGCGTATCACGGTTATCCGCCTGCGCCAGTTTCCATCGTGGCGTCCCCTCCAGCACGCGGGTCGCGGCGAAAATGCTGGCATCCGCCGCGCGCTGCGCCGTGTCCGGGCCGGGCGGGGGCGGCAGGAAAATCTGTCCATCCGGCAGGGGCGGGCCCGCGGGGACGGTATCGGCGGCCTGTGCCGCATGGTGATGCACGACGCCTGTGCCATGATGGTGGGGATGCGCGCTGGCCTGAACGGATACCACCGCCAGCAGGGTCATCATGGCACAGGTGGCAAGGCCACCCGCCATGGCACAACGGTCAAGACGCATCTGTTTCCTGTCATTTCACCTGTTGGCCGCAACCCACGACCCTACCATGCGCATAGCATGGGTGCAGGGACTGGCAAATCCTGTTGCAGGACAGGTGCTGCTTCTGCGCCGCCGCGTTTTATGGCATGCTGGCGCCAAAGCCCGGAGGCACGCAAGAATGAACCGCAGAAACCAGATATGGCCCACCACGGTCAGTCCCGTACGCATCGGCCTGTGTGTCGTTGGCCTGACGCTGGTGGTGGTCCAGTTTTTCCATGGCCTGCACATAAGCCCCGATTCCATGCCGGGACAGGTCATGTTTCACATCGCCATGCTGGCGCTGGGGGCGATCATATTCGTCGTTGGCATGTGGGGACCGTCGCTGTAGGCACGCAGGTCACTGTAACAGCCTCAGGAAATGCCGCCTTGCTGGAAAAGGCGGCATGCCCCACCACATGTCAGGACATGAACCCGATGCGTCGGTTGCCGTCCCGCCCCGCCGTTTCCGCCTGAAGACGCCCAAGCAGTTCATCGGGCGTCGGGTCTTCATCAAGCAGGCGCGCACGACGCAGCACCAGCGCGAAATCGGACGGGACCAGCGTATGGATGTGGCGCAGCCCGGCGGGCGCATCCTTCCCGAAGAAGCGACGGAAGGCATGCGCTGCCTGGCCTGATGTCAGGTAGCCAAAGCGCGCGCGGAACAGGAACCGCCGCATGCTGGCCGGATCCAGCTTTTCCACAAGGTTGGTGGTGCAGGCAAATGGCAGCGGATGATGTTCCATCCATGTCAGCATTTCGTTGACCTGGCTGATTTCCCATGACCGTTCCGCCGAACGGCGATCGCCCAGCAGGCTGTCGGCTTCGTCAATGATCAGGAAGGCCCCGCTGTCGCAGGCCTCGGCAAAGGCAGCGGCGATCTGCTGCTCGCTCTGGCCCACATACTTGTCCAGCAGGTCGGAGGCGCGTTTCTGCAGCACCGGCATGTCCATCCGTTCCGCCAGATGGCGGGCATACGCGCTCTTGCCCGAACCCGGCGGACCCGACAGCAGCAGCGAAACCGCGCGCGGCGCGCCGGGACGCGCCAGCCGCGTGGTCAGGGCCTGCAGGTCGCAGTCCGCATTGATCAGGGTCGCATCGTAATCCGTCACATCCGGCTGTGACGGCATGGGCATCTGCCCGCCCGCCGCAGCGCGGGCGATGCCGGTCGCGATCATGCTGGCCATGGCGGAATCGCCCCCCGCCAGATGGGTGGAGCGGAGCGCATTGCGAAAAATGGCCGGGGCCGCCGGAATGGCGCGGGCCAGGTCGGCGGCATCCGTGGGGGCAAGGGCGACCTTTTCCTCACGCGCCATGTCCTGCCACAGCCGCGTGCGCACGCCGATACCGGGCTGGCGCACCTCGATGCACAGCGCCATGCGCCGCGCGATCGCGGGGCCAAGGGTATCTAGATCGTTGGCTGTCCAGATGACCGGCGTGCCGCCCTGTTCCAGCAGCCGGTGAAAGAACACGCGGCTGTAGGACTGTGGCGGATCGAACAGGCTGGCGGTGAACAGGTCCTCGGCCTCGTCAAACAGCAGGATGGATTCCGTGTTGCGCAGCAGCCGCGTGCTGCACCGCAGGTCGGCCAGCCGTTCGTGGCGGGAGGGTTCATCGCCGGCGCTGTCCGCCTCGCCCACGGGGTACAGGGTCGCACCGATATGCCGGGCAAGGGTCGCGGCAAATTCGGTCTTGCCCGTGCCCGGTGGCCCATACAGCAGGATATTGATGCCGGTTGCATGCTGTCTGACCGCGGCCTTCAGCAGCTTTGCCGCGATTTCCGCCTGCTGGCCCAGATGGGCGAAGGCATCCCACGGCAGGGTCGCATCCCTGGGCTGGCCCAGCAGCAGGGAACGGATATCCCCCACCACGCTGGCCCGGCGGTTCATCAGCGCCATGAGCCGGGGCAGCAGGGTGATGTCGCCGTCCTCATCCACGGTCATGAGGCCACTCATGCGCAGTTGCCCATCGGGGGCAAGGGCGGTGGCGATCGCATCCTCCTCCTGCCCCAGCAGCAGGTGGAGCAGGGGGATGTCCTCGCACAGGAACGGCCCGCGTGAACGGTTTTCACACAGGTCGTCCCACAACTGTTCGAAATGGCCATTCAGGCGGTAGCACATGGCCAGGCCAAGCACCTCGCTGGCGACCCGGCCCAGGCCTGTCGCCTGGCTCAGTTCCTCCAGCCATGTATCCACGTAGCCCCGGTCGCCCGCATGCTGCGCGCGCGCTTCTTCCAGCGCATGGCCAAGGCGTTTCCATTCCGTGGCGGTGGGCGGGTTTTCCCCGTCATGGCGGGGGGCGGCGGGCAGTTCCTTGTCCTGCAGGCCAAGGTCGGGCTGGGCCTGCACCACGCAGCGCACCAGCGCGCCCGCGTCACGCGACCCACGATGGATAGAACCATGCAGTACGCACAGCATCTCCAGCAGGCGACGTGTCTCGCCCCGCACGCGCGATGAGCGGGGCTGTACCGTCCTGCGGCGTGCTGCCGGTCGTCTGCTTCTGGCTAGCGCCATATATAGGGTCTCCTGCTACTCCTGTCTGAATATAGGTATTGCAGGGGCAGATGTCGTGGGGGGAGGAAGATGTTTTCTCTCCCCCCTGCCGCATCAGTTGCCACCCGACAGGGCAAAGCCGGTTTCAACCTGATCCAGCATGGCCTCCAGCCCGGCATGGCGCAGCGGATCGGTGCCGGTGGTGATATGGCCACGGGCGCGTTTTTTCAGGCTGCCAACGATTCGGGGGCTGACAGGCCGGTCGGTCCCGTGGCGCAGCATGTCGGCAATGCTGGTCCCGCGTTCATGCGCCACCTGCATGACCGAGAACGCCATGTGGTTGACGATGTTCTCGAACTCGAAACGGCCAAAGCGGGAATGGCAGCGGCTGAGCTGGTCCAGCGCCGTGGCGTAGCGTTCCACCGGGTTGGCCTGCGTGGCCGTGCGGAAATGCTGGGTGTGGTAACGCGATGCCTGTATGTGTTCCTCCCGTGCCAGATCCCATTCACCAATGGCGGTGCATTCCGTCTCGATCAGGCAGTGCAGGGCGCGGGCGTTCAGGCAGGATGCGACAAAATCCGCATGGGTGATGTCGTTCCATTCCAGCTTCTGCCCCGCACGCTGCATGGCGAAGCGGAAACCCCGGTGGCCATCGATGCCGTACACGATGGTGGTGTTGCCCCGGCACAGCGGGTCGGTCCCGGTCACCATGATGTGACCGCTATCGGCACGGTGCATGTAATGCTGCCATGTCATGACATCGAGCAGCGTATCGTCATCCACGAACCGGTCGGTATGACGGCGGACGTGTTTCATGAAGCTGGTGGCCTGCAGGCCGGTTACCGCGTGCGGGGAAAAATCGACCTGCCACCACACGCATGCCCGCATCAGGTGGAATGCAAGCGCATCGCGCAGTTCCGCGAGTGCGGCATGTTCGGTGGCCAGGCTGTCCACCTGTGCATCGCACAGGGCCTTGACGGTCCTGAAGCGGTTGGCAAGCATGTCCAGCTGCCGCGCCACAGGTTGCCAGGGGTCAAAATAGCTGACCAGGCTTTCGGGGCGGGAATGCTGCAGATGCCAGGCAGCCGGGGCGGTACGTGGTTCACGCATCGGGCGGTCCTTGAAGTATCTGGGGCTGGAAGGATCGGTGTCGGTTAAAGGGGCGGTCATGCCGGCAGCGCCAGCACGATACGGATCCATGCGCCACGATGGGATGGGGGCGGGTCACATGGGCTATGGCATTGGCCCGGTTATCGGGACAGGGTGTTATGTGGTTGTTCGTTGCATGCCATATTGATGCATATAATAGGCATGTTATGTGATAATGGTAATTAATATCACATTAAATCCATGACAGGTTTCCATGCCCGGCCATGAATATGTTTCTTTCAGTTTTATCAGTAACGCAGCGTACGGCGGGTAAGTTCACGCGCCATGCGGTGAATGTCCACGCCCGCCCGCCTGATGACCGAGCGGCTGGTATGCTTCGCATCCACCAGCGTCACGGGACCGGCGGCGGACAGGGTATGCAGCCCGTCGGTCGCAGGCCGCCATGCGGCTGGCGCGGACAGGGGGGGCAGCGGGTGCGCCGCAAAATCGCGGGTGGTCAGGGTGGTGATGACCAGCGGGGTGATCGCGCCGCCATAGGTACGGGCACAGTCCTGCGTAGGCAGGACGATCGTGCCGTCATCCATCACCACCGGCGTCCCGCCGGGCCGCGCGCCGTGTATGTCGCGCCGCACCGGATTGCCGGGATGCGGGTGCCATGGCCCGGTCAGGCTATCGGCCCATGCAACATGCAGCGTATCGACACGCGGGCGTTCCAGTTCATGCCACGGGGTATGGAACAGCCACCACCTGCCGTCATGGAACAGGGGGGAGGCATCGATCATCGGGCCGGGAAAGGCGCAGCCTTCTACCTCTTTCCAGCGATAGGGGAAGTCGGTCGCGCGGTACAGGCGTTGCATGCCGCTTTTGCCTGATTCCGGCATCATGAGGAACGATCCATCCCGATCGCGCAGAATGACGGGATAGGACAGGTGCCACGGTTCCACCAGTACGGGGGCGTGTGCGGTGACGTTCAGGGTGCGGTCAAGGATGAAGACATCGATCCGCCCGACCTTCACGCGGTAGTCATAGGCTTCGGCAAACAGGTACAGCCTGTCCTCGTGCCAGATGCCAAAATGGTCGGCAATGAAACGGAAGGGACCGGGATCGGGCAGCCATGTGACCGGCGTATCCACCAGCGTGCCCGCGCGCAGTATGTCGGGCATGGACCGGTGAAGAAGTCCCGTCTGCCATATGTCGGTCCGGCCCAGTCCCATTTACGCGGTTCCCGTTGCTGTCTGGCGGCTGATTTGCAAACACGGATATGCTGCAATATGCCTGATGCCATCGTAACAGATGGCTAGGGCAGGGGAATAGCAAGCATGGGCAATGGGGAACAGCCCCGGTGTCGGAGCATTCGGGCGGCCTATGCCGCCCCCATGTCCCGCAGGCCTGATCCGCATGTGGACGTGATGCTGGCGAGGAAGTTCGCTGGGCATGCCGGACATACCCCTGGTGTCGGCGTGGACATGATGATCGCCCATGGCATGGCCGTTATCCGTGCATCACGGCAGATGCTGGTGCTGGTGCTGGTGCTGGTGCTGGTGCTGGATGACATGCCGGGGGCGTCTGGTGCGTGCATGCCACGCCCTGTCCACCCGCATGCTGACGTGAACGGCATGATTGATGACGCTGCCGCACGGTATGCGCATGATGTACGGCCGCGTGCGTCTCGGGGACCGGAAGAATGCTTTGGCGTGCGCGGCACGATCCTGCCGGGATGATGCCCGCCCGCCCGCCCATGCCACCCGCATCCCGCATCGGACTGGCGGAGGTCGTGGCATTTGGCGCGGGCGACATGGGGTTCAACATCATCTGGGGGCTGATGCTCAGCTACCTTGCATATTTCTATACCGAAATCTGCCTGCTGCCGGTGCAGATGGTGGGGTTCATGCTCATGGCCGCGCGCGCGGCCAGCCTGGTGACCGATCCGGCGGTGGGGATCTGGATTGACCGCAGGCCCGCGGGGCGGCAGGCATTGCCATTGCTGCGTGGCGGGATCGTGCCGTTCATTGTGCTGGTGGCGCTGGCCTTCATGCCCCTGCCGCATGGGTGGCCGGTGGTCGTGCGCGGCATCGGCGCCACCATCGGGTATATGGCGCTGTGTGTGGCGTATGGCGTGGTCAATACCGCCTATGGCGCCATGACCAGCCTGATTTCGGCGGGTCATGACATGCGCCTGCGCCTTGCCACCAGCCGGATGGTGGGGGCGACGCTGGGCAGCCTGCTTGTCAGTATCGCGACACTGCCCATGGTGGACTGGCTGGGGCATGGCGACCGGCAGGTGGGGTTTGCCCTGTTCATGGTCGTGGTGGCGTGCGTGGTGGGCGGATTGCTGTGGCTGCCGTCGCGGTTCTGCCATGAACGGGTCGCGACGGACAGCGGTGACATGACGGTGCGCGCACGCGTTGCCGGGCTGCTGGCCAACCGGGGCTGGCGGCGGCTGACGGGGGCGATGTTGCTGACCATGCTGGGCAGTACCTTCCTGTTCGGCGCACTGGTCTATGACGTGCGTTATGTCCTGCATGACAGTGACCATATGGCTGGCTGGCTGCTGGGTACCATAAGCCTGATGGTGCTGGTGGGCTGTGGCCTATCGCTGCCGCTGGCTGCGCGGTGGGGCACGGCCCCGGTCATGCGGGGCGGCACGCTGGCGGCGGGGGGCGTGCTGCTGGTGGCGTATGTGCTGCCCGCGCGGGTGGAGGTGATCGGTGTATCGCTGGCGCTGTTCGGCCTGTGTGTCGGGATCTGCAACCCGGTCTGTTTTACCCTGCTGGCGCACTGCATGGACGGCGATGGGTTTTCGGGCACGCATACGGTGGGGCTGGCATGGGCGCTGAATTCCACCGCATCAAAAATGGCGTTTGATATTGGCGGCAGCCTGCTGGCGGGCGTGCTGGCGGTATCGGGGCTGGTTGGTGGCGCGCGCATGCAGCCGTTACATGCGCAGGCGGGAATCCATGCCGGCTTCCTGCTGGTGCCTGCCGTGCTGTACCTGCTGGCGGGCGGGGTCGTGCTGCGGTATTCCGCCCGTCAGAACCCGGTGGAGGCGGTAAACAGCACCGCCAGCCCGCCGCCCACGTAATATTGCGGCCCATCGGCTTTGGTCAGGGTGGGGGTGGCGACACCGGACAGGTAATGCTGGTTGGTGATATTATTGAAATTCATCCGGAATTCGGGGTGGGACAGGAAAGCATGGTCGTCCATGCGGTAGCCAATGGCTAGGTTGCCGGTGGTATGGTCGGGCATGCGTTCGTCATTCATGAAGGTTGAATACTGCCGTCCCGTGTAATGGACGGACGCCATGCCAAATATGTGCCCGTCATCATAGCTCAGCCCGGCGGAGGCCTGCAGTGTCGGGCTTTCCACCGCCGTCTTTCCCCGCGTCGCCAGCATGCCGCTGCTGGAGGGAATGTCACTGTCGATGGTGGCGTGCAGGTATTCCCCGGACAGATAGGGCGCGAAATGGTGCCATGGTCTCATGCCGATTTCCACATCCACCCCGCGTGAGGTCTGGCCACCGCCGTTGATGGTAGATTCCACCTGCCCGATCTGGGTCTGGATTTCGCGGTTGGTGAAATCATAGTTGAACAGCGTCAGGCTGCCGATAATCAGGTCGCCATTGTAGCGGTAGCCCAGTTCCTCCGACACGGAATATTCGTTTTTCAGCTGCGTTGCGACGCCACTGGCGGTCACCCCGCCAAACAGCGCGGTTTCGTCGGGCGTGCGGAAATTGGTCGTGGTGTTGAAAAAGACCATGTGCCGCGGACTTATGCGGTAACGGATCGCGATGCGTGGCAGCGGGGTGGCGGAATTGCTGCCCGCCGCCGTCTGCACGCTATCCGACGTAGTGGTGCCGTGGCGGTCCAGCATGACTTCCTTGAACCCCACATCCACCATCAGGCGGTGGTTCAGGAAATGCATCCGGTCGCCGATATACAGTGCATTGGTTTGGGAAATCATGTGGTAGCTGCCCGCGTCCACCTGCTGGCCATCGGGTTGCAGCAGGGTGCGGCTGATACGGTCGACCCATATGTCGGCCGCAGTGCCCTGCGCATTGACGGACGTGAAGGGCTGATGCTCGCTGTCATCGGAATAGTCGTACCAGTAACCGAACACCAGGTCATGGTTGCCAAGCAGCCAGTCCAGTGTCGCGTTGAAGCCGGAACGGTAGCTGGTCTGGGTCCAGTTCGCGCGCACGACGGCGTTTTCATCGCAGTTGCCTGTGCCGCTGCACAGGCCGCTGTCACCCATGGTCGTGCCGCTGGGGTCGTTGCCGTAGCTCCACTGGGCATAGGGCGTGACCTTCAGGTGCAGGTTGTCCGCCAGCGTGAAGCGCGCCGGGGCCGCGAGATAGGCAATGCGTTCGGGCTGCCGGTACAGCGCCCAGTAATCCGTGCCGCCCGCCGCATCATGGGGGTTGTAGGTGGCGGCAAGGTTGTTGGCCGCCCCGTGCGGTCCCTGTGCCTGCCAGTCCGCCTTGTCCACCGGCGGGTAATAGCTGGCGACCATCGTGTTCCATGTCCCGATCAGGGACACCCGGTTGCCCGCCCCCCATTCGCGCAGGAATTTGAAGTCGATGTGCTGGCGTTCATCATGGCCCGGCCCGCGCCAGTTATCGGTATAGCCATGGGAATAGGACACGAAGCCCCGCAGGCCGGTATGCCCGATCTGCCCGGTTTCCAGCCGCAGGAACTGCCGGTTGGTGTTGTATGACCCGTACGAGACATCCGCATAGCCCCCTGCCTTCATGGATGGATCGCGAAAGGACATGTCCATCAGCCCCCCCGCTGCGTTCAGCACGGGGGCATCAAGGTCGGCCGATCCCTGCTGCAGGGAAACACTCTGGTAATTTTCCGTATCCGCGAACTGCCCCGGATAGCCGTTGTAATAGGCGATATCATTAAGCGGCATGCCCTCCAGGATGTAACCAAGCGAATCCCCGCTCAATCCCCGCACCGCGATGTTGGTCTGGGGCGAAAACCCCAGCGCGTCGGAGGAGGAGACATTGGCACCGGGCAGCAGGCTGACCATGTCGAATGCCGTCGCACTGGGCGCCTGCTTGCGCATGAAGTCGGTGCCGATGGTGCTGACGGATTTCGGCGCGTCTTCCACCCGGATCAGGCCACCGCCGGGCTGGGTGCCCACCACGTGCTGGCTGGTCACGGTCATGGTTTCCGTGGGTGCTGCGGGAAGATGCGCGGGTGTGGAGGCCCGCGTCGTGACGGGTGGCGTGGCAGGCGTGTTGTCATTTCCCGACGCCATGCCCGGCCCCATGCCCAGCATCGTGCCCAGCGCGACTGTCAGCATCCGCCGGTAGGAAACGGGGACCGGATCGGGCAGGATTGGGGGACGGGGGGCATGTGGCATGGAGCGTTCCTGAAGAAATCTTTTTATTTCATTATTTTGGGTCATCCCGATGGGGTATGACATCGTCTTGAACAAATCCGGGACGGATATATTATATCCGTGTGACGTATCATAAGCCCTGTTATCGGGCATATCCCGTATAATTGTGCGGGCAGGCAGGAAGGTTCTCACGGGTGGGACAGGAATCGGCACATATCGTCAGCAGTTACGAACAGGAACTGGAACAGCTTCGTTCCATGATGGCGCGGATGGGCGGACTGGTTGAACAGCAGACATCGCAGGCTGTCGCCGCCATTGCCGACCGTGATGAAAACGCCGCCGGTGTCGCAGCCGATCTCGACCCGCAGGTCGATACGCTGGAACGCGATGTGGAGGCGATGGTCATCCGTATCCTCGCCCTGCGTTCCCCCGTGGCGGGGGATCTGCGTGAAGTGGTCTCGGCACTCAAGATCACCGGCGACATGGAACGTATCGGTGACTGCGCGGCTTCCATCGCGCGCCGGTCGCTGCGCACGGAACTTGTGACGTCGCGCATATCGCTCAGCGGCCTGCGTGGCATGGGGCGGCTGGTGCAGGACAACCTGCGCCGCGCGATCGACGCCATGAGCCAGCGCAACGCCGACCTTGCCCGTGAAGTCTGGCAGTCCGACACGGCGGTGGACGAACTGTATAACGCCATGTTCCGCGAACTGGTTACCTACATGATGGAAGATCCGCGCAATATCTGGCCATGCACGCACCTGCTGTTCATTGCCAAGAACCTTGAGCGGATCGGCGACCACGCCACCAATATCGCGGAACGCGTCTATTACACCGCGACGGGCGAGATACTGCCGGTTGTCCGCCCCCGTGGCGGGTTTTCAGGACAGGGGGGCTAGCGTCCTTGTTCGAAGATCGCCCGCTGCGCATCCTTGTCGCAGAAGATGATGCCGCCCTGTCCGTCATGCTGTCCTACAACCTTGAGGCGGCGGGGCACCTTGTCATGCCGGTCGATAACGGTCTGGACGCCCTGCGTGAGGTGAGCGAGTGGAAGCCCGACCTTGTCCTGCTGGACTGGATGATGCCGGGCCTGTCCGGGGTTGACCTGTGCCGCAGGCTGCGCATGGCCACGGCCACGCGGTACCTGCCGATCATCATGCTGACCGCGCGGGGGGAAGAACAGGATTCCGTCCACGCGCTGGATACCGGGGCGGATGATTATCTGGTCAAGCCGTGCGGGATGGATGTGCTGCATGCGCGCGTGCGTGCGGTCATGCGGCGTAGCGCGGGCCGTGCCGCAACCCCAGCGGCACAGGCGGAGGACGTACTGACCTTTGCCGACATAACGCTGGACCATGCCGGGCGCAGGGTCAGCCGTGCGGGGACGTCGCTTGCCCTGGGGCCTACGGAATACCGTATCCTGCTGCATCTGCTGCGCAATCCGCGCCGGGTGTTTTCGCGCGCCGAAATACTGGCCGCCGCGTGGGATGACCGTATCCATGTGGAAGAGCGCACGGTGGATGTCCACATCCGCAGGCTGCGTCTTGCGCTGAACGCCACGGGTGGGGCGGACCTGATCCGCACCGTGCGTTCCAGCGGTTACATGCTGGATGATGGCAAGGTGGCCTGACCGCCGCGTCCCAGCTTGGTATAACGCTTCAGCGCCCGTTCGCGGCGCAGGCGTGACAGGCGTTTCAGCCAGAATATGCCGTTGATCTGGTCGATTTCATGTTGCAGGCAGGTGGCCAGCAGGCCATCGGCGTCTTCTTCCACATTCCCGCCGTCAGGGCGCGCATGGCGCACTTTTATCCGCGCGGGGCGGGTGACGGGCGCGTGGATGCCGGGCATGGACACGCTGCCTTCTTCCTGTGTGGATGTTTCCGCCGACTGCCAGATGATTTCGGGATTGGCATAGACATGCGGCCCATTCCCATCCGGCAGGTCAATCACCACCACGCGTTGCGCAATGCCCACATGACATGCGGTGATCCCGATTCCCGGGGCCGCATGCATGGTCTCCAGCAGGTCGCGCGCCAGTTGCGCGGTTGCGGGCGCCGTTGCATCAACGGGTTGCGCCACCTGTTCCAGACAGGGATGGGGAAAGCGGACAATCGGCAGGATGGCCATGCAGGCTGGGTTCCGGTTTGCGATCAGTACAGGAAGGGACCGTTATCGTCCGCGTTCAGGTTGGTGTAATACGGAATGTAGAAGTTCATGCCGAACGGGCTGTAGGTATGGTCCACGCCGGATACGGGACGCAGCGGCTTGACGTCATGTTCCGCCAGGCAGTCATACAGTGTCTCGCGCAGGTGTTCGGTTTCCTTGTCCGATTTCTGCGTGCCGTAGAACAGGTCATGCGCATAGGGTTTGCAGGCCTGCGGAGTATGTTCGTAATAGTCGGCGTACCGGTTCTGCTTGTTTTTTTCTATGTCCGCATCCGATATCCACTGGTGGCTGGCCGCACTGGTGCCCCAGATTTCCTTCCATCCCGTGCGCATGTGCGGCAGGCGGGCGACGGCGATGCCGTCCTGCCGCGTGCCATCTTTGCGCACCAGGCTGCCATGGCAGGCCATGACCTGCATATGGTCGTTATAGACGGCGCTCTTGACCGTCCCGTCTTCGAAACGGATGGCCGGGGATGCATTGGGCGCGCCCTGATTGGCAATGGCCACCACCGCGGATTCAACAGCAGGCTGCCGGCAGTAATTTACCATGGGACGGGGGGCGTGCTGCGCGCAGGCGGCCATACCGAGCGGAAGACATAAAGCAACAAGACGGCGCAACGGTTTTTTCCTTTTGCAATGCGGCACGGGACCCAGCCATGTGCCTGTGTATTCAGGCGTATAGAAGGGGTCCGTTCCTCACAACAATGTAAATTTTCAATTCCGCCCTGTGCTTTTGTCTCCTCTTGCCATTCCTGTGGCGGGAATACGCGGATTATGGGCCGCGAATGCGAATGGCAGCCGTAGCATTACCAGCAGCACGGGCACCAGCGGGACGGGCGTCATGCCCCACCCGTGGCATGGGTATCCTTACGGGGCGGAATATGCGCGTCCATCAGAATGTAATATTACTGTGCAGGCCGAAGATCGCCTCGTCGCCGGTGCGGCGGTATGGGAAGGACGGGTCGGCACCGCCGCCGGCGGGGTGCCAGACGTACTGGAAGTCGGGCTGCATGACCAGCCATGGCGTGACCTGCGCCTGATAGGTCAGTTCAAGGTGGTTTTCGTTGCCCTGCACCAGCGAATGGCTGTCGCGGTCGAACTGGCGCTGCCCCGAACTGGCGCGGCCGATGCCCCAGCCCAGCCCGATCGTGTCGTTGTCGCGTCCCCTGAACGGGGCCTTCAGGTTCAGCCCCGCGTCGATGGCGAAGCTGATCATGTTGCGGTCGCCCCCGTTGCCCGTGGCGCGCACGAATGCACCCAGCGAGCGGGGGGATGTTAGCGAAGGCCGCCAGATCATCTGGTCGATGATGCCATAGACCATCCAGTTGCCCCGGTCCCATCGCGGGGTCAGGTCGGCCTGCGTGGCGCTGGCGTTCAGCGTGGCCGCCCCCAGTGAACCGCCGCGCTGGTTGTAGCGGTAGTCGGCGAATTTCGCGGTATCGTAGTATCCAC
The DNA here is from genome assembly GCF_000285295.1 of Komagataeibacter europaeus LMG 18890. GTDB lineage: Bacteria > Pseudomonadota > Alphaproteobacteria > Acetobacterales > Acetobacteraceae > Komagataeibacter > Komagataeibacter europaeus. Next base: position 943 of record NZ_CADP01000011.1, on the reverse strand, counting down.
CCAGCTTGTACACCCCCGGCAGGCCGGGATTTTTGGTCACGTTGGACATGTCGGCCGGCTGCGGGTTGAGCGCATACTGCAGTTCGGTGATCAGCAGCGCGCCGGTGCCCATGTTGAAGTTCGTGCCGTTGGCGCCGTCATAGGTCTGGCTGGTGGGATCGGAACTGAAGCCGCTGCCAGACCCGGTGGCCTGCTGGATGGGCAGGGAGTTGTAGCGGTTGCCGGGCGGGTTGTCGTCGGCTGCGGCGAACATGAAGGTGAATTTCTCGCTGGGGCGGTAGCGGATGCGGATGGCGGGCGAGGACAGCGGCCATGACGGCCCGCCACCATACAGGTTGACCGAAGGGGCCATGGGCCAGCCGAAATTGGCGTTCAGGTACAAAGACGCGTAATAACTGACCAGGAATTCGGTATCAAGGTCCTGCTGGCCGATCTTCACGTCCAGCTTTCCCTTGAGGAAGGACTGCTGGTACCACAGTTCGAACAGGCGGGTGGAGCGATCGGCCTCGAACCCGCTTATGGGGTTGAAGTTGTTCAGGTGATCCTGCGAGATCGAGCGCCCGCGCGTCTGCAGCGCGCTGACGTTGAACAGGCCGCCCTTCAGCCCGAACAGCTTTTCGGTATCGATGGTCAGCGTCGGCATGGTGACGCCGTCATAGGCGGGGCCGGTGCCCGAACCCTGCCCGTCGCCATTGGTGCTGGGCGTGCCGCCGGTGCCGTTGCCCCAGACCTCATCGACTTCCTGTATGTCGAAGGTGATGCCGTGTTTGTAAAGCCACGGCCGCGCGCCCCACATGTTGCCCAGCAGGTTGCCGCTGGTGTCCAGCCTGTCCTCGCCCCCTGCCGCGACCGCGGCCTTTTCTTCCGTATCGGCCTGCGCGCGTTCCGAATCACGCACCGTGGCGGGGTCGATCTGCTGGATCAGCGGGGTGGAATTGCCCAG
>NZ_CADP01000012.1:40875-57238 GCF_000285295.1 Komagataeibacter europaeus LMG 18890 | reverse complement strand
CAAGACCAGAAGTATTCAGCAAGGCGTCAGTCGCCGGGAGCTTACTTTTCATTGAAGGATGCAGGATCATGTCCTGCCCGCCGCATGGACACGGATAGTAAATAAAAATACATTACAGGAAATTATTTTTGGATGCTTTGGAATGAGAAAATATTTCCCGATTGCGCTGGTTTCAATTGTATGCGGCTTCTGGCAGACAGCCGCATGGGCTGGGTCATGCTATGATCTGCAGCATCAGGAACCATCGGAACTGACCGGAACGCTGGACTATGTCATATTTCCCGGGCCGCCCAATTATGAAGATGTGCAGAATGGCGATACACCGGAACCGTCCTATATACTGAAACTGCATGATCCCATCTGTATTGCTGATGATGTGGACGGGTTTGCTGATCCGAATAATATTTTCCAGGATGTCCAGTTAACGGCGCAACAGCCCGTATTTGACCAGTTTCGTCGCTTTCTGCATCAGATTGTTACAGTAAAAACTACGAATCCAATGGCGGCGGAAACCGGCCATTACCATGAACCACTGCTTGTAACCGTAACGTCGATTGCGCCCGCACAGGCAAAGCCCATGGACCTTACGGATGAATATGGAACCGCGGCAACGACAATCCGCGCGTTCTATGACGCATTGGGGGACGGGCAGGGGGCCAATGCCTCAGCCATGATCGTGCCGGAAAAACGCACCCGGCCCGCCTTCGCACCCGAAAACATGACCCGGTTTTATGGCGGCCTTGCCGATCCCATACGCCTGATCGATATCGTACAGGAAAATACCAATACGTTTATCGTAAATTATCATTATGCAACGAAATCAAGCGTCTGCAATGGCAGGGCCGCCATTACGACAACCATGCGCGATGGACGCAACTATATACAGGGCATCCGCGCGCTGAACGGCTGCTAGGGGCGTTGGCCTTCATGACCCCGGGACAATGCCGCCCGCGCCACCCGGTGGCGCGCCCTAGCGCACGTCGCGGTAATAGGGCTGCGCCAGTGCCGCGGGGGCCGCCATGACCCGGCGCATGCGGTGCCAGACTACGACCGGCACGATAATGAAGGCCATGGTGCCCAGATACGGCAGCATGTTCAGGAACGCCGGATCAATCGGCCAGTTATGCGCCTGCCCGACAAAGGACAGGGCCGTCACCAGCCCGAACAGCAGCGCGGACAGGGTGACGATAATCGGGCGGTACCCGGCAAAGATCACCAGCGCCAGCGCGATCCATCCGCGGCCTGCCACCATGCCTTCCGACCATACGGGCACATAGGTCAGCGTCAGGTATCCACCAGCCAGCCCCGCCATCGCACCGCCGATCGTGACATACCAGAACCGCATGGCCATGACCGGAATGCCCGCGGCATCCGCCGCCGCCGGGTTTTCCCCCACCGCGCGCATGTTCAGCCCGTGGCGGGTGCGGAACATGACAAAATGCACCAGTGCCGGCAGCAGCACGTAAATCGGCACGATCAGGATGTTCTGCCCGAACAGGGCGGGACCAATGACCGGAATGGATGACAGTACCGGCACGGAGACATGGCCGAACGTCGTCGTCACCGGCTGGCCTGCATAATTGTGGCCCAGTGCCGTGGACAGCCCCAGCCCCATGAAGGTTGTCGCCAGCCCGCACAGCACCTGGTTGGCCCGCATCACCACGGCGCCAAAGGCGAACACCATGCCGCCCGCGGCCCCGACCAGTCCCGCCACCAGCAGCCCGACCCATGGCGAGGGCACGGATGATACGGTCATGACCGCCGTCACCGCCCCCAGCGCCATAAGCCCCTCCACGCCAAGGTTGGTCACGCCCACCCGTTCGGCCAGCACTTCGCCAAGGGCCGCCAGCGCCAGCACGCCACCCGCCAGCACGGCGGTGGCCAGCATACCCGTCAGTAGCGCGATCATGATGCTTTTCCCTTTGGCGTCGTGCTGGCCACGGGCCGGTAATGGGCCAGTTCATCGCCAATGGCGATCATGAACAGGATCAGCCCCGTAATGGCGAGGACAACCGACGCCGAAAGCTGCTGTGTCTGCATGACAATGCCGGAATCAAGGATCAGCGCCATCAGTAGCGCGGCCGGGATGACATTCAGGCACGACCCGCGCGCCAGCACCGCCACCACGATCCCCAGATAACCGAAATTGTTGGCCATGCCGCCCTGCAGCCGGTGGACGGTGCCCGCCACTTCAAACATGCCCGCAAGGCCCGCCAGCCCGCCCGACAGCAGCATGACCGAAATGATGCGCAGCCGCACCGGAATCCCGGCATAGCGCGCGGCTTCGGGATTGGCGCCCCCAATGCGGATTTCATACCCCCACCGCGTGCGCGACAGCACCAGCGCCAGCGCGATGACGATCACGATGGCCACCGGAAAGCCCCAGTGCACGATGCCCCACATTTCGGGAATGGCGACCGGCAGGCGCTGGGTCGAGACCTGCGCCCCGCTGATCCGGTCCCGCCATGGCCCGGTGGTCAGGTAATAGGTCAGCAGCGACGCGATGAAATTCAGCAGCAGCGTGGTGATGATTTCATTCACCCCGGCATAGGCGCGTGCCAGCGTCGGCACCGTAATCCACGCCATGCCACCAAGGATCCCGGCAATGGTCATGACCGGCAGCAGCACGAAGGCCGGGCCATGCAGGCCCAGGGCGACGCCGGTTGCGGCAATGGCACCGGCATAGAACTGGCCCTCCGCCCCGATATTCCACAGCCCGATCGTGCCGCATACCGTCACCGCCGCCCCGGTCAGCAGCAGCGGGCACATGAACAGGGCCAGATCCTCCAGCCCGAAGCGTGAGCCAAGGGTGGAACGCAGGATCAGTTCCGCCAGCGTGACCGGGCTGTGCCCCGACAGCGCCAGCACGCCCGCGATGATGAACAGCGACAGCACGATCGCCACCAGTCGCAGCACAAGGATGCGCCCCGCCGGTGCGCTGGGCAGGCGCTGGAATGCACGTGCGGCCATTACTGCGTTGCTCCCGGTTGGGTATCGGCGGCGTCCCGGCCGCCCATCAGCAGGCCGATGGTGGCCATGTCGGCTGCCTCGGCATCGATTACGGACATGAGCCGCCCATGGAACATGACCCCGATCCGGTCCGATACATTCAGCAGGTCTTCCAGGTCCTCGGATATGAACACGACGGCCACGCCCTGGTCGCGCAGGTCGGTCAGGTATCCCAGCATGGTGGCGATCGCCCCGATATCCAGCCCGCGCGCGGGATAGGCGGCGACCAGCACCCGGCTGGCAATACGGATTTCACGCCGCGCCACCAGCCTTTGCTGGTTGCCGCCCGACAGGTTGCGGATGGGCATGGCGAAATCGGGAATGGTGACCTGCGCCAGTTCCGCAATGTCGCCTGCCAGCACGCCCGCCGCCTGCGCGTCATACAGCCCGTGTGTCCCGATGGGCGGGTAGGGGTATTCACGCAGCGCCATGTTGGTGGTGACCGACAGCGATGGCGCCAGCGCGCTGCGCAGCCGGTCCTCGGGGATATGCCCGACGCCCGCCTGCACGAACAGGGCCGGATCCGCCCGTTCCACAAGGTTGCCGTCAAGCAGGATTTCCCCCGATGTCCGGGCCATGAGCCCCGTCAGCACATGTGTCAGTTCCCGCTGCCCGTTACCCGCGACCCCGGCAATGCCCAGGATTTCGCCACCATGCAGGTCAAGGCTGACATCGCGCAGGGTGTCCACCCCCCGGTCGTCACGCACGCTGACATTGCGCAGCTGCATGACCGGGTCGGGTGCAATGGGGGCGGCCCCTTCGGGGCGGGCGCGCATGTTGCGCCGGACAATGTCGCGCCCCACCATGGTCGCCGCCAGCATGGACGGGTTGCAGTCCGCCGTGTTGAACGTGCCGATCTTGCGACCACCACGCAGGATGCTGACGCGGTCCGAAATCTCCATCACCTCGTCCAGCTTGTGGCTGATGATGATGACGGCGTTGCCCTGCGCGCGGAACGCCTTCAGCGCGCGGAACAGTTCGCCCGTCTCCTCCGGCGTCAGCACGGCGGTGGGTTCGTCCATGATCAGCAGGCGGGCCTTGCGCGCCAGCACGCGCAGGATCTCGACACGCTGCTGCTCGCCCGCCGACAGGTCGCATACGCGCGCATCGGGCCGGACGGGAAAGCCGAAGCGTTCGGAAATCTCGCGCGTGCGGGCTTCCATCACGGCGGGGGAGGCGATGCGCGGCGCTTCGTCCCAGCCAAGGTGGATGTTTTCCGCCACCGTAAACGCCTGCACCAGCTTGAAATGCTGGTGCACCATGCCGATGCCCGCGCGGATCGCCTCCTGCGGGGAGGTAAAGGTCTGGCCGTAGCCATCAAGAATGATCTCGCCTTCCTCCGGCTGGTAGATGCCGGTGACGACATTCATCAACGTGGATTTCCCCGCGCCGTTTTCACCCAGCAGGGCATGGATCTCACCCGGCCAGACATCAAGGTCCACGTCCTTGTTGGCGATCACGCCGGGAAAGAACTTGCCAATCCCGCGCAACTGCAGGACCGGCGGCGTGCCGGGCGCCACGCCGGGGGGAGTGGACTGCTTATTCAAGGCCGGATACTCCCGCGACAGCCCAGTCGCTGTGATAGATTTCCAGATCGCTCAGCGTAACACCCTCGGGCACGCGCAGGCGGCCATGGTTGTCATGGATCGGGCCACGGAACGGGTTGTAGCCCGCCAGCAGGCGCGTGCGCATGGCGTCGGCCTGACGCGCGACCTCGACCGGCACGCTCGGTCCCCACGCATCGCGGTCCACGCCGTGGCCCAGCGTCAGGAAGCGGCCCTGCGGCTGCCATGTGCCCGCCAGCAGGTCGCGCACCTGCGAGACATAGAAATCATTGAAATCAAGGTCCACCGAACTGACATAGGCTTCCGGCCCGTAATCCAGCATGCCGGTGTTCCACATCGCGGCCTTCAGTCCGCGCTGCACCGCCACGCGCAGATAGGCCGGTTCATCCATGATCCCGCATAGGAAGTCACACCCGTTATCCGCCAGCGCGGTTGCCGCCTGTGTCGCGGCCTGTGGGTCGAACCATGCGTTGATGGTGATGCTCTGCAACGTGACCGACGGGTTGACCGACTGCGCGCCCAGCAGCGTCGCGTTGGCCGAGGCATAGACCGACGGGATGGGAAACGCGCCCAGAAACCCGATCTTGCCCGTGCGTGTCATAAGGCCCGCCGCAATGCCGATGATGTAGCTGGCATACCAGTGCGCCACGTAATACCAGCCCAGGTTGCCGGTCACGTTGGTGCCGTCACATTCCATGAAGGCCACGTCCGGCGCGCGGTCCGACACGTCCTTGATGAAATCACCGTATTCGGAGGTGGCGAACACCATCTGCGCCCCTTCGGCCACGAACTGCCGGAAAATACGCGTGGCGTCGGCGGAATAGGGTACGCTTTCGACATAGATGGTGCGGATTTTCGGGAACGCGCGGCGCACGGCCTGCACGCCCCGGTCATGCACCATGGACCACCCGCCATCGGTAATCGGCCCGGTATGGCCAAAGCCGATCACGGCGTCCGCTTCCGCCAGCGGCCTGCGCCATGCGGGCGTGGTTTCCGCACGGGCGGGCCGCAGCAGGCCCGAACCCGCGGCCCCCGCCATGCCCAGCAGTGCGCGGCGCGTTGTCAGCAGCCGCCCCCGCGGCCCTGAAACTGTCATAAGATGTTATCCCCCTGAAAATCCATGCCGTATCCCCTTGCGGCAGGTGACGTGTCGGTCCGTTCGGATGCTCCTGTAACTGCGTTATGTACAGTAAACGTTACGTGGCAGGGACATGCAAGGCCGTCGCGCCGCCCATGCCCCACACCCCTGCGTCAGGTGGTCTGCCCCCCCACCGGCGGCATGCCCGCCAGGGTGCGCCAGCTGGCTTCGTCCATGGTGGCGACACCCAGCTCGGCGGCCTTGCGGGCCTTGGACCCGGCCTTTTCACCCAGCACCACAAGGTCGGTCTTTTTGGAAACGCTGTCGGATACGCGCGCGCCCAGCCGTTCAGCCACGGCGCGGGCTTCGGGGCGGGTCATTGTGGTCAGCGTGCCGGTGAACACGATGGTCTTTCCCGACAGCGCGCCTTCGGCCACCATTTCCTCATCCGTGACCTGCGCCAGCACCGATGTCAGGTCATCCAGCGTGGCGCGGTTATGGGCTTCGGCAAAGAACGACACCAGTTCATCGGCAATGGCCGAACCGATTCCGGTGATCGATCCCAGTTCCAGCCGTTCGTCCGACCCGATGACCGCCGCCTTTTCCATCTGCTGGCGCCAGTTGGCCATGGACCCGTAATGCCGGGCCAGCAGGCGGGCGTTGTTGATGCCGATGCGGCGGATGCCCAGCGCATAGATCAGGCGCGACAGTTCAATGGTGCGCCGGGCCGCGATGGCGTTGACCAGATTGCGGGCCGAAACCTTGCCCCACCCGTCGCGGCTGGCGATTTCGGCTTCGTGTTCGGGCAGGCGGAAGATATCGGCGGGCGTGCGCAGCCAGCCCAGTTCATGGAATTCCACGATCGTGCGGTCACCCAAGCCGTCAATGTCGAACGCATCGCGCGATACGAAATGGATCAGCCGTTCCACCACCTGCGCCGGGCAGGTCAGGCCGCCGGAACACCGCCACACGACTTCGCCCTCCGGCCGTTCGGCATGGGCGCCGCAGACCGGGCAGGTATGGGGGAAGTGAAAGGGCGGGCGGTCATGGTCACGCGGCAGCACCACGCCCGTCACCTGCGGGATCACGTCGCCCGCGCGCTGCACATGCACAAGGTCGCCCTCGCGGATGTCCTTGCGCGTGATCTCGTCCTCATTATGCAGGCTGGCGCGGGTGACGATCACGCCGCCCACATTCACGGCCTCCAGAAACGCCACCGGCGTCAGCGCGCCGGTGCGGCCGACCTGTATGTCGATCTTTTCCAGGCGGGTGACGGCCTGTTCGGCCGCGAATTTCCATGCCACCGCCCAGCGCGGCGTGCGCCCGGCAAAACCAAGGCGGTCCTGCAGCGCCCGGTCATCCAGCTTGTACACAACGCCGTCGATATCATAGTCCAGCGCCGAGCGTTCCAGCGTCAGCCGCTCCATGAAGGCTTCGGCCTCGGCCGCGTCCTTCACCCGCGTGCTGAGCGGATTGACCACGAACCCCCACGCCGCAAGCTGTTCAAGGTAGCCGTGATGGGTCGGGGCCAGCGGCGCGTCGCAGAAGCCGGCGGCATAGGCGAACAGCGATAGCGGGCGGCGGGCCGTCACCTTCGGGTCAAGCTGGCGCAGCGATCCGGCCGCGGCGTTGCGCGGGTTGGCGAAGGGTTTTTCCCCCGCGCGTTCCTGTGCCGCGTTCAGTTCAAGGAAGGCCTGCTTGGACAGGAAGACCTCGCCCCGGATCTCGATCACATCGGGGAAGGGGGCCGGTAGCTGGTCGGGAATGTCCTTCAGCGTGCGCAGGTTGGCGCTTACGTCCTCGCCTTCGGTGCCGTCGCCGCGCGTGGTGCCGCGCACGAAACGGCCATGTTCGTAGGTCAGGCTGATGGACAGGCCATCAATCTTGGGTTCCGCGACAAAGGACAGGGCGCGCGCCTGATCTTCCCCCAGTCCCAGAAAACGGGCGATGCGGCTGATGAACGCTTCGAATTCATCCCGCGAAAACACATTGTCCAGCGACAGCATGGGCACCATGTGCCGGTGGCGGTGGAAGGGACCGCTGGCGGGCGCGCCGACTTTTTCCGTCGGGCTGTCATCGCGGCGCAGGCCGGGGAAGCGTTCTTCCAGCCCGGCATTCAGCCGGCGCAGGCTGTCATAGGTCGCATCATCCACCAGCGGCGCGTCATGCTGGTGATACGCGGCATCCAGCGCGGGCAGCACGGTGGCAAGCCGCGCCAGCATGGTCCGGGCATGGGTTTCATCGCATTCCATCGCGGCGTTGTCCGCCAGCAGGCGACGCGCCTGTTCGGCCACGGATCCGGGCGGGGCGGCATGGGGCATGTCAGACCCCTTTCAGCAGGCTGTCGGCCGCGGCGCGGGCGGCGGGGGTGATGGTGTCGCCAGACAGCATGCGGGCAATTTCCTCGCGCCGTGCCTGTGCATCCAGGGGGGCGGCGTGGGTTTCGGTGCGGCCTTTGTTCACGCTCTTGCTTATGCGCAGGTGCGCATCCCCCCGTGCCGCCACCTGCGGGCTGTGGGTGACAACCAGCACCTGCACGCTGCGGCCCACGGTATACAGCCGTTCCCCGATGGCCGAGGCGGTGGCCCCGCCCACGCCCGAATCCACTTCGTCAAATACCAGCGTGGGAATGGCCGACCGGCCGGCCAGCACCACCTTCAGCGCCAGCATGAGGCGGGAGAGTTCGCCCCCCGATGCAACCTTCGCCAGCGGTCCGGGCGGCTGCCCGGGGTTGGCGGCGATCAGGAACGACGCCTGTTCCTTGCCGCGTGCGTTCCATGCCTCCGCTTCCAGCGGGACGAGGGAGACGATGAAGCGCGCACGCTCCAGCTTCAGCGGCTTCAGTTCCGCCATCACCGCCTGTTCCAGCCTGCGTGCCGCCTTTTCCCGCGCGGCGGTCAGTTCAAGGGCCACTTCCTCGAACTTCGCGCGATTTTCGGCAACGGTTGCTTCCAGTCCCTCGATCCGGGCATTGCCCGAATCAAGGGCGGCCAGACGGTCGGTAAAGGCCGCCAGAAGTCCCGGCAGTTCCGGCACGGACACGCCATGCTTGCGCGCTTCGGCACGCAGCGCGAACAGGCGTTCTTCCGTCTGTTCCAGCAGGCGCGGGTCGGCCTGCGCGTCTGATGCAAGGCGCGAGAGCATGCTTTCCGCTTCCGCCAGCGCTTCCTCCGCGCGTTCCAGCGCGTTCAGCGCTTCCTGCGCCGCTTCCTGCTCGGCAGCGCCCACGGCTTCGGGGTTCAGGTCGGTGGGGGCGGGCAGCAGGCGCTGCAACGCACGGCTGGCATTGCGCAGCGCCGATGCCGGGCCGGGGGAACGGCGGTCACGCGGGGCCAGGTCGGCCAGGGCGGCGGCAATCGCTTCCGCCCGGCGTTCGCCCTGCTGCAATGCCTGGCGCAGGCCGGCAAGCTGCGTTTCCTCGTCTTCCTGCGGGGCGAGGGTGGACAGGTCGTCCACCGCCTGCCGCAGCCAGTCTTCCTCCCGCGCGGCATTTTCCATTTCCGCGCGCGCGGCCGCCAGCGCGGCCGTGGCCTCGATCCATTTGCGGTAGGCCCCGGCGGTGCGGGTGCGCAGGGCGCCGGGCACGCCAAAGACGTCCAGCAGGTCCAGATGCGTTGACTGGTCCGCCAGCCCCATCTGTTCATGCTGGCCCTGTATTTCCACCAGCAGGGTCGCCGCCCGCCGCAGCAGGCTGACGGCCACGGGCTGGTCATTGATATAGGCGCGTGACCGCCCGTCCGTGGTCACGACCCGGCGCAGCAGCACGGGCTCGCGAACGTCATCCAGCACGATGCCCTGTTCACTGAACAGCTGGTGCAGGGGATGGTCGGGCGCGACCTCGAAACTGGCGCTGACGCTGGCCTGTTCGCACCCGGCCCGTACCAGCGACGCGCTGGCCCGTTCCCCCAGCGCCAGCCCGAGGCTGTCCAGCAGGATGGACTTGCCAGCCCCGGTTTCCCCCGTCAGCACCGTCAGGCCGGGGGGAAAGGCCAGATCCAGTTTTTCGATCAGGACCACATCCCGTATCGAGAGCTGTGTCAGCATGCAGGCTTCCCGTTCAGCACAGATAATCGTTGGCGGAAATCAGAAAACCGAATGCCATGCCCGCGAAAAGACGTTTCGCCCCTGCTTGTGGTCCTTGCTCTCCACGCCCTTGATCAGGTGATGCGCACGCAGGTGATCGTACGCGTCCGTGTACCATTTGCTGCTGGGGTAGTTGTAGGCCAGGACCGAGCCGGTCTGGCGCGCCTGTTCCAGCAGGCCCATGTCCAGATACACTTCCACCAGTCGTTCCAGCGCCTCGGGCACGTGGTTGGTGGTCTGGAAATCCTGCACCACGCGCTGGTAGCGGCCAGCCGCGGCAAGGTAGTCGTTCTGCTGCTGGTACCACCGGCCCACCAGCATTTCCTTGCCCGCCAGATGGTCGCGGCACAGGTCGATCTTCAGCTGTGCATCACGGGCATAGGGGCTCTGGGGAAAGCGGGTGATGACTTCTTCCAGCGCGTCCATCGCCTCGATCGTGCCCTGCTGGTCACGCTGCACGTCGGCCACCTGTTCATAATAGCACAGGGCGCGCAGGTAAAAGGCATAGGCCGCGTCCGTGCTGGTGGGGTGCAGTTCCAGGAAGCGGTCAAGCTGCTGCACGGCCTCGGGATACTTGTTCAGCAGGTAGTTCGCATACCCTTCCATCAACTGCGCGTTGGCGGTGTACTGGGAATAGGGATAGTTGCGCTGCAATGTATCGAACTGGTTGACCGACAGCAGGTACCGGTCCGAACGCAGGGCGTCCACGCCGTTGTTGTACAACGTCTCCGCCGAGCCGACGCGCGGCGCGCGTTCATTGATGCTGCTGGCACTCTGCCCACATGCCGCCAGCAGGCCCGCAAGTGGCAGCAGCGCCAGCCAGCGCGCCGTCTGGCGCGCGGTGGGCAGGGGTTGCGGAATATGGTGTGATGTGCGTGCGAACATACCGGCTCTTCCAGTTATGGAAGCTTTATATCATGTGCCGGTGGCGGGTGAAGTCTCCACGTGCGGATTTCGCATCCCCGCATCAGGCGGCCTGCGGCTGCGGGGTGGAAAGGGGCGCGCCAAGCGGGGCGCGATGCCAGTTCGCCTGTTCGGCAAAGACCTTGCGCAACAGGCGGTTGTTCAGCGTATGTCCCGATTTGTGCCCACGGAATTGGCCATTGATCATGCCACCGGCCAGATACATGTCCCCGATCGCGTCCAGCACCTTGTGCCGCACGAATTCATCCGGGTGGCGTAGCCCGGACGGGTTCACCACGCTGTCGCCGTTGACGACAATGGCGTTGTCCAGCGATCCGCCACGGGCCAGCCCCACGGAATGCAGGTAATCGATTTCAGGCTGCAGCACGAATGTCCGCGCGGTGCTGAGATGCTGGCGGAACGCCCCCGGTTCCACCAGCGTCACGTAACGCTGCTGGCCGATGGCGGCGGCCGGGAAATCAATGGAAATATCGATCGTCAGGCCGGGCTGGGTCGCGGGCGACAGTTCGGCAAAGGCATCGCCATCTTCCACACGCACGGTCCGGTCCACGTGGATATGCTGGCGCGCGGCGGCCTGCGGCATGATGCCCGCGCATTCCAGCAGGAACACGAATTCCGCCGCCGAACCGTCAAAGACCGGGATTTCCGGGCCATCCACGTCAATGAAGATGTTATCGACACCGCATCCGGCCAGCGCCGCCATGAGGTGTTCGATGGTGGCGATGCGTTCGGCGTGCCCATCCCCGCCATCGCCGCCCAGCACCGTGCTCAGCCGCGTATCCACCACCGTGTCATACCGTGCCGCAAGCGGCGGCAGGGTGATGTCGTTGCGACGGAAGACGATGCCGGTATTTTCCGGGGCGGGGGACAGCTTCAGGCTGATGCGCCTGCCAGTATGCAGGCCGGTGCCGATGCTGCTGATCGGCTGGCGTATGGTGTGCTGCATCTGTCCATCATGTCGGGACGCCGTCCCGAAGGGGACGGGTGCTTGCGGCAGCATGCCGTTCATTGCCTGTATCCTTGACGGAAGTGTGGAAGAATTCACAGTAACTGGCGTGGTATCATGCTACTGCCATGTCTCTTTCCAGGACAGTCAAGGATTATTGCCTATTGTTACCTGTTCGGCAGGAAGGACGCATGGCCCGCCCGCAGGGGGCAGGCCATGCATCATGACCGTCATCAGGGTGAACGGCGGCGCAGGAAGGCGGGGATATCCAGTCCGCCATCATCCGGCGTCGGGTTGCTGCCCGTGGCCTGACCCTGCGGCTGCTGTGGCTGCTGCTGGGGCTGTGGCTGGGGCTGCATGGCGGGTTCCGTCCGGCGGGCGGGTTCAGGAGGCTGCGGCGGGGTGGAATGACGGCGCAGCGCGCCGGTCACGATCCCGAACAGGCTGCGCGGCGCGGGCTGGGGTTCCGGCGCGGGCGGCTTGGCGCTTTCGGTAAACAGCGGCGACCGGGGGGAACCGGCGCGCTGGGCCTGGGCGACATGGGGCGGCACGGCGTTGGGCGAAGGCGCCTGCGGTGCGGCGGGCCGTGGCGGCTGCATGCCGGCGGCGGGCTGGCCCATGGGGGCGGCAGGCTGCTGCGGCGCGGCGGGCGCCCCCTGGGGCGGCGGGGCGCTGGCGACCGGTGCGGCCTGCTGCGGCGCCTCGGCCGGGGCGGGCTGCGCCGGGGCGGCTTCGGCCTGGGGTGCCGCCGGGCGCGCGGCGGGGTGGCCGCCGGGCGGGTTGTCGATGCCCGTCGCCACGACGGAAACGCGGATGCGCCCGTTCATCGAGGTATCGATAGCGGACCCGAAGATGATGTTGGCGTCTTCCGCCACTTCTTCACGGATGCGGTTCGCGGCCTGGTCCACTTCGAACAGGGTCAGGTCCTCGCCGCCGGTGATGTTGATCAGCAGCCCCTGCGCGCCGGACATCGAGGTATCTTCCAGCAGCGGGTTGGAAATGGCGTCCTCGGCCGCGGCGATGGCGCGGTTTTCGCCCTCGGCCTCACCCGTGCCCATCATCGCCTTGCCCATTTCCGCCATGATGGTGCGGATATCGGCAAAGTCGAGGTTGACCAGGCCCGGCGCCATCATCAGGTCGGTGACGCCACGCACGCCCATGTACAGGACGTTGTCCGCCATCTTGAACGCATCTTTCCAGCTCGTGCGCTCATTGGCCAAGCGGAACAGGTTCTGGTTGGGAATGATGATCAGGGTGTCGACGAACTGCTGCAGTTCGGCAATGCCCGCTTCCGCCGATTTCGCGCGGCGGTGCCCTTCGAACGTGAACGGCTTGGTTACCACGCCCACGGTCAGGATGCCGCGTTCGCGCGCCATGCGGGCAATGACGGGCGCGGCCCCCGTGCCGGTTCCGCCGCCCATGCCCGCGGTGATGAAGACCATGTGCGCGCCATCAAGATGGCGCGAGAGTTCGTCGCACGCTTCTTCCGCGGCGGCGCGGCCGATCTCGGGCTTCGCACCCGCGCCCAGCCCCTGCGTCAGGTGGGGGCCAAGCTGGATGCGGCGGTCGGCGCTGCTGTGGGAAAGCTGCTGGGCATCGGTGTTGGCGACGACGAATTCCACGCCCTGCAACTGCGAATGGATCATGTTGTCCACCGCATTCGTACCACCGCCGCCAACCCCGATCACTGTGATGCGGGGCGTGAAATCGGAATGATTCTGTTGCGGGATGGTCAGGTTGAGGGTCATGCTTGGCTCCCGATGGATTGGGGTAGGCGTGCTGGCATACTAACGGCAAAAGTACAATAAAGGGTTTTCATGCAAGATTATACCCTGTCACGTATGAAATCCACGAAACGTCTGACAAGGCTGCCTGGACGGGTGTCGCGGGTGTCGGGTTCACCCATTTCATCCGCCGCCCCCGCTGCCCAGGCCAGAAGCCCCGCGGATGTGGAGAACATCGGCCACGTCGCCGCGTTCTCGGGCAGGACGACAATGCGGCGCGGGCGGCCCAGGCGCACCTGGCGGTTCAGGATCCGCGCCGCCATCGGCCCGATTCCCTCCAGCAGCGAACCCCCGCCGGTCAGGATGACGCGGCCGTCGGATGCGGGGCCGACCGCGGCCATTTCCAGCCTGTCACGTACCATCTCCAGGGTTTCCTCCACGCGCGGGTGTATGATCGAGACAATCTTTGCGCGCGGAATTCTGACATAATGATGGTCGTTGTCACCAATCAGCTGCACGAGAATGGGATCGTGATCGTCGCCCGCCAGCAGTTCGGCCGACCCGTGCATGGTTTTCAGCCGCTCCGCATTGTCGATGGAGGTGGACAGCCCGTGCGCTATGTCGCGCGTGATGTGCAGCCCGCCTACGGGAATCGTGGCGGTATGCAGCAGCCGCCCTTCGCCAAACACTCCGATCGACGTGGTGCCGCCGCCCATGTCCACCACGGTGGCGCCCAGGTTGCGCTCGTCCTCGTTCATGACCGCAAGCCCCGAGGCGAGGGGGGAGGACACCATCCCCTCGATCTTCAGTTCCACGCGTGACAGCACGGCTTCCAGGTTGCGCAGCGCGGTCGTGTTGGCGTCGATCACATGCAGGCGCGCGGACAGCAGGTCACACAGGTGCCCGCGCGGGTCCAGCACTTCCTGCGTGTCATCCACCGCGTAATCCAGCGGCAGGGTATGGATGGCCGACCGCCCTTCGGACACGGCGCGCATCCGTCCCTCGCTTATGATCCGGTTGACGTCGTTATCCGTGATCTCCCGCCCGCCCACGGACCAGCGCGCGTTGATGTGGCGGCTTTCGGGGTGACCGCAGGACAGGTTGACGAAAATCGAATCGCGGCGTTCCGTCGCCATGTCCTCCGCCTGCGCCACGGCGGCGCGGATGGCGCTTTCCGCCTCGCGCAGGTCCACGATCCCGCCACAGCGCACGCCATGCGAACGCCGCCACCCGTGGCCAAGGATGCGGATGGTGTTGTCAGGCTCGCCGCGCCCGATCAGGCATACGATCTTGGTGGACCCGATATCCAGCACGCTGAACGGTCCCGTGCGCAGCTTGCGCGTGGGCAGGCGCTCGCCCGCGGGGACAACGGATGTCGCGGGCCGCGGGCGGGGCACGCGCGCTGGCGTCCCGGCCCCACGGATGGCGGGAACCGGGGCAGCCGGTGTGGTGGTCCTGGTCGCGGGCAGGGTCGTCCTGACCTTGCCCGGCACTGGATAGTTCATGCCCGCCTCCGTCTTGGGCCGGTTTCGGGGGAAGAAAGCCATGGCGCGGCAGGGGCCTGATCCCCGGTGGGGGCAGCCTGTGGCGGCGTGTCGTCCCTGTCCCGGTCACTGTCGTTCGGGGCAACGGGATTTTCACGCACGATCTGGCGGTCAGGCAGGCGCATGTCGATGGCGATCACCGGCCGGTCCAGTATTTTTATGTTTTCCTGCAATTGTGCAAGACGCTTGAGTGCCGCGACTTCCTGCCCTTCAGGCAACAGGATGGTCGTGCCGTTGCGCAGGGTCAGGTTCCACCGCCGCTGGCCCACGCGCGATGCAGCCACGACATGGCTGCGTACATCAGGCTGGGCGGACAGTTCATCAATCAGGGCGGCGGCCGCGGTGTTGGCGTCGGGGCCGACCACCAGCGGCAGCTGCATGAAGGCCTCGGCGTCCTTGCCTGTCATGCCCTGGTCGCGCACCTGGTGGCCCTCGCGGTCGATCAGCATGAAATGTCCGTGATTCTGCCAGACGGCAAAGGGCCGGCGTTCAAACAGGTGGATGATGATGGTGCCGGGCAGGTGGCGCTCCACCACGGAATGATCGACAAACGGCAGCGCGTCGATGCGTTCGCGCGCGGCGGTGACGGAAAAGCCCAGGATGAAGTCCCCCATGCGCGCGCCCAGCGCCTGCTGCAGCGATGTCTCGCTGGTCAGCACGCAGCCGGTCACGTCAATTTCGGTAATGCGCAGGGGCAGCATGTTGATGATCCGCCCGCGCAGCGGCGCGAAACGCGGGTCGGACCCGAAATGCCGCAATGTCGTGACGCAGCCTACCCCGATCACCAGCAGCACCAGCACCAGCAGTGCCGGGCGCAGCAGGCGTTTCTGGCGGCGCAGGAAGATCGAAAGCCGGGAGGGGCGGTCGCTGCTGTCGGTCGGTCGCCTCATGTACGGCAGGTCGCGTGGTCGATCATCCACTGGCACAACGTGGCGTAATCCATGCCGCAGGCCGCGGCCTGTTCGGGCAGAAGGGAAGTGGGTGTCATGCCCGGCTGGGTATTGGTTTCCAGAATGACCAGGCGGCCGGGCGCATCCGGCCCCGCGCTGTCGTCATAACGGAAATCCGTGCGGCTGGCCCCCCGGCAGCCCAGCGCGCGGTGGGCGGCCAGCGCAAGTTCACGCGCCTGTTCAAAGGCGTCGGGGTGGATGCGTGCGGGCAGTTCGTGGCGCGACCCGCCGGATGCGTATTTGGCCTGGTAGTCATAAAAGCCGGGGCCGCCGCCCGTGGGGGTGATGTCGGTGACCGTCAGCGCGCGGTCTTCCAGCACGCCAACCGTCAGTTCCCGGCCGGGGATGTATTCTTCCACCAGAACCTGGCCGCCAAAGGTCCATTCCGCCGCCACCGTGGCACGGCGGTTGCTGCCGGGCAGGATGATTTCCACCCCCACGGACGATCCCTCGTTCAGCGGCTTGACCACATAGGGGGCGGGCATCGGGTCCGCCGGTTCCAGCTGCGCGGGCGTCATGACCAGCCCGCCTGCGACCGGC
>NZ_CADP01000012.1:0-40867 GCF_000285295.1 Komagataeibacter europaeus LMG 18890 | reverse complement strand
CATGAACACGGTGCGGGCCGCGTCCTTGTCCATGGCGGTGGCGGACGCCCGCACGCCGGAATGGGTGTAGGCGATTCCCATCCAGTCCAGCACGCCCTGGATCGACCCGTCCTCGCCAAACCTGCCATGCATGGCGTTGAACACCACGTCGGGGCGGTGGGCCTGCAGGTCGCCCACGATGGCCAGCAGGTCGGGGCCCGCGTCAATGCAGCGCACGTCGTGCCCAAGCCCGCGCAGGGCCTCGGCCACGTTGCGCCCGCTGGCAAGGCTGACCTCGCGTTCGGCGGACATGCCGCCCATCAGTACGGAAACCCGGCGGGCCGTCATGCGCTTTCTCCCATGCTGTGCGTGGCGGGGCGACCGATGCGTTTGATTTCCCAGCGCAATGTGACCGCCGTGTGGTCATGTACGCGCTGGCGCACGGTATCGCCCAGCTGCTCAAGATCGGCTGCGGTGGCGTTGCCGGTATTCAGCATGAAATTGCAGTGTTTTTCACTGATCTGCGCACCGCCCACCGTCAGGCCGCGACAGCCGGCCGCATCAATCAGTTCCCATGCCTTGCGCTGCGATTCGTCAGGGTCGGGATTGCGGAAGGTGGAGCCGCCGGTCCGGGCGCGCACAGGCTGCGCCGCCTCCCGCGCCGTGCGGATTTCATCGATTCGCTGGCGGGTGATGGCAGGCGGCGCCACCATCGCGTTCAGCCGCACCCGGACCACGACCGACTGCGGGGGCAGGGTGGCGTGGCGGTAGCCGAAATCCAGCGAGGCTGCAGGCAGGCGCATAAGCCTGCCATCACGCGTCACCACTTCCACCCAGTCCAGTACCGCCGACATGTCCGACCCGTATGCACCCGCGTTCATGGCCACGGCCCCGCCGATCGAACCCGGAATGCCCGCAAGGAATTCCAGACCCGACAGGCCCGCTTCCGCCGCGTGTTCGGCAACCGTCATGTCCAGACAGGCGGCGCCCACGGCCAGCCCGTCACCATCACGCGTGATGGTGGAAAAACCGCGCGCAAGGCGGATGACCATTCCGTCGATCCCGCCATCGCGCACGATCACGTTCGAACACGCGCCCAGCGGCAGGACGGGAACCTCCAGCGGCAGGCGCTTCATGACCTGCGCCAGGTCCTCGGCGCTGGCGGGCTGGAACAATAGTTCCGCGGGACCGCCAACGCGAAACCACGTGCGCGGGCCCAGGGCGGCCTGCGGCGTCAGGCGGCCACGCGGGCGGAAGCCCTCCGTGTCCAGGGCCTGTGCCCATTGCGGCAGGGTGGTGGCGGCGGTCATGAATGGGCATCCGCCTTCTGGGTGGGGGCCGGTGCATGGGCGATGCCCTGCAGGTCCGCAAGCTGTGCGGGCAGCGCCTGCGCCCAGTTGGTGATGCTGCCAGCCCCCAGGCAGACGACAAAGTCACCCGGCCGGGCAATGGCGTTGATCATTTCCGCAAGGTGTTCCGGCCCCGGCAGCGGCACGACGGACCGGTGCCCGCGTTCGCGCAGCCCCTCGACCAGCGCGTCGCGGTCGATGCCTTCGATCGGCTGTTCCCCGGCCGCGTAGACATCGGCGATGATGACGGTGCCCGCGTCGTTCATGCAGGTGCAGAATTCGTTGAACAGGGTTTTCAGCCGCGAATAACGGTGCGGCTGCATGACCGCGATCACGTTGCCCGCGCCCGCCTGGCGCGCGGCCTTCAGCACGGCGGCGATTTCCACCGGGTGGTGGCCGTAATCGTCAATGATGGTGATGCCCCCGGTTTCCCCCGTGCGGGTGAAACGCCGCTTGACCCCGCGGAACGCGGCAAACGCCGAACGGATGGTGGCGTCGTCTATTTCCATCTCGGTGCCGACCGCAATGGCCGCCAGCGCGTTCTGCACGTTGTGGTGGCCCAGCATGGGCAGGCGGAACGGCCCCGCGCGGCGTGAACGGTTGCGGTTGCGGTTGGTGATCACGACCTCGAACGTGGCCCCCAGCTTGTCGGTAATCACCTTTTCCGCACGTACGTCCGCCTGTGGCGAGAAGCCGTAGGTGATGATCCGGTGGTCCGACAGGCGCGGGATCATCTGCTGCACGGCCGGGTGGTCGATGCACAGCACGGCAAAGCCATAGAACGGGATGTTGGAGACGAACTGGTCATACGCCGCCTGCATGGCTTCTTCCGTGCCCCAGTGGTCCAGGTGTTCGGGGTCCATGTTGGTCACGACGGTAATGACGGAGGGCAGGCGCAGGAACGACCCGTCGCTTTCATCGGCTTCCACCACCATCCAGTCGCCCGATCCCATGCGGGTATTGGTGCCGTAGGCTTCGATAATGCCGCCATTGATGACCGTGGGGTCCAGCTTCGCCGCTTCCAGCACGGCGGCGACAAGGCTGGTGGTGGTGGTCTTGCCATGCGTGCCACCCACCGCCACCGACCAGCGCAGGCGCATGAGTTCGGCCAGCATTTCCGCGCGCCGCACCACCGGGATCAGCCGCGCGCGCGCGGCCACGACCTCGGGGTTGTCGCGCTTGACGGCGGTGGACGTCACCACCACCTGCGCACCGCCCAGGTTGGCGGCGTCGTGGCCGATGGTCACGGGAATGCCGGCGGCGCGCAGGCGCGCGACATTCGCACTTTCGGCAATGTCGGAACCCTGCACCGCATAGCCAAGCATGTGCAGCACTTCGGCAATGCCGGACATGCCAATTCCGCCAATGCCGACGAAGTGGATGGTGCCAATGGAAAGGGGCAGGGCTCTCATGTAATCAGGTCTCCGTGTTCGCGCTGGCGGAATTAAGCGGTGCGGGGCAGGTCGGGCAAGCGGGCTTCTATCATATCCGCCAGACGGGCGGCGGCGTCGGGGCGGCCAAGGGCCGCCGCCGCCTGCGCCGTGCGGGCCAGCAGGTCACGGTCGCCCAGCAGTTCCGTCAGGCGCCCTGTCAGGGCGGGGGCGGTGAAATCGGGCTGGCGGATCATCCATGCTGCCCGCGCGTCACACAATGCCTGTGCATTGGCGCCCTGTTCATCACGCGCCGCGATGGGCAGCGGTACCAGCAGCGACGGGCGGCCCGCCACCGTCAGTTCCGCAACCGACGACCCGCCCGCGCGGCCGATGACCAGGTGGGCCGCGCGCAGGCGGTCGGGCACGTTGTCAAGGAAGGGGGCGATGGTGGCGGGAATGCCCGCCGCGCGGTAGGCATCCGCCACGCGGTCCACGTCTTCCGCGCGGGCCTGCTGCGTGACCTGCACGCGCGCGCGCAGCGCCGGGGCAAGGGCCGCGAGGGCAGGCGGCACCACGTCGCTGAATACCCGCGCACCCAGCGACCCGCCCCATACCAGCAGGTTGATTACCCCGTTCGACGGTTCGTAGCCTTCGCCCGCAAGGGCCGCGATATCAGGCCGCACCGGCATGCCGGTCAGCGTGGTGGGCACGCCATCGGGCACGCCGGCCACGACGGGAAACGATGTCGCGATCGCATCCATGCGCGCGGCAAGGAAGCCGTTGGCCTTGCCCAGCACGGCATTGCCTTCATGGATGAACAGGAGCGGCCGCTGCTTTTTCGGCAGCAGGCTGCCCCCCAGCAGCGGCGGCACGGACGGATACCCGCCAAACCCGATGATGGCCGAAGGCCGGATGCGCGACAGCACGGCGCGTGCCTGCGCCGTCCCGCGCCCCAGTGCCACGGCCGCGCGCGCGGCCCGGATGATGCCGCGCCCCGCGATTCCCGCGCCGGGCAGGACAAACTGCTGCCGCCCGGCAAAGACGCCGGTTTCGCGCACGCCCGCGCGCCGGTCGGTCATGAGGATGATGTCATGCCCCCGGCGCACCAGTTCGCAGGCCAGTGCCTCGGCTGGGAAAAAATGGCCGCCGGTGCCTCCGGCCGCGACAGCAATGCAGTGACGGGTCATGACGGTGCTTTCTGCGATGAAGAAGGGGGGCCGAACTGTCCGTAACGGCCTTCCCCCGGCCGGTTGCGGGTCAGCGCCAGCACCAGGCCGATTGTAAGCGCAACCGACATGGCGGAGGAACCACCATAGGAAATGAAGGGCAGCGTCATGCCCTTGGTCGGGATCAGGTGCAGCGTGGACCCCATGTTGACAAAGGCCTGGAGTCCGAACCCCGTCACCAGCCCCGCCGTCGCCACCGTGATGAACGGGTCGTTTTCATGCAGCAGCTTGAGCAGCGTGCGGATGACGATGGTGGCGAACACGCCCACGATGAACAGGCAGACCAGCATGCCAAATTCCTCCCCCGCCACGGCAAAGACGAAATCGGCATGCGCATCGGGCAGCAGGTCCTTCACCAGGCCTTCGCCGGGGCCACGGCCCAGCAGGCCGCCATTGCCAAAGGCCCGCAGGGCGGTGTCGATCTGGTAATGGTCGCCCACGGCGGGGTGCAGGAAGCGTTCCACGCGCGACCGCACGTGCGGGAACACCATGTACGCCCCCACGAATGCCGCGACCATGGCGGCAGCCCCCGCGCCAACCAGGAACAGGCTCAGCCCGTCAATGAAAAGCTGGGTCAGGAAAACCGTGGTAATGACGCTGAGCATCCCGATATCAGGCTGTGACTTCAGTAACAGGAGCACCAGCGCGAACAGCCCGATCGCCACCAGCATGCCGGGAAAATACCGTCGCGTCTGGCGTTCGGTCAGCAGCCACGCTGTGACCACGGCAAAGAACGGCTTGAGGAATTCCGATGGCTGCACCGACATCATCGGCAGGGCGATCCACCGCCTGGCGCCCTTGATCTCGATCCCGTGCACCAGTGTCATGAATGTCGCCGCCAGCGCCAGCACGAACCCGATCCACCCCGCCAGCCTGACGGCGCGCAGCGACATCATGGATGTGAAAACGACGATCAGCGCCGCCAGGATCAGGAAGCACACCTGCTTGAAAATGAACATGTCGCGCGACGCGCCGATACGCACGGCCACGGCGGGGCTGGCGGCCAGCATCAGGATATAGCCGAATCCGATCAGGATCCCCACGCAGATCAGCGTGACCCGGTCGATGCTGCGCCACCACCGTGCGGCGCGTGACGTGTTTATGCGCGATATGCCGCTCATGCGCGGGCGGTTCCATCCCTGCTGGCGGCCAGTTCATGCACCAGTGCCGCGAAACGCGCGCCACGGGCCTCGAACCCGCTGAACTGGTCGAAACTGGCGCAGGCGGGCGACAGCATCACGACATCGGCGCCCAGTTCGCGCGCGCGGTCCAGTGCTTCGGGCACGGCGCGGTCAAGGGTTTCGACAATGCGGTGGGGAATGCCGTGGCGGGCCAGCGTCGTCGCCAGGACCGGCGCATCCCGCCCGATCAGCAGCGCCATGGCGACGCGGTTGAACAGGGGGGCCAGTTCCTCGATCCCGCCAGCCTTGGCCGTGCCGCCCGCGATCCACACTATCCGGTCATGGCACGCCAGCGCGCGCGCGGTCGCATCCGCATTGGTGGCCTTGCTGTCATTGATGAAGCGGACGACATCAATGCCGCCCACGGTTTTCTGCCGGTGGTCCAGGGCTGCAAAGGATGCGAGGGCGGGTTCCACCGCCGCCCGTGGCATGCCCAGATGCAGCGCCATGGCGGTCGCGGCGGCCGCGTTTTCGCGGTTATGGGTGCCCGGCAGGTCATGGGCCGCGCGCAGGTCGGCAATCACGCCGTCATGGTCACACAGCGCGTCGGGCGTGCAGTACAGGTCGCATTGTGGCATGTCCGCGCCGCTGACGCAGGCAATGGTGGTCCGCGTGACCGCCAGCCGCCTGCGGATCGTCTCGTAATCGGGCAGGGTCTCGCCCAGTACCGCCAGATCGCCCGCATGCTGGTGGTCGAAGACATGCAGCTTGGCGGTGACATACCCCGCCATGTCGCCATGCCGGTCCAGATGGTCGGGGGTAAGGTTCAGCAGGCAGGCGACATTGAAGTGCATCTGCTCCAGCCGTTCCAGCATGTAGGACGACATTTCCAGCACGTACACCCCGTCATCGGGCAGCAGCGGCAGGGAAAGCGCCGCGGGCCCAAGGTTGCCGCCAGTGGCGACCGGCATGCCGCAACCGGCCAGCATGTGGGCCAGCAGCACCGTCGTGGTTGATTTGCCATTGGTGCCGGTAATGCCCGCGAACCGTGCGCGACTGCCCGCGGTGCGCACGGCGCGGTACAGCAGTTCCGCATCCGACAGGATCGGCACGAATGCCTCCACCGCCATGCGCGCCAGCGGGTGGGGCGCGGGCAGGTTATGCGGGATACCCGGCGAAAGCACCAGCCCCGCCAGTCCCAGCATGTTGTCAAAGGGTGCGATCTTCAGCCGTTCATGCGGCGCAAGGGCCGCACGGGCTTCCGCGCGGTCGTCCCATGCCTGCACGCTGGCCCCCATCGCCAGCAGGGCGGTGACCGCGGCGGCGCCATTGCGGCCCAGGCCGGCCACGCCGTAATGGTGGGCGGCCAGCAGGGAAGGGGGGAAGGTCGTGCTCATCGCAGTTTCAGCGTGGCCAGCCCACACAGCCCCAGCACGATGGACACGATCCAGAAGCGGATGACGATCTTGGATTCCGCCCAGCCCTTCTTTTCAAAATGGTGGTGCAGCGGGGCCATCAGGAACACGCGCCGACCGGTGCGCTTGTACCAGAACACCTGGATGATGACGGAAAAGGTTTCCACCACGAACAGGCCACCGACAATGCACAGCACCAGTTCATGCTTGACCGCAACCGCGACCGCCCCCAGCGCGCCACCCAGCGCCAGCGACCCCGTATCGCCCATGAACACGGCGGCCGGCGGCGCGTTGAACCACAGGAACCCAAGCCCCGCCCCCACAAGTGCCGAACAGAATACCCCCAGTTCCCCCGTGCCCGGCACGGCATGCAACTGCAGGTAGTCGGCAAAGACATGGTTGCCCACAAGGTAGGAAATCAGCGCGAACACAAGGGCGGCGATGATGACCGGCACGATGGCCAGCCCGTCCAGCCCGTCGGTAAAGTTCACGGCGTTGCCAAAACCCGTAATGGTGATCATGGCGAACAGCGGGAAGGCATAGCCCAGCGGCAGCAGCAGGTCCTTGACGAACGGAAAGGCCAGGTGATTGGCAAGGTCGGGCGGCATCATGTGTTCCAGCCAGATGCCACCGATCAGGGACGCGCCGAATTCACACCCCAGCCGCATGCGCTTGGACACGCCATCGGTATTGCGGCGCGACAGCTTCAGGTAATCATCGGCAAAGCCCACCGCGCCGAACGCCAGCGTAATCAGCATCACGGCCCAGACGAACCCGTTGGTCAGGTCCGCCCATAGCAGGGTGGAGCCGAACAGCGAGACCAGGATCAGCACGCCGCCCATGGTGGGGGTGCCGACCTTTTCGATCAGGTGGCGTTCCGGCCCGAGCGCACGGATCGGCTGCCCGCCGCGCTGGATGCGGCGCAGATGCGCGATCAGCGGGTTGCCAAGGCACAGGCTGATGACCAGCGCGGTCAGGCACGCCGCCCCGGAACGGAAGGTGATGTAGCGGAACAGGTTGAGCATGGAGGTATGGGCCCCCGCATGCTGCTGGAACAGGTCATACAGCATCAGGCCGGTCCCACCCGCGCATCATCCGCCTGCATGGCGGTGACGACGTCGCGCATCCGGCTGCCAAGGCTGCCCTTGACCATGACGGTGTCACCCGCGCGCAGGGCCGCGCGCACCAGTGGGGCAAGCATGCGGGAATCAGGCATCCACCCCCCCTGTAGGGAAGAAGGCAGGGTGTCGAAGAGTGTTTTCATATTCGGGCCGCAACAGAAGACAATATCCGCGTTCGCGCGGACGGCAGGGAGAAGGGAGGTATGCTCATGCCGTGCAAACGCACCCAGTTCAAGCATGTCGCCAAGGATGGCGACACGCCGCCCAGTGGCGACCAGCCCCAGCAGGTCCAGGGCCGCCCGTACGGATGCAGGGGACGCATTGTAGCTTTCATCCAGCAGGGTGACTTTGTCATGCATCACCTTTGCCATCGCCCCGCGTCCCGCGCCGGGGCGGAAGGTGGCCAGTCCGGCCACCGCATGGCCCATGTCCGCGCCCGCCGCATGGGCTGCGGCCAGCGCCAGCATGGCGTTGTCGGCCATGTGGCGTCCCGGCGCGTTCACCCGTGCATGCCCCTGCCAGCCGGGCAGGGACAGGTCGAACCCGCTGCCCTGCGCGTCGGTCCGCACATCCGTTTCATATGCGGCGCAGTCCGGCGTGTGCCCCGCCCACCACAACGTGGCTTCCATGCTTTCGGCATTGCGCCGGAAATATTCCGCGCCGGTAACGCCCGCCGGCACGATCCCGGTCCCGCCGCCACGGGGCAGGGCCAGCAGGATTTCCGCCTTTTCGCGCGCAATGGCCTCAAGGCTGCCCATAAGCCCCAGGTGCGAGGACGCAACCGTCGTCACCACCGCGACATCGGGCCGCACCATGAAGGCCAGGGGCCGGATCTCGCCGGGGTGGTTCATCCCGATCTCGCACACGCAGTACGCGGCATCGGCAGGCAGGCGCGCCAGCGTCAGCGGCACGCCCCAGTGGTTGTTGTATGACGCCACCGCGTAATGCGTCGGGCCGCACGCCGCCAGCGCATGGCGCAGCATGTCCTTGACCGATGTCTTGCCCACGCTGCCGGTCACCGCCACCATGCGCCCGGCAAAGCGCGCGCGTGCAAAGTGCGCCATGTCCCGCATGGCCGCAAGCGTATCGCGCACCATCAGGATGCGCGGGTCATCGATCCCGCACGGCTCATGCGCAACGATTGCGGCCGCCCCGGCATCCAGCGCGGCGGCCACATGGGCGTGCCCGTTGCTGTTTTCACCCTGCAGCGCGATGAACACATCGCCCGGCCGCAGCGTGCGGGTATCGATCGAAACGCCGGTCCCCGCGATATCGTCGTGTGATGTTGACGCGAAACGCCCCGATGTCGCGGCCAGCAGGTCCGCGCGGTTCCATAACAGTGTCATTCATTCCCTGTCAGGCCACGGATGACCGTGGCATCATCAAATGGCAGGACGTCGTGGCCCACGACCTGTCCCTGTTCATGGCCCTTGCCCGCCACCACCAGCACGTCACCCGCGCCCAGCATGTCCAGCCCGGCCGCGATCGCGCGCCGCCTGTCCCCGATTTCGGTAGCGCCGGGGGCGGCTGCCATGATCGCGGCGCGGATGGTGTCGGGCCGTTCCGTGCGCGGGTTGTCATCGGTCACGATCACCCGGTCGGCAAGGCGCGTTGCGGTCGCCCCCATGACGGGCCGCTTGCCCCGGTCCCGATCACCGCCAGCCCCCATCACCACCACAAGCCGGCCCGGCGTATGCGGGCGCAGCGACTGCAGCAGGCGCGCCAGCGCATCGGGCGTGTGGGCGTAATCGACATAGGCCGCCGCCCCGCCCGGCAGCACCGCCACCCGTTCCATCCGCCCGCGCACGCCATGCAGGCGTTCCAGCAGCGGCACCGCCCGTTCCGGCCCGGCGGCGTCCCGGTCCGCCATGGCGGCGGCCAGCAGCATGTTGTCAACCTGAAACCGCCCCACCAGCGGCACCGTGATTTCATGCACCATGGCGGCGGTGGCGATGCGCAGCACCTGCCCCGTGGGTGTCGGGCGCGCGTCCAGCAGGCGCAGGGTCGTGCCCTGTTCGCCCGTGCTGCGCAGGACAAGGTCGCGGCGGCGCGCGATGTCGGCAATGGCGGCGCAGGTTGGCGCATCCATGTCCGCGTTGATGGCGGCGATGCCGCCTTCGGGCACGATGGTGTCGAACAGCCGCAGTTTGGCCGCCCGATAGTGTTCGGTCGTGCCGTGGTAGTCCAGATGGTCGCGGGTCAGGTTGCTGAAACCGGCCGCATACGGCGCCAGCCCGTCCAGCCTGCGCTGTTCCAGCCCGTGGGATGATGCCTCGATCGCCACGTGATCCACGCCGGCTTCCGCCATGGCGCCCAGCATGCGCATGAGCCCCACGCTGTCGGGCGTGGTCAGCACCGGCCCGCAATCGGGCAGCGGGCAGGGCGCGACCGCGCCCAGCGTGCCGATGGTGCCCGCGGGCAATCCCTGCAGGGTCCAGATCTGGCGCAGGAATTCCACCGTGCTGGTCTTGCCGTTCGTGCCGGTCACCGCCGCGATGGACGCGGGGACACGCGGCGTCAGCACGCGGGCAACCAGCGCCAGCGTGCGGCGCGCATCGGGCACGCGGAGGGCAATGACGCCGGGCGGCGTATCGGACGCCGGGGTGGCGTCCAGCAGCACGGCCACGGCCCCGTTCGCCATGGCCTGCGGGATGTAGGCCCGCCCGTCCATGTGCGTGCCATGCAGGGCGGCGAAGATCATGCCGGGGCTAATGGCGCGGCTGTCGGCGGTAATGCCGGTAATGGTCAGGTCGGCCGCCCCGGTGGGTACGGGCGTGTCCACGCCGGCGCGGCGCAGGACTTCAGGCAGGTGCATTGATATTATCCCCTGTCGCGCGGGTGTGGGGCGGCCAGCCTGTCCACATCGTTGCTGGCATGCAGGTCACGGGCGGGAACCTGTGCGGTGCTGGTGGCCTTGCGGGCGGCATGGGGGTGGCCGGCGTGGCCCGTAACCTCGCGTTCATGTTCATGCAGGTGCGCCGTACCCGGATCGTAGCCCGGCCCCAGCGCACGATAGCCGCGCGGCACGGCAGGCCGCATGGGAATGGCCAGCGATGCCTCGATCGTGGCCGCATGCTGCGTATCGGGGAACAGGCCCAGCATGGGCGCAATGCGCGTGATCATGTGCGACGCGGTGGGGGCCGCGTTCCACCCCGCCGTGGTCCAGCCATGGGTCTGGGCCGTGGGCTTGGGGCTGTCCAGCATGACATAGATCGCGTAACGCGGCGCGTTCATGGGGAATATACCGGTAAAGGCGGATACGTTGACGTGCTTCAGGTAGCCGCCATGCGGGCCGATCTTTTCCGCCGTCCCGGTCTTGCCGCCCACGTAATAACCGGGGGATTCCGCCTTCTGCCCCGTGCCCTTCGCCACGTCGAGACGCAGGATCCTGCGCAGGATGTCCGAATTGGCCGCCGAAATCAGGCGTTCGGCGCTGGCGGGCATGCCCGGTGGCGTATCGGTTGCGTCCGGCGCGGGTGGCGCATCCGCCTGCTGGCCTGCCGTATCCGGCGCCAGCAGCGTGGGCTTGAGCAGGAAGCCCCCGTTGGCGGTCGCGGCGGTCCCCCGGACAATGGACAGCGGGGGTTCGGCCACGCCATGGCCGAACGCCACCGTCATGGTGGTCGAGACACCCCAGTTATGGACGGAGGGCACGATCGGCCGCCCCGCCTCGGGCAGTTCGATCGGCACGCGGGAGAAGAAGCCCATGCTGCGCAGCCAGTCCTGCTGGCGCGCCGCCCCCGCATCCAGCGCGATATGCGCCGCCGCCGGGTTGGAGGAATAGGCCATGACTTCGGGCAGGGACAGCCATGGCGCGAAATGGTCCGCCTTCATGTCCGATATGGTGAAGCGGCCGATCTTGATGGGCGTGCTGGAAAAGCTGTCCCATATATGCGCGACCCCGTCCTGCAGCGCCATGGCGACGGTCTGCAGCTTGAAGGTCGAACCGGGTTCGTACATGCCGGTCACGGCGCGGTTGAAGCGCGCGTCGGGCGCGGCGCGGCCAAAATCATTGGCGTCGTAATCGGGCAGGCTGACCATGGTTATGATCTCGCCCGTATGCACGTCCATCACGATGGCGCAGGCCCCGATGGCCTGGAACGTGTCCATGGCGGACTGCAGTTCGTCATGCACCACGTTCTGCACGCGCACGTCCACCGACAGGCGCAGCGGCGCGCGGTCGCTGTCCAGGCGCTTGTCAAAAAACCGTTCCACTCCCGCGACCCCGTGGTCGTCGATGTCCACGCCGCCCAGTATCTGGGCCGCGACGCTGCCCATGGGGTAGCGCCGGCGCTCGCCCGGTTCGAAATAGATGCCGGGAATGCCAAGGTTGTTGATCGCCAGTTCCTGTGCCGGGGAAATGTCACGCGCCAGATAGACGAACTGCTTGTTCAGCGACAGGCGGCGTTTCGTTTCCTGCTCGTTCAGGGTGGGCAGGGCGGTCTTCAGCTTGTGGGCGGCGTCGGCGGCGTCAATCATTTCCTGCGGGTTGGCATAGACCTGCGCCACCGGCAGCGACATGGCCAGCACCTGCCCCGTGCGGTCGATGATCGAGGCGCGATGAACCTGCGGCAGCGCCACATCCCCCGCGATCATGCCCTTCGGGTCGCTTTTGGGGATCGGGGGGACCTGTGGCGCGATCTGCTGCTGTTGTGGCGGCATGGGGCTGATGATCGTCGCCATCGTCAGCTTCAGCCCGATGGCCGAAAACAGGACGCAGAACACACCGGCCACAACCACAAGCCGCGCATGCATCCGGTCCTGCGCCATGAGCGTACGCAGGCTGCCACCGACGGGGATGGTGTCCTGCGCGCTTCTGGCTGGCGGGTCATGGGGCGGGTTGTTCATGCGCGTTCCGGGCTGGGGGCCGGGGTGGAAAAGGGTTCAGGGATCAGTTGCTGACAGGCACCGGGGGCGGCAGGGCGCTGACATGGGGCGTGCCAAGGGAACTGCCGCCAATGTGTACGGCCGCCGCCGGGTGCCATGCGGCCTCGGCTATGTTCTGGCTGCGCGCGTGATAGCTGGCCCCCATGCGGGTGGGGGATATGACGGTGTCATGCACGACCGGGGGGCGGGCCGGTTCGGCCGCAGCCACCGCCACCGGGCGTTCGGGCGCATGCACGTGTTCGGCAGCCGGGGCGCGGGCCGGGGCGGGGCGCGTGTCATTCTGCGCCAGGGCGCGGGCCAGGGCATCATGCGCGGCGGGCGCGGGGTCGGCATGGCGGGGGGCCGACGCCACATGATCGACATGCGGCGCGGCCGGGGCGGCAGGCATGGCCGGGACCGCATGGGGGGCCGCGTCATGCGCAGGCGGGATCACGACATGGTCGGCGGCCAGCGTCGCAACCATTGTCGCGCGCGGGGCCGGGGCGGGATGGTGCAGCGGGCTGCCGGGCGCCGGCATGTGGGACGCCAGGGCCGACATCTGCACGAACTGGCCCGGCGTGACGGGCTGCAGGCTCCTGTCATACCGGCTGGCCAGCGTGCCCAGGCGGTCGGGCTGGTTCAGCATGGCCCATTCGGCGCGCAGCATCGCCGTTTGCGAACGTACGTGTTCGGTCTGTTCCACGATCTGTGCGATCTGGTGGTCAAGGGCGGTCGTCTGCTGTTTCTTGTTATACAGGAACAGGCCGGAGGCCGCCGCCACCACGGCGAAGAATAACGTGACAAACCGACTCATTCGGCAGTTTCCGATGCTGGAATGGATGAGGGGGCGATGCATTCCATCGCGCGCAGTCTTGCGCTGCGTGCACGTGGATTACGGCGGGTTTCTTCTTCTCCCGGCCGGATGGGGCGTCCGGTCAGGAGCGTGAAGTCCGTGGGGGCCGCGCGCGCGGTCATGGCGCGCGGGTCATGGCGTGAGGGGGCGGGCATGCGGCCCGCGGCGCGCGACATCGCCTGCTTGACCAGCCTGTCCTCAAGCGAATGGAACGATACGACAACCAGCCGCCCGCCGGGCGCCAGCAGGCGCGGGGCGGTTTCCAGCACGCGGCTGATCTGGCCCAGTTCGTCATTGACGTGGATGCGCAGGCCCTGGAACGTGCGGGTGGCGGGGTCGATGCCCGACCGGTCGGGACGCACGACCGAACGCACCACGTCCGCAAGCTGCGCCGTGCGCAGCAGCGGGGCTTCGGCCCGGGCGGCCACGATGGCGCGGGCGACGCGGCGCGATAGCCGTTCCTCGCCATAATGATAGATGATGTCCGCCAGCTCCCCTTCGGGCAGCGTGTTGACCACGTCGGCCGCCGTCGGCCCCGTGTCGTTCATGCGCATGTCCAGCGGCCCGTCCATGCGGAAGGAGAAGCCGCGCTCGGCCTCGTCGATCTGGTAGGACGATACGCCAAGGTCCAGCACGATGCCGTCAACCTTCGTGACGCCGTCCCGCGCCAGCAGGTCCGCCATGTCGGCAAACCCGCCATGAAGCAGGTGCAGCCGTGACGCGCCATGCCCGTCGGGAAAGGCGGGGGCCAGCGCCGCGCCGCGCGCGATGGCGGCGGGGTCGCGGTCGATGCCCCATAGCTGGCAGTCGCACGAAGCAAGGATGGCGCGCGCATAGCCGCCGCCGCCAAACGTGCCGTCTACGTAACGGCCACCATCATGCGGGGCGAGGTATTCCATGACCTCGGCCAGCATGACGGGCACATGGCCGGGATCGTGCGGGGGGAAGGGACCGTTCATGATGGCGTGCCCGTGGCGGGGGCGCCCCGGCCCGCCGTCAGGCGGCGGGCGCGTTCGCGCGCGGCGGCGCGGCGCTGGGCCGCTGCCTGCAGGTCCCAGATCTGGAAGGTGCGGCCCAGTCCCATGAACGTGACCTGATCCGTCAGCCCCGCATAGGTCCGCAGCGATTCCGGCAGCAGGATGCGCCCTTCCTTGTCGGCCTCGAACGGATAGGCATCGGCGTACAGGGCGGTGGCGAGGTCGTCGTGGTCTTCGGAAAAAATGTCCATTTCATCCAGCGGGCGGGTCAGTGCGGCAAAAGCATCAGCGGGCCATGCCTCGAGGCAGGGATGCAGATGGGACGGGCGCAGTATGGCCAGTGGCTCGCCCGATTTGGCCCGGACACGCAGCGCGGCGCGGAAGGTGGAAGGAATGGAAACCCGTCCCTTTGCATCCAGCCGGTTCTGGTGTGTGCCCAGGAATACACTCACGCTGCGCGATGCCCTCCCTCGGCATGAATTTCAGGAACCGGATGACTGACTGACCGCCAGGTGACAGCGCCGGAATCCGGCCGCCACCCTTTGTCCGGTATGGCCATGGGATAACATGGGATTTCATGGGTGGTCAATTAAAGATGTAGGAAAGATGGCTGAAAACTGCAGTTATTAAAGCACAGCAGTCCGTGAGCGCAGGTAAAGGGGAAAAGTCGGGGCCAATATGGCGGCAATGTGGTATGTTTATGTTTATGTTTTGTTCTTTGTTATTAATACTTGTAAACAACTCTGGGTAGAGGGCATCGCTTCCCTCGCTTCACACAGGATCACGAAAAGATGCCAGACGGTCTGTAAGCCGGGTTCTGTCCGCCCATGGGGCGGGACGGTCATTCCTCTGCAGTGAGCCTTGCGGCACACCTTGCGCGACCAACCCGAACGACGGGGCGGAAACCCCTGATGGCGCCTTGCGGCCCATCCGCCGTTCCTATTCGGTCTTGCTCCCGGTGGGGTTTGCCCTGCCATCCATGTTGCCATGCATGCGGTGCGCTCTTACCGCACCGTTTCACCCTTGCCCCCAACATGGCCCGTATTGCTACGGGCATTGCCGTGGGGGCGGTCTGTTTTCTGTGGCACTGTCCCTGGGGTCGCCCCCGCCGGCCGTTAGCCGGCACCGTTTTTCCGTGGAGCCCGGACTTTCCTCCATCACGCGGCATGAACCACGCGACAGCGACCGTCCGACCGTCTGGCATGCGGAAACTGGCGGTGCATGCATCTGGCGTCAAGCGATAAATGATGGATGTGGGCCGCCCGGCCCGTTCCCGTACCTGTTCCCGCCGGAGATGCCCCATGCCAGACCCCGCCACCGTGTCCCGCCCCGGCCTGCTGACCCGCCTGCTGCTGGGGGGCATGAAGCTGCGCGCCGCCCGCCGCGCGCACGAACCCCACACGCTGGAGGACATGCGCGCCAGGCTGGACCGCCCATGTTTTCCCATGGCGCTGTCATCGCTGCAGGTGCGGCGCGTGATCGCATGCCGCGTGCCGGGCAGCCGTGGCATGCTGTCCGCGCGGCTGTACGTGCCCTATGGCCGGGTGCATGGGGTGGTGCTGTTCATGCATGGGGGCGGGTATGTGCATTGCGGGCTGAATTCCCACCACGGCATCTGCTGCCGGCTGGCGCGGCAGTCGGGGGCGGCGGTGCTGTCCATTGCCTACAGCCTTGCGCCCGAAAACCATTTTCCCGTTGCCGTGGATGACTGCTGGGCCGCGCTGCGGTGGCTGGCGGGTGAGGCGCACCGCTGGGGCGGTCCCATCGCGGTGGCGGGGGACAGCGCGGGCGGCACGCTGGCCGCCGTGCTGGCGCAGATGGCGCGCGACCGGGGCGGACCGGAACTGGCCATGCAACTGCTGTATTACCCGTCACTGTATGGTGAGCGCGACGTGCCTTCGCGCCAGACCTATGCCAGTGGCTACATGCTGTCGACCAAGCTTATGGAATGGTACGCCGAACAGTATATCCGCACGCCCGCCGACCTGCGTGACCCGCGCCTTGCGCCGATATATGCATCGTCACTGGCGGGACTGGCGCCCGCGGTGATCGGGCTTGCGCAATGCGACCCGCTGCATGACGAGGGGACAGGCTACGCCGCCGCCATGCAGCAGGCCGGCAGTGCCGCCGAAACCCGCACATGGCGGGGCACGGTGCACGGGTTCCTGAACTTCTACGCCTTCCTGCCCGCCGGGCGGGAGGCCATACGCTACGGCGCCCATGCCCTCAGGCGCGCGTTGCGCGGCGCGCGCGTGGTCAGCGCGGCAGCGGGCGGAACACCCCCGGTGACTGCCAGTCCGTCTGTGCCGTCTGGTCAATCCGATCGATCCGCAGCGTAAACAGGTGCGGCAGGGTGTTGCGGTCGCCGGGGCAGGTGCCGGAATGCTTTTCCATCACGTCAATGCGGGTGGCATCCGGCGGGTCGTTGCCGTTGAGTACGAACAGCAGGCAGTCCTTG
Organism: Komagataeibacter europaeus LMG 18890; assembly: GCF_000285295.1. Lineage (GTDB taxonomy): Bacteria > Pseudomonadota > Alphaproteobacteria > Acetobacterales > Acetobacteraceae > Komagataeibacter > Komagataeibacter europaeus. Next base: position 24,129 of record NZ_CADP01000012.1, on the reverse strand, counting down.
GAATCCGATGTCATGCCGTTATGGGTGACGATGGTGCGGAAATGTTCGACCAGTGCGGTGTTGTCAAACCAGCTTGTGCGTGAAAACGTCAGCTTGTCCGCTGCCTGATCCAGCCAGCCCATGCGGCCGACCAGGAAGACGAGAGCGGCCATCGGCACGATCATCAGCACCCGGCGCACGATCCGCTGTTTCAGGCTGACGGGGCCGCGCCTGCGGGTCAGGCGCGGCGGTGTGGGTGTGGGGGGCTTGGTCATGCGGGGGTTATTTCTTCATGTCCTCGTGCCACAGGTGCCCGGACTGCGACAGCAGGTTGCGCGCGCCCTCCGGCCCCCACGTGCCCGCGGCATAGGGTTCCAGCGGGGCCTTGTTTTCCCGCCAGCCCTGTTCGATCGGGTCGATCCAGCGCCATGCGGCGGCCACTTCGTCACGGCGGATGAACAGGATCGGGTCCCCGCGCACCACATCCAGCAGCAGGCGTTCATACGCGTCGGGGTAGCGGACGTTGAAGGCCTTTTCGAATTCGATGTTGATGTCGGCCTGGCGCAGCGCAAGGCTGTCGGTCGGCGTCGGGTCCTTGGTGGAAACCGACAGCATCACGCCCTCATCGGGCTGGATGCGGATGATCAGGCGGTTGGGTTCGGGCCGGTTGGCGAAGATCGACCAGGGCGCCGACTTGAACTGGATCACGATCTCGCTGGATTTTTCCGCCATGCGCTTGCCCGACCGCAGGTAGAACGGCACGTTGCCCCACCGCCATGTCAGGATTTCGGCCTTCAGCGCGACAAAGGTTTCCGTCTCGCTCGTCACCCCTTCGCCCAGATCCTCCAGGTAGCTGCCGACCGTCCTGTCGCCAATGGTGCCGCGCATGTACTGCCCGCGTGATGTATAGATCGCCACGTCATCGGCCGCGATGGGCTTGAGCGCGTGCAGCACCTTCAGCTTTTCATTGCGCACGCTGTCGGCTTCCAGCGATACCGGCGGGTCCATCGCCACCAGGCACAGCACCTGCAGCAGGTGGTTCTGGATCATGTCGCGCAGCGCGCCGGACCGGTCGTAATACGCGCCGCGCCCTTCCACCCCCACGGTTTCAGCCGCGGTGATCTGCACGTAATCGATCGCATCGCACGACCACAGCCGTTCGAACACCGGGTTGGCGAAGCGCAGCGCGATCAGGTTCTGGACCGTTTCCTTGCCCAGATAATGGTCGATGCGGAAAATCTGGTTTTCGTGGAAGTGGCGGCCCACGCTGTCATTGATCGCTTCCGCACTGGCAAGGTCGGTGCCGATGGGCTTTTCCAGCACCACGCGCGACTGCCCGGTAATCAGCCCCTGCGTATTCAGGTTTTCACAGATCTGCCCGTACAGCGCGGGCGAGGTGGCAAGGTAATAGACCCGGATGCTGGTGGCGGGCACGCCGTCCAGCAGGGCCTTCAGCGCGGGCCAGTCGCTGTCCGCTTCCGCCCCGTTCAGGCTGACATAATGCACCATGTTCAGGAAACGCTGCACCGTGGCGTCATCCAGCGCACCGGGCTGGACGTGTTCGTTCAGCGCGGCATGCGCGCGCTGCTGGTAGTCGGCGCGCGACAGGGGCGAACGCGCGGTGCCGATGATGCGGGAATCATCGGGGATCTGTCCATCGCGGTAACGGTGATACAGCGCCGGCAGCAGCTTGCGCATGGTCAGGTCACCCGTCCCGCCGAAAACGATGTAGTCAAAGGTGTCAACGGGGGGAAGATGTGCCATGGAAGTCGGCCTCCTGCCTGTATATGGTGCCAGCCATGCCCGGTGGGCATGCGCTGTATCGGGACATGACGCAAATGCGGCATACTGGCGTGCCGCTTCGATTACGGCCCGTCTCTCCGGGCTGTCAAGTTGGCATTGACCATCGGGCGGCGGCGCGATAATCCCGCCCTTCCACCCCGTCGCCTAGTGACATTCCCTTCATGTGTGCAGATGGGCGCGGAACGGCACAATCACGATATCTGGAGACACCTGCCATGAATGCTGACAATTTCGAGGCGGAAGACAAGTCTGCCGCCGTCGGCGGTATCGCAGCCGACCGCCTGCGCAGCATTATCGAACGCGTTGAACGCCTGGAAGAAGAACGCAAGGCCCTTGCCGGCGACATCAAGGATATCTTTACCGAAGCGAAATCCGCCGGTTTTGATGTAAAGGTGATCCGCCAGATCATCCGCCTGCGCAAGCAGGAACCGGCGGAAGTGGAAGAGCAGGAGACCCTGCTTGACATCTACCGCCGCGCGCTGGGCATGTAATGGTCTGGCGGCGCGGGCGGAACCCGCCCGCGTTGGTCGGGTAACTTCAGTTCAGGTGGCACGATACATGCTGTCGTCCCTTTTTCCCGAATGGATGCCCGCGTGGGCACAGGCCGTGCTTCTGATTGGCGGCATCCTGTTCGCGCTGGTGTGGCTGCTGGTGCCTTTCGCGGTCTTTGGCGTGAAGGGACGGCTGGATAACCTGGCCATACAGCTTGATGACCTGCAGGCGGAACTGCGGGTCATGGCGATGGGCCAGCATGCGGCCGCCGCCCCGCCGCCCGCCACCGGTGACGCCCTGCCTGACATCATGGCCCCGTCAGCCCCCGTATGGGCGCCCGGCCCCCCGCAGCCCCGGTCCGAGCCGATCCGGCCCGTGGAGCCGGTCCGCGCGCCCGAACCCGTGCGCGCCCCGCCGCGGCATGATGTTGCGGAAGAGTGGGATGTTCTGTCTTCCGCCCGCAAGGCGCAGCGGCCCTACGTGCCCCGCACGCCCGAACGCGACGGCGCGGATGACCGGCGCGCGGGCGATGATATGCCGCCCTTGTCCGAATGGAGCCGCGCGGCCCCGCGTGATGACGCCGCCAGCCGTGGCGCGCGCCCGGTGCGGGCATCGGTCTGGCCGCCCGAGCGCGGGAGCCGTGCGGAACCAACCCTGCGCTGGCCACCCCGCCCGGAATAGGCCGGAATTGAAGGCAGCGTTCCGGGAAGCGTTTTGAAACAGGCTTCCTGTCAGGAAGTTGCGGATTCCGTGCGCATCAGCAGCACCAGGTCATCGCGGTGGATCAGTTCATCCGCGCCCTGCCAGCCCAGCAGGTCCTCGATTTCATCGGACTGGTGCCCCGCGATCCGCCGCGCATCATCCGCCGCATAGGCGGCAAGGCCGCAGGCGATCCGGTTGCCCTGCCGGTCCATGACCGCGATCAGGTCGCCCCGGTCGAAATCACCCGTCACGGCAGTCACGCCCGCCGGCAGCAGGGAGGATCCCATTGTCAGCGCGCGGATCGCGCCATCATCAATTACGGCCTGTCCCGCAGGTGTCAGGCTGCCCGCGATCCAGCTTTTGCGGGCCGAACGGGCGTCGGTTGCGGGCAGGAACCACGTGCAGCGCCCGCCGTCACGCAGGCGGGCCAGCGGGTGCAGCGGCTGGCCCTGCGTAATGGCCATGGCGCAGCCCGACTGCGTTGCGATCCGCGCCGCCATGAGCTTGGTCCGCATCCCGCCCGATGAATAACCCGGCGGGGGCGCGCCGCCCATGGCCTCGATGCTGTCGGTCAGCTCGGCCACGACCGGCAGGTGCCGTGCATCGGGATTGTTGCGCGGATCGGCGGTGTACAGCCCGTCAATGTCCGACAGCAGCACAAGCTGGTCCGCATTGATCATTTCAGCCACCCGCGCGGCCAGCCGGTCATTGTCGCCAAAGCGGATTTCGGTCGTGGCGATGGCGTCGTTTTCGTTGATGATGGGTACGCAGCCCAGCGCCAGCAATGTGTTCAGCGACGCGCGGGCATTGAGGTAGCGGTTGCGGTTTTCGGTATCATCGGGGGTCAGCAGAAGCTGTGCCGCCGTAATGTCGAAGCGCGACAGGGCATCGGTCCATGCCTGCGCCAGGCGGATCTGCCCGACGGAGGCCGCCGCCTGCTTTTCCTCCAGCCGCAGCACGCGCCGCGTCAGCCCAAGCTGGTGGCGCGCCAGGGCGATCGCGCCCGAAGACACCACGACCACTTCCGTCCCCTGCGCGCGCAGGGCGGCAATGTCCTGCGCCACGCTGTCCAGCCATGCCTGACGGGGCGCGGCCTGTTCGGGATCAACAATCAGGGCGCTGCCGATCTTGACGACAACACGCTGCGCCGTACGCAGCTGGGGCAGGGGGGTATCCGTCATGTCGCGGGCGTCTCCCCCTTTTCCATTTCGGCCTTTTCCGCGCGGTCGCGGGTCACGTAATCCTGCAACCGGCGCAGCACGGTGTCCACATTCATATGGGCGACCGAGGACATGCACATTACGTCCTGCCCGCAGGCCTGTTCCAGCGCCTTGCGCCGTTCCTCGATTTCTTCAGGCAGCAGGGCGTCGATCTTGTTCAGCACGATGATTTCGGGCTTGTCCGCCAGCCCGCCACCATATTCCGACAGTTCATGGCGGATCGTGCGCCATGATTCGACCACGTCTTCCGCCGTGCCATCGATCAGGTGCAGCAGGACCGCGCAGCGTTCGACATGGCCAAGGAACCGGTCGCCCAGCCCGCTGCCTTCATGCGCGCCCTCGATCAGGCCGGGAATGTCGGCAATCACGAATTCTTCCGTAACCGACAGCCGCACCACCCCAAGCTGCGGGTGCAGCGTGGTGAAGGGATAATCCGCGATCTTGGGCCGTGCCGCCGATACGGTGGACAGGAAGGTGGACTTGCCCGCATTGGGCAGGCCAACCAGCCCGACATCGGCAATCAGCTTCAGGCGCAGCCAGACCCAGCGTTCCTCGCCCGGCCATCCCTTGTCCGCGCGGCGCGGGGCACGGTTGGTGCTGGTCTTGAAGTGCGCGTTGCCACGACCGCCGTCACCGCCCCGGCACAGAAGCAGGCGCTTGCCCGCGACATCCAGGTCGCCCAGCATGGTCTCGCGGTCTTCATCGAATATCTGCGTGCCGATCGGCACCTTGATGACCACCGTCTGCGCCGCCGCCCCCGTGCGGTCGGACCCCGCGCCATTGCCGCCCTTGCGCGCGCGGAAATGCTGGGTATAGCGGAAGTCGATCAGGGTGTTCAGGTTATCGACCGCTTCGAATACGATATCGCCGCCCCGGCCGCCATTGCCCCCGTCCGGACCGCCAAATTCGATATATTTTTCCCGGCGGAAGGCGACGACACCGTCCCCGCCGTCGCCGGATTTTACATAGATTTTGGCCTGGTCAAGAAACTTCATTACCTGCGATCCGGTGGGCGCGCGCCGTCGTGCGCACGTGCCTTGTGTGCGTGCATGATACCAGAAAACGCGACCCGGCATCATACGAAAAAAGGGGCGGCCAGAATGACCGCCCCCTTCAATTCGGGTATTCCCGCAGTGATTAAGGCGTAAGCCTTATTCCGCTGCCAGCGGCAGGGCCTGCACGGAAACATGCACGCGACCTTCCGCGCGGCGTTCGAACTTCACATGTCCGTCCACCAGCGAAAACAGGGTGTGGTCGCGGCCGACGCCAACGTTCACGCCCGGCTTCATCTTCGTGCCGCGCTGGCGGACGATGATGTTGCCTGCGATGACGCTTTCGCCACCAAACTTCTTGACGCCAAGGCGACGTCCGGCGCTATCGCGCCCGTTACGGGATGAACCGCCTGCCTTTTTTTGTGCCATTGCCTGAACTCCTTAAAACTGAAATCTCTGATCTGACCTGCCCGGTCGCGACCGGGCGAGGGATCAGGCGGCGTTGATCGCGGAGATGCGCACCACGGTCACCGGCTGGCGGTGGCCGTTCTTGCGGCGGCTGTTCTGCCGGCGGCGCTTCTTGAAGATGATGATCTTGGCCAGACGGTCCTGCGCGATCACGGTGCCCGTGACGGTCGCGCCCTTGACGGTCGGCGCGCCGATGGTCGTGCCACCTTCGCCGCCAACGGCCAGGACCTGGTCGAACGTGATGGTGGCGCCGGCTTCGGCTTCCAGCTTTTCGATCTTCAGGACGGCGTCCTTGGCAACGCGGTACTGCTTACCGCCGGTACGGATAACTGCAAACATTCTCTATCTATCTTTCCGATCTCTTGGCGTGCGCGGCATCGTGGGGATGCAGGCGGCACGGCCCAGTCGCTTTTTTATATTGGCCGCGATTATGCGGCGGTATCCCCGTTCGCGCGGGGTGAATGCGGGCTTTTACTGGGTGTGCCGCCACAGGTCAATATTTTTTATGGACATGTGCGCGGGGTGAAAAAAGACCCCTTGCGCCGCCCCGCGCACGCCCCTATAAGCCGCTGCATCACCGCGTGCAGTTGGAGAGGTGCCGGAGTGGTCGAACGGGGCGGTCTCGAAAACCGTTGTGCGTGCAAGCGTACCGTGGGTTCGAATCCCACCCTCTCCGCCACTGCATCGCGTGTGTATTTCCCCACTTGAAATTCCCGGTTCGCTATTTCAGTCAACACTGGAATGCGTCCATTTGACCGCGAAACGCGCAAGTGACGCGCGGTGTTGATTGTCATGCACCGTTTTACGGATGAAGGCAGCGGAAATAGCAGTGCCTCGGTATGGACCTGCAAATGCCCTTTGTGGAAACAGGTGCAGCGGGGCTGAAATCACTGCTGCGGGCAAGGGTGGCAAGCACCATTATCTTTTGTAGAACGTGATTACGTAGGTAAAACTGCTCCGTCCATGGCCACCGCGAATTTTCGAGCTGGTTCGCTCAGGTATCCGCGTACTTCCGGGCTGGCTGGCAGAACCATGTATCCGGTGGAGAAATCACCAAGGAGCAGAGATTCTTCGCGGGGGCGAAGTCGCCAGTGGAGTGCGATCAGCACGCATAACACGGCGTCCAGCTTATCCTGGTCCTGCTTTCGCGGGCGCGCAATTTTGCTACAGGCGTGGCACCATTCCGCCAATTCCCTGCATCCCAGTAGATGAGCCTGTCGCGCAGCATTTGTCGCCACATGGATCCAGTCGTCCTGGCGAAAGTTCTTTGTACGGGCCGGGTTATATTTGGGCGCGCTGAGCCGCCCGAAGAACCCATCGCCCAATGACGCCAGCGCAAGGGCTGGAAAAACTTCCATCAGATAGAGACCACTGGCTGCCAGCCGGGCTTCCTCGGGATGTTCCCTTGCGTTCAGCGACTTCAGGAAGTGCCAGATTGGCGAAGCGTCGCAGAACATGCCTTTTCTTTTCCGGCTGGATGGCTGCACACCGCCGCCAAGCCAACTGACAAGTGAAGCGGCGACGCGTTCTACCGGGCGCATACTGGTCAGGTTGGGCACGATTGTCGGCTGGTCCAACGCGATAAGCGTGGCACCGTCGCCACAGCGGACGTTCTGTATGAAAGTGAGCGCCTGATCAAAGGATACCGGTCGCGGGGTATGGAACTGCACCGGATGCCTATTTTCGATGCCGATGGCGCAGATGGCTCCGGGCGCTTTCGGATTGTCCGTCCATGCGGAATCAAAGCCGATATAAATGTCCATGATGGCTTATTCCCCCAGTCATCAGGCTTTGACGCAGATGAAGCGTTTGTCATCATGCATGGTGCCGGTCACGGCATCGCGTATGTTTTTCCTTATATCGCAGGCATGTCGCGGTCATGGACCAGGCGTCCGCCTACCCAGGTCGCGCGGATGCTGCGGTCATCGCCCAGCATCATGAGCGTGAACAGGATGTCGGCCGTGCTGTCGCACATCTGCGCGCGCAGTGCCTGCAGCGGTGTTGCGCGGGGGTCAAGGATGCACAGGTCGGCATCCATGCCGGGGGCGATGGCGCCGATGCGGTCGTCCAGGTGCAGCGCCTCGGCGCCACCACGTGTCGCCAGCCAGAAAGCCTGCACCGGGTGCAGCCGCTTTCCGGTCATCTGCGCGATCTTGTAGGCTTCGTTCATGGATTGCAGGTGCGACAGGCTGGTGCCTGCGCCCACGTCGGTGCCCAGCCCCGTGCGCACCGGGCGTTTTGCATCCATCACGTCAAACAGCCGGAACGCGCCACTGCCCAGGAACAGGTTGGACGTGGGGCAGTGCGCCAGCGCGCAGCCGCTTTCGTGGCAGCGGCACAGGTCATGTTCATCCACGTAAATGCCATGCCCCATCACGCTGCGCGGGCGGACAAGTCCCGCGCGGTCATACACATCCAGATAGGAACGGCTGTCGGGATACAGGTCGGCCACCCATGCGACCTCCGCCCGGTTTTCGGCCAGGTGGGTCTGCATGAACAGGGTATCGTCGCCCTTCAGCAGCGCGCCCGCCAGTTCCAGCTGTTCGGGCGTGCTGGTGGGGGCGAAGCGGGGGGTGACGGCGTAATGCTGGCGGTTCCGGCCGTGCCAGCGGTCGATCAGGCGACGCGATTCATCATAGCCTCGCTGGGCCGTATCACGCAGGTAATCGGGCGCGTTGCGGTCCATCAGCACCTTGCCCGCCACCATCAGCGTGCCAAGGCGGGTGGATTGACCAAAGAACGCATCAACCGACTGCGGGTGGACCGTGCAGTACACCGCCGCCGTGGTCGTGCCGCAACGCAGCAGCCCGTGCAGGAACTGCCGGGCGATGGTGGTGGCGTACGTTTCATCGGCAAAGCGCCGTTCGGTGGGGAAGGTATAGCGTTCCAGCCATTCCAGAAGCTGTTCGCCATAGGCCGCGATCATGGGCAGTTGCGGGTAATGAACATGCGTGTCCACGAACCCAGCCGAAATCAGGCAGCCACGGTAATCGGCAACCGGCACGCCAGCTGGCAGGTGCCTGATGGTTTCCCCATACGCCCCGGCATGGGTAATGCGGCCATCGGTGATGATGACCAGCCCGTCGGGTTCATCCACCAGCGCATCGTGCGGCGGCATGAGGAACGGGTTGCCGCGAAAGGTCACGATATGACCGCGCAGGGCGGCAGGGGCGGCGGAAGCGGGGGCAGGGGTCATGATTGGCTCCATCCTTCCCTTGCCCGCATCCCGTGTCAGGGGCGCGTCATGATCCGTCGGTCATGCGATAGGGCTGGGAAGCATCAAGGAAGGCTGCGTTGGCGCCCAGTTCATAGGAAATGACCAGCAGGTAGGCAATGGCGCGCGTGATCTCGATACGCGACGTGATGTTGGTTTCCGTCGCCTCCAGCCGTCGCAGGCTGCGCGTGGCCCCGAGCGCCACCCGCGCCGTGCGGCCAAAGCGCCCGTACCGGCCACTGAACTGCGACATGCGGCTGAGGAACAGTTCGATGGCGCGGTTGGCGGCAGGCGGCAGTTGCCCGCGTTCCATGACCGTGCGCAGGCGGATGATGTTCAGCCCGATGGTCATGGCCGACAGCGTGCCATGCAGGTACGCCTCGATGGTGGGGGTGGGCGTCGGCCCCGCATGGCGGATCAGGCGGGAGAAACGGTCCGTATTGCGCCCGATCCACGACTGCGTGCGCGGCATGGGCTGGGCGGAGGCCAGGTGCCGCAGGTCATGCAGCGTGCGGTTGCGCATGCGCCAGCGTTCTTCATCATTGTCGAACGGCAGCACGGCGCGGAAGATCAGCACCGCGAAGCCGATGCTGCACAGCAATGCGAAGGAGGCGTTGAAATACGCGATTTCGTTCAGTCGCGTCTGGTTGCCCGGCCCCACAAGGTTGGGCAGGAACAGGCAGTAGGACGCGGCCGCCCCCGCCGTGGCCGGGTTGCGCGCGGCAAGCCCGCCCGCGATCATGGGCAGGGCGAGGACCGCGGCCAGCATTTCGAATTCCGCCGGCCGCGGCAGGAACAGAAGCACGAGGAAGCCCGACACAAACACCGCCCAGCACGCCCCGCGCAGGAAGTTCATGGTGCCCACCACCGGGTTTTCACGCGTGGCGAACAGCCCGCACGTCACCGCGACCATGGTGATGAAGCCGATGCCGTTGGCCCATGCCGTCACTTCCCATATCAGGGCGGACGCGCCGATGGCCACGGCGGCGCGGATGCCGTTATAGGCCGCTTCCTTGAAATCGCGGTGCGCCTCGATGCGGAAATGGAAGTGGTCGCCACGGATTTCGTGCTGGCTGGCGTCGAATTCCGCAATGGCCTGTTCCAGTTCCCCCAGCAGTTCATCCAGCGCGTTATGCAGGATGCGGCAGTTCAGCAGGTCGTCCACCTCGAGCGTTTCCGTCGTGGGGGCCATGCTGATTTCATGGGTCAGCGCGTCGATGATGCGCTGGCGGCACACGCCACGCAGGTCCTGCAGGTCCTGCTGGATGTGCGGGATCTCGGCGTCGTTTTCCAGCCGCGCGGGCACGCCCAGCAGGAAGGTGCGCGTCAGCAGCGATGTTTCGGTAAACTGTTCGTTCGTGGTGCCCAGCGCCTTGATGCGCGACATCATGCCCAGCCCGCGGGACAGCAGGACGGACACGGCGGAAAGGGCCGCGCGCGCATGGTCGCCTTCATGCCCGTGGGGGCCCATCTCGACTTCACTGAACTCGATCTGGTCGTTGATGCTCAGGATCGTGCCGAACAGCGCGCGTGAGCGGATGAAGGCGGCTTCGTCCACCGCCAGCAGGTTGGCCACCGCATCGGTCGAACTGCCCAGCGCCATCTGGATCTTCTGGCGCATGTTGCGCCGCGCGCTTGATGCGAGGTTGTGCGCGAACAGCACCGCCACCAGCGTCTCGCACGTGATGCCCAGCACGATATAGGACGTGCGCGACATGGTGATCATGAAGATGTTGTCGGGGTCGCGCGTCGCGGCCAGCGCGATGATGGCGCAGGTATAGCCCGACAGCACCAGCGCATAGGACCGGAAGTTGCGCACCAGCGTCGCGCACATGCAGCACAGCCCGATCCATATGCTGATGGCGGGGAAGAACAGCCACGGCGCCTGCGGAAACGAACAGACCAGGATGACGGCGCTGATCGCCCCGATGGCCGTGCCCACCAGTCGCCACCGGGCTTTCGACAGGCTTTCCCCGCGTGATCCCTGGGCCACGATCCACACCGTCATGGCGGCCCATGGCGGGTCGTCCAGTTCCATCCACATGGCGATGGTCAGCGCCATCAGCGCCGCGAACGTGGTGCGCACGGCAAAGGCCAGGGCCTCGGGCGTGGGGGCATACAGCCATTTCAGGCCACTCATCCGTGCATAGCCGGGGGCACGTATGGTGGGAAAATGCTTTCCGTTGAAAAGACGGGTAACAAAAGAGGGCAGAAGATTCAGGTCTGCAGGCACGATATGCGGCTTCCGGCGACATGGGGCACCTTATCCATAACGCATCTTGGCATGGCGTAACGGTGTCGCGAGTGCATATCTGGCATCGGCTTTCCTCGTGGCGGGGATTGCTGCGGGTTTCGTGGCGGGTCAGGGGGCTACGGGCGCACGCAGGCTGGCCGCCAGCTTCAGGTCCGCGACAAAACGGTCATATTCGCGCGCGCGCGCCGCGTCATCGGGCACGCGCAGCAGGAAGGAGGGATGCACCGTCACCACCCCGGTCGCGCCATCTTCAAGTGTGATCGCGCGTGATCGTTCACGCCCGATCGTGACATGGCGGCCCAGCAGGGCGGATGCCGCCGTGGCCCCTAGCATGACCAGCACATGCGGGCGGATGATCCGCCGTTCCGCCGCAAGCCAGGGGGCGCAGTTGGCGATTTCCTCCGGCCCGGCCTTTTCATGGATGCGGCGCGTGCCACGGGGACGGAACTTGAAGTGCTTGACGGTATTGGTCACATACGTGTCGTCACGTTCGATTCCCGCTTCCAGCAGGGCGCGGTCGAACAGCTGGCCCGCCGGGCCGACAAAGGGGCGGCCGGCACGGTCCTCCTTGTCCCCCGGCTGTTCACCGACAAACATCATGCGCGCGTCGCTGCGGCCCTCGCCAAACACGGTCTGGGTGGCGTGGCGGGCCATGGGGCAGATGCGGCAGGTCCGCGCCGCCAGCGCCACGGCGGGCAGGGCGGTGATGCGGGGAATGTCCAGGTCGGTCACCAGCGGCATGGCGGGTGGCGGCAGGCTGCCAAAGGCAATGGGCGCGGGGGCGGCGTCATCCTGCCCGTACAGCAGTTTTTCGCCCGTCCATTCCATCCGTCGCCCCGGCAGCGCCAGCCGCCATGGCGCAAGCGACAGCTGGAAGGTCATGAACCGCGCATTGCTTTCGGGCGCGTAGGTCGTGGCCGCCATGGTGGCATGCCATGCCTCATGCCCGTCGCCGTGCTGCATGAGGGTGAACAGGTCGTGGCGCAGGTGCGCGGTTTCCGCGCGCACGGTGTCCGCCGCGTCTTCGATCCGCGCAATATCCGGCGGCGGCATCCCGGTCCCGGTCACGTGCGCGTAGATCAGGTGGTAGGCGATGGTGAAGCGGTCAGGCAGCATGGACTGCAGCACGTCCGCCGCCATCTGCATGGTTTCACGCGGGATGCGGAAGGGCGGGGCGGCCTGCGCGGGGACAGGGGTGTCTGGCGTGCCGGATGGCGCGACATGCCACGCAATGTCCCCGGGCGGGACATGCTGGCCCACCAGGGCGCGCGTCGCGCTGCGCCAGCGGGCAAAGTCGACCGGGTGGTCAAGGGTTACGGTGGTCTGGGGGATGGTCTGGGACATGGGGCGGCTTTCCGGTCATGGCGGCGCGATGGTCGCGCACCGTGTCAGGCAAGGCCCATTGCCCGCGCGCTGCGCCACATCATGTAGAATGCCACAATGAAAATAAGGTAGGCAAAGATCCGGCGCAGCCGTTGCGGGTGCTGGCCCAGATGCCGCGCCAGCGTGCTGCCGCCCGCGCTGCCCGCAACGCCCCCCGCGACCAGGATGCCCACCATGGGCAGGTCCACCATGCCCGCCGCCGCGTAGCTGACCGATGTTGTCAGCCCGAATGCGCAGACCGCCACCAGCGATGTCGCAATGGCGTTGAGCATGGGCATGCCGGTCGCCGCCAGCAGGGCCGGCACGATCAGGAATCCCCCGCCAATGCCAAAGAACCCGGAACAGAACCCCGTCAGGACCCCGTACGCCACGATGGGCAGCGGGGCCGTGCGCATGGCGGCAGGCCGCGCCCGTGCCGCGGGCTGGTGGCAGCCGCGCGCCATCAGCGCGCCAACCGCGACCATGACAAGGGCGAACAGGAACAACAGGTGCTGCCCGTTGATGATCTTGCCGCACGCCGCCCCCGCCAGCGCGCCGGATATGCCGGCGCTGGCGAACAGCGCGGCGCATTTCCACACGACATTGCCCGCCCGTGCATGGCTGGCCAGGCTGCACAGCGCATTGATGGTCACGGCCAGCGCGCTGGTGCCGATGGCCCGGTGCGGGTCGGTAACGCCCACCACATAAAGCAGCAGCGGCACCGCAAGGATCGATCCCCCGCCACCGACCAGCCCCAGCGTGAAGCCGATGACCCCGCCGCTGCACAGCCCCAGCAGGGTCTGCAGCCCGTCAGCCATGACAGCGCGGGCCGGGCCGGGTGGCCATGGATGCGTATGCGGCGCGGTCGGTCATGTGGGCTCCCGTAAAGAGGGGTGCATAAATGGTTTATATGTTTAATATATTATGTATGTATTTTATCAAGTCCTGTCCTGTGTTCCACCGGGCGGGATTATGGTACGTAGCGGGTTTGCCTAACTGGTCGAGGGGATCCGTGACATGAGCAATCTGCCCAGAACACGAGAAATTGCAGAAAACCTTGTACAGCGCCTGCGTCTGCTGGCCCAGCCGCAGCGGCTGATGGTGCTGGCCTGCCTGCTGGAAGGCGAAAAGAGCGTGGGCCAGATCGAAGCTGAAACCGGTATCGGTCAGCCCACGTTAAGTCAGCAGCTGGCGGAACTCCGGCGGGCGGAAATCGTTATAACACGCAAGGAGGCCCGACAGGTCATTTACAGCATTAAGGATAATATGGAGGAAACGCGCATCCGCCTGATCTGCGCAGCCTGCGACCCGGCATTCGATATGGAGAAGTTGAGTGGCGTATTGCGCAGGAAAAACCCGCCCGCGCAGATGGCGCATGACGGAACCGCAGCCTGTTTCGCCCGTATCCACGTGGATGCATGAAAAAGATTGATACAACATGCAATGAATTTCTACAAAACGGGTGTTCATATTAGGGGCGCATTATTTAGGACGGGGCATTCTATATAATATAAACGAAACATTCCGCTTGATAATACGCAGCATGGGCAAGGCAGAAGTATTGTATTTATTGATGGGGCAGTATATGTCCCTGAAATGAAAGTTCGTGTGGAAATCGCGACGACATGGCTGAATACAGAGGCACGGAATATATTATGTCTGATACAGAGCAGGATTTTTCATGTCTGGAACTGACGACACAGATCGTGTCGGCGCATGTTTCAAACAATAGTGTCGCGGCCGATGTGCTTCCCGACCTGATACGTAATGTCTATCAGGCGCTGTCCGCGGCCGGACGTCCGGTAAACGAACCTGAAAAGCCACAGCCCGCCGTGCCGATCAAGCGATCGGTCTTTCCGGATTACATCGTCTGCCTGGAAGACGGCAAGAAACTCAAGATGCTCAAGCGCCACCTGCACAGCGCCTATGGCATGACGCCGGAGCAGTACCGCGAACGCTGGGGCCTGCCGGCCGAATACCCCATGGTCGCCCCCAATTATGCCGAACGCCGGTCCAGCCTTGCGCGTGAAATCGGTCTTGGCCGCAAGATTACCGCAGCCTCCGCCGCTGCTGCCGCGGCTTCCGCCGATCATGATGAACCGGCCCGGCCCACGCGCCGCCGGCGCAAGGCATGATGGTGACACGGCTTTCATAGTCCTGCCTTCGGTATGGGGGGTATCCATGATATGGCTCCGTCATGGATACTGACCCCGATATGCTGCTGCATGCCACATCCCTTCGTCGCCGGCTTCTGGTCTGGCGGGGCGGGGCTGTGGCTTTTTTTGTCCTTGCCTGCATCGTGGCCGCATTGCGCGCCGGGGGCGGCGGGCTGACGGGCCACGCGCCGCATCTGGTCCATCTGAAGCTGGAGGGGATCATCCCCGCCGACGAACATGAAAATGTCGAAGCCCTGCAGAAAGCCGCCGATGACGCCTCGGTCCGTGGCCTGGTGCTGGAGGTCAACAGCCCCGGCGGCGCGGTAACGGGGGGCGAGGTGCTGCATGACGCCGTGGCCGCCTTTGCCCGGCGCAAGCCGGTGGTGGTGTCCATGGGCGGGGTTGCGGCATCGGCCGGGTATATGGTGTCGGTGCCCGCTTCGCGCATTTTCGCCAACCGGTCCACCCTGACCGGATCGATCGGGGTCATTCTGGAATCGCCCGATGTATCGGGCCTGCTGGGCCGGGTGGGCGTGCATGTGGACCAGCTTGTGTCCGGCCCGATGAAGGGGCAGCCTTCCATGGTGCAGCCGCTTTCGCCCGAAGGCCGCGAGATGCTGCAGGGCGTGATTGCCGACCTGTACGGTTTTTTCGTCAATGTCGTGGCGCAGGACCGGCATATGCCGGTCGAGCGTGTAAGGGAACTGGCCGATGGTCGCCCCTATACCGGGCAGCAGGCGGTCCCGCTGGGGCTGGTGGATCAGGTCGGGTCCATGGCGGATGCGCGTAAATGGTTGATCGGCAACACACATCTGCCCGATGATGTGCAGGTGACCGATATTGGCCCCGCCGCCACGCGGGTCAACTGGCGTCGGTGGTTTTCGGGTATCCTGTCGGGGGTGCCTGGTGCAGAATTTCTGTTGAAGGAAAGTACCGCGCTTGACGGGGCCGTTGCGATCTGGAAACTTTAATCTGTTGTTTAAATTAGGGGAACAGGATGACCAGATCGGAATTGATTGCCGAACTTGCCGCTGCGCGTCCACATCTGCCCATACGGGAGGTGGAACGTATTGTTCAGGTCATCTTTACGGAAGTCAGTAACGCACTGATGCGGGGGGACAGGGTGGAACTGCGCGGTTTCGGGGCGTTTACGGTCAAGAAACGCGACGCCCGCACCGGCCGCAACCCCCGCACGGGGGAAACCGTGTCGGTGGAGGAAAAGGTGGTGCCGTTTTTCAAGGCGGGAAAGGAACTGCGCGAACGCGTCAACCAGTCGCATCAGGCAACCGACTGATCATCCGTCCGTTTCCAGGCCGCCTCTGACAAAAACACCGCGCCGGGTCGGACCCGGCGCGGTGTTTCTTTATCCTGTGGCGGGTATCTGCCGTGATCAGTGGCGGGCGTTGATTTCCGCCAGCAGGAAGTCACGGAACACCGCCACGCGCTTGGACGTGCGCAGTTCCTCGGGGTACACGAAATAGGCATCGACCGTGGGCAGCGGCACTTCTGGCAGGATCTTGACCAGGTTGGGATACTGCGACGCCGCGTAAAGCGGGATCGACCCGATTCCGATACCGGCCGCGATCGCGCCCGCCATGGCGGCCAGGCTGTTGACCTCCAGCCGCGCCTGACGGCGTTCATCTGACGGGACGCCGGTTTCAGCCAGCCAGTTGATGTGCGGCACGGGCGGGTGGTAGCCACCGAACAGCACCAGCTTGTGGGCGTTCAGTTCCTCCAGCGTGCGGGGCGTGCCGTAATCATTCAGGTACGACTGCGAGGCATAGATCGGCAGCGGGAAATCCGCCAGGTGCCGCTGGATCAGGTCCGGCTGGCGGGGCGGGTGCATGCGCACCGCGACATCCGCTTCGCGCATGCCCAGATCCAGGTCGTTATCTTCCAGGATCATGGTGATCGAAATGTCAGGATTGGTTTCCATGAACCGGTGCAGCCGTGGCGTAAGCCAGCAGGTGCCAAAGCCGGTTGTCGTGGTGACCCGTAGCCGTCCCGCCGCCTTTTCCTTGCTTTCCGTCAGCAGGGACTGCGTCATGGCCAGCTTGGAGAAGACTTCCCGGACCGTCTGGTTCAGTGTCTCACCCTGTTCGGTCAGGATCAGCCCCCGGGCATGCCGGTGGAAAAGAGGGACCTGCAGCGCCTCTTCCAGGGCTGAAATCTGCCGCGATACCGCAGACTGGCTCAGGTTAAGCACGTCGCCGGCATGGGTGAACGACCCTGCTTCGGCTACAGCATGAAATATCCGGAGTTTATCCCAGTCCACGCGTTGACTCCGCTTTGCTATCTAATAAAGGGCGCGCCAAGTGTTATGACACTAAACGTTGTGGTGAAGGAAATACGGAGGCAGGTCAAGGACTCTTCATGTTTCATTACTGCGCTGCCGCAAGAAAGCGCTCGGCTTCCAGTGCCGCCATGCACCCGGTGCCAGCCGCTGTCACCGCCTGGCGGAATATCTTGTCCTGCACGTCACCCGCGGCGAAAACGCCGGCAACGGAGGTGCGGGTACTGCCCGGCGTGGTGATGATGTAACCGTCTGTATCGATCGCCACCACATCACGGAAAATTGTGGTATTTGGCGCATGGCCGATGGCAACGAACACCCCGTCAACATCAATATGCTGCATCGCGCCGGTCACGGTGTTGCGCAGGTCCGCCCCCGTGACCACGGGGGGCGTGCCGCTGCCGGTAATGCGTTCGACCGCACTGTTCCATATGACCGAAATCTTCGGGTTGGCGTGCAGCCGGTCCTGCAGGATCTTTTCCGCGCGCAGGCTGTCGCGGCGGTGGATCAGGGTCACGTGGCTGGCGTGGTGGGTCAGGTACAGCGCTTCTTCCACCGCCGTATTGCCGCCGCCCACCACGGCCACCCGCTTGCCGCGATAGAAAAAGCCGTCGCATGTGGCGCAGGCCGAAACGCCGGAACCCTGGAATTCCTTTTCCCCCGGCACGCCCTGCCACTTGGCCTGCGCGCCGGTGGCGATGATCACGCTGCGCGCTTCATACACCGTGCCGGAATCGCCGGTGGCGTAGAACCGGCCGGTGCCGTCAGCGCGGGTGAAATCGCATGAGACGATGATGTCATCCATAAGCCGCGTGCCGACATTGCCGGCCTGTTCGGCCATCTGCATCATCAGGTCCGGTCCCTGCACGCCCTTGGCGAAGCCGGGATAATTTTCCACATCCGTGGTGATCATCAACTGCCCGCCGGGCTGCAGCCCGGCGACCAGGACGGGGGAAAGATTCGCGCGCGCGGCATAGATGGCGGCAGTGTAACCGGCGGGACCCGCACCAATGACAAGCAGGTCGGTAGAACACGTCTGGGGCATGAGATCAGAAAAACCCTATCGTCACAATTTCCTTTGGTATGGTCGTCCACTGGCGTCCGTGCAAGGGTTGGAGTAGGAAGGGCATCATTATTACGGCATATGGGCGCGACAGCCGCCCCCTTTGCGAAAGATGGAACAGGCATGGCGGAACGGATGGCTGATCTGGATGCGATTGACCGTCGGATTGTGGCCGAGCTTCAGCTGGACGGACGCATGACGAACGTGGAACTTGCGCGGCGCGTGGGCATTTCCGCGCCGCCCTGCCTGCGCCGCATGCGCCGGCTGGAGGAAGACCACGTGATCCGTGGCTACCATGCCGATACGGATGGCGCGCGGCTGGGATGGTCGATCACGCTGTTCGCGCTGATCGGGCTGGACAGCCAGAAGGAAGCGGTCCTGTCCGCTTTTGAAAACCAGGTATCGGGCTGGCCGGAAGTGCGTGAATGCCACATGATCCGGGGCGGGGGGGATTTCCTGGTCCGGCTGGTGGCGCGCGACGCGACCCATGAAAACCTGCTGACCCGCCAGTTGACCGAAGCCCCGCACGTGGTGCGCGTGCAGACGCTGCAGACCATCCGCACCAGCCTGAACCGTCCCGGCGTGCCTGTGTGAGGGTGCGGTACAGCCCGCGCTGGTGGCTGTACCTGCTTGTGCTGCTGGCCGGCCTGCGGCTGGTCGTGGCGGGTATCCTGCCACTTTCCCCTGATGAAGCGTATTACCGGCTGTGGGCCTTCGCCCCCGCCGCAGGCTACCTTGACCATCCGCCCATGGTGGCGGTGTGGATACGGCTGGGCATGCTGCTGGGCGGTGACAATGCGTTTGGCGTCCGGCTGGTGGGGGTGCTGGCGGGGGCGGGGCTGTCCTTTTTCGTGTTCCGCGCCGTGCGCGACCTGCTGCCCGATGCGGGGCGGGCAGGGGGCATGCGGGCCTGCGTCATGTTGCAGGCGACTCTGGCGCTGGCAATTCAGTCGGTTGTCATAACACCGGACATGCCGGTGATGTTTTTCATATCCGTACTGCTATGCGCCATGGGCCGCGTCACGGTTGGGGCGGGGACGGGCTGGTGGCTGGTGGCGGGGCTGGCCGCGGGCCTTGCGTGCGACAGTAAATATACCGCCATCCTGCCGGTTGGCGGCATCGGGCTGTGGCTGGTGGTCCGGGGGCTGCGTCACCGCGCATGGGGGTTGCGGCAGGTGCCGGGCGTTGTGGGCGGCGTGGTGGTGGCGGCCGCGTGCGTCGCACCGGTGGTGTGGTGGAATGCGCGGCATGACTGGGCCAGTTTTGTCCGGCAGGGCGGGCGGACAGCGGACTGGCATCCGGGCCGGGCCGTGCAGTTCCTGACCGAACTGGCGGCGGGACAGATCGGGTTGATGACGCCGGGCATCGCGGCCTTTTTCATATGGGGGCAGGTGGTCGCGCTGCGCCATGCACGGCGGGGGGGCGGTTGCGCGTTACTGTCATGCATGACGCTGCTGCCGGCCTGTGTATTCATGCAGCATGCCATGGGCGACCGGGTGCAGGCGAACTGGCCGGTGGTGATCTATCCCATGCTGGCGGCAGGTACCGCCACGGTGGCATGGCGGTGGGGCCGCTGGGCGATCGGGGGGGGCGTGCTGGTTGGCGCGCTGGTTTACATGCAGGCGCTGTTCGCCCCGCTGCCGCTGTCAGCCCATACGGACGTGGCGTTGCGGCAGATGGCGGGCTGGCGTGATCTGGCCACCCGGATCGCGGACCAGGCGCGACCGGGTGATTTCATTGCCGCGTGTGACTACGGCACGGCGGCGGAACTGGCCACCGTCATGCCCGGCCGGGTCGTGGCGGGGATGGAGCCGCGCTGGGCGCTGTTCAACCTGCCGCATGATGTTTCGGGCGACGGGATCATGGTCTGTAATCCCCGCCGTGATTTTGACCGCGATGTATTCGTGTCGGTCCGGCAGGTCGATACACTTGTGCGTGGGCGGCAGGGACGTGTGGCGGAACGGGTTGCCCTGTACCGCGTCAGTCTGCGCACGGACCTGTCACCCGCACAGCGCAGCACCATCGTAAGGCTGCCCACGCCGTAACAGGGACAGTATCAAAAGTTTCTGGTGAAGCTTTTTTTTAAAAGTTTCAGGGAATACCGCCTTTTGAAAAAAGCGCGGCACAAAAAACGTTTGATTCCCAGGCGTTAAGGGTCAGGCCACCGGGGCGACCTGACGGACCTGTTCCAGCAATGCCTTCATGCGGAAGGGTTTTTCCAGCAGCGGCAGCGGCGCGTAACCGGCCAGACGGTCGGGGTCGCCGCTCATCACGATCACATGGCAGCCCTGGGCCTGCGCCGTGGCGATCAGGGCGTCCGGGTCGCCATCGGGCAGGGTCAGGTCCACCAGCGCCAGCGTATAGCGCGTATCCCCGATCCGCTGCATGGCGTCGGCCACGTCGGGGCTTATGGTGGCGTGAATGCCGTTTGCCTCCAGCATGGTGGCGACCAGTTCCGCTATCGTTGCCTCGTCCTCGACAATCAGGGCAGAAATCTGGGTCATGACGGGATGCTCTCGGTCCGGGGGGAATGGGGGGCGGGGGTGCGTACCTGTGCGGCCACCGGCCATGGGGCGATGCCGCGCGGGGACAGGGCCAGCGTGCCCAGTTCCAGCAGGCCGGGGCTGAAGGCGGCGGGGTCGGCGCGCACCTGCGCCATGTCAAACCACCCCACGTCGCACGCATCATCGCCCGCCGTGATATCGGTCCAGCCATTGTCATGGCATTTCACGGCCACGATCAGGTAGTGGAAGCGGATCCGGCCCGTATCGTCACGGTCGATCAGGTCAAAGGCCGTCAGCGTGCCCTCGGCATGGGTGATGAAGCCGGTTTCCTCACGCAGTTCGCGCGCTGCCGCGTCCAGGTAGCTTTCGCCGTATTCGATGCGGCCGCCGGGAAACCCCCACAGCCCCTGATCCGGTGGATTGCGCCTGCAGACCAGCAGCATGCGCCCGTTGCGGACCACAATGGACAGGACGGCCCCGGCTAGTGTCATGTTATCAGCCATATATGAGAATATATCGGATCGTGGCCCCGCATCCATGCCTGTATCGGACCGCTTTGTTCCCGATTGCGTGAACACGGCCCGGCAGGCAGGAAAAAACTAGCGTTTCATCACGATATGCGCCCGGCAGCGCGGGGTGCCGTAGGTGCCGACCATCGTGTTGCCTTCCGGGCGGGCTTCGAACACCATGGGGAAGGCGGCGCCAGATGGCTGCCTGACCACGGTTTCGGTATGGTACAGGTCAGCCTTTTTCTGCGGCACGCCCGTCAATGCTATGGATCCGTCGGCCGGGGTGAACGTCATGCGTTTCGTGCCGATCTGGAAGGTGGAGGTGTTGCCGGTTTCGGTGCTGCAGTTGCCCTGGTCGCGCACCAGTTGCCCCGTCCACAGTCCCACGGGGTCATTTTTGGCGTCGGCGCGCGCGGGGGAAGCGGCAAGGGGAAGGCAGGCGGCGCAGGCGGCCGCCAGCAGGAAAGAACGTGCAGTCATGAAACAACCATATGATCCGGTTTGTCGGAGCCGACAGGAAAGACAGGCCTGCCTGAATGCATATATTGTGCTATCTGCGCGGGAAAGACTATCCCACCCTTGCAATATGTTGCCAGCTCATGCTGGAAGCCTGTTCTATCGATAATGCCGCGACCGAAAGATACATGATGAACGATACCGCGAAGACCGCCGCCCCTGTCGCAGGACTTGATGAATCCCTGCATGAGGATCGTATCCTGATCCTGGATTTCGGCAGCCAGGTCACCCAGCTGATTGCCCGGCGCGTGCGTGAAAGCGGGGTATATTGCGAAATCTGGCCGTATTCCAGCACCGCCGAGCGGATTCGCGCCTTTGCGCCGAAGGGCATCATCCTGTCCGGCAGCCCGGCCAGCGTGCTGGACAAGGACGCGCCGACCATCCCTGAAGTGGTGTTCGCCCTGAACGTGCCGGTGCTGGGCATCTGCTATGGCCAGCAGGCCATGTGCCGCCAGCTGGGTGGCACGGTGGAAACATCCGAACACCGTGAATTCGGCCGCGCACATATCGATATCATCAAGGACTGCGCCCTGTTCCGCGGCACATGGGCACGTGGCGGGCGTGAACAGGTATGGATGAGCCACGGCGACCGCGTGACAAAGCTGCCGCCCGGTTTCCAGGCCGTGGCCGTGAGCGAGGGCGCGCCGTTCGCCATCATCGCCGACGAAGGCCGCCGCCTGTATGGCGTGCAGTTCCACCCCGAAGTGGTGCATACCCCGCATGGCGCGGCGCTGCTGCGCAACTTCACCCATGACGTGGCGGGATGCCGGGGCACGTGGACCATGGCGGGCTTCCGTGAAATGGAAATTGCCCGCATCCGCCAGCAGATGGGCAAGGGGCGTGTGATCTGTGGCCTGTCGGGGGGGGTTGATTCCTCGGTCGCGGCGGTGCTGATCCATCAGGCCATTGGCGACCAGCTGACCTGTATTTTCGTTGACCCCGGCATCCTGCGCGCGGGTGAGGCGGATGAGGTGATCCGGACCTTCCGGGACCGCTTCAACATCCACCTGATCCACCGCGATGCGTCCGACCTGTTCCTGAACGCGCTGGAAGGGGTGAGCGACCCTGAAATCAAGCGCAAGACCATTGGCCGCCTGTTCATTGAAGTGTTCGAGGAAGAGGCGGCAAAACTGGGTGGCGCCGAATTCCTGGCGCAGGGCACGCTGTATCCCGACGTGATCGAAAGCGTCAGCTTTACCGGCGGCCCGTCCGTGACCATCAAGTCGCACCACAACGTGGGCGGCCTGCCGGAACGGATGAAGATGAAACTGGTCGAGCCGCTGCGCGAACTGTTCAAGGACGAGGTGCGCGAACTGGGCCGGGAGATGGATATCCCCGAAGCGATCGTCGGCCGCCACCCGTTCCCCGGGCCGGGACTGGCCATCCGTATTCCCGGCGCCATCACGCGTGAGAAGCTGGACCTGTTGCGGCGGGTTGATTCGATCTTCCTTGAGGAAATCCGCTCCGCCGGATTGTACGACGCCATCTGGCAGGCCTTTGCCGTGCTGCTGCCGGTCCGCACCGTGGGCGTCATGGGCGACGGGCGTACATATGACTACGCCTGCGCCCTGCGCGCGGTGACCAGCACCGATGGCATGACGGCGGATATCTATCCCTTCGACATGTCCTTCCTCAACCGCGTGGCCGGACGGATCGTCAATGAAGTGCGCGGCGTGAACCGCGTGACCTATGACATTACGTCCAAGCCGCCGGGAACGATTGAGTGGGAATGAGTAGGTATTATTTCCAATAAATAACGCGTCTATATTATAAATATTTTCTGTTTTATTATCCTTTAGGATTTATGCCCGTTTGGGTGTGTGTCCTGAAGGATTTTTTTATGGCCGTGCGTAAACGCCATATCGGGGCCAATAAAGAGTTCTGATTGTCTGTTATGGAAATATATTTTCTATTTTTGTTATTATTCTAAATAATGATTCTGAATATTCGTTTCCAGATCAGCATACAGAACATACCCATATTCCCCCTGAACCCACAGGTTATTACCTGTATCAATCGAAAGATATGAAACGAGCAGTAAATATCATGTTGTTCAGGGGAAAAGCGCGTGGCCATTCAGCCATCATCGGCAGACAGAAGCCCGTTTGATAAATGGAAGGATGGCATTGATGCTGCCGGGCGTTCCCCAGCCCAGTGGAATGCATGGGATAGCGAAATCCGCCGGACGGTTGATGAATACAACCGGCATTTATCCAGGGCCTGTTGGGAATTAACGCGAATTGATGATTGCGGCGGTAAGATAAATCATCGCTGCGAATGATCTGTCGGTCTTGTCGCTTCGCATGGCGATGCGCTTGAACTCCTTGAGCTTGCAGAAGAAGTTCTCGATGAGATGGCGTGCCTTGAACAGGGCTCCATCGAAGGGTCGCCTGTCGAGGCGGTTCCGACGCTGGGGAATGACCACGCGGGCCCCTTGCGCGCGTATGGTGTCCACGATCCAGTGGACATCGAACGCCTTGTCAGCAAGAAGTCCCTCAAAATCAGCCGGTTCAAGGAGAGGCGCCACCCCGACCGTATCGTAATGCTGGCCGGGGATGGGAGTGTCCTGAAGTCTGTGTATCTGGCCTGGCCCATGGGTTTT
>NZ_CADP01000013.1:29866-55022 GCF_000285295.1 Komagataeibacter europaeus LMG 18890 | reverse complement strand
AGCAAGGCATTGTCAAACTTGAAAAACTTTCGGATCGGGCTGTTAGACGCTGTTTGAAACCGAACACTTGATAAAAAACAATAAAAGTCTTTGGGTGTCGCTTTTTTCAAAAAGTCGGCGTGCCTCGAAACGTTCCGGAAGCAGCTTCGTCAAGAACGTCCTTATGATCTGTTCACCCCTTCGTACTGGAAGCAACGTCTGGCTGGCGGAGGGGATCGTCAGGCTATCGGGAAACTTTCATATTCGGAACAGTCCTTTAGAATTTTATCTGGAACATCGACATGACCGCATGGAAATGTTCGGCTGATGGCGTGCGCGTGACCTGCCCGTATTCATACTGCACGGTCGTGCGGATGATCCCCGTGGGCCACCAGTTCACGGCCAGTGACCCGGTCTGCTGGTCGCCGCCATGTATGGGGCCGGATTCAAGGTCGGCCTGTGAATAGCGGGCCGCGACTTCCAGCACGCCATAGCCGTTGCACAGCACGCTCTGCTTCCTGTCACATGATGGGGAGGAAAACGCCGCCGTGCGTCCCTTCCACTCCCGCTGCCTGCCATTGATGGTGTAGCCAAGCTGTCCGTACCATCCGTGAAAGCGTAGCTGCTGGCTACTGTTGCTGACGTGGCTGTTCAGCAGGATGTCATAGGATTCGCCCTGGAACAGCAGTCTTTTCCATGACACGGCGGCCTCCACCCCGAAGGCGCCCGCGCTGTCGGACAGGATCTTCCCTGTATCGAGGTATTTTGAAACCGTCCCCGGATTGATTTCAGGATTATCGGACAGTGACAGCGCCGGGGCGGCATTGCGTGCGGAAGCCGGGCGGAATATCCATTCCCCCGAAACCCCCAGATGGAACAGCAGGGCGCGCGTCCTGACCGGCAGGCCGACAAGGCGGAAGGCCATGGCGCGCTGGTTGCCGTTTTCGCCCGGCCCCGCGGTGCCCGCAGTGGCGGACAGTGCGAAATGATAGCGTTTTCCATAGGTTT
Organism: Komagataeibacter europaeus LMG 18890; assembly: GCF_000285295.1. Taxonomy (GTDB): domain Bacteria; phylum Pseudomonadota; class Alphaproteobacteria; order Acetobacterales; family Acetobacteraceae; genus Komagataeibacter; species Komagataeibacter europaeus. Next base: position 54,035 of record NZ_CADP01000013.1, on the reverse strand, counting down.
CCGCCTGCACGGCCTGCCGTTCGATACCCGTGGCCAGGTTGCGGGTCAGGGTGGAAATGCTGGACCGTTCGATAAAGACGGTATCACCCTGCGCCTGCATGGATTCAAGGCCGAAGCTGGGTTTGAAAATCCCCGCCGTAAATACGAAATGCCGCAACCCGACATAGGAAACCTGGCCTTCAAACAGGCGCATTGGCCCACCGGGCGCGGGTCCGAAATCCCATATGGCCCCGATTTCGACCTGTTTGTGGATATTCAGCCGCACGCCATTGCGCAGGCGCGCGCCCCGTGCCCCCGTGCCCGGATGGCTGGGGGAGGCATTGGCGAACCCGCCCATGTCAAGCTGGTCCGTGGCATAGGGCTTTATGGTCACGCCATGCAGGTCAATGGTGGGCACGGTCTGGGCATGGATGGGGACAGCGTATAGCAGCACGAAGGCGCCTAACGCGGACCCGGCTTGCAATCGGCATGACAAGGGATGGTAATCTCCACGCAATGCTTGGGGGCGCACCCGCAGCCCCATAGCATGGACAGACGGCGGGAGAGGCCATCAAATATGCGCGGGTACGTGTTGCCTGTTGGGAAACAGGGGCGCGTGGACAGGCAGGCGGGCAGTCATCCGGTCGAGCTCACCTTATCTGCGTAATCCGGCGACCGGGCGTGCGGGGTGGTGCGTTCATCCGGGTGGTCTTTCGCACGCATGACCCGGCCAAAGGCCGTCTGGCCAAAGTCACGGGTGTACGCGCCATCGGTCCATGCCGTCCGGCCCGCGACCACGACATGGCGGACGACGCCGGGCGGCCGGTTGATGACCTGACGGCAGCCAAGGGCACTGCGATGGACGAATTCATAGGTTTTTTCCGGATCCCACCGCCGCAGGGCATCTGGGTCGATCACGCACAGATCCGCCTGCGCGCCTACCTTCAGCACGCCTGTATTGAGGTTGAAAAAGCCAGCGGGCAGGCCGGTCAGCCGATGGACGGCAATGGCCACCTGCCGCGGCCCGTCAGGCTTGGCGATTTTCAGGGTCCGCAGGTTTCCGTCATAAAAGGCGATATTGGCCAGATGCGCGCCGCTGTCATTGAATCCCGGCAGCGTATGGGGGTTGAGCAGCAGGCTTTTCAGCGTGGCCGGATCGCGGTTGGCAAAGGTCGTCTCCCACCGCAGGTCCGTATCCCATTGCCGCATCAGGTGGATGAAAAAAGCGGCGTCATCCTCGATGGGATTGGGAAAGGTCGTGAAAAACGCGGCTTCTTCCGCGTTGACCGCCCCATGGCGTCCCTTCGTCGCCTGCCACTGCCGCAGGCGGTGATAGGGGTATTGCAGCGTTTCGCCCTGCCACAGGGGCAGGGGGCATTCGGCCACCTTCATATCCGCCAGGCGCCGGGTCAGTACCGTGTCCTCCAGCCGCAGCAGTCGCCGCAGCCGTGCAATCGACCATCCTGTCCTGCCCTTCAGCCACATTGCGCGGAAGGACGCGATCCATTGCGGGTCATCCAGAATACGCAGCCGCCCCGCCCGGTCATCGAGTTCCAGTTCATTCAGGGCGCGCAGTTCGGGTATTTCGTCCGCTATGGGGTTGATCGCCCCGTCGCTCCATATCCGGAACGTGCCCGACAGCACCTGAAAACGGAACATCCCGTCCAGCAGGCGGGAATTGAGGATGGCGGACAGCGTAAGGCACATCCTGACCGCGGCGCGGTTGGTCCACAGGTCGATCGCCGCCAGCACCGTGGTGCGCAGCGGGCGACCGAACAGCCGCCCGCTGGTCAGCAAGAAGGTGCGCACCGCTTCGATGATATCATCCTTGGGCGGGGTCGCCTGCCACACGCGCCCGTAGCGGCGGACGACATTGGTCAGCTGCGCCAGTTCGTGGTAGCTGGCGTACTGGGTCGGGATCTTGCGCTTCTTGTGCGGGTTGTTCGCCAGGAAATGAAAGGGCAGGGCATCGGTGGAAAAACCGGCGTAACCCTGCGCCATGCCTGCATCCACCAGACGTTCCATCTGCGCGCGTTCGCGCTTTGTGGGGGGACGGGTAATGGACTGCTGCAGCCCCATGACCGCGATGCGCAACATGGAATGGGGAATGAGCGGGACAATATTGGCCCCCAGCGGCAGGCTGGAAAGATGGTCCAGATATCCCTGTGAATCCGTCCATGTGCAGGCATCGGCCACGCGGGCCAGCACGGGCTTTGGCATGTTTTCCACCCGGGCGAAGCAGTCCACCACGGGATCTTCCCCCGCGCTGCGCTGGTGGCCATAGGTGATCCCGATGGAACAGTTGCCGATCACCACCGTGGTGGTGCCATGGCGCACCACTTCGGGCAGTTCGGGGGACAGTTCCAGTTCAAGGTCCAGATGGGTGTGGATGTCCAGCATCCCCGGCATCAGCCAAAGGCCGGTGCAATCCACCTGTGTTGCGTTTTCATCCCAGTCCAGCGATGGGCCGATTGCCGCGATCCGGCCACCTGATACGGCAATGTCGGAAATGACAGGATGGCTGCCCGTGCCGTCAAAAAAAAGCGCGTTGCGGTAAACGGTATCGGGCACGCATGTCTCCCCATGTCGGAACGTGGGCACGCCGGGACCCCGTGCCGCACAGTCACGATAACAGCCCGGCGGGGGGAAGGTTGCGTGCCGCGGTGCGGGGAAGGATCACAAAATCATCCACCACCTGTCGCGTGCTCTGGCCATATCGCCAATCGATGCGTATGCAGGCATCCCGCATGAACGGGCAGGAAAGCGCAGGGTGGACATATGCCGCATATACGGAACATGACATGGTGGCCCTGACACGGCTGTTTCCGCTATGGGCGGTCCTTGTCTCGGCCGTGGCGATTGCATCTCCCGCGCCGTTCCTGGCATTGACGCCTGCCATAACGCCACTGCTCGCCTTCATCATGTTCACCATGGGCGTGACGCTGACGGCGGGGGATTTCATGCGCATCGCGCGCAGGCCGCTGCCGGTCATCGCCGGCGTGGTGCTGCACTATCTCGTCATGCCGCTGGCGGCATGGGGGATTGCGCATATGCTGGGCATGCCGCCCATGATCGCCACCGGCATGGTGCTGGTGGGCTGTGTTTCCAGCGGCACGGCGTCCAATGTCATGATCTACCTGTCACGCGGGGATGTGGCGCTGTCTGTCAGTATCAGCACGCTGTCCACGCTGGTCGGTATCGTGGCGACCCCGGTGCTGACACGGTTTTACGTCTCGGCCGGCCTCAGTGTCGATAGCTGGGGACTGTTCCGCAGCATTGTCGAAATCGTGGCCCTGCCGGTCATGGGGGGCGTGGTGGTCAACACCGCCTGTCCCCGTCTGGTCCGGCGGGTTGAGCCGGTGCTGCCGCTGGTGGCCATGGTGTCGATCATGACGATCATCGGCAGCATCGTGGCGGGCGTGCGCCCGTCGCTTGCGGCGGTGGGGCCGCTGGTGCTGCTGGGGGTGGTGTTGCACAACGCGATCGGGCTGCTGGGTGGGTACTGGGGTGGCCGCCTGCTGGGCTTTGACGAAAGCGTATGCCGCACGCTGGCGCTGGAGGTCGGCATGCAGAATTCCGGCCTGGCCGCGACGTTGGGGCGGCTGTATTTCTCCCCGCTGGCGGCCCTGCCGGGGGCGGTATTTTCCGTATGGCACAACATATCGGGGTCAGTCCTGGCCGCGCTGTGGGCGGGGCGGCCCCCACGCGACGGCCGCCCGTGACCCCACGCGCCGTTACCATTATGGCGGCGGCGCGTTACCAGGCGTATGCAGCAACAAAAAAAGGGCGACGACCAGCAGGATGATCGGCAACAGGCCAAGGCCGTTGAAGCCGGTTCCCCTCGGTCCGCCATACCAGCCTGAGCGGTAACCATAGCCACCTCCGCCAATGGCGAAGATGATGAGGGCAATGATAAGAAGGGTCAGCATGGGATATACTCCACGAAATGCCTGCTGGTCCAACGGGCCATCGTGGGGATGGTTCCTGTATTAATGGGCGTGTACGGCAGGCGGAAGCAAGAAAAGCCGTAAATAAAACCGCACAGGTCGCGCCATGCATCCTTGTGCCGCTGGATAGGGTGGTTTTGCGCCCCGACGCCGTGGCGCCGGATCTTCCGGCCTGCGTTGCTACAGGGATGTTTGTGGTAAAGCCTTTTGCAAAAAACTTCAGGAAACGCCGTCTTTTTGAAAAAAGGCGGGATCCGGCAAACCTTTCTTCTTTTTTCCTTGATGAATGATCATGCAACACCTGTCCCGAACAGGCCCCGAACTGGATTTTACGCCGTTTCGCTCCATATCTTCCTGACTGGCTGTATCATTCGTGCTGAGGTAATGGCGTGATCCCGTTTTCCGTACTTGACCTTTCCCTTATTACGCGCGGCGGCAGCGCGGGCGATGCCTTCCGCAATACGCTGGATCTGGCGCAACTGGCCGATGATCTCGGGTTTGCGCGATACTGGCTGGCTGAACACCATGCCATGCCGGGCATTGCGTCGGCTGCCACGGGCATCCTGATCGGGCAGGTGGCGGCGGCGACACGGCGCATCCGTGTTGGCGCGGGCGGCGTCATGTTGCCCAATCATTCCCCGCTGGTGATCGCCGAACAGTTTGGTACGCTGGAAACCCTGTTTCCCGACCGGATTGACCTTGGTCTCGGTCGTGCGCCGGGGGCGGACCAGCGCACGGCCCGCGCCCTGCGTCGTGACCCGCACGCGCCCGAACGCTTTGCGTCCGACGTGGTCGAACTGCTGCATTATTTTGAACCGGCCGACCCCATGGACACCCATATGGTCCACGCCATACCCGGCACGGGCCTGCGGGTGCCGGTGTGGCTGCTGGGGTCGTCGTTGTTTTCGGCGGTGCTGGCGGCGCGGCTTGGCCTGCCATACGCCTTTGCCTCGCATTTCGCACCGGGCCAGATGGCGGAGGCGATCAGCCTCTACCGTGCCCGCTTTGAACCCTCGGACCGTTGCCCCAAGCCCCATGTCATGCTGAGCGTGAACATCATTGCGGCGGATGGGGAAGAAGAAGGCGCGTTGCTGGCAACCTCCCTGCAGCAGTATTTCATTGCCCTGCGGCGGGGACGGCCCATTGCCTTTCCCCCGCCGGTCACGGATACCACCGGCCTGTGATCGCCAGCGGAACAGGCGATGGTGGACCAGACCCTGTCATGTACGTTTGCAGGTTCACTCCAGTCCATCACGCCACGGCTGCGTGATTTCATTGCCCGGCATGAACCCGATGAGCTTCTGGTTGCGCTGCCCATTCATGACCATGCACTGCGGCGACATGCCTTGGAATTGACCGCTGCCATGCAGGCCACGCTATCGTCGGGTTTACACGTCAGTCCCTGAAGCATCCTTCAGATCAAAACGAAGTTTTTGGCGAAGGTTTTTTCAAAATGCTTCGAAAGACACCGCCTTTTTGAAAAAAGGCGGCACCCGAAAACTTTTATTTTTGATTTCTTTTCAAACAGTAATCCGGTTTTGAAAACCTGTTCAGACCACCGGCGTCAGCAATGGCCTGCCTGCGAAATGGGCAGCAAGATTTTCCACGACCAGCTTTCCCATCGCCATCCGGGTTTCCACCGTGGCACTGGCGCGGTGGGGCTGCAGCACGGTACGGGATGAGGTCCGCAGCCCCTCGGGCACGTCGGGTTCATGTTCGAACACATCCAGCCCCGCGCCACCCAGTGTTCCATCCGCAAGGGCTGCGACAAGGGCGGTTTCATCCACCACCGACCCGCGCGCCACGTTGACCAGCACACCATCCGGCCCCAGCGCATCAAGGACCTGCCGGTTGACCAGATGCCGTGATCCCGCCCCGCCGGAGGCCGCCACAACCAGCACATCGCTGTTGCGCGCAAGGGTCGGCAGTTCCGGCACGAAAGTATAACCGGGCAGGTTCTTGTCACGGCGGTCGGTATAGGAAACCGGCATGCCGAATGCACTGGCGCGTGTCGCCACGGCCTGTCCCACATGGCCCATGCCCAGTATGCCCAGCCTGCGCCCCGATACCCTGTGGCCCAGCGGTGGCGCGGGCCTGCGGCCCCATCCGCCATCACGCACGTAGCGGTCCGCCGCCGGCAGCCCGCGCAGCAGCGACAGCAGCAGGCCCATGGCCATGTCCGCCACGTCATCGGTCAGTACGCCCGGCGTGGTGGTGACATGGATGCCGCGTCGCTTTGCTTCATTCAGGTCAACGGCGTCCGTGCCAATGCCGTTGATGGCGATGATTTCCAGATGGGGCAGGCTGTCCATGACGGCGCGGGGCACGCCCGTGCCGCCGCCGGTCGCGATACCGCGTATCAGTCCGGCGATTTTATCCAACGGTTCACCCGCTATCGGCCGATGGACGGTATAGGCCGCATCAAGCTGTTTCTCGATCTCAGGCATCATGGGTTCAAGCAGCAGGATATCGGGCTTCATGTCAGACCTTTCGTACGGGGGGCGAGGGGGTTCAGGCCAGATGGGCGCGTACCGGCCCCAGCGCGGGGAAGCTGGCTTCGACATCCGTGCCGTGTGCGACGAAAATGGTGCCAGTGGTGGAACCGGTTGTCACCACGCAGCCCGCACCAATGCCCATGCCGCGACGTGCGGCATGATTGGCCAGCCAGACAAGCATGCGCAACGGGTCGCCTGCCGCGTTGCCGCCGATATGATCCACCGCGACCTTGCCATTGATCCGCAGCACCACGCGTTCGCGTACCGGATCAAGCGTGCGCCACGCGGTGGTGCCGGGGCCTACGATCATGGCGCCATGGCTCTGCTGGTCGGCGGCATGTAGCAGTTTATGCAGTGATCCGGGCCGGGCGAAGCGGGTATCGAGGATCTCGATCACCGGGTGGGCCGTGCCAATGGCGTCCAGTACCTCGTCACGTGTCCATGGCGCGGCCCGTGGGGGCAGGGCGCGGGCGAAACGGTAGCCGATCTCGGCCTCGACCCCCAGGTGGCGGCACGTATCCGCCGGGACCGTGGCGCCATCACTGAAAATGGTCGCGGTATGGATGGGCGCGCAGGCGGGTTCGGCATCCGGGCTGGATGCGCCTACTTTCCACCCGCCAACCGGGCCGAGGGATCGTCCCACCGTATCCTGCACGGCATAGGCTTCTGCCTCCGTGGCGGGAACCAATGCCCCATCCACGCTGGCGGGCGGTGGCAACTGGCCGCGCCGTACGGCAAGGAGCAGTTCAGGCAGGCTGGTGCTGGCAGGCATGAAAATGGGATCCCCCGATACGGTCATGACCCCGGCACGATGGCACATCACACCCCCGCACGCCATGCCAGGGCCGGGGACGTGACCTGTGGTCTTGGTCAGACGCGCCGCGAATTATCAAAAGTTTCGAAGAACGCCGCCTTTTTGAAAACAGGCGATGCCCAAAAACTCTTATTATGCATCAACGGATCCGTCACGATGGGGCGCAAGCGGGAAATGGCACGCCGCTTCGTGGCCGGGGCGGATTGAATGCAGGGCGGGCGCCTCCGCCCGGCAACGGTCCTGCACATATGGACAGCGCGTATGGAAGCGGCACCCGGCCGGGCGGTTGACGGGGCTGGGTATGTCACCCCCCAGCGGCGGCGGGGGCGTGGCACCCACCACGTGGCGGGGCACGGCGGCGGTCAGGGCGGCGGTATAGGGATGGGCGGAGCGGTGCAGCACGTCATCCGTCGCCCCGATTTCAACAATCGCGCCCAGATACATGACGGCCACGCGGGTCGAGACCTGCCTGACCACCGCAAGGTCATGCGCCACGAACACGTAGGTCAGGCCCAGCCGTGCCTGCAGGTCGGCAAACAGGTTGACGATCTGGGCCTGCACCGACACATCCAGCGCGGAAACCGGCTCATCCGCCACCACCAGGCGGGGGGACAGCGCAAGCGCGCGGGCAATATTGATGCGCTGGCGCTGGCCGCCGGAAAATTCATGCGGATACCGCGCCAGTGCAGCGGCAGGCAGGCCGACCAGATCCATGAGGTCACGTACGCGCCGTTCAATGTCCACAGCCGACCGCCTGCGCCCGTCCGGGCCGCGATGGACGCGCAGGGGTTCGGCCAGCAGGTCCCCGATACGGCGGCGCGGGTTCAGGCAGGCGCTGGAATCCTGAAACACCATCTGCATGCGGGGCCGCAGCGGGCGCAGGCGGCGTTCAGGCAGGGTGGTGATGTCGCGGCCTTCAAACACCACCTGTCCCGACGATATGTCCGTCAGCCGCAGCATGCATCGTCCCAGCGTTGACTTGCCGCAGCCGGACTCTCCCACCAGTCCCAGCATCTCGCCCGGCATGACCGACAGGGATATGCCGTCCACCGCCACCAGATGCCGCCCATGCCCCACGTGGTAGGTCTTGGACAGGTTGCGCACCACCATCAACGGGGCGGGGGCCGGTGTATCGTTCATGGGCATGCGTCCCCACGGGCAACCGTGCGCGGCGGCAGGGGCGTGCCCTCGGCTGGCAGCACGCAGGCGGCCGCATGGCCGGGGCCAAGCGGCACCAGCGCGGGCGGGGCTGCGGTGCAGGTGGCATGGACATGCGCGCAGCGTGGGCCGAAGGCGCAGCCGGCCGGGCGGTCCGTGGGCACGGGCGGCGCACCGGCAATGGCGGGCAGGCGATCGGGCCGTGGGCCATAGAGCGGCGGGATGGAATCCAGCAGGGCGGCGGTATAGGGGTGACCGGGATGGTCAAAGACCCGTCCCGATGGCCCCGTTTCCGCCACCCTGCCGGAATACAGCACCAGCGTGCTGTCACAGGTCTGGGCCACGACGCCCATGTCATGTGTAATCAGCAGCACGGACGATCCGTGTGTCGCGCGCAGTGAACGGATCAGGTCAAGGATCTGTGCCTGCACCGTTACATCCAGCGCGGTTGTCGGTTCATCGGCGATCAGCAGCGTGGGGTTGCATGACAGCGCCATGGCGATCATCGCGCGCTGCCGCAGGCCGCCCGATAATTGGTGGGGATAGCGCCGCGCCATGCGTTCGGGGTCGGGCACGCCCATTTCACCCAGTATCCGCACCGTGCGCGCCCGTGCCTGCGTGCGGGAGACGCGTTCATGGGCGCGGATCTGTTCATCAATCTGCCAGCCGATGGTATAGACAGGGGTGAACGCCGTCATCGGGTCCTGGAAGATCATGGCGATGTCGCGCCCGCGCAGGCGGCGCATCTGCCGTGGCGGCAGCCCGACCAGTTCCCGCCCGCGAAAGCGCACCGACCCGCTGACCCGCACCCCCGGCGTGTCAATCAGGCCCATGATCGCCATGGCGGTGACGGACTTGCCGGACCCGGATTCCCCCACCAGTCCCAGTATCCCGGCCTCCGGCAGGCTGAAGGAGACATGCTCGACAATCGGCACCATGCGTCCGCGCGCGGGAAAGCCGACACACAGGTCACGGACGTCCAGAAGCGGGGCGGGGCGGTCAGCGGGCATCACGCACCCTCGGGTCAAGGAACAGGTAGATCACATCCACCGCCGCGTTGGCCAGCACCACGAACACGGCGGAATACATGACGGCGGCCATGATGACCGGCAGGTCCAGCGTGGTCAGTGCGCGATAGGTCAGGCGACCGACGCCCGGCAGGCCGAACACCACTTCCGTCAGCAGCGCGCCACCGCCAGCCAGCTGCGCGAAATCCATCCCGAACAGGGAGACGAATGTAACCATGGACGTGCGCAGCCCGTGCCACAGCAGCACGCGCACGGGTGACAGGCCCTTGGCGCGCGCCGTGCGCATGAAGTCCTCCCCCGCCAGGGTGACAAGGTCGGTGCGCAGCACGCGGCTGTATATGCCGATGAACATGACCGCCAGCACGACCCACGGAATGACCAGTGCGCGGAACCACCCCAGCGGGCTCTGGCTGAAGGGTATGTAGCCCAGCCCCGGCACCCATGAAAACAGCCATGTGTCGTGATAGCGGTTCTGGGTGATCAGGTTGGCGACTTCCCCCAGCCAGAACACGGGAATGGAAATCCCCACCAGCCCCAGCATCATCAGCCCCCGGTCCACCCATGTATCCTTCATGGCGGCGGCCACCGTGCCCATGGCGATGGATGCCGTCACCCAGATGAACGCCGCCCCGCAGACCAGGCATGCCGTGACGGGGGCCGCCTGCATGATCTCGGGCACCACCCGTTCGCCGCGGTTGGCATAGGATGCAAGGTCGCGGGTGATGAACAGCTTCTTCATCATGATCGCGTACTGCACCGGCAGCGGGCGGTCGAAGCCGTATTCATGGCGCACCTTTTCCATGGTCTGTGGCGATGCGTTCCGTCCGGCAATGCGTGCGGTCGGGTCCGCGCCGGGTGTTGCGAAAAAGATGCCGAACACCAGGACCGACACGCCAAACAGCACCAGCAGCGTCTGGCCCGCGCGGCGCAGCAGGCCGGTCATGAACGCCGCCCCCCGTCACGCACGTCCAGCGCATCACGCAAGCCGTCACCAAGGATATTGAGCGCCAGCACCACGGTCACGATCGCAATCCCGGGCGCCACGGCCACCATGGGGCGGGTATAGATCAGGCCTTCGCCATCCTGGATGATGGTCCCCCACGAAGGCTGTGGCGCCTGCACCCCGAGCGAGAGGAAGGACAGCGCACTTTCCGCCAGCAGCGCCAGCGCCATCAGCAGCGGGCCGAGCGTGACCAGCGTGGTCATGACATTGGGCACGATGTCGCGCAGCATGATCCGCCATCCCGGCACGCCCAGACAGCGCGCGGCCGTCACGAATTCCGCCCGTCGCAACGCCATGACCCGCCCGCGTATCGGGCGCGCGGCATAGGGCACGTAAACCAGCGCGATGATCATGACGGGAATGAACAGTCTGTCCGCCCGCAGCACGAACGGGCCAAGGCGCACCTGCTGGCTGACCATGACAATGGAAAGCGATATGGCGAACAGATAGACCGGCACGGCCCACATGATGTCCATGATCCGGGACAGGACGGTATCGACAATCCCGCCGAAAAACCCCGCGACAATTCCCACGCCCGCCGCCAGCAGCAGGCACGTGATGGCCGCCCCGGCGGAGATCAGCAGTGAATTGCGGCCGCCATACAGCAGGCGCGCCATCACGTCGCGCCCCTGGCTGTCGGCCCCCAGCATGTAGGTCGTGCGCCATGTCGGCCCGATGGGGCTGAGGCCAAGGTGCAGCGGATTGTCATTGGGCTGCATGATGTCCACGTCCCGTCCGTCCAGCATGATGGTGCCCGCCACGGTGGACTGGAACGGGTTGGTCCGGGCAATGGCGTGGGCGTAGAACGGGGCCAGCAGGCACGCAGTGGCCACCGCCACCAGCACGGCCAGCGCCACCATGGCCGACGGGGTGCGCACAAGGTTGCGCGCGGCCTGCCGCCATGGGCCGGGGGATGGGGGCTGGGTCTGGGCGGACATGATGGTATGGCACTCAGAAACTTGGGTCAGGACACGAATGCAGGGTGGCATCATATCCCCCGCTTGCGAAGGGGCTGTCACGACCCGGGCCATGTTTTATCCGATTTTGCCGGCCGGTCGGGCATGACGGGCGGCAAAACCATGTTCCATGATGGACAAGGGCGACGCGCGCCCGGAACAGTCGCCACAATTCCCATGATCGCTGCGGACGGGCCTGACCCTTTCGGGCGCAGGCGGGTCTGCAGACTGTCTGAAAAGTTGGCCCGGAAAACATTCAGCAATCATAAAGAAGTTTTGGGTGAAGCTTTTTTCAAAAAGCTTCGAAGAACGCTACCTTTTTGAAAAAATGTAGCACCCGGAAACTTCTACTGTTTTTGGGATGAGCCAAAATAATTCGGGATTTCAGGCGTATCACGCGCCATGCCGTGATTTTCCAGCAGGGCGACAGCGGTGGCGAAGCTGGGCGCAAGCGGCAGGAGCGGCGTCATGGTCGCCTGCCATGCATGGTACAGGTCGGCCTTGCCTTCATACACCACGGCGGATGGCCGGTTGTCGCGGTCCAGTTCCTGTATCCACCCGCCATGCCTGCGGTCGATCATGAAGGTGTCGATATAATCCCACAGCGTGCGGTACCACTGTTCATACCGCCGGTGGCCCGTGCGCTTAAGCAGGGCGGCGGCGGCCGTCATGGCCTCCGCCTGGCACCAGTGGGGGCGGTTATGGACCACGGGTTCATGGTTCCAGTCGATCGTATAGATCAGCCCCGGCGCGCCATCACGCGCCCATCCCGCCGTCATGCCGTTGTGGAACATCTCGGTGGCGTCTTCCAGCAGCCATGCGGGCGCACGGCCATCGGCGCGCAGCAATGCGGCTTCCAGCTTCAGCAGCAGGTGCGCCCATTCCGTGAAATGGCCCGGCGTCATGCCATAGGGGCGTAGCGGGTCAGCAGGGTGGCCACGGTTGTAGTCGTCCAGCCGTCGCCAGTTGCGGTCGTAGTGTTCGGGCAGGCTGTAACCCGCATCGCGCGCCAGTGTATGGATGAAGCGTTCGGCCACGCGCAGGCCCCGGTTGCGCCAGATCGGGTCGCCCGTCACATCGGCCACGGCCATGCAGGCTTCCAGCGAATGCATGTTGGCGTTGGCGCCCCGGTAATCTTCCTCATCCGACCAGTCGGCGGCGAAGCTTTCGCGGAAAACGCCTTCTTCCTCGCTCCAGAAATGCCGTTCCCAGACCGCAAGCGCCTTGTCCAGCAGCCTGCGCGCACCCGCAATCCCCGCCACGGTAGCCGATGATGCGGCCAGCACGACAAAGGCATGCAGGTACGCCTGCTTGCGCCCGGCATCCGGCGGTTGTCCCTCGGTCGGCGGGGTCAGGAACCATCCGCCATTTTCATGGTCCGCCAATGGTCCCAGCATGGTGTTGACCCCATGGGCCGCCAGTGGCCCGCAACCGGGCAGCCCACGTTCCGTCGCCACGGCATAGACATGGGTCATGCGCGCGCCCAGCGTGGCGTCGGCGCTGGCGCCGGGCGGCAGGTTGCCCCGGTCGTCCAGCGCCGCGAAGCCACAGGCCACGCGGGATGGCCTGGAAAAATCCAGCAGTCGCTGCCCCTGCATGTCCAGCCAGAGCCGGTGGGGCGAACGGCGCAACCACGAGGACGCCGGCACCATCAGCGCGGGCAGGGCTTCACCCATTGACGATCATGCCCCCGTTCACGTGCAGCGTCTGTCCGGTCACGTATGATGAATCCTTTGCCGCAAGATAGACATAGGCCGGACCAAGCTCGCTGGGCTGACCGATGCGGCCCATGGGCGTATCCTTGCCAAGATTGGCCACGGCCAGCGGGTCGACCGGCCCCCAGCTTGCGGGTTGCAGGGGTGTCCAGACCGGACCGGGGGCGACCGCGTTGACCCGTATGCCCCTTGGTGCAAGCTGCAGCGCCAGGGCGCGGGTAAAGCCCATTTCCGCCCCCTTGGTCGTGGTATAGGCAACCAGTGACTCATTGCCCGCGAACGCGTTGACCGAGGACGTGTTGATGATCGCGCTGTCCGGTCCCAGATGCGGCAGGGCCGCGCGGGTCAGGTAGAAATAGCCATTGATGTTCACGTCCATGTGACGTTGCCAGGTTTCGTCCGTAATATCGGTCAGGTCGCTGCTGACGTACTGGACGGAGGCGTTATTGACCACGATATCCAGCCCGCCAAGGGCCCGCACCGTGCGGGCCACCGCGTCATCGCATGCCGTGCTGCACGATACATCGCCGCGTATGGCCAGCGCGCGGCCCCCTTCGGCTTCGATCAGGCGCACCGTTTCGTTGGCGTCCTCGTCCTCCTCCAGGTACACGATGGCGACATCGGCCCCTTCACGTGCGAAATGCACGGCGGCGGCACGCCCGATGCCACTGTCACCACCGCTGACCAGCGCCCTGCGTCCCTTCAGCTTGCCGCTGCCCATGTAATCGGCGCGGATATGTTCCGCCGGCGGGTCAAGCAGGCGTTCAATGCCGGGCTGGTGGGGCTGGCTCTGTGCGGGAATGCTGTGGGGCATGCGTGGACTCCGTCATGTGGATTGCGAGATGTGCCCGTACGGGCGCGGGGAAGGGGAAACCGTCCATCATGCGCCCATGCCCGCCTTTTTCACCGCGTGCGTACAGGCGTCGTGTCGCGCCGGGATATCGAGGTCGGTCATGCGCGGCATGTTGCCGCTACCGGGTTGCAGGACGCCCACCGTGCCATAGGCATAATCCATATTGCCGTGTTCATCGGGCGGAACCGCGCCGGTGCTATGGATCAGCGTATTCATGAGCGGGGTCGCACCTGCATGGTCAGCCAGGCCATTTTCAATGCAGAAATTCAGGTAGCCCGCCAGCCGCGCACCCGGTGCCGCGTCGATCATGGCCTGTGGCGTCGCGGAAGGGGGCATGGCCATGTCGCGCGCCATGGCGGGCAACATGCCGCCCCCGAACAGGATGCCCGGCGTCATGGCGGGCAGGGTGATGACTGGACGGTACGACATTCGTGGCATCCTTCTGGCGGGACGTGAAATGACGTGGTGGTGTGAAATGGTGCGGTCCGTGGGCCATTGCGGCCATCATGTGCCGCGCATTAAACCCGCGGCAGGGCGGCAGGTTGCATCAGGCGGGCGGGACGCTGGCTGCCCGTGGTGGTCTGCGGTCTGTATGGCCGGGCGGATATCGCCTATGTCATGGGGATGGGAGAACGGGCGTCGTGTTTCGTTCCCGGATATGGTGCAGGAAGGACAAGACCGATGACCGCCCCCCAAAAACGCCTGGGTGCGCAGGAACTGGTTGCCGCCGTGGCATCAGTCGTGGCGAACGAACCGGACATGATTGCGGACATGGCCAATATCGCGGCCATGATTTTCGAGGCGCTGCCCGACCTGAACTGGGCTGGGTTTTATATCTGGAAAGAAGGCCAGCTTGTGCTGGGGCCCTTTCAGGGGAGCATGGCCTGCACGCGCATCGCCTATGGCAAGGGGGTGTGCGGGACGGTGGCGCGGGAACGGCGGACAATTATCGTGCCCGACGTGCATGCCTTTCCCGGGCATATCGCCTGTGACGCGGCCTCGGCTTCCGAAATCGTGGTGCCGGTCATTGCAGGCGACCGGCTGCTGGGCGTACTGGATGTCGACAGTCCGGTGCGCGAGCGTTTTTCCGATACCGACCGGATCATGCTGGAAAAGATCGTGGATCTGCTGGTGCGTGCCATCCCGGTCGGGACGGCATAGGAAACAGGCGAAAGCTGTCCGCCCGGCCCACGGCCTGGGCGGGCGAGAAATGGATCAGATCAGGATTTTCCGTATCTGATGTAGTCGGTCAGTTCACCCAGCAGGCTGTCAAGGAACGTGTGCGGCTGGGGCTGGTCCGGCGTGGTTGTGGTATCGGCGGGCGGGGCCGGGTTCTTGCCCGATGCAAGCTGCCACAGATATTCCGCCCACAGCCGTTCGGCCTGCATGGAAACGGCCGCCTTGCGCAGGTTGTCCAGTGCGCTGACCGCATCCGTATCGCCGCGCTTGACAAGGGGGATCAGTGCTTCGGCCGCATCACTGACGCGGGCCTGGCTGTCCTCGATATGGGTGCCCAGCGTGAAGTAGGCTTCGGCAATGGTCTTGGTATCCATGATGTGATCTTCCTCTCCGGGCTCAGGGGCATGAACTTAGCCCAGCCCTGCCTGCGGCGCCAATCAGGGGAAGTATGCCCCGCACACGCCATGCGGCGACGGGACGGGGATATGAAAAAGCCCGGCCACAATGTGCCGGGCTTTCATGGTGCGGGCGTGGTGTTTCAGAACAGGAATATCATGGCCGTTGAAAGGGCGAATGCAGCGGCGATCAGTGCCGGTCCCGCAATATCCCATCGTGAAAGACGTCCGGTCGGTGCTGTGCCAGCAAGGCGCTGGCGGCGCAGGTGTATCCACATTGCAGCCTCCGTCAGAAGCAGTCGGGTCCATCTGGCTGGACCGTCATATGAAGATAAACGACAGCCATAGTGCGAGTGTAAGCAGGACCATGCCAATGCCAACCATATCGATGACATCGGGATTGGTGCGGTAGCGGGTTCCCCTGTCCATGGCGACCTCCAGGTCCGGGTGGTGGAAAACCACCCGATGCAGGCGATGTAGGCAGGCACGGGGCGCCTTAACAGGGGCGGGACAGGCCCGCAGGCGGGGGATGATCCTGATGACCCATCACGTTTGCGGCATCTGCCCCGTCAGGCCGCGCCGCATGCCGTATCAGCCTGACAGCGGAGGGGTACAGGCGGGATCAGTCCCCGGCCTGTTCCAGTTCATCATTGATCTTCAGCGCCAGGCGCGCCATCTGCAGCGCCCCTTCCTTGCTGCCCGCGCCACAGATGAAGCGCGCGGGATGGGCAAATACCGCGTCAGGCACGCCGCATACCCGGGCCAGTTTTTCCCCATCCAGTCCACGCCATGCCTCAGGCAGGGAGACACGCTGCCCGAAATCGCCGCGCACGGGTGGCACCGCCTTGACGTTCCAGCGGTCGGGGGCGGCAGGGGAGACGACATAGACGACGGGCAGGTCATTTTCGAAAATGACCTTCTCGGTCGGCATGCCCGTATCCATCAGCAGGATGCGCTTGTCTTCGGCGGCTTCGTAGGCGGCCATGACCCGGTGGGCGGCCTTCAGGCTGGCGCGCACGCGGTCCACCGCATTGACCAGATGGGAGGCCACGGTCGTCGCGGCATTGGCGAAGCCCAGCGTCTCGCGCCGCCGTGCTTCCTCCGGGCCATACAGTTCGGTGGTGTCCCATGCCGGACGGCAGGACGATACGATATCGGCCAGCGACAGCCTGCCCATTTTCACGACGCCATTGTCGTCCTCGTCAATCGGCAGGACCAGTGACCTGTCCAGGGCCTGCCATATGGCGGCAATGTCCGCCTCATCCACCTGCGTCTGCACGATATTGCGGATGGCGGCGACCCCGTAATCCTTCCACAGCAGGCCCGCGGCGCTGTAAGGCGTTCCGTCATCACGCAGGGGCTTGTCCTTCATGTGATGGTCATAACGGCCCTTTGCCGGGTCATACTGGCCGCCTACGTCAAACACGATATCGGATGCTGCGATCCGGTCGGGGGAACGTGAACGGATGAATTCCAGCCGGTCGGCAGGTCCGTCACCCAGAACGCGGGCGCGCAGGTCACCTTTGGGCGCAAGGGCGTAGTGAAGGATGACATATCCCAGTGTTTCATCAACGTGGAAATTCCCCGAATGGGTCAGCGCCCGGACGGGGGCGGCTGCGTTGTCAAGGCCAATGGGGGTATGCTCGGACATGGGAAACCTGCTGATGGACGGGAATGGAATTCTGATATGCCCCCGTCATGCCGCAAAGGCCGGCCCAAGACAACCGGCTTCCGCACCATCCCGTCCGTGTCAGGCGCAGGGTAAAAATCCCGCATATCAGGCCATTCATGGCGACATATCGTATGAATGGCCGATGGCGCCGCAATCAGCGCCTGCCTGAAAAAGCGTTGCCGGAAACGTTCTCATGATTGCCGGGCTGACCATTAATATGCACCACGGACATCCTGCGGGTGATGTTTGCCGCGCTGCTGGTCTTCATGCCAGTACACTGGATGGTCCCGGTGCGGGTCACGGCATCCCGCAAGACAGATGATGATGGCACAGGCCATGAATATCCGGGAAGTATGGTGCATGACTGGCCCCCTGATGCCGCGCCTTTGCAACGCTGGCACAGGGGGAAGGTTTGACGGGGGAGAAAGGCGATATGTCCCCCCGCGGTTCAGGATGGATGCGATCCGCTGCCGGTTACGGCGTATCGCGCCATGTGCTGACGCCGTCCATGCCGGTTTTCAGCAGTTCCGCCGTGCGTTCGGGGCTGTCGCCCTCCACATAGACCCGCAGTTCCGGCGCATTGCCGGAGGGGCGCAGGTGCACGATTTCCCCGTTTTCGAACGTCATGCGCAGGCCGTCCGTTTCATCGACATGCGCAAGCCCGCCGCAGGCATCCTGCAGGCCCAGTGCGGCGGCCCCGTTTGCCGGATCCTGACGGAGTGCGGCAATCCGTGCCTGGCTCTGCGCTGTCGGCATTTCCTTCAGCCGGTCACTTAGTGTGAAGCGCCGGGGCAGGGCGGCCACAAGCCCCGCCAGATCCACCCCCTGCTGCCGTGCCGCGACAAGGGCGCAGATCATGGGCAGGATGGAATCCCGCGTGGGCAGGGCGGCAAGGGTGCGCGCGCCCCGTGTCACGTCACTGGCCAGCAGGAAGCCGCCATTGGCTTCATACCCGACGGAGGGCAGCAGCCCTGCTTTAGCCGCGTCGGTCATGGCTGCGACGACAAAGGGGGAGCCGATGCGGGTGCGCCGTATGTCACGGGCAAAACCGGCCTGTTCCAGCGCGGTGTTGCTGCTGACCGGCGTTGTCACGGCGGCGGCGCCAAGGAAACGCGCGGCAATGATCCCCAGCACATCCCCCCGCAGCCAGTTGCCATGCCGGTCCGCCAGCAGGGGGCGGTCGGAATCGCCATCGGTGGTCAGGATGGCGTCCAGCGTGCCGTCGCTGGCCCATTCGCGGGCCAGGGCGGCATCTTCGGGGCGCACGGCCTCGGTATCGACGGGAATGAACGTGTCCATGCGGCCCAGTGGCACGGCGGTGCCGCCCAGTGCCTCGACAATTTCCACCATCACGTCACGCCCCACGGCGGAATGCTGGTAAATGCCCAGTTTCAGGCCGGACAGGGCATCGGGGCCAAAGAAATCACGGTAACGGGCGACAAAGCCCGGAACGACATCGGTTATGACCGGCAGGACGATATCGCGCACCAGCGCCCCGGTCGTGTCAAACCAGCCATCGGGCAGGGTCACGTCCTCCTCCCGCATGGCGGCTTCGTCGGTCTTGAGGAATTCGCCACGCGCGCGGTTGAACTTGATGCCATTGCGATCAGCCGGGATATGGCTGCCCGTCACCATGAGGGAGGGGATACCAAGCGTGAACGCATGCAGGCACAGCGCCGGTGTCGGTACGAACCCGCAGAAAACCGGCACACCCTCCATATAGGTAATGGCCGCGACACAGGCCCGCAGGATGTGCGGCGTGCTGGGGCGCAGGTCGCCTGCCACCGCGACCGGCGTGCCGGGCGCGAATTCACCCAGGCTGGCCAGATGCCTGAGATAGCCCACCGTATAGGCGAAGCAGACGGAATCCGTCATGGCGGTCACAAGGCCACGCGCGCCGCTGGTGCCGAAGGCAACACCGGACTCCTTCATCCACTGGGCTATTTTCATGTATTTCTCTCACAGCTATGACGGGGCGGACGCATGTTGACCTGTTGTCTGTCCGGAGTAAACACATGCGGGCGACAGGGTTGGCATACATGACCATGCCTGCCCGGCATGGTGGCCGGCAGGCTTCCGCCCGTCATGTCCTGCCATCTTTTTTCCATCCGGATCATGCCATCCAGCCAATCATGGAAATGCGGCCGGAAAAAGCCCTGTTTCCATCCGGTGCGCATGACATGTATCAGGTCATGCGCGGCGCGATGGGAAAGGGGACAGGGATCAATCCAGTGTCGCCGGCACGACGGCCACACCGGCCCCGGGGCATGATTTTGCGATCTGCATGCGCTGGATGGCTTCCATCTTGCCCTTTTCGCGTGCCAGAACGCCGGCCACGTCCGACCCGGTCATTTCAGACAGCGGCACGCCCAGCGCCAGCACGCCCCACGTATCGGTCTTGTGCGCCCGGCGCTGCTTGTTGGTCAGGGCTTCCAGCGTGTCGCCCTCCTTCAGTTCCTCCTGCCCAAGCTGCTGGCAGTCCATGCTGGAATAGGCGGTATCAGAGATATAGGTGGGCTTGACGTCCTTCGGGCTGGAAGCGCACCCAGCCAGTACTGCAAGACCCGACAGGGCCAGAACCTTTTTCATTACATTCTCTCCAGAAACGGAGAGGGTTTGTTACATGTCGTCACATTGTCAGGTAGCCGCAAACTGCATGGCTGTGACGCGTGTATCAGCGTCCGGCACGTGGAAAAAAAGCGTCATGTACCATGCCGGTTTATGATGAATCGCTGTTTCCAGCCCCCTGCGGGGCCGTGGCACATGCATGGCCACGGCAGGGCAGGGGGACGGCATGATGGAAACGTCGTTTATATCAAAATCTGTCAGCGGTGATGCGCCGGATTGCTGGCCTCTTCTTCCTATCTGATCACGTGGCGGTATCGACCAGCACGATTTCACTGTCCTCCAGCGCGCGGACACGCAGCGTCTCGGTGGCGGAAATGGCGGCACCGTCGCGTTCGTGTACCGTCGTGCCCTCGATTTCCACACTGCCGCGTGCGGGCACCAGGTAACCAAGCCGGTCCGCGCCCAGCGGGTAATCGACAACCTGCCCCTTCTTCAGCGTTGCCCCCAGCACGCGGGCGTTGGCGTTGATCGGCAGGGCGTCGTCATCCCCCGCATGGCCCGAGGCAAGGACCACGAACCGTCCCGCCCGGTCGCCCCTGGGAAAGGACCGCGTGCCCCATGACGGCGCATGGCCCGCACGGTCAGGCATGATCCATATCTGGAACAGGCGGGTGGCCACGTCCTCGCGGTTGTGTTCGGCATGGCGGATGCCGGTGCCGGCGGACATCACCTGCACATCGCCCGCATCCGTCCGCCCGGTATTGCCAAGGCTGTCGGTATGGGTGATTGCGCCTTCGCGGATATAGGTAATGATTTCCATATCCCGGTGCTGGTGGGTGCCTAAACCGGTGCCGGGGGCGATCATGTCGTCATTCCACACCCGCAGCGCCCCCCAGTTCATGCGGTCGGGGTCATGGTAATGCGCGAACGAGAAATGGTGGCGTGCATCCAGCCAGCCATGGTCGGCATGGCCCAGCTGGCCAAAGGGGCGAACTTCAATCATCGGTTTTTCTCCAGTTGGCTGCGTTGACTATGGACACCACGTTAGCGCCCGACCGGAATCGTGAATATGGAAATGAAGGAAACCTATCGTTTCCATTTGTTGTCCATAGGCCATCATGCGGAGGGAGACATGCCGGGGCCGATAAGATATGGAAACACGCACTGGGAATCATTGCGTGGGATTGTGCAATGCGGCTGCCTGATTTCGAGGCATGGGCCATTTTTGCAAAAGTGGCGGAACGCGGTTCGTTTGCGCGCGCGGCGGAGGACGTCCAGTTGTCCAAACCCACCGTGTCCAAGGCCATAGGCCGGCTGGAGCAGTCGCTGGGCGTCGCCCTGTTCAACCGCAATTCACGGCAGATGTCGCTGACCGAGACGGGGCGGATGCTGCTGGGTCATGCCAACCGGATCCTGGCCGAAGCCGAGGCCGCAGAAATGGAAGCACGCGGTGGCACGCTGGCGCCATCGGGCCTGATACGGGTTGCGGCCCCCATGGTTTTCGGGGTCCGGCATCTGGCCCCGCTCCTGCCGGATTTCCTTGTGCGCTACCCTGAAATCGACATGACCATCGACTATAGCGATGCCATCGTGGACCTAGTGGCGGGGGGATATGACATGGCGCTGCGCATTGCGTCGCTGGCGGATTCCGCCCTGCTGGCGCGGCGGCTGTGTACAGTGCGGCTGCTGCTGGTGGCCACGCCGGGATATGTGGAACGGATCGGCCACCCCGATGATCCCCGTGCGCTGGAGGGGCACAGGAGCTTCGTTTACACCAATACCTCCGCCCCCGGCATGATCCGCCTGCAGCATGAGGGAAACGGGCGGGAGTTCGTCCTGTGCCAGACCGCGCGGCTGCGCGCGGATAACGCCGAAACCTTCCTGCCTGCGCTTGAGGCCGGTCTGGGCTTTGGCCTGTTTCCGGAATTCATGGTGTGGGACGGGCTGAAATCCGGCAGGCTCACCCGTCTCCTGCCCCGGTGGGCAGCCCCGCCCGTGGCCCTGTACCTGGTGACGCCCGGCAGCACCCTGCGGCCCGTGCGGGTCACGGCCCTTATCGATTATCTGGCGGGTGCGTTCGCGCACCCGCCATGGGCACGTCATGACTGACGGACCGGGCGTGTCGTATGGATCAGGCAGCCAGCTTCCTCGCCAGCCCCGCCACATGCCGCCCCAGGAAACGCGCGCCATCCAGTTCGGTGGCGCTGGGCTGGCGTGACCCGTCGCCCGCCGCGATCGTGGTGGCGCCATAGGGCGCGCCGCCGGTCACTTCATCCACCTTCATCTGACCCTGAAAGGTGTAGGGCAAGCCGGTAATCACCATGCCATGGTGCAGCAGGTTCGACATGAGCGAATACAGGGTCGTTTCGTGCCCGCCATGCTGTGATGCGGTGGAGGTGAACACCGCGCCCACCTTGCCCACCAGCGCCCCCTTCAGCCACAGGCCGCCGGTCTGGTCCCAGAAATTGGCCATCTGTGACGGCAGCCGCCCGAAACGCGTCGGCGCGCCGACAATGACCGCATCATATTCCGGCAGTTCCGCCGTGGTGGCGATGGGAGCAGCCTGTTCGGTCTTGAAATGATGGGCTTTCGCCACGTCTTCCGGCACCAGTTCGGGCACGCGTTTCACGTCCGCCTCCATCCCCGCCGCGCGAACCCCTTCGGCCACGGCATGGGCCATCGTTTCGACATGGCCGTAGGTGGAATAATACAGTACGAGAACCTTAGACAATTTCGTAATCCCTTGCTGTGTCATGGACTGTTTCCCGCAGGAACCTTCCTGACAATACGTCGTGCAGCAGGGCTGCATACGCCAAAATCGGAAACGCTCCGTTTCCCGTCTTTATGTGACGCGCGCAGCTCGGAATCAGGTATCGGCAAGGGGCCGCCAGCCCGCTTCGGTGCGGCCAAACATGGGAATATGCCCAAGGGCATGCACCAGTCCGGGCGTGTCGGGGCCCGTATGTTCCAGTTCGGTCCGCCATGCCCAGCCTTCGGTCAGGACCGCCGTGACGCCGGCAACCCGCGCCTGGACCTTCTGCATGAGGCGGATGGCCGCCGCTGCTGTCCGGCCGGTGTTCAGCACGTCATCCATGACCACAACGCGCCTGCCGCGCACGCGCTCGACAAGGGCGGGATCAAGATACAGGTGCTTGGCCTGATCGGGACTGGTGGACGATGTCAGGCATTGCGACAGCGCACTGTCGTACCAGAATTTGCGCGAATGCCCCAATGCGACATAATCATCAAACCCTAGGTTTTCCGCCACGGGCCGGGCATAGGCCAGTCCCATGGTCGGCACGCCGACAATTACCTTCGGTTTCAGTTCCCGCACCATATCGGTCAGCAGGCGGATCAGTGCGCGTTCGACGGCAAATCCCGTCTGGTTGGACATGAGCAGCGCAATGGCCTTTTCCCCGCCCGGCAGGGGACGCAGCGGCAGGACCAGCGTCGATCCATCCACCAGCCGCACGGGATAGCTGTTGTCGTGATCCATCTGGTGTTCCGGCATGGAATGCGCATGCCATTGGGCGTGATAGGGGGATATGTGCACGAATACGTTCCGGTGGTTGGGGCTGTCTGGGCAATATCTGCCTGCATGCCACGATATCCGGACGGTTTCCGGCGCGCCAGTCCCCTAGCGTGTTATCGCCACGCGCCGCTTTCGATCATGCACTGCGTGTAGAAATTACGGCGCGAGGATCTGCTGATGCCGACCGTCACACTTTGCGTGGTGACGTTATTCAGCCCACGTCCGGCGCATTTGGCGTCAATGTTGCGATAGGCGCTGCTGTCGGGCGGCAGGACGGCGGCATGGCCATGTATATAGCCCATTTCCGTGTTGACTTCCTGCACGTGGCGGCTGGCGGTCGGGATATGGATACGGTACGACCGGGCCTGTGCCGGGATACACGTAGTGATTGCCAGCAGCATGAATATGCCGGAACATGCGATTTTCAGGGGCACAGGGGCATTACCTTAAAGGTTTGTTGATCGCAGGTTATGCGCGCAACATGGCCAGCCTGTGTTCGGATCCTGTCTTTTTGTATCCCGCAGGTTAGGGATTGTTCATGTCGGGAAAAGGCGGTGCGCCGCCCGCCCGTGGGTGCTGACGGCGCGCGGGTCCGTGACCCTTACACGCCCACCATGACATCGGATGCCTTGATGATGGCGGTCGCCTTTTCACCGATCTTCAGCTTCAGGTCGGCAACCGCTTCATTGGTGATCGAAGCGGTGATGATGGCGCCACCAATGTCGATGCTGACATGGGACGTGGTCGCCCCCTTGGTGATGGCCGTGATCTTGCCCGCGATCTGGTTCCGTGCGCTGATCTTCATTTTCCGTCATTCCTTTTACGTTTCGTCGTACTGGCTGTAATCACGAAACGGGCAGAAAATCAAACCATGG
>NZ_CADP01000013.1:0-29832 GCF_000285295.1 Komagataeibacter europaeus LMG 18890 | reverse complement strand
TGCCGTGGTTCGGGCCGCCAGCCGACATGGCCCCTGGGGAAATGGGGCGGGGTTACGCAGCCGCGTGCCTGATCACGACCGAGGCTTCGGTCGTCAGCACGCGGAAGGTGAAGCTTTCCTGCAGGTACAGCTCAACCGACGTGGCGGAATGGCTGCTGTAGCCGATGGAGACATCCTGCCCGATATCCAGTTCAAAATCACCGCCACGGGTGGACAGGATATAGGCCCCTTCAATGGCCGGGGCGCAGATGATCCTGCCCTCGATCATCCGTTCCAGGTGGCGCAGGACAGGGTAGCCATCCTCGCTCCCGCCGCTGACGGCGGCAAACGCACGCGCACCCAGCACCACCGAATAGGGGCCGTTTACGCCTGCGATGCGCAGTTCATTCAGGCCATCGGCAATGATGGCGGGATAGTCGCTGGGGGAGGCGGGCAGCGAGAACTGGCCGTTGGATGTATCCTGTGCAATGCCCCGGATCCCGGCCGCGGCATAGCCGTCGAATATCGCGCGGTCCTCGGCATAGGCGATCTTCCTGGCCGCATCCTTCAGGGGCTGCCAGTCGGAATCCAGCGCGCCGCGTTCCACATCGTCAATGGCATCGCGGCTCAGTGAAAACGGCACGCGCAGTTCCACCAGGGGCAGGACCTTGCGCTGCAGCGCCTGCACCCCGTCCGCCGGGCAGTCGATGCGGGCCGTATGGCCGGTATCCACGGCGGCAAGGCCGACACCACGGGCTTCGGGCACGTCCACGACGCGCCGGCCGGCCAGGTAGCGGCGCAGCGTGCGGGATGCTTCCTGTTCGATATCGGCCCAGGCAGCGTCGGAAATGGGGGCAAGGTTGCGGTGCAGGTTGTTCATGTCAGACTTCTTCCTTCAGTGACCCGATGCCAAGTGAACCATCGGGTGTGGTGGGCGGGCTGGCCGGTGTGTCTTCGGTGCTGTCCGCAGGTGCCGCCGCTTCGCCATATGTCGGGGCGGCGTCCAGGAAATCGGCGGTGGGAATGAAAAACAGCACGCCTGTTACCGCGCGGCTGACATCCAGCAGGCGGTCGTAATTGCCCGGCGGGTTGCCAATGAACATGTTGTCCAGCATCCGTTCCACACGGGTGGGGGTTTTCGCGTAGCCTATGAAATAGGTTCCGAACTCCCCCTTGCCGACTTCGCCAAAGGGCATGTTGTCGCGCACGATCTGCAACTGCTCGCCATTTTCCTCGATATTGGTCAGGACATTATGGGCGTAGCTGGGTTTCGCGGCTTCGGGCAGTTCAATGTCCGACAGCTTCCTGCGGCCAATGATCTTTTCCTGCTGCTCGACAGGAATGGCGTCCCATTTTTTCAGGTCATGCAGGTATTTCTGGATCATGACGTAACTGCCGCCTGCAAAATCGGGATCCTCGTCACCAATGACCGTCGCATCGGTCGCGGCCTGGTTGACCGGGTTTTCCGTGCCATCGACAAAGCCCAGCAGGTCGCGGGCATCGAAATACTTGAACCCGTGGACTTCATCCACCACCCGCGCCACGCCGTCCAGCCGGGCGGTGATGGCGGTTGCCAGTTCAAAACACAGGTCCATGCGCGTTGCACGGATATGGAACACCAGGTCACCGGGGGTGGCGGGGGCTTCATGCACCCCGTGGATGGCGCGGAAGGGGTGGAGTTCCTTGGGTTTCGGCCCCTTGAAAACACGTTCCCATGCATCCGACCCGATACCCGTGACACAGGACAGCCGCCCGTCGGGAATGCGGAAACCCACCCCGCGCACCAGCGCCGACAGGTCACCATACAGGTTACGTACCGTGGCGCCATCATCCCCGTCGCCGTGGTCCAGCGTGAAGATCAGGAAAATCGCGGCGCTGGTCAATGTGGTGTCAACGGGCTGTGGTGTAGCTGAAGGCACGCCTTACTCCCTGCATGGCGCCATGAAGAACACGCGACAGACCCGGCGCGGCGTAGGTCTGCGATCGGGAGCGGATTCTATACGCTTCACGCGTCGCGCAAAAGGTCCGCCATGATGAATTCTTCCTGTGTTACGCCGTGGCATGATCCGGATGCATCCCAGAAGCCCGTCCGGGCGTTGGCATGTGGTTTCCCGCGTCCATGCGGGAATACTGCGCCCAGCAGCCCGAAAGGCTGCCCTGCCGGGGCATGGAGGGAAGGGATTGTTCATGCCTGGTTGGCTGAAATATATTTTCTCCGCCTCGGTCCAATTTCAGGGAAATGCATGTGGTGAAAAAGAAGACCCTTTATCATTTGACCAAGAACCTGCGTGACAGGATTGATACCTTCATCATGCGGTTTTCCATGCTGCCGGATCAGGCCCTCTTTGATCCCCACGTCATGCAGTGGGTGCGTGACCTGGAACAGAACTGGGAAAGAATTCGTGACGAGGCGCTGCAGATGGCCGCGACCGACATTCCATCCCTTGGGGACATATCGCCCGATCACGGGCGTATCGCCGCCGACCGCCGCTGGCGCTCCTTCTTTCTGGAAGGGTACGGTTACAGGCGTCAGGAAAACCGGGCGCATGTACCAACGACCGCCGCATTGATCGACCGGATTCCCAATTTATGCACCGCCAGCTTTTCCGTGCTGGAGGCAGGCTGCCACATTCCCCGCCACCGGGGCATGACCAAGGGCATGCTGACCTATCATCTGGCGCTGCATGTCCCCGCTGACCGGGAAAACTGCTGGATCCAGTTCGAGGAGGGCGACAGGCTGCATGTGTGTCCATGGACCGCGGGCAAATCCATACTGTTTGATGATACCTACAACCATGAAGTGTGGAACAATACGACCGACACCCGTTATGTCCTGCTGATTCAGGTCAGGCGGCCCTGCCGGTGGCCGGCGCGCCTGCTGATGGAGGTTTTCTTTCTCGGCGTCCGGTATTCACGATTTGTTCAGGATATTCGCAAAAATCTGGATCGACGGCAGGCGTAACCCGCGCACCCCCGGCATTATCCCGTGGACCCGGCTCACGGGGCGGAAACATGCCACAATGTACATGACGCTGCGCATACTGGCCGCAGGATGATCGCAGGTGACGCGGGATCGCAATTCATGTGGGCCGCATGATGCGATGGGGCTGACCCGGCAAACCGAAAAGACGGCATTTTTTCATCTGGTGCCAGACGGGTTTTCAGACCGGTTTTTCCCGGTTTTTTGCCGGGGCGTTTCCGCACTTGAAATTTTAAGGGCGAAACAGGGAATACGCCTGTTCCATCGGGATGCGGAAAGTGCCACAAGGCGGCGAAAAACCGCCGCCATGATACATGGCGCAACCCAGAGCAGGTCATCATGTCGTTCAAGACACTTTCCAGGGGCGCCGTGATCGGGTTGTGCGCCCTTTTCGCCTGTACCTTTACAGCCCTGACCAGTGAAGTCGCCCCGGTGGGCATCCTGATTGAAATGGCGCGGGATTTCCATATTCCCGAAGGGCAGGCGGGGCTGTCTGTTAGCGCCTTTGCGATGATGGTCATGATGGGCGCCATACCGCTTACGATCATGACGGCGCATATCGATCGCAAGCGGCTCGTGCTGCTTTCCCTGCTGGGCTACGTCATATCCAATCTTGCGGTGACGGTGGCGCCGACTTTCCTTGTGCTGTGCGCGGGACGTCTGATCGGGGGGCTGGCGCATGCGCTGCTCATGTCCATTGCGGCGGCCTATGCCGCACGCCTTGTGCCGCAGGACATGACGGGACGGGCCATTTCATTCGTCTATGGCGGGACATCACTGGGCATGATCCTGGGGGTGCCGGGTGCGGCCGCGATCGGGCACCTGGCGGGGTGGCGCATGACCATGGGCGTCATGACCGTGCTGGCGGTGATCCTGACGGTGTGCATCGCGTTCTTCCTGCCGCCGGTCACGTCGTCGGTGCAGGTCCGCGAAGGGCTGCCCACGATCGGCGGTCGTCGGGCCATGCGGATATTTCTTGTCGTCGTGCTGGTTGATGCCGTGTTCTTCTTCGCCCATCACCTGCTTTACACATACATTACGCCCTTATTGCTGGCGCATGGCCTGTCGGTGGGGACGCTTAGTATCGCGCTGTTGCTGACGGGTGGTTTCAGCATCCTTGGCCTGTGGGGCGCGGGGCAGGTCGTTGACAGCAAACCCGCCGCCGGACTGCTGGGCAGTGGGCTGGCCATGCTGGTGGGCATGGGGCTTATGTACGGGCATGTCCTGTCGGGCTGGATGGCGGTTGCGGCGGTTGGCCTTTGGTGTATCGGCTACGCCGCCATCGTGCCCTTTGTCATGTCGGGTGCGATCCGTGCGCGCGCGACACGCCCCGATGTTGCGGGCGCTGCGATCAATGCCGCGTGTAATGCGGGTATCCTGGCGGGATCCGCCGCGGGGGGACAGGTCCTGTCCCATGGCGGGTTTGCCATTCTGGTCCCGCTGTCCTGCGGCATGGTGCTGCTGGGGATCGTGCTGGCGTTCTTCAACCCTGCGGCCTTTCCCCGCGCGCTGGCCCCCGCCGATCGCGAGGGATAGCCCCGGAAAGACCAAAGGTTTTCGGGTGCCGCCTTTTTGAAAAAAGGCGGCGTTCCTTTTCATGACAGACACGTGGACGCACGGCATATGTCAGTGAATGGCGACCTGTGTCGCATCGGATACGGGCAGTGGCGTCGTGGGGATGGGGGGCTGTGCCGCGATCCGGGCCATGGGCTCGCCCATGACAGGCAGCAGCCCGTCAAGTCGCGCCATCAGGAAATCGGCCCCCGCGCGCGACAGGTGCTGCGGGTCGACATAGAACGGATTGTCCCCGCTGCGGAATTTGCATCCCGCAGGGGAACATAATCCGTCAGCCAGCGCGAAATAGCTTACGTCCTGCCCGTCCGCCACCGCACGGCGCACCACATCCGCGACGGGTTGGGCAGGCACGGTGAGAAGGGCTGGGGGCGCGACATCGCCAACTGTCCGGAATGACGGGTCCAGCATGTGTTCGGCATGCAGGCGCATGGGCATGAACGCGGTCACCGCTTCCTTGGCGGGATCAAAACGGAACTGGGGCACGTCCCCCAGCACGACGACATGCTTGTGTGCATTGGCCAGTATCTGCGTTGTATTGCGTAACGCGACATCCAGCCGGGCAAGGCTTGTGGCCACGCCATGGTCCGCCATGTCCTGCGGGTCGGCATAGGCATCGCGCCCGGCATCCCCGGCAAAGGGGGCGGCCCAGTATCCCGCCAGCACGACGGTCTGGACACGCGGGTCATGCATGACGGCGGCAAAAGCCTGTGCGTTATACGCCGCGCACTGCATGGCCGGGATGGGTGGGCATGAGCCGCGTGGTCCCCAGCAGGGGCGGGCAGGAGGATTTCGTGAACTGCACGAAATCAAAACCCGCCCGGTCCGCCATATGGGACAGGGAAGCGGCCAGTGCGGATGCATGACTGTCCCCCAGCAGGGCGACGCGCGGGCGTCCCGTATCATGCACGCAGCGTGGCGACAGGTTCAGGCTGGCCACCCCGTAATTGGCCAGGCAGGGTTCGCCCCGTCCTTCCGCCAGAACCTGTTCCGCAAGGGTCAGGGCCGGGTCAAAACGTTGGGACAGGCCATTGGATATGTAAACCACCGCCAGCACGCTGATACCCAGCGCAAGGCTGCCCGCGTACCGCGTCACGACGACAGGGGCGCTGCCACTTCCACGCCGGAACGGCTGTTCGATATAGCGCCATGACAGTGCGGCTGGCACCAGTGACACGATCCCTGCGCCCGCCAGCAGCAGCGGCGACGGCGCGCGTGCCGAACACAGCCAGACGAACGCCATGAGCGGCCAGTGCCACAGATACCATGAATAGGATATGCGCCCGATCCATATGAAGGGCCGCGTGGACAGGATGGCGCGGTTGACGAAACTGCCATCCGACAGCAGCAGCGCCAGCGTGCCGCCAACCGGCAGGAGGGCGGCCAGACCGGGAAAGGGCGTATGTTCATCAAAAATGAATATTGACAGCCCGACAAGAAAAAGCCCCGTCCAACCAATTAAATGATTGACGGGGCGGGGAAAGGACAAAGCATAATTCGATTTTGCTACGGCCAGGAAAGTACCCATGCCCATTTCCCACGCCCGCGTGGGCAGCAGGTAGAATACGGCGGCCGGCCACCGGCCCAGCCCGAACTGCGCCATGCATAGCGAACCAAGGCACAGCGCCCCGATCACGCCCAGTACATAAACGTGCCGCCACCGGCCGATCAGAAGTAAAAGCACGGGGAAAAACAGGTAGAACTGTTCCTCCACCCCCAGCGACCATGTCATGAGGAACGGGTTGAGATGGGCGTCAGGGGAAAAATAACTGATCTGTTTCCAGAACAGTATATTGGACCACCCAAGTAATGCGCTTATGGCCCCCAGGCTGGTCTGGCGCAATTCCGCCGGACTGGAAAACAGCAGGCCCGCCAGCATGACAGCGGCGATGATGGCCATGAGGGCCGGCAGGATACGCCGGGCGCGCCGGGCGTAAAACCCGACAAAGCTGAAAGTTCCCAGCCTGACATCCCTGTAAACGATGCCACCGATCAGGAAACCGGAAATAACAAAGAAAATATCCACGCCAACAAATCCCGACTGTACGGGATAGACGCTGGCATGAAACAGAACGACGGCCGTTACCGCGATTGCGCGCAGGCCATCAATATCGCGCCGGTAATTGGCGTGCAGATTCAGGCTCATGGGGGAGATCACCCTATAGGAAGCTGCGTGAAACAGATTGGGGGTGACCTTGCGATCCCACACAATTTGTCAATGTGAATAAAAAGTAAATGGGGTTGCCGGTTTCATGGAATGTATCATTTTTTTACAAATAGAAACAGTTGTGTCTGGCCTGCATCAGAATGCAGCGCAACAGGGCAGGTGTTGCGACTATGTGCATGTGATCCACCCCACAGAATTATGAAAGGCGGGAATGGCCCGATCCCCCTAATATATCCCGATATTTCAGGAAAAGAACCGGAGCCCACGATACCATGCTGCTCAACACCATCGAACTTGGCCCTGAAAACGGCGACCTGTCCCAACCGCCCGTCGTATTCCTGCATGGGCTGTTCGGACGGGCACGCAATTTCGGCTTTTTCCAGCGCCGTATTGCCGCAAACCGCCGTACGCTGGCGCTGGACCTGCGCAATCATGGCGGCAGCCCGCATGGCCCGATGGACTATCCGGGCCTTGCTGCTGACGTATGCGAAACACTGGCCGCCCATGACGCATTGCCCGCCACCGTGGTGGGGCATTCGATGGGGGGAAAGACCGCGATGATGCTGGCGCTCAGCTTTCCTGCCGAGGTGCATTCGCTGATGGTGGTGGATATCGCACCGGGCGAGGGTGGGTTTTCGCAGTCCCATGAACTGGCCCGCAGGCTGGCTGGACTGCCGCTGCCGGATTTTCTTGACCGTGCGGGGGCGGAAGCGTGGCTGGGTCAGGTGATTGCCGAAAAGCCCGTGCGTGATCTCATGCTGATGAATCTCGACCTGGGGGAAAAGCCACGCTGGACCATCGGGCTGAAGGACATTGCGGCATCCATGCCGGCCATAATTGGCTGGCCCGATGTCCTGCCCGGCGCCCGTTATGATGGACCGACCCTGTTTGTGGCGGGTGGACGCTCACATTATATCCAGCCCGGCAACTATCCCGCCATGCGCAGGCTGTTTCCACATTACCGGCTGGAAACCATACCGGATGCCGGGCATTGGGTGCATGCACAGTCGCCGCAGGCGTTCCTGACCGTGCTGGAAAATTTCCTGCAGATCTGAATGGCGCGCTGTATTCAGTGATCGGTGTGGGGGCCACGGCTCCAGTGCTGGTCGGGGTTGCGGTAATCTGTCGTCGTACCCTCGTCACGATAGGGGTGGTGGGGTTCGGGACCATAGCAGCCTGTAGCGGACAGGGTGATGAGGATGGCGAAAATCCTGATGATGTGGCGCATCGCAACCTCCTGCGGATGCGGCCACAACGTAAGGGCGATCGGGAAGTTTGCCCGGTTGGCATAATATGGCGCGGGCGCAGGAATGTCCGGGGCGGGACCGGGGGAGTATTCCGGTATCCTGTCCATGAGACATCTGGCGAATGCAGAAAGGTTCCTGGTGAAGCTTTTTGCAAAAAGCCTTGAAGAACACCGCCTTTTTAAAAAAGGCGGTGCCCGGCAACTTTTATTTTTCCATCAATGCGCCTGACCCGTGGCGCGGTTTCATGATCCACACGCTTTCCGTCGCGGGGCAGATCCCCTTCAGGCCGCCCGGCACGGCTTCATGCGTCACGCGGTCAAGGGTAAACGTATCACCATAATAGTGCTGCAGCGCATTTTCATCGACCGAAAACGGCGGTCCCGCCTTGCGTGACTGGTCATATTCCATGCTGACCAGAAGTTCAGGCGCGGCATCGGTAATGGTTACAAGATGCCGGGCATAGGCCATGCGGGTGGGGGCGGGCAGGGCAATAAGCGCCGCACGGTCATAGACGGCGTCAACATGACCCAGTTCCGCCTGCGTCAGATTGAAAATGTCGCCTGCCCAGATGCACAAATGCCCTGCCTCGTAGCGGACCAATGGGCCAGCAGGCGAAATGCGTGGCGCAAGCCCCAGTTCGGAAAAAAGCCCTGTGACGGCAATCGGGCTCAGTTCAATGCCGGCCACCTGACAGCCGTGTTCAAGCAGCCAGTGAATATCACGGCTTTTCCCGCATAATGGTACAAAGACGCGTGCGCCCGCAGGCAGGCGCAGGGCCGCGAAATTATCGGTCAGCAGGGGATTGGGCCGTGGTTCGTGAAAGCCGATTTCATTACGCTGCCATTTGCCATGCCAGAAGGTTTCATCCATCGCGTCGTGTGCCCCAACCCGCTTCATATCCACAATACAGCGGCCATAATACTGCTATCCCCACCGGAGCGAAAGACAGGCCCCGTGACCCGTGTCGGATTGCGCCAGTGGGGGAATTATGGTTTCCACACACCGTCAACCCTGCGTTCGGAACTGATGGATCGGTGCGGATACACAACAGGAATATCTGGTATCAATTCTGTCTGGTATTTCTGGCTACGATCGGGACAGTTGGCGGGTGTCTGTATCTGTTTGTGGTACTGGTCGATCCATGGGGCGGACTGCCCCTGTCATTGCCGCTGCACCGGTTGCCGCAGACACGCCCAACACGCTGGTGATCGATTTCGATATTCCCGGCCCCATCGTCAATGATCGTGACATGTTCTGGGACCCGATCCATTACCGGCTGATGACAGCGGACCGTATCATGAAAGATATCATTACGGCGTTTCATGACCGGGCGCAGCAGTCCGCGGACTATACTGTCATATCAGGACCAAAGGGACCGGCCAGGCAGGACGCTGCGCGTCACGAATGCGTGACGTTTCGCCGTTTTCTGGCGGAAATGCACGGATGTCAAAAAAGTATCATTTTCCGGCAAAAGACAGGCTAGACGCGACACCGCCCGGTATTCTCATATGATTTCGCCAAAACAAGAAGAAGGGGCGCCCAAAGGGCGTCAGGAAATAAATGGCGGAAGCTCTGGTCCTGGAACGCCAAGGCGTTCTTTCCATCCGTGATATCGACCTGCCACAGGAACTCGGGCCTGATGACGTGCGCATTGGTCCCTTTGTCGTCAATGATCCGATGGTGCTGGGGCATGAAGCGGCCGGCACGGTCATTGAAACCGGATCGCGCGTCAGAAACCTGAAAATCGGTGATCGCGTCTGCATGGAGCCGGGCATTCCCGACCCCATATCGCGGGCGTCGCGCATGGGGATCTATAATGTCGATCCCGCCGTGACCTTCTGGGCCACGCCGCCGGTCCATGGCTGTCTTACGCCCACGGTTGTCCATCCGGCAGCCTTTACCTATCGCCTGCCCGATAACGTGTCCTTTGGTGAAGGGGCAATGGTCGAACCCTTCGCCATTGGCGTGCAGGCCGCGGTCAAGGCTGCAATCAAACCCGGTGATACCTGCCTGGTCACCGGGTGCGGGCCGATCGGGCTCATGACCGCGCTGGCTGCGCTGGCGTCCGGGGCGGGGGTGGTGTTCATATCCGACCTGGCCGCGCCGAAACTGGAAATCGCCGGTCGCTATGACGGGATCGAACCGATCAATGTCCGTGATGAAAATCCGCGTGATGTCATCTCGCGTCATGTCGGTGCCGACTGGGGCGCCGATGTGGTGTTCGAGGCCAGCGGCTTTGCCGGTGCGTATGATGATGTCCTGTCATGCGTGCGTCCGGGCGGGACGGTCGTGTTCGTGGGCATGCCGGTGGAAAAGGTGCCCTTTGACATCGTGGCGGCACAGGCGAAGGAAATCCGCATGGAAACGGTCTTCCGCTACGCCAACGTGTATGAACGCGCCATCGCCCTGATCGCGTCAGGCAAGGTGGACCTCAAGCCGCTTATTTCAGAAACGTTTGCCTTCACACAGGGGGTTGCGGCGTTTGAACGTGCGGCGTCGGCCCGTCCGACGGATGTAAAGCTGCAGGTCATGATGCCGGGGGCAACCCGCACCTGATCACCTGCGTGGTGTAACGCCACTTACGGCAGGCGGCCTTCGGGTTGCCTGCCCAATAAAAACAAAAGGCATGAAAAAATGAATGCCACGAACAATGCCGCCAGTCATGGCGGCGCATCCATTCCCCCCGCATCCCCGATCATATGGGGCATGCCGGTGGTGCTGTTCTGGGGTTATATCGCGGTCGCGTTGTATATGACCGGCGACGGGATCGAGGTCGCGTTCCTGTCCAAATACGTGACGAGCATAGGATTTTCCGCCCGGCAGGCGGGCCTGCTGTTTACCGTGTACGGGGCGACGGCGGCAGTGGCAAGCTGGCTGTCCGGCGTGCTGGCGGAGGTATATGGCCCCCGGCGGATCATGGCCATCGGGACGCTGTGGTGGATCGTGTGCCATGTCGCGTTTCTGTCCGGTGGGGTCATGCGGCATGACTTTGTGCTCATGCTGGTGTTCTACGGGCTGCGCGGGTTTGCCTATCCACTGTTTTTCTATGCTTTTTTCTTCTGGATCGTGCAGCGCACGCCCGACCACCGGCTGGCGTCCGCCATTGGCTGGGTGTGGTCCATGTTCACGATCGGCTATGGCATCATCGCATCCTTCCTGCCCAGCTTCACCATTCCCGCCATTGGTTTCCTGCCAACGTTGTGGATGTCGCTGGCATGGGTTGCGTGTGGCGGCCTGCTGGCGTTTTTCGCCATACGCGATGACGCGCCCGCCGCGATCGACAGTGACGCAGGGCGCAGCCTGCGCCACCAGATGACCGAAATCAGCCGGGGCCTGACGCTGATCGTCCATAACCGCGATATCGCGCTGGCACTGGTCACGCGGATCATATGCAACCTGTCGCTGTTCGGTTTCCCGGTGGTGATGCCACTGTTCTATACTTCGGCCGAAGGCGGGTTCACCATGCCGCAATGGCTGCGCATATACGGCATATTCTTTGTGGTGCAGCCCTTTACCAATGTCATGTGGGGGATCGTCGGGGACCGGATCGGCTGGCTGCGGCAGATGCGCTGGGCCGGTTTCGTGGGCTGCGGCATTGCCACGCTGGCGTTCTACTACCTGCCGCACGCGGTCCCGGGCAACATGGTGGTGGCCATCTTCGCGGCCCTGCTGTTTGCGCTGACGATCACGTCCTTCGTGCCCATGGGGGCGATCTTTCCCATGCTGGCGCCCGACCACAAGGGGGCGGCGGTATCGGTACAGAACCTTGGCGGTGGCCTGGCCAATTTTGTGGGGCCGGCACTGGCGACGGTGCTGGTGTCGGGATATGGCACGCAGGGCGTGGTGGTGGCGTTTGCGGCGCTGTATTTCCTTGGCGCGGTGCTGACGGGCTTCATCCGGCTGGTGCAGCCCCGTGGCGTCCATGCCATGGATGTCGCCTCCAGCGCCAAGGCGCAGGCGGTGCGTGACGGGCTGGATGCCAACCATGTGGCTCCGTCTCCTACGCTGGCGGAATGATGCCGGCCCGTGTGGGGGGAAGGCCGCGCGGTACACCCCCCGGTATTCGAGGTCATACAGCCCGGCCCCCGGCAGAGCTTTGTCTGGCACCGCCATGACTACCCTGCGGCCTGCGCGCGATGGAACTATCACCCTGAATATGAACTGCACCTGATCACGACCGGGACGGGCCATTTCATGGTGGGGGATTTTCTGGGCACGTTCGCCCCCGGCCATCTGGTGCTGGTGGGACCGGATCTGCCGCATGGATGGTTCAGTGACCTGCCGGCGGGCGGGCGGATCGAAGGGCGTGATATCGTATTGCAGGCTCATGACGACTGGCTGCGACAGCTGGTTGCACTGTGCCCGGAACTGGAAACGGTGTCCGCCCTGCTGGCGGATGCACGGTATGGGGTCGTGTTTACCGGGCCGGAGGTGCCTGTGCTGGGCGCCCGGCTGGCGGCGATGGGCGGCATGAGCGACGCCGCGCGCCTTGCGGCCCTGATCGGGCTGCTGGCGGGGCTTGCGGCCTGCCCGCGCCAGCTTCTGACGGGCATCACCCCGTTTGGCGGGGAAGGGCAGGCAAGGGTCGCGGACCGGGATCTTGAACGCATGGACCGGGTGATCCGGCACCTGCTGTCGGTCGGCCCGCACGATATCCGCCAGGCGGACATGGCGCGTCAGGCCGGGTTGAGCGGACCTGCGTTTTCACGCCTGTTCCGTCGGGCGACGGGTACGACCTTTGTATCCTTCATGCGCAGGCTACGGGTCAGCCGCGCCCGCCGCATGCTGGCGGAAACCGATGCGTCGATTGCCGAAATCAGCAGCGCCGCGGGCTTTGCCAACCTGTCCAATTTCAACCGGCAGTTTCTGGAGATATGCAATACCACGCCACGGCGCTACCGTCAGGATGTCCGCAGCCTGAGCCGCGTGGACGACCCGGTGGCCCGCGCCGCTACAGGGGCGGCCCATCCCGGATTGACCGGTTGATGAATTGCAGGCATTGGCTGGCCGGGGCTTTCCCGTGGAACACGGTATGTGTCCGCTGTTCTGAAAAAGGGCATGATATTGCATCATGATTTCTGACGCAGGTGGCGCGCGGGCATATCAGGTCGTCTCAATCCAATGTTGGCCCTGGCCTTCTTTTGCATCCATAGTGCAGGCTCCTTCGGCTACGGGCAATGCAGATGAACATGTCTTTCTTTACTTCGGGGATGATGCTGGCCTTTGCGGCATATTCCTCCTTTTCGGTCAGTGACGCGTATTCGAAACTGCTGGCCGGTCAGCTTGATCCGTTCGAGGTCGCGTTTTCGGGCGGCGTGTTCGGTTTCCTGATCATCCCGTTCATCCGCAGGCCCAATGAATCCCTGCGCGATATCTTTTCCCCCCAGCGTCCGGGCATGTGGGTGGTGCGGGCGATCGCCATCTTTGCCTCCACCGCTGCCAGCGTCGAAGCCTTCATGCTGCTGCCCATGCCCGAGGCGCTTTCGCTCATGTTCCTCATGCCGTTTTTCGTGACGGTCCTGTCGGTCACGCTGCTGCGTGAAAAAGTCTCGGGCTGGGCATGGCTGTCGGTTATCCTGGGGTTCGTGGGGGTGCTGATCGTGCTGCGGCCCGGCGTGCGGGCGCTGCATCTGGGGCATCTGTGCGCGGTGATCGCGGCGGTGGCCAATGCCGTCGGCGTCATTGCCTATCGGCTGGCGGGCAATAATACGCCACGGCTGTCACTGTTTGGTTCCAGCCTGTTTGGCCCGCTGGTGGGTGATGGGCTGCTCATGCTGGGGCACGCGCACTGGCCGCATGGGCTGAAGACGTGGATGTTCCTGTTCGGTTACGGGTTTCTGGCAGCACTGGGGCAGTTGTTGATGATGATGGCGACAGCCCGCGCGCCCGCCAACCGGGTGGCCCTGCCGCAGTACAGCCAGATGCTGTGGGCGGTGGCGTTCAGCTACTTCCTGTTTCACCAGCCGCTGGATAACTGGACGATTGTCGGCATTATCGTCGTGACCCTGTCAGGCATGCTGAACTGGATCCGCCAGCGTATCCATTTCGAGCATCTCGCCATGGAAGAGTGGCGGGAGCGGCGTCGGCACATGCACGATCCCGCCGGGGCCACGACCGTTCAGGTGCCCATGAAATAACCTGATCCATCCGGGGCAGGCTGCCCCGTCAGTAACGCCATTCCCGCGTCGTGGGGCCACGCGTCCCCATGACCGGGTCGGACGCGGGAAAGGGCAGGGACGCCAGCCGGGCACGCTGTGGCCCGTTGGGAGCCTGGCGCACGATGTCGAAATCCTGCCCCGGCGGATATGCCCCCACCACCGCGAAATCAGGGCTGGAGTCCATATTCATATGACCCGTGCCCGCAGGCAGCAGGGCGATGTCGCCTGCCCGGACTTCCACGTCCCGTGCCCCCGCGCCACCCAGCATCAGCCGTGCATGCCCGCCATAAAAGCCCAGGACCTCATGCCCCATGGTATGATAATGATGAAAGGGATAGACCCCGTTGCGCCATTGCGCTGGAACAGGCTTTCGAAAATCGCCGCCGGGTCGTCCCCGCTTATGGGCAGGGCATTGCGGTACACGATGACCGGCAGCTTCGGGTTATTGGGCACCCAGTCATTGGCGCGCAGGATGAAACTTTCGATCCGGACCGGTGTCGCGGCAGCGGCGGCCCGGATACGCCCGCCACCCAGTGAAAGCCCCAGTCCCGTCAGTATGGAATTGAAGGAACGCCGTTCCATCATGTTGCCTCCATCTGCCACCATTGCGCCCATAACCCGACAGTATGCACATGACCGCTGCCAGACAAGGGAAGCCTGCGTGGGCTGCCGGTCAGATGATCGCCCCGATCCGGTCGCGGTCTATCTTTATACGCTGGGCGGACAGGCGCTGTATCAGGCCCATATCCTCAAGTTCCTTGAGTGTCCGGCTGGTGGTCTCGATGGCGAAACCCAGGTAGTCGGCGATATCCTTGCGGTCCATGGCCAGTGTCAGGATATTTGACCCACGATCGAAAAAATCCGCCTGCCTGCTGCATTCCAGCAGGAAACCGGCCAGCCTCTTGACCACAAGGGGATAGGTCGCCAGCAGCAGGTGACGCTCCGCCATTTTCGCATAATCCAGCGCCTGTCGTAAAAACAGCGTCTGGATGCGGGGATGGATCTGTACCAGGTCCTTCAGCGCGGGATAGGAAATCTGGAACAGGTATGTATCCACCAGGGTAATCGCGGATGTGTGGTACGCCCCGCCTTCCAGGTTGCCAAACATGTCATCGGGCCACAGGAAGGCGAAAATCTGGTTGCGCCCGTCCTTCAGGTGGTGTTCCAGGCGTACGGCGCCCGAACGGATACGATAGATGTAATTTCCCGCATCCCCCTGTGCATAGATGCGGCGCTTGGCGGGCCGGTGTATTCTGGTCGAGATCGCATTCAGCGCCTCCCGCTCCGCACTGGTCAGTTTAAAGCTACTGAACATTATGATTATCTGTTTCTCTATCGTAATAATTCATGATGTATCCGTCATGAATCGCCGTATCGACCGAAATCCGGAACCGGCCCATTTCCCGACCATGCGAAGGGTAAAGAGGGACCGGCCATTCTGAATTATATATACGATACCGTTCCGTATCGCAACATCACATGGCAACGCCCCATAAAGAACGGCCGGCGTGACCGGGGCCCAATCAGGGAAAAACAGCCGGGGCCGGGCGGTCTTTCATGATCCGTGGCAGGGGTGGCGTCAGGGGGCGGCGCGCCTGATGCCTGATAGGAAGATCTGCCATGCCCGTTCAAAAAAGCGGTGGCGCGCCTGCGGGTCAAGCAGCTTGTTCTGGCCCAGCAGGGTATTTTGCAAGGGCCAGCCAAGGACAAGGCCCATCAGGACGCGCGTGGTTTCTTCATGGTCGGTGGATTCAATGTGTCCTGCATCGGCGGCAGCCTTCAGCAGACGGCCGATTGTTGCGACAAAGGGCTCCACGCTTGTCGCCATCATGTCGTCAACCACGGAAGGGATGCGGTGCCCGTCCGCAATGACGATCCGGTAGGCTTCCACCGTTTCGGGACGAAGCATGAAGTCCAGGAAGAACTGGGCGATTTCCTTTGTCGCCAGCAACGGATTCCTTGAAGAAGCCTCGACCGCGCGGGCTTCCTCCAGCAGATGCCGGCCACGTGCGGCCACCACCGCCTTGAACAGGGCCGCCTTGGAGGAATAGCGCCGGTACAGGCTGGCCTTGCTGCATTCCGCCACACGGGCGATCTGTTCAAGGGATGTTGCGGCATAGCCCTGTTTTACAAACAGCGTGGTTGCGACTTCAAGCACATGCCGGTCAAGCTGCGCCGATCCTTCTGGTGTCGGGCGTCCCCCTGTATGGGGCGGTCTTGGTGGTACAGGCATGCTTCCGTCCTCAACTACGGTCGATCAGTCAGGATATGTCCGCGCCCTACGTCGTTTACAGGCCGGCGCACAGCATATCCGCATCGGGATGCCAGAACTGGCGTTTTCGTTCAAACGGTCATTGCGAATGGGTGGTCTCCGGCAGATGGAAGGAAAGGCGGCCAGCCTGGCCCGACACCCGCGCGCCACGGGCATTTTCCATGACAATGCCTGCCGTGCCGCGATGTATTCATTTTCCCCCCACGGTCCCACCGAAAGGACCGCGTCAGCGCTGAAAGACGTCCCCGGCTGGACAATGGCGGGACCAGCAATTCCATCCAGACGCAACATAAGTTGATAATATAATAAATGCGCAACATTACCTGCAGATATAAAAAGGATTTCGTGGCCCGGACTGGTGTTTACATGGACATGGCGCAGGTCTGGATGAACTGGTGGCGCGCGGGTCGCGAACGTCGCAACGCATGCCCGGTCCGCTGCGCCACCGGGTTATGATCTTTCCAGCCAGGAGAACGACAGGACGGCACAGGGCCATCCTGACCGGTTCAGGGAAATATGCCTGTCGTAGCAATGGACGGATCCATGTCCGGGGCAGGGCAGGCAGGAAACCGTACGGTTTTACTGTAATGGGGAACGCGAAACGCCTGTCCGCCTTTACTGTAATGGCGATCAGGTCAATCGCCATGCATCGTGTCAAAAACAATAACAGGGACCGAATATGTACACGAATTTCGGATTGTCCATTGATGGTGAATGGTATCATGGCAGTGGGCGCGCGTGTCGGCGACGCCTGCTTTCCCGGCACGGGCCGGAAGGGGGAAGCGGGGGCATCGCGGGTTATCTGGATGTAAAACTGGCACGGATGGTGTTCTGACATGATCCCCAATCGACTCAAGCAGCTCTGGGCCGAGGGGAAACCCACGCTCAATGGCTGGTGTTCCATCGGCAATCCCTTCACGGCCGAAATCATGGCCGCACAGGGCTATGATTCCGTCACCATCGATGCGCAGCATGGGGCGCTGGATTATTCCAGCGCGCTGCCCATGATGCAGGCCATGCGTGCATCCGGCGTCGTGCCCATGGTCCGCGTGCCGTGGATGGAACCGGGCGTCATCATGAAAATGCTCGACGCCGGGGCCTATGGCGTGATCTGCCCCATGGTGAATACGGCGGCACAGGCGGCCGAATTCGTAAGCTACATGCGCTATCCCCCGCATGGGCAGCGCAGCTTTGGCCCCACACGGGTTTCGTTTGCTGCGGGCAGCAATTATGCCGGGGGGGCGAATGACGAAATCCTGGCCTTCGCCATGATCGAGACACGACAGGGACTGGACAACCTTGCGGAAATTGCCGCGACCCCGGGCCTTGACGGCATTTATATCGGTCCTGCGGACCTTGCGCTCAGCCTGGCGGGCGGGCGCCTGCCCCCGGGATTTGACCGCGAGGAGCCGGAAATGATCGAAAACCTGCATAAAATCCTGACCGCCTGCCAGGACAGCGGCATTCGCGCCGCCCTGCATTGCGGTACGCCGGAATATGCCGCCCGCGCCATAGGCTGGGGGTTCAACATGACCACCGTATCGGGTGATTCCCGGCTGCTGGCCGCCGCCGCCGGGGCCAGTGTCGCGCAGTTTCGCAGGCTGGTCAGTCGTGACAGCGTGATGGTGGCGCAGCAGGGCGGGGCGTACTGATCGCCCGTATTCCCTGCCGCGGGGTGCGTATATCCGGTGGGCCTGAGCCAACCTGATCGCACCCCGCACTGACTACATGATGATAACGGGTATCTGTGCATTGATCGTATGCCTCCGGTCCCGTGATTTCAGGCTGCCGGAAGGCGGGTCATGGCGAATGAAAAACCTGTTCCGGCATTGTGAATACGGAACAGGAAAACACTTCATAAAAGCCCGCCTGAAAGGTCAGGAAATATCCATGGATCATAAAGAAGTTTTTGGTGAAGCTTTTTTCAAAAAGCTTTGAAAAATCGTGCTTTTCCTGAAAAATGCAGCGTCCGGAACTTTTATGAACGCATTATTTTCAAACAGCCTCCAGGTATGAAATGAAT
Organism: Komagataeibacter europaeus LMG 18890; assembly: GCF_000285295.1. Lineage (GTDB taxonomy): Bacteria > Pseudomonadota > Alphaproteobacteria > Acetobacterales > Acetobacteraceae > Komagataeibacter > Komagataeibacter europaeus. The sequence goes on along the minus strand of NZ_CADP01000013.1, from coordinate 11,434 downwards.
CCACCCTTTCAGGTAACTGAAAGGGTGGAAACGGTGGTCAATGCCAGACTACCTTCTGGGCATCGATGGCCTTGCGCGCCCGTCCGACATCGCTGGCCAGAACCGCGGGCGCCGCGTTGCCCATGCTGTTGCGGATATAGGTCAGGATGTTGGCAATCTGGTCATCATGCAGTTTCCAGCCAAAGGACGGCATGGCGGCCCCGGTCGGGTTCGCGGTCGTGACAGGGCCATCGGTACCCCGCAGCACGATGTTGATCAGGCTGTCCGGGTTGGGCGCGTTGACTGCAGGATTGTGCTGCAGCGTGGGGATCATGTTCGCAATGCCCGCGCCGGTACTGACATGGCAGGCGCTGCACTGCACGGTGAATTCCCGTGCCCCCGCCATCATCTGCCGGTTGCTGGCGGGCAGGGGGGCGGGCACGGTCACCGTGCGCTGCGGCAGGGACTTGAAATAGGCGGCAATGGCCTGCAGGTCCGCTTCCGTCAGGTGCTGGGTGGAATTTTCGATCGTTTCCGTCATCGGTCCGGACGACGCCGTATGGCGGTTGGTACCAGCGCGCAGGTAGGTCACGATATCATCGGCACTCCATCCCCCCAGCCCCGTATGGGTATTGTTGCTCAGGTCCGGGGCATACCATCCCTGCAGCGACGTACCCTGGTAGGTGGCCCGTGTATCGCCGCCAAAGGCGTTCTTGGTGGTATGGCAGGTGCCGCAATGCTCCAGCCCCTCGACCAGATAGGCCCCACGATTGACCTGCGCGCTGCGGGACGGATCGGGGGCAAAGGCGGACCGGTCGAAAAACAGCATGTTCCACCCGATCATGAGTGTGCGGATATTGTATGGAAACGGCAGCTTGTTCGTAACAACCCGGTTATTGACCGCCGGGATCGTGCGGATATAGGCCCACAGATCCGAAATGTCCGTATCCGTGATCTTGACGTATGCGGTATAGGGCATGGCGGGATAGAGGTACCGGTCCGGGCTTTTGCCATGCCGCACCGCGCGCTCGAACTGTGGCTGCGTCCATGACCCGATCCCTGTGTCCCGGTCCGATGTAATGTTGCTGGAGGTAATGATGCCAAAGGGGGTTTTCAGGTCCAGCCCCCCCGCGAATGGCCTGCCGCCGGGTGCGGTGTGGCAGGCCAGGCAGTCGCCCGCGATCGCCAGATAGCGGCCGCGTTCGACCTGTGCGTCCGTGCCCCCGTCCTGTGCCTGCGCGCCGTGGGCCAGGAAGGTGACAGCAGACAGGAGCAGTCCACCACGCATGCAGGTGCGCAGTGCGGTGCGAAGCAGGTTTCTTGCCATGATCATAGCCTTACCAGCGGGCCGGGGTTCTTGAGGTACAGGTCCCTGATCGCTTTCGCGGTCCACAGGGTCGTGGCCCCCACGGCGACGGTCGGGTTGTAGCCGGCATTATTGGGGAAGGAGGACGCACCGATCACGAACAGGTTGGGGATATCCCAGTTCTGCTGGAAGCGGTTCTGCACACTGGTGCGCGGATCCTCGCCCATCACGACGCCGCCCTGCACATGCGATGAATCCCACGGCGTATAACCGGAATAGGGACGGTCGGCGAAGGAATCCCCACCGACCTGCGTTGCCCCCATCTCACGCGCGATTTCAACGCATTTGTCGCGGATGAACCGGCCCGAACGCCGGTCATTCTCGTTATAGTCAAACGTAATGCGCAGCAGCGGCTGGCCAAAACGGTCCTTGTAGGTCGGGTCAAGGTCAAGGAACTGTTCGCGATGGGCGAAGCTCGTGCCCTGTCCCTGGATCTGCGCGTAATTCTGGTAACCCTTCCGGAATGCCTGTTTCCAGCCCTTGCCCCATTGCGGACTGCCCTGCGGCAGCAGCCCCGCCATGCCGATCGGCAGCCCCTGGTTGCTGAGCGACTGGATACCCGCCCCCCCGATAAAGCCCAGACCCGTATGGTCGAAATTGTCACCGTTGAAATCGTCGATCTGGGTCGCAAGGGCGCCGGTGTTCATGAACGGGTTGAGGTACTCGTTTTCAAAGAACATGAAGCCCCAGGACAGGGTCTGGAACGTAAATGCCCGCCCGACAACACCCTGTCCCGATGCGACATCATACGGCGTGCTGATGCCTGAAAGCAGCAGCAGGCGTGTATTGTCCAGCGTAAAGGTCGCGGTGATGACAATATCGGCGGGCTGTTCGCCAGTATTGCCGTCGGAATCCACAAATGTCACGCCCGTCGCCATCTTCCTGTCCGGCGTGGTGTTGATGCGTATGACCTCACATTCCGTGACAACCGTGAAGTTCGGGCGCTGCATCAGTACCGGCAGGATGCAGATATTGGGGCTGGACTTGGACCAGTTGCCGCATCCGTACAGCTGGCAGTACCCGCAATAGGTGCATGGCGCCAGGTTCAGGCCCAGCGCATTCTTGTAGGGTGCGCCAATCATGGCCGACGGCACGGGAAAGGGATGATACCCCAGCCGCGTTGCCGCTTCCGCAAACAGGACGTTGGCGCGCGAACGTTCCAGCGCGGGGGTGGGGTAGGGGCTGGTGCGCGACCCCTCAAACGGGTTGCCGCCGGGCTGGCGTTGCCCGTTGATGACGCCCGCGGTCCCCGATGTGCCCGCGATCTTCTCGAACCGGTCATAGAAGGGTTCAAGGTCGTCATAGGTCACGCCCCAGTCCTGCAGGATCAGGCCATCCACCAGCTGTCCCGCGCCATAGCGCTGCATGACATGGCTGTAGGGCTGGTGATCAAACGGCAGCCACCGCCAGCTTGCGCCCGCCCAGTGCGTGCCAGCCCCCCCTACGTTGTTGCCCAGCGTCAGATTGTGGTATTTGCGCATGGGCAGCGCGGTCTGGCCCACCTTGTTGCGCACGGTATAGGTCTCGGTTACCGGGGCCTGCAGGATGTCCTTGCGCACGGACCCGCTGAGTTCATCGGGATCGCGTGTGGTTGGAAAGCTGGTTGAGGTATCGCGCCATGCCCCGCGTTCGATCGCGACCACCTTCAGCCCCGCGCGGGTCAGTTCTTCCGCCATTGTGGAACCGGACCAACCCAGCCCGACAATGACCACATCGGCCTTTGGCCTTTTGTAATTCATTCAGGTGTACCTTGGTTTTTATTATAATTGTGCTGCGCATTGCCATGCCGGACGGGGCGCGGTCAGGCGCGACCCAGCAGGCTTACGGGGTTGACATCAATCTTTTTGCCCCGTTTTGATACGATCCAGTCGCGGTAGTCATAAATCGCACCGGGAAACCCGACCAGCTTCCAGCCCACCATGTCGCGGTTGCCGCCGTACATGGGATCGGCCAGGTAGCCTTCTCGCACGTTCTGCAATAGCAGCACGAAGAACTGGTCTGATTTCAGGGTCTCGAATGCGATCGCGCCACTTTCGATACCATAAAGAAACGTGATTTTCTGTTCTTCGGATAGTTCAGTAAATGATTTGTCGAATTTCGCATGCACGGCATGTTCAAATTCAACCAGTCCCTTACGGTAGATTTCCGCAGGCGTCATGATGCCTTGCGGTCCCTGCTGGGGCAGTCCCTCGACAACGGGGCCAAGTTTGTAATCCTTCGCCGCCGTGCCGTAGGGACCGGCCAGCTGATGGTCAAGGAAGGTCACGCAGCCTGCTTCGGTCGCACCCATCCCCAGTTCATCAGCGGGGATCAGGACATCGAATATGGCGCCCACCAGTTTTGCCTCATCCGGTGTCAGGTACACCAGCCGGCTGCCATCAACCACCGACAGCGGCGGGGGCGGCGTGGCCCGCCAGGCGCCCGTGCCGCCAACATAGGTTTTGGAATAGGCCGGTTTGTAAATGGAGGCCAGCGTGGAGGTCGCCATCAGTACCAGCCCCCCCTTTATTACGTCACGCCGCTTCATTGTTTTCTCCTGACAGGCATTGCCGCCATGGGCATGGGACGCGCGTGCAACGGGCCATTTTTCCGCGCACCGTATTTCAGGTGCGCAGGCTAAGGCATGCCAGAAAAAGCCCGTCCGTGCGGAACCTGTTCACTGGCGTTACTTTTTCCCGGTGGCGCTGTCCTGTATAAACGTATCGGGTGTGTAGTAATTACATGGAAACCAGATCACAAACTGCTCACCACGCCACCCAGCCTGTGTCCGTCCAGCGTGTCGGGCAGCGCGAAGCCAAGGCTGATGAAGGGCAGTTTCAGGGCATTGACGCCTGCATTGTTTGAAGGCAGCCGTTCCGTCTGGGCAACAGGCACCAGCATGTGCCGGTCGGCCGTGATGAACAGGGCGTCACCGTCAACCAGGCGTGGATCTTCAAATAACGTAAGCTGTTTCTTTTCCGGTGTCAGGACGACAATCCGTCCATGTTCGGCATCGGCATAGTAAAGGTTGCCCAGCGTGTCGATTGCCGTGCCCATGATCGTCGGCAGGTCGATGACCTTCTCGATCCGTCCCGCCCGCTGGTCATCGGTCAGGCTGGCATCAAGCAGGATATCGGTCGGGATCCGGCGCAACGGGCCGGACGGGGTGGAGAAATAGAACCATTTCCGGTCTGCCGTGATTTCCAGCATGTCCGAATGGACCAGCGGGCGCTTGCCTGTACTGTCGCGCAGGATATGTCCGTCGCGTCCACGCAGCGGCTTGTCCGGCGTTGCGCGCAGCAGCTTGTATTCCGACAGCCTGCGCACGGTTTCCCCGCTGCGCATGTTATGAATGATGATGCCGCCCAGACCTGAATCGGTCACGAACATGAGGTCGCCCGCAATGCGCAGGTCATTCATGGCCGAACCCGGCGGCAGGATGTCGTCACCCCAGCGCAGGACCTGCAGCACCCTGCCGTCACGGGGATCAAGCTGTACCAGCTTCTGTCCGCCCGGCACGGATGCGCCCTTGGTCGGGTCGATGCCCTGATCGACAACCCACAGCGTGTCGTCGCTGAAGATATGCAGGCCGTTGACCATGACGAAGGCACTGGCTGCATCGGCGCCCGGTTTCCACGTATTCCAGCTTCCACCCGGAAACGGCTGGAGTGCGCCGTCGGACGCCACGCGGAACACGCTGGGCGTATCCGCCATGAGATCCCACCGTGGCGCGCCAAGGAACAGTGTCCCGTCACGTGTCGCGGCCACCGCATTGCACAGATAGCGCGGGGAGGAGGCGATAACGGTCGCATGAATGGACGCCGCCACGGCCTGCGGCATGCGGGCGGCTTCAAATCCCGCCAGCGCCAGCCCACCGGCCAGGCCACACAGGGCGGCACGCCGGGACAGGCCGTGGCCCATGGCATCGGTAACGTGTGTCATGAAGATTTTCTCTTGCTTATTGTTTGTTATTACTTGTGTCTGTATTTGTATAATTTGTCTCTACACAATAAAGTGCAGGGATGCGATGCAACCGGTTCACACCGGCAGGGAAAGACGCCTGATCTTCCCGACCACGAACAGGTACAGCAGGATCGCCACAACGCAGTGGCCTGCCACAAACAGCAGCGCACCGTTATAGGATTTTGTTATTGCAACGATATAACCGATCACGATGGGGGTCACGATACCGGCGATATTGCCGATCCCGTTGAAAATGCCCGCCGCGAGGCCCGGCGTTTCCTTTGGTGCTATGTCGGAAATCACCGCCCAGCCAATGGCGGCGACCCCCTTGCCAAAGAACGCAAAGGACATGATGAGGACAATCACCCACGCGGACTGGACAAAATTGCACAGGCAGATGGTGGACGCGATCGCCATGCCCACGACATAGGGCGTCTTGCGCGCGACGTTTTCCGATTGTCCCCGGCGCAGCAGCATGTCGGACAGCGCGCCCCCCGAAATCGCGCCGGCCAGCCCGCACAGCGCGGGCACGCTGGCCGCCAGCCCGGTCTGCGTCATGGACAGCCCGCGTGACTGATGCAGGTAAAGCGGGAACCACGTCAGGAAGAAATACAGGATGGCGGTAATGCAGTACTGCCCCCCGTACACGCCCACCAGCGTCCGGTCCGTCAGCATGAAGCGCACCTGCCGCCATGTCAGCGGCCTGCGCACCCGCATGGCGCGGTCATCAATGTCAACCAGCGCGCCCCCGGCGCGGATGAATGCCAGTTCAGCGGCATTGACGCCGGGATGGCTGGCGGGCGGCCGCATGCGCATGAGCCATGCGGCGGCCAGTACCACGCCCGCAACCCCCATGACGGCAAAGATGTATTCCCAGCCGAACTGCTGGGTAATCCACCCCATGAGCGGCGCAAAGAACGCGACGGCGACATACTGCGCCGAATTGAAAATGGAGGTGGCAAGCCCACGCTCCGCCGTCGGGAACCAGCTGGACACGATACGGCTGTTGGCGGGAAAAGTCGGTGCTTCCACCAGCCCCAGCCCGGCCCACAGCACGAACAGCACGGGAAACGCGATGGCGTGCGGGACATGGCCCACGCCAGCAATCAGTAGCGTACACACCGACCACGCCAGCAGGCTTGCACCATAGACGCGGATGGAACCAAAGCGGTCCAGCAGCCACCCGCCGGGCACCTGGTTCATGACATAGGCCCAGCCGAAGGCGGAAAATATGTAGCCCATGGCCACCGGCGTCAGCCCGAGGTCATGCGATATCGATGACCCCGCGATGCCAAGTGTCGCGCGATCGCCATAGTTGATTGCCGTGATGATGAACAGGAACGCAAGGACACTGTAACGGATGGCGGTGCGTGGGGCTGCACGGGACGCGCCTGCGGCGATCGGTGCATGTGTGGCGGTGGGGCCTGTGGTTGGCCCTCTTGTCATGGTCACCCTGTTTTCTCCCTCGATACGCGGACCGGTGCGGTGGGCCGGGGGCGTGCCCGTCTGCCTTGCGACCGCATCGGGTCCAGTGCGCAAGGGAACGCGTGAAGAAGGCGGGAAGTCCAAAACAAACTGCGCATGGATTGATGCGCCGGCGGCATCACCCCGTCAGGGCAGGGGCGGCGTCCGCGCTTCGCTGATCCGCGATACGGTATCCATGACATTGCCCAGCACCGGGCTGACATCCTGCGCGCGGTGGACCATGAACAGTTCGGCGCTGATGTTTTCGCCAAATCCCAGCGGGCGGTAGATGACATTGTCGATACCAAGCCGCGACGCCGATTCCGGGATCAGGGCGATGCCCACCCCGGTCCTGACCATGGACAGCAGGGCATGGATCTGGGTCAGGTGATGGATCAGGCGGGGCCGGATATGCGCGCTGACCAGCAGGCGCTGCACCAGGTCGTGGAAATAACCGCTGCCCAGGATCGAATACATGATCAGGTCCTGCCCCTCCATGTCCGCCGGTGTCAGCGCGGCCCGCGTGGCCAGCGGGTGATCGTGGGGCAGGGCGGCGACCATGGGTTCGGCCCGGACCCTGCAGGCGCGGGTTTCCTTTGCTTCGAATGGCGGGCGGACGAAGGCAAGGTCGATCCGGTGGGAGGCAAGGGCCGCGATCTGGTCGCGCGTGACCATTTCCTCCAGCGTCAGTTCGATATCGGGATAGGTCGCCCGCAATCCGTGGATCAGCCGGGGCAGGAAGTCATAGCTGCTGGAGGGCGTGAACCCGATCGCAACCTGTCCCAGCGCGCCGCGCCGGGCACGGCGGGCCAGCAGGACCGCATCCTGCGCACTGCGCAGCAGGCGGCGCGCTTCGGGCAGGAAGATCGCGCCCGCAGGCGTCAGCCGGACGCTGCGGCTGTTGCGTTCCAGCAATTCAACGCCAAGTGCGTGTTCCAGCAACTGGACCTGTCGGCTCAGCGGTGGCTGGGTCATGTTCAGCCGCACGGCCGCACGCCCGAAATGCAGTTCCTCCGCCACCGTGACAAAACACCGGACCTGCGTGAGCTGAAGCATTGATATCAATCCTGTCTCAATCCATGCCGTATCTAATCTGGACACGCCTGGCCTGTCTTGCCCTAACTGCAGCAGCAAACACCCTTGTTATCAGGCCATTGTGACCGAACGGGGCGCAGGGAGAACAAAAGCATGACGGAAGACGCCGGGATGCAGCCAGACGGCGGGAACGCGGCGGGACAGGGCAGGCGCAGGCTGCGCAGCGAGCGGTGGTTTGGCCCGGCCGACCTGCGCAGCTTCGGCCATCGTTCCCGTGCGATGCAGATGGGCTATGACCCGCAGGACTGGGAGGGAAAGCCCGTCATCGCCATCCTGAACACCTGGTCCGACATCAATCCATGCCACATGCATTTCCGCCAGCGCGTGGAGGATGTGAAGCGGGGCGTGCTGGAAGCGGGCGGATTTCCCATGGAGCTTCCCGCAATCTCGCTGTCCGAGAATTTCATGAAGCCCACCACCATGCTGTACCGCAACATGCTGGCGATGGAGGCGGAAGAACTGCTGCGCGCCTACCCCGCTGATGGCGCGGTGCTGATGGGCGGGTGCGACAAGACCACGCCCGGCCTGCTGCTTGGGGCGACCAGCATGGACATTCCCGCGATCTATGTGCCCGCAGGCCCCATGCTGCGCGGTAACTGGCAGGGCAGGACGCTGGGCTCGGGTTCGGATTCATGGAAATACTGGGATGAACTGCGCGCGGGCAAGATTACGCCCGCGGACTGGCAGGGGGTCGAGGCCGGTATTGCCCGCAGTGCTGGCACCTGCATGACCATGGGCACGGCCAGCACCATGACCGCCATTGCCGAGGCGATCGGCCTGTCCCTGCCCGGGGCAAGTTCCATCCCGGCAGTCGATTCCAACCATATCCGCATGGCCAAGAGTTCGGGCCGGCGCATTGTCGATATGGTGTGGGAAGACCTGAAGCCGTCGAAAATCCAGACCCGCGCCGCCTTTCGCAACGCCATTGCGGTGGCCATGGCCATGGGGTGTTCGACCAACGCCATCATACACGTGATCGCCATGGCGCGGCGCGCGGGCGTTGACATCGGGCTGGACGATTTCGATCGCGCCAGCCGCGAGGTCCCGGTGATCGCCAATGTGCGGCCAACGGGCACGACCTACCTTATGGAGGATTTCTACTATGCCGGTGGCATCGCCGCGCTGATGAACCGGATTTCCAGCTTCCTTGACCTGGACTGCCTGACGGTGACCGGCCGCAGCGTAGGCGAGAACATCCGCGATGCAAGGGTCTGGAATGATGATGTCATAAGGCCGCTGGACAGGCCGATGTTCACGGGGGAGGCGGGCGGCGCGCTGACGGTCCTGCGTGGCAATCTTGCCCCCGATGGCTGCGTAATGAAACCGGCCTGCTGTGATCCGAAATTCCATAAGCACCGGGGACCGGCGCTGGTGTTTGACGATTATCCCACCATGAAGAAAGCGCTGGATGACGAAACGCTGGACGTAACCCCCGATCATGTCCTTGTGCTGCGCAATGCAGGCCCGCTGGGTGGCCCGGGCATGCCGGAATGGGGAATGCTGCCCATGCCCAAGCGCCTGGTCAAGGAAGGCTACCGCGACATGCTGCGTCTGTCCGACGCCCGGATGAGTGGCACCAGCTATGGTGCATGCATCCTGCATGTCGCGCCCGAAAGCTATGTCGGTGGCCCGCTGGCGCTGCTGGAGACGGGGGATATCATCGCGGTGGACGTGGCGGCGCGTTCAGTCAACATGGAGGTATCCGACGCGGAACTGGCCCGCCGCTGCGCGGCGTGGAAGCCGCCCGCGCCGCGTTACGGACGTGGATATGGCTGGATGGCCGCGCACCACATGCGGCAGGCGAATGAAGGATGTGATTTCGATTTCCTACAGACCGATTTCGGCCCCCCCGTGCCCGAGCCGGTCATTTATTGACCGTCCTTGCGAACCCGGTCCGCCGTTTCGATCGTTCAGCATGCATGACGCAGTAACGGAGACATCAATACACATGACAGGCCGGGCGGGTACATGACCCCGCCCATGGCCCGAAAAGAACTCAAGCACGGTTCGACACTCGTCAAAGAAGAAAAACAAGATGTACATGAAGTCGAATACGCTCCCTCCATCCTTCGCGGCAATGCGTCCGCGCCTTGTGCCCTACTGGCTGCTGTGGCTGGCGCTGGCCGGCACGACCGCGGCCATGGTTTATTCGTCCTTTATCGTGCCGGTCATACCGGACCTGGCCTGCCTGTCCACCATCGGGCTTGACGGTCTTGCGCTGGTTGTCACGGTTGTGGTGATGCCGCGGAATTTTGTCGTCGGTTTCCTGGCATCGCTCCTGCCGTTCGTGATCAGCTGGCGGGTGGCGGCCATTCATGGGTCGGTGCCGGGCATGGCGTGCGCCACCGCCACCTTCATCATCTATCTTTTACTGTATGCGGACTGCATGGTCCATGACTGGAAGGCATACGGCACTGGCGGGTGGAATGAACACCTGCAATGGCAGACGGCAATACTGCGTATATATTTCGGATTCGACATGGTCGGGCATTTTGCCGAAAAACTTTTTGCCGGAATCAGTTCATTCCATCACATGGAACAGGTCTTTGTCGGATTCGGGTTCCCGCCCGACGGGCAGGCGGTCATTATTGGTGGATTGTGCGAACTGTCGGTCGCGATTGGCGTGGGGATGGGTTTCATGACCCGTCTGGCCGGGATGGGCGGGGCGCTTTATTACCTGATCGCCAACCATTACGGCCGGCATTTCGGCGACGGGTTCACGTGGAACAATCCCCCCGTGGGCGGCTGGGAATATCCGATGCTGATGATCGTGGCCTTTGCCAGTTTTTCGGTTGCGGGGGCAGGGAAGTTCTCGATTGACGGCTGGCTGGTCGCCCGTGGCCTGATACCAGGGTTCCTGCTGCCGTTATGTGTATCCGCCAGCCCCGATCATGTGCGCCGGGATATCTGATTCGGGTGGGGACGTCTTTCAATACTTGTCCTGTCCACTTTTTTTCTGTGTCCGGTCGGCGTGTTTTTATTGGAACAGGTGGCGTGCTCTATCACATGCGCGCGAGTTATTAATTGTTATTTGTCTGCGCGCAAAAAACTGCAATAGAGTGTTCCATGCGATATGACATGGCTTCTATCGTATAATCTGAACTGAACGACGTCTTTATTTCCCCGATATGGATCGGTCTGGCCGAACATGAAGCGTCGTCAGGGGTTCAATAATAACATTGAGAATAAGGTAATACCAACCGTTGATTGCTATAACCTATGAGCCCAATTGCGCAGTCCGATTGACATGATGCGCCATGGTTGATCGACGAGTTGGTTCCAGGCATGGCAGGCGATATCAACGATATCGTCATAGGTTCTGAAGATCCTGTTTGAGAGCCATGTATTGCGCAGGAACTGCCAGAGATTTTCCACCGGGTTCAGTTCAGGAGCCCGGGGAGGCAGCGGGAGAATGGTGATATTGTAGGGAACATCCAGCTTCTGACTGGTATGCCATGCCGCCTGATCCACAATGAGGACGGCGTGAGCGCCCTGCGCGGCCGTGCGTGAAATCTCCGCGAGATGGAGCTGCATGCCGTGCAGGTTGCAGACAGGGAGCACGAGGCCTGCGGCCGCTCCCTTTTCAGG
>NZ_CADP01000014.1:4751-54851 GCF_000285295.1 Komagataeibacter europaeus LMG 18890 | reverse complement strand
CCCGCGTCATAGCCCGAAAGCCCGCCGCTTTCCGTGGTTTTTACCGACTGGCTATCAATCACGCCCGCGCTTGGAGAGGCTTCACGCCCCTCAATCTCGCGCAGGCTCATGACCAGGACCGTATTCATGACTTCGAACAATCCGGCATCACGCCAGGCGTAAAAATAGCGCCTGACGGTCGAGACCGGCGGAAAGCATTTCGGCAGCAAACGCCACGCACACCCGGCCGAGGCTATGTAGAGCATCGCGTTGACCACCTCGCGCATATCCGTCGTGCGGGGGCGACCACCCCGTTTCGCCGGGGGTATAAATGGCATGATCAGAGCCCACTCTTCGTCCGTCGTATCCGATGGATATCGCATTCCTTCCCGGCTATGTTCACGTCGGGCAATACCAGTCCATGTCACCATTCACTCCATCTCTTCGTAAAGACGGATGAATCACAACAGGCTGGTATTGTTCAAAAACTTTCGGATCGGGCTCTTACATTCATGATCGTGCGGCATAATGTATTAGGGGTCGAATTAAAGGATATCATATTATGAAGCGTTCAATTCTTTTCGCACTGGCACTTGGCGCCTCCCTTCCGCTGGCGGCACATGCCCAGTCCAGTGACTGGAACCAGGGCGGTGAACAGGGCGAACATGGTGGTCGCGGCGGCCATGGCCATCACGGCGGTCGCCATGACGGGGGCGAAGGCAACCGTGGCGGCCAGGGTGGCGATTACCAGCGTGGCGGTGACCAGAACGGTGGCCAGGGCGGCGAACGCGGTGGTGAACACGGCGATCGTGGCGAACGCGGTGGTGAACACGGCGATCGTGGCGAACGCGGCGGCGAAGGCCGTGGCGACCGGAACGGTGGCTTTGGTGGTCAGGGCAACCGCGGCGGCGACAGCCAGAATGGCGGCTGGGGCGAACATGGTGGCGGTCGTGGTGGTGAAGGCCAGAATGGTGGCTGGGGCGAGCACGGCGGCGGTCGCGGTGGTGACCGCAACGGTGGCTGGAACCAGAACAGTGGTTCCAACTGATCCCCCTGCTACCCGAAAGGCCCGGCAATATGCCGGGCCTTTTTTTGTTATAGATGGACGCACTGATATCGTGCCCGTCACACGCAACGGATAAGGGGGACAGGATCGTGCCATCCAGACGGGATTTCATGGCGACCATCGCCCCTGGCGCCCTTGTGGCGCTGGGTGCGGGACCGGTACGCGCCGCCACGACCGGGAAACCGGCGTTTCGTGCGGGCAGCGGGCGGGCCGATATCGTTTTCCCGTCCGGCCGGTTTCCCATTGACGGCTTTACCGGACAGCACGACCCGCTGGCCGTGCGTATCGTGCTGCTGGATGACGGGACAACGCGGCTCGCCATTGTCGTGGTGGACCTGACATCCATCTCCGGTGAACTGATCACCGCGATCAGGACCATCGTGACGGATGTTGCGGGCATTGCCGCCCCGGACATCATTGTCAGCGCCAGCCACACCTTTTCCGCGCCGCACATATTCGCGGCGGGGCAGGCGCCGCCGGGCACGGACATGAAAGCCAATGCCGCCGCATGGCAGGCGGTCATTCAGGCCGCGCGGCAGGCCGCGACACGCGCCCTTGCGTCCCTGCAGCCCGCGCGCCTGGGTGCCGGGCAGGGAACAAGCCGGGTCAGCGTGAACCGTGACGTGCGGACCCCGTATGGCTGGTGGCTGGGCGCGGATGACGCGGGGGATACGGACCCGACGGTAAGCGTGCTGCGCATTGACCGGCTGGACGGCAGGCCGCTGGCGATCATGACGAATTTTGCCGTGCAGTCCTCGGTCATGGACGGATCGGTCACCAGCACGGGCGGCAGGCTTGTGACGGCCGACCTCGCCGGTGCGGCCATGCGGCATGTCGAGGCACGGTACGGCCCCGACGCCACCGCCCTGTTCATGGTGGGGGCGGCGGGCGATCAGGCCCCCTATCTTCAGGCCAGCCGTCCCGTCGTCAATGCGGATGGCAGGGCGGCCCGGATTGACATCCATGAAGCCGGGTTCGCGATTGTCGACCTGCTGGGCGCGCGCCTGGGCGCGCAGATTGTCGATGTGACGGAACAGATCAGGGCCGTCGATGCACCGACACTCGACATCCGGCGGGAAAGCATACAGGTGGCGTCACAGGCGTTCTCGCCCCGCACGGACCGCGCCACGGGGCCGGTCACGACATTTTCCTATGATGCGGGGCCGCCGGTTGCGCTGCCCGTGGTGCTGGTCCGGATCGGTGACCTTGCGCTGGTGGGCGTGCAGCCGGAACTGGCCGCGGGCCTTGGCGCCCGGATCCGCGCGCATTCGCCCTTTGCGCATACCATGGTGGCCACGATGGTTGATGGCGGGGCCAAATACATGCCCGATGCGCGCAGCTATGACCGCCATACCTACGAAGCGCGCAGCTCCCCCTTTGCCAGGGGGGCGGGGGAAGCCGCCTGTGCCCGGATCGTGGCATTGCTGAAGCAGGCCCTGCCTGCCGCCCGGTAACGGCCGCCAGCGGGCATGGGGCGTAAGGCAGCCCGGGTTGACAGGACCGCCCCGCACGATCAGAACCGTGCCGACGGTTTCCCCCTGCGGGGGGATGAAAAGGGAACGGGGTGCGGATTGCGATCCAATGCCCCGGCTGTCCCCGCAACTGTAAGCGGTATGTCCTTGCATTGCCGGATGTCATGGTCCGGGCCACTGGAAACTGCGGTTTTCCGGGAAGGTCATGCAGGATGCCACGCCGTGAGCCAGGAGACCTGCCGTCATAGTGGTTGCGACCGGGAACTGTCTGGCGGGGTGTCCTGACGGTGTGGCGCCACGGGTTTCCCTACGGACCGGAAACCGTGTGGTGGCACGCTCTCGTGGCAACGATGATGTGACCGCGAGACCTGAACCCGATGATCCTTTTCCGTAATCTGCTGATTGCCTCCACCACATTGATGACAATGGGGGCGGCGGTGGCGCGCGCTGATACCCCTGCCGGGCAGGGCGCGCCACAAAAGCAGCCCGGCCGTGTGCATGTGGTCAGGGATCAGAAACCGAAAGTTGCTGCTTCATTGGGCGATGCGGGCCTGCCCGAACTGATCAGCGTCAGCGCCGCCCGCAGGCCCACGGCAGCCGATGACATCGGCACCAGCATGACCATCATCACCGAACGGCAGATCCAGACCCAGCAGCGGCGCAGCCTGACGGACATCCTTGCGCGCCAGCCGGGGCTGAACGTGGTGCAGACGGGCGGGCCGGGTGGCACGTCGTCCATTTTCATGCGGGGCAATAACGCCAACGAGGTCAAGGTCCGCCTTGATGGCATGGACATCAATGACGGCAGTTCCACCAGCGGCCTGTTTGATGCCGGGGCGTTCGTGACCGACGGCATGGGCCGGATCGAGATCCTGCGTGGCCCGCAGAGCGGCCTGTACGGCGCGGACGCCATGGCCGGTGTCATCGACATCACCACCGCACGCGGACAGGGACGCTTCAGGCCGTTTGTCCGGATCGAAGGCGGTGGCTACGGCACGTTCAACCAGACATTCGGCGCGCGCGGCAGCCGGGGACGGTTTCATTACAATGTGGAATTTTCCCATTACCGCATGGACGGGTTCCATAATATCCCGTCCTATATCGAACAATATTATGGCGCCAGCCAGCAGCAGAGGCATGAAGGCAACCGCGATGACAACCGTGGCGTCAACACCCGGCTGGGTTATGACGTCACCCGCAATTTCGACCTGGGGCTTACGGCGCGGCTGATACAGAACAACAACCATTCCTATTCGGTGTATGACCTGCAGAGCGAAAATCTGTACGGTGACAGAGGCGTGCGGGAACAGACCACCCGGAACGAGGCCATCGTGCGCGGGACGGTGCATCTGGTGTTCTTCCACGGCCTGTTCGATCAGGTGCTCGGCCTTGGCTACATGACCAACCGCAACCGCTGGACGGAGACGGGCACAAGCTACGGCAGCCCGGTCAATCCCGATCCCGATTATTACCGGTCCAGCCGGCTGAAGGTGGACTGGCACGGCACGTTCAATTTCAGGCAGTATGGCCAGTTGCTGATCGGGGCCGAACATTTCCACGACACGTTCAATACCAGCCATACGGCGTCCAGCATGTGGGATAGCGGATACGATACCTCCGCCAGCATGGATACGACCGCGGGCTACGGGCAGTATCAGGGGAACTGGAACCATATTCTGTACGGCGCGGCCAATATCCGTTACGACGCCAATTCGCGTTACGGCAACCATGTGACATGGCGCGTGGCACCCGCGATCCATGTGCCGGGCACCGGCACCATCATCAAGGCCAGCGCCGGTTCCGGCTTCCATGGACCGTCACTGTACCAACTGTTCGCAAGTCAGGTGGGCGCCGGATATTCGGAAAAGGGCAATCCCAACCTGAAGGCGGAGCAACTGATCGGCTATGACGCGGGTGTTGAGCAGAAACTGCTGCATGACCGTCTGAATTTCGGCGCAACCTGGTATGACAACCGGGTCAGGAACCTGATCCAGTCCTCGCTTTCGATTGATTCATCATATGACTACAACTACTCCTACGCCAATGTGGCGAAGGCGCGGATGTATGGTGTAGAAGCCTTCGTGAATTGGAAGGCGCTGCGTACCCTGGAATTCAACCTCAGCTACACCTGGACCCATGCGCGCGATGAAACGAACCACGACGAACTGCAGCAGCGTCCGCAGCACAAATTCAATTTCAACACGACATGGACCCCCATCCGCGACCTGACATTTTCGGGCAACATCCTGTACACCAGCGGCTGGCGCGATCTGCCGGTCATCGGTAGCGAGACATGCAGCACATGCGCAAAAGGGCATGGGTATTTCACCATCGACGTGGCCGCCAGTTACAGGATCAACCGCTATGTTTCCGTCTATGCCCGCGCCGACAACCTGCTGGACCGCCAGTTCGAGGAACCGATCGGCTACCTGCAGCCCGGTCGCGCCGGTTATGGCGGCTTCATGCTGAATTACTGACATGAAGGGCGTTATGGCGGGCATTGTCGCGGGTCTTCTTGCCTGTGCCCCGATGGCGCGGGCGCAGTTCCTGCCGCGCGTGGTGTCGCTCAATGTCTGCACCGACCAGTTATTGCTGCTGCTGGCCGGACCGGGGCAGATCGTGAGCGTGACGCCGCTTGCGCGCGACTGCTGGAATGCCGTGCTGTGCGAACAGGCGCGCAATGTGCCGATCCTGCGCCCCACGGCGGAAAATGTCGTGGCGTCCCACCCTGATATCGTACTGGGGGAAACCTATACCGCGGCTGTCGCCATTCAGGCCGCGCGTGAATGGGGGGCGCGGGTTGTCGTCCTGCCGCCCGCGCAGGCGCTGGCGGATATTCCCGGCCAGATCATGACGGTGGCGAACGCCATTGGCGCCGGCGTACGGGGGCGCGCGCTGGCCGGGGATTTTGCCCGCCGCCTTGCATCCCTTTCAGCCGATCCCGGTCCCGCCGACCCGACAGCCGCGATCTACGCCGCCAATGGTTTCGTCACCCGCGCGGGGTCATTGCCTGATGATGTCCTGACCCATGCGGGCCTGCGCAATTACGCAACCGTCATGGACCGGCAGGGGACGGCCCGCTTTTCCATGG
Source organism: Komagataeibacter europaeus LMG 18890 (assembly GCF_000285295.1). GTDB lineage: Bacteria > Pseudomonadota > Alphaproteobacteria > Acetobacterales > Acetobacteraceae > Komagataeibacter > Komagataeibacter europaeus. The sequence continues at coordinate 49,243 of NZ_CADP01000014.1, read as the reverse complement.
AGATCCTGATCGCGCACCCGCCCGACCTGCTGGTGCTGGACCGTTCGGGGCAGGGCACGTCCCTGGCGCAGTCCATGCTGGATCATCCCGCGCTGAAACAGGCCTTTGCCGGGCCGCACCATCTGGATCTGCCCGCCCGGCTGTGGTTGTGTGGCCTGCCGCAGACACTGGACAGTGTCGCCACGCTGCGTGCCGCCCGCGACAGACTGGGGACCATCCGGTGAGACCTGCCCCTAACGCCCTGTTACTGAACATCATGCTTCTGGCGGGGGTGGCGGGCCTGTCCTGCGCGTCGCTCATGTGGGGGGAAACCCGTGTCATGTTCGCGCATGCGGTGGCGGACCTGCTGGCGGGGCGGCATGGCGCGGGCGCCGTCATCGTGGGGCAGCTGCGCCTGCCGCGCACGCTTCTTGCCATCATGGTGGGGGGAACGCTGGGCCTGTCGGGGGCGGTGTTGCAGGGGTACCTGCGTAACCCGCTGGCCGATCCCGGTATTCTGGGGGTATCGGGTGGCGCGGCACTGGGGGCGGTCAGCGTGTTCTATACCGGCCTCATGCAGGTTTCCATCGCGGCCCTGCCGCTGGGCGGGCTGACGGGGGCGCTGTGTGCCGTGGTCGTCCTGATGGGGCTGGTGGGACGGGGCGGCACGCTGGTGCTGCTGCTGGCGGGGGCGGCGCTGAGCAGCTTTGCGGCGGCCCTGACGGCGCTGGTGCTGAACCTTGTGCCCAGCCCCTATGCATCATTCGAGATCATGCACTGGCTCATGGGATCGCTGACGGACCGGACCTTTGCCCATGTGTGGATCTGCCTGCCGGGCGTGGCCTGTGGCACGCTGCTCATGCTGTCGGCAGGGCGCGCGCTGGATGCGCTGACACTGGGGGAGGACGTGGCGGAAAGCCTTGGCTTCCGCCTGCACGGGGCATGGGGCATCCAGACGCGTATCGTGCTGGGGGCGGCCGTGGCCGTGGGGTCGTGCGTGGCGGTGTCGGGCGCGATCGGTTTTGTGGGGCTGGTGGTGCCGCACCTGCTGCGGCCGCTTGTGGGGTATCAGCCATCGCGGCTGCTTGTGCCGTCCTTTCTGGGGGGCAGCATGCTGCTGCTGCTGGCGGATATGGTGGTGCGTGCGGTCACGGTCGGGCCTGAACTGCAACTGGGCGTATTGACGGCGCTGGTGGGCGCGCCGGTTTTCCTTGCCCGCGTCATCATGCTGAAAAGAACCGTGCCATGACCCTTCTGCAGGCATGCGACGTCTCGCTCAGGCGCGGGGACCGGGCGGTTGTCGCCGCCGCGTCGCTTACGCTGGTGCGGGGACGGGTCATTGGCCTGATCGGGCCGAACGGGGCGGGGAAAAGCACGTTCATGCGCATGCTGGCGGGATTGCAGCCCCCTGATCGCGGGCATATCGCGCTGCTGGGCCATGACATGGGCCGGATCAGCCCGACGTTACGCGCCCGGCAGCTTGCCTTCGTGCCACAGCAGGGCGAACCGCCGCCGCCCATGCCCGTGCGCGCGCTGGTGGCGCTGGGGCGCCTGCCGCATGGGCAGGTCAACGCGCAGGCTGCCCGTCATCCGGCGGTGGCGCGTGCCCTGGCCGCCACCGGCCTGCTGGACCTGTGCGCGCGCCCGGCCAGCCACCTGTCCGGTGGGGAACGGGCGCGCATGAACCTGGCCCGCGCGCTGGCGACCGACACGCCGGTCATGCTGGCCGATGAACCGATCGCGGCACTCGACCCGGCGCATGCCCTGTCGATGATGCGGCTTTTCCGCCAGCAGGCGGGGCAGGGGAAGGGCATTGTCGTCGTGCTGCACGATCTGGTCCTGGCGACCCGGTTCTGTGATGAACTGGTGCTGATGGACAATGGCGCCGTCATCCGTCATGGCCCGGCCACGCAGGTGCTGGACGATGACATCATGCGCACGGTTTACGGGGTAACGGTGCGGCGGGTGGACGGCGCTGTCCTGCCATGGGCGCTGTGCCGCTGACAGCCATCGCATGATCCGGGCGATGCGCGTGGTATCGACCGCAGGCGGGGTCATGCAAGGCCGCGCCGTTTCCCGCGCAACGCAGCCGCATGACCATAAAAAAGACCGGGGCACCATCCGGATGCCCCGGCCTTTTGTGGATACGGGTCCGGCCTTACTTCAGGCCATCCACGAAGGCCGCGATGCGGCGGCAGCCTTCGCGCAGGGTATTCGTGTCGGTGGCGTAGGAAATACGGAAGAACGGGCTCATGCCATAGGCCGCGCCCTGCACGGACGCCACCTGCTGTTCTTCCAGCAGCGCCATGACGAAATCGGCGTCGGTCGCGATCAGGCGGCCACCGGCCGAGGTTTTGCCCATGCACCCGCTGATGTCGGGATAGACATAGAACGCGCCCTGCGGCGTATGGCACTGCACGCCCGGAATGGCGTTGAGCAGGGAGACCACCAGATCACGCCGCGCCTGATATTCCGCCGCGCGGTCCTTCAGGAAATCCTGCGGGCCGTTCAGCGCGGCGACGGCAGCGGCCTGCGCCAGCGTGTTGATGCCGCTGGTGGACTGGCCCTGCATGTTGTTCATGGCAGCAATCAGCGCGCGGGGACCGCCGCAGTAGCCCACACGCCAGCCGGTCATGGCATAGGCCTTGGACACGCCGTTGACGGTCAGGACACGGTCCTTCAGCCGCGGTTCGACCTCCGCGATCGTGCAGAAGGTGAAGCCGTCATAGATCAGGTGTTCATAGATGTCATCGGTCATGATCCAGACCTGCGGGTGCTTCAGCAGGACGGCGGCGATGGCTTCCATGTCCGCGCGCGGGCAGCATGCGCCGGTGGGGTTGCCGGGGAAGTTCAGGACCAGCCACTTGGTCTTTGGCGTGATCGCGGCCTCAAGCGCTGCGGCGGACAGGCGGAAACCGCCCTCGGCAGGGCAGGGCACGGACACGATGGAAGCCCCGGCCAGGCGGGCGATATCGGCATAGCTGATCCAGCTTGGCGTGGGCAGCACCACCTCGTCACCGGGGTTGATGGTGGCCATCATGGCGTCATAGATGATCTGCTTGGCGCCGTTGGCCACCAGGATTTCATCCAGCGCGTAATCAAGGTGGTTTTCGCGCTGGAACTTGCCCTGCACGGCCTTTTTCAGCGCGGGCTTGCCATCCTGCGGCGGGTATTTGGTGTCACCCGCGCGTGCTGCGGCGATCGCGGCGTCCACGACATGTTCGGGGGTGGGGAAGTCGGGTTCGCCCGATGACAGGCTGACGATCTTCATCCCTTCCGCCTTCAGCATCGATGCCTTGTCGGTCATCGCGGCGGAAGCCGAAATCCCAATTCCATTCAGTCGATCCGCAAACCCAGGCATCAGACGTTCTCTCCACTTCTACTCATGCAACAGGACACTATGCTCGCCGCGCATCGTAAATCGTTTCGACGCGGCTTAGATACCGACGAAAATCATCTGGCCCCATACAACAATACTATGAAAGCCGGGCTGCACCTTACCCCGCCTACCCATCCATGCGGATCGGGTTGCGCACCATGGCCAGTGACAGTCCGGCTGCGATGACCAGGGCGGCGGCGCACATGTACCACGCCATGTCGAAACTGCCGGTCCATGCCACGATATACCCGGTCAGGATGGGCGACAGCAGCCCCAGCGAATTGCTGCATGTCAGCGTGACACCGGTCACGGCACCCATTTTTTGGCCGTCTTCCACCATGTCGGTCAGCAGCGCGGTATTGGCGCCATTGGCCGCCATAAGGCAGGCCAGCGCACCCGACAGGACCAGCAGGATGGGCATCATGGTATGGAACTGCGGCAGCAGCCCGATCGTGGCAGCCCCGATAAGGCAGGTGGCGACAATAAAACGCCGCGAAGGCGGATGAATGCCATTGCGGAAGACCACGTGTTCCAGCACCCGCCCGATAATGACCGCGCCAATGGCCGCGACCAGATAGCACAGGGCCGTGCTGTTGCCCGTGCCGGTGGTGTTGATGTGCAGTTCATGGATCAGGTACAGCGGCATCCACGACATGACCAGGAAGTTCAGGTAATTCTGCGTACACTGCACCACCAGTATCCCCAGGAAGGAGGAGGAGCGGAACAGGTTCCTGATTTCCCGCACCGTGATGGGCCTGCGCGGGGCGGCATCGGCCTTCTGCGCCGGGTTGCGGTACACCAGCCACCACACCAGCGCCCACGCAATGCCCACCGCGCCCAGCGCCATGAATTCGCACCGCCACCCGAAAAAGGTAATCAGGTACGCCCCCGCGATCGTGCCGCCGGCCAGGCCAAGCTGCATGCCCGTCAGCAGCACGGTCATGACCGACCCGCGTTCGCGTGGCTGCGCCCAGTTGCGCACCACGGTGGCGCCCACGCCAAAGGTCGGGGCCTCCCCAACCCCCAGCAGCACGCGCGTCAGCAGGAACTGCGTGATGTTCTGCGCCATGCCGCCCAGCAGCATGGCGAATGACCATATGCCCACGGCAAGACTGCCGATGGCGCGCGCCCCAACCATGTCAAGCACGATGGTCGAAGGCAGGTTGAGCAGGAAATACGACCACAGGAAACTGGATGAAACCCAGCCCATCTGCACCGGCGTCAGGGAAAACTCCCTGCCCATGGACGGCAGGGCGATGGACAGCGCGGCGCGGTCGCCATAGCTGATGGCGTACATCAGGAACACAAGAAAGAAGAACACGTAGCGGGCCGGAATTACGCGCCCGCTGCGTGCGCCGTTGGTCGTTTCACCTGTTGTCACGCTACAGGACTCCTGGTGTGCCGTGAATGACGATTGGGTGGGGCCGCCACGCGCGGGCCGTGGCGTCATGGCGGGGTGCCGGTGGCCGCGTCCATCGTGCCTTCCGCCACGGCTTTCTGCTTCGCGGGGCGATCATGGCGCAGCATCCACACGCCGGAACCGATGATCAGCAGCCCTCCCGTCACCATGGCGATGCCGGGTATTTCACCGAACCCGAACCACCCGATCAGCGCCGCCCACAGCAGCCCGGAATAGGCAAAGGGGCCAATGGCGGATACCTGCGCCGAGGCAAAGGCCTCGGTCTGCAGGACCTGCGCGATCCCGGCGAAGGCGCCGACGGCGACAAGGCACGCGGCTTCGGTCATGCCGGGCGTGGTCCAGATGAAGGGCAGGGGCAGCGCGGTCATGAGCGTCATGAGGATCGCCTGCCACAACGCGATGGTGGTGCTGGCTTCGGTGGCCGAAAGCTGGCGGATCTGCATGGTGGTCAGCGCACCCACCGCCCCCTGCGCCAGGGCTACGAAATAGGCCCAGCTTGGCACCGCGCCGCCCGCGCCATGCAGCAGCCCCTTGCCAAGGGCGACCACGATCACGCCCGAAAACCCGATCGAGACCGCGATCCAGCGCTGCAGCGATGGCCGTTCATGCAGCAGCGGGATAGACAGCAGCACCAGGAACAGCGGCTGCGTGTAGGACAGCACCTGCTGTTCGGCCAGCGGCAGGCGCGTCACGGTAATCACCACCATGATCATGCTGATCAGGCCAACGACCGAACGCAGGACATGCCCGCCAAAATGGTGTGTTTTCAGGATAATGCCCGTGCGTGATGCGATCAGCAGCACGAAGGGCAGGGAAAACAGGTTGCGGAAGAAAATGATTTCCAGCGCGGGCAGCGACGATCCGGTCAGTTTCTGCAGGGCATTGAGGGCGGCGGTAAAAAATGTTGCCGATGCCAGAAGAAGGGCGCCACGTTTCAGGTCATGCTTCATTTTGTCCGTACCTCAACTGCACGACATGGACGGGAGCGCGCTTCATGAAGGATCAGTCCGGCCGGTCATCCCAGCCTGTTTCACGTTACGACACCGTAACGCATGGGGCATGTTCCGGGTCATAGGAGTTCGTTGCGGCGCAATAGGAAATTCTTATGGGTGCGGGGCCGGGGATCAGTCCCCAAGCTGGCAGGCAGGTGTCAGCACGCCGCCGCTGGCCTCGATTTCCGCGCGGATGGCGCGCGCCAGTTCCAGCGATCCGGGCGTGTCGCTGTGGACCAGGATGGACTGCGCCCTGACCGGCAGGCGCTTGCCGTCGATGGTCGTGACCGACCCGTCGTGCAGGAACTGCTTCACGCGCGCGCGCACACCCGCCAGATCATGGATCACGGCGCCCGGCTGCCCGCGCGGGACCAGCGTGCCCGCCGTGGTATAGGCCCGGTCGGCCAGAAACAGCGTCCGGGGCCGCAGCCCGGCCTTTTCCGCCGCGCGTTCGGTTGCCTGGCCGGGCATGCAGAACACGCTCAGGTTCCGGTCAAGGGCTGCAATGGCGCGGGTCAGGCGCAGGGCGAGGGCTTCATCCGCATTCGCCATGTTGCCGAACGCCGCATGGTAGCTGACATGGGTGACGCGGTGGCCATGGCGGGCGGCGATGCCCTGCAACGCGCCGATCTGGTAGCACATCATGGATTCCATGTCCGCGTCCGACACGGCCATGTTGCGCCGCCCGAAACCCATGAGGTCCGGCAGCCCGGGATGCGCGCCGATGCCGACCCCCTTTTCCTTGGCCAGACGCACGGTACGGTCCATGATGGCGTAGTCACCCGCATGGAACCCGCAGGCGATATTGGCCGAGGAAACGGTGTCCATCAGCCCGTCGTCATCGGCAATGCGCCAGCGGCCGAAGCCTTCGCCCATATCGGAATTGAGGTCGATCTTCATGCCCTGTCTCCAGACCTGATGCCCGCGCGGCAGCGCGCGGATGTACGGTAACGGTCAACCATCATGCGCAGGTCGTCCAGATAGGCGTCGACCGGTCGCATGGCGGCGACACCTTCGGCAAAGCTGCATTCGTGGAAGCGGATGCGCGTGCCGATGCGCGCCTGCGCCAGCCGCCACAGGTCGGCTTCGATCACGGTGGCGATGCGGGGGTAGCCACCCACGGTATTGGCGTCGGCCAGCTGCACGATCGGTTCCCCCGCCGGGGGCACCTGCACGATACCGGCAATGACACCGTAGGAACGCAGTTCAACCCGATGGTGCAGTTCCAGCGGCGCGCCCGACAGGCGGTAGCCCACGCGGTTGCTCTGCGGTGTGATGCGCCACGGGGTGTCCCACAGGCGCTGCCGGGATTCGGGGGTGAACAGCTCGTAATCGGTCGCAGGCATCGCGCGCAGGTGGATGACCTTCGCATCATCCCCGCAGGCCACGGTATCCAGCACCGCCGCGGGCGGCAGGGCGCCGTAGCCCGAAACATCCAGCGTGGCCCCCGTGGTCTGCAGCGTGTCACCCGCTTCCAGTGGGCGACCGTCCAGGCCACCAAAGCCGCCACGCAGCTGCGTACTGCGCGATCCCAGCACCACGGGCACTTCAATCCCGCCCGCGATGCAGATATAGCCGCGCGCGCCGGTTTTGGGCGGTCCCACGCGCAGCACCTGTCCCGCCGCCACCGTTTCGACCATCCATGGCAGGATGGTGCGGCCATCGATTTCGATTGCGGCGTCAATGCCCGTCACCGCAAGGCTAGCCGGCGCGTCAAAGCGCAGGACGAAGGGATAGGTCTGCAGCTCGATACAGGCATCATCCACCGGGTTGCCCAGCAGGATATTGCCCACCCGCAGCGCAAGGGCGTCCATCACGCCGGATGTGCCCACGCCGAGGTTGCGGTAACCGGGACGGCCCAGATCCTGCACTGTGTTCAGGGCGGATGTTTCAAGGATGGTAATCACAGCGCGATGCTTTCGGGATAAAAGCGGATGCGGTCGCCAATGGCGAACAGGGCCGGTGGCTGCCTGCAGGGATCGAACAGGGTAATCTCGGTATACCCGATGGAATTCCACCCGTTCGGCCCGGTCAGCGCGGAAATGCCCGCCTGCATGCCGCCAATGGTAACGGTCCCGGCCGGCATGTTCAGCGACGGCACGGTCTTGCGCGGGGTGGCGATGCGCGGGTCCAGCCCGTGCAGGTAGCCAAAGCCCGGCGCGCTGCCTATGGCGCACACGGTGTATTCGCTGCCGTGGTGGATGGCGATCACCTCCTCCGGTGGCAGGCCCGCATGGGCGGCGACGGCGGCCAGGTCACCGCCCAGTTCGCCGCCATAGCGCACGCCAATTTCAAACAGGCGCCCCTCGATATGCCGTTCGGGCAGGGTATCCCATGCATGGCGCAGCCAGTCGGCCACGGCCTGCGGGCTGTCGGGCGGGACAGCGAAGATCAGCATGAGGTTGGTCACGCCGGGAATGAGTTCGCATACGTCGGGCCGTGCCTGTGCCGCGTCCATCAGTGCCCAGATCCGGCGCTGGTGGGCCATGGTGAAGTCTCCTGGCGCCTCGAACAGCATGGCGCGGGTGCCGATCATGCTGATGGTGGGCACGGCATGGGTATCGCGCGCCACGTCGTTCTTCATATCCGTGTTCAAAATACACAGTCCCTGGAACAGTGCTGGTCATATCCCGGAAAATGGCGGGATCCGGTATCGCGCCCGAAGTGTCGCAATACAGGTTTCGCGGCATCTGGTGCCGACCCGGAAAGTAAGGCCGTTTTCGTAACGATGACCAGTGCAATTCTGGTTGTATGGCTATTGGATAATCTTATGGATCAGGATGATAACCGGGCCATCATATATTGTTATGGCGTGAGAACGAAGTGCTCTTGGCGCTGGTCGCGCCGGGCCGGTAGCATGTAGTGAATAGCTGAGCATCCGGCAGCCGTTGTGGCGCCGGGTGGGATTAGTTTCTCTGTTCAGGATCGGGTTTTCTTACCATGAGCAACCAGCCGTACCGTACCGCCCTCGTCACCGGCGCATCCTCCGGCATTGGCGCGGAAATCGTCCGCCGCCTGTCAAGGGAAGGGATCGAAGTGCATGCCCTGGCGCGTGACGCGGCGCGGCTGGAACAGCTGTCGCGGGAAACCGGGTGCGTCGTGCATGCCGTCAGCGTATCCGACCAGGCGGGGATCGAGGCGCTGGTAAGCGGGCTTGAGATCGACATCCTGGTCAATAACGCCGGGCAGTCGCGCACGGGCAACATCACCAACACCACGCCCGAGGATATCGACGCGCTGGTTGACGTGAACCTGCGCGCGGTGCTGCAGCTGACGCGGCTGGTGGTCGCGGGCATGATCAAACGTGACCGTGGGCATATCGTCAACATCACCTCCATTGCCGGGCATTACGCCTTTGCCGGTGGCAACACGGTCTATCACGCCACCAAGGCGGGCGTGCATTCCCTGTCACAGCAGCTGCGCTGTGACCTGTTCGGCCACCATATCCGCGTGACCGAAGTCTCCCCCGCGCGTTGCGAAACCGAAGTGTTCGGCCGCCTGATCGGCAACATGGAGGAGGCGAAGAAGCGTTTCTTTGATGAATATGAATCCCTGCTGCCCGAGGATATCGCCAACTCCGTCGCCTTTGCCGTCATGGCGCCGCAGCGCATGAATGTCAGCTTCATGGAGGTGCTGCCGACCATGCAGGTGGTGGGCGGCCTGAACTTCGCCAAGAAGACGTCCGGCGCGGCGTAAGACCGGTGGATCTCACGCATGTCAGGCGGCTGATCGACCTTGTGGCCCATGCCCCGGTCACGGAGCTTGAGGTTGAGGAAGGCGGCTGCCGTATCCGCATCACCCGTGGTGGCGGCGCGCAGCCTGCCGCCACGCCCGCGCCCGCAACCGCCGCCGTGGACACGGGCATTGCGCCTGTGGCCGCGGCCCCCGCGGCGGCGCCGGTGGCGGACGCCGTCATCGCGGCCCCGTCCTATGGTGTCTTCCATCTCTCGCCATCGCCCGGTGCGGCCCCCTACGTCACGGTGGGCCAGGGTGTGGCGGTCGGGCAGGAAGTGGGTCTGGTCGAGGCCATGAAGGTGTTCAACGCCGTCCGCGCCACGCAGGCTGGCAAAATCGCCGCCGTGCTGGTGGAAGACGGCACCGAAGTGGAGGCGGGGACCCCCCTGTTCCGGCTGGCATGAGTGAGACCCCACGTTTCAGCCGCGTGCTGATCGCCAATCGTGGCGAAATCGCGCTGCGTATCCAGCGCGCCTGCCGCCAGCTCGGGCTGGAGACGGTGGCCGTGTATTCCGAAGCCGACGCCGACAGCCGCCATGTGCAGGAGGCCGATGTCGCCCTGTGCATCGGCCCTGCCGCCGCCGCGCGCAGCTACCTTGACGCCGACGGGCTACTGCTGGCCGCCCGCCTGACCGGGGCGCAGGCCATCCATCCCGGTTACGGCTTCCTGTCGGAAAATGCCGACTTCGCCGATGCGGTGGAGGCGGCGGGCCTGACCTTCATCGGGCCGACGGGGGCGTCGATCCGCATGATGGGCGACAAGATCACCGCCAAGCGCGCCATGCGCGACGCGGGCGTGCCCTGCGTGCCCGGGTCGGACGGGCCGCTGCCTGCGGACATGCACGCGGTGAAGACGATTGCGTTGCAGGTGGGCTTCCCGGTTATTGTCAAGGCATCGGGCGGCGGTGGCGGGCGCGGCATGCGCGTGGTCGAGCGCGAGGCCGACCTGGCGCAGGCGGTCGCACTGACCGCCAAGGAAGCGCAGCAGGCCTTTGGCAACCCGACGCTGTATCTTGAACGCTTCATGCAGAAGCCGCGCCATGTCGAGATACAGGTGCTGTGTGACACGCATGGCACGGCGTTGTGGCTGGGCGCGCGCGACTGTTCGCTGCAACGCCGCCACCAGAAAGTGCTGGAGGAGGCCTCCGCCCCCGGCATCGCACCGCAGACGATTGCCGAAATTGGCGAACGCTGTGCCGAAGCCTGCCGCCGCATCGGCTACCGTGGCGCGGGCACGTTCGAATTCCTGTATGAAGACGGGGTGTTCGCCTTCATCGAAATGAATACCCGCGTGCAGGTCGAACACCCGATCACGGAAGAAACGACGGGCATCGATATCGTGGCCGGGCAGCTGCGCATTGCGCAGGGCGAGCCGCTTGGTGTCGCGCAGGCTGACATTCCGTTGCTGGGGCATTCCATCGAATGCCGCCTGAATGCGGAAGATCCGTTCACCTTCATGCCATCGCCGGGTACCATCACGCGCTGGGACCTGCCCGGTGGGCCGGGTATCCGGGTCGATACGCATGTGGTCGCGGGCTATACGGTGCAGCCTTATTATGACTCGCTGATCGGCAAGATCATAAGCCATGGCGCCACCCGCGCCGAAGCCATCGCGCGGATGCAGGTGGCGCTGGCGGAAATGAAGGTGGAAGGGGTGTCAACCAATATCGCCCTGCACCGTGACCTGCTGGCGGACCCGGATTTCCGGCGCGGCGGGGTGGACATCCACTATCTTGAACGCTGGCTTGCACAAAGGACGGCCCCATGAACAACCGGTCCGAACAGTTGGTGCCGCATTTCGACCGCCTGCCGGAACCCGACCAGATCACGCAGATGGCGACATGGCTGGCCCAGGCGGGGCTGGACAGTCTGGAACTGACGAATGAGGCAGCCGGACTGAAGCTGCGCATCCGCGTGGGACAGGCGGATACGGGCCTGCCCGCGGCGCAGGCCGCAGCCCCGCAGGCGCATGCCGGGGCAGGGCATGTTGCGGTCAGGACGCCGTATTTCGGTCACCTGTGCCTGACGCATCCGTTGCGCGACGCGCCTTTTGCCCCGGTGGGGACGAAGGTGGCGCAGGGGGATGTGGTTGCGCTCCTGACACTGGACAGCCTGCAGGTGCCGGTTACCGCGCCAGCGGCGGGGACGGTGGTGGATGTCGTGGGCCAGCCCGGCGCGCTGGTCGGATATGGCGCGACCGTCATGCACATCCAGCCCGACTGATACACACCGGCCGGATACCGTAGCCGTGCGGGCAACAGTATCCGGCGCTTCAGGCACGCTGTTTTATTGACGTGATGCGGGCGGCATGCGCGGGATTTCAGGGATGGCGCGGTTATCGTGGCCTCCGGTCCGGTATTGCCCTGCCTGAAAAGTCAGGCCGGGAAGCATCCCGCAATAATAAGGAAGTTTCTGGTGAAGTTTTATAAATAAAGGCTGCACCAGGGAACGTTCGTTTGGTTGTCTTGAAATAATATTTTAACCAGCATAGGCCAGAATGATGAATATGCCCCCGTCGGCACCAGACGCCGCAACCTGCACCCCCACGGCCCCGACCAGGCCCGCGGGGCCGGAGACGGCAGTGCCCGGTCAGCGCATCGAGCGCGACCTGCTGGGTGAGGTCACCATTCCCCCCGGCGCCCTGTGGGGTGTGCATACGAAACGCGCGCTGGATAATTTTCCGATAAGTGGCACGACAATCGGCACGTTCGGGGAACTGGTGCAGGGACTGGTGACGGTCAAGCAGGCGGCGGCACGGGCCAACCTTGCACTGGGTTACCTGGACCGCACCCGCGCCGACGCCATTGAGGGCGCATGCCGGCGGATACTGGAAAACCCGGCCTGCCGCGCGCAGTTTGTCGTGGACGCCATGCAGGGCGGGGCGGGCACATCGACAAACATGAACGCCAATGAGGTCATCGCGAATGTGGCCCTTGGCCTGCTGGGGGAAAAGCCGGGCACCTATGCCGTGCTGCACCCCAATGACCATGTCAACTTGGCGCAGTCCACCAATGATGTCTATCCGACGGCGCTCCGCCTGGGGCTGCTGCTGGCGGTTGACCCGCTGCTTGATGCCCTTGAGGGACTGCACGCGGCGCTGGATGAAAAGGCGGAAGCCTTTGGTGCGATCCTGAAGGTCGGCCGCACGCAGTTGCGCGATGCCGTGCCCATGACCGTCGGGCAGGAATTCGGGGCGTTCCGCACGGCGATCGCCACGGAAATCAGCAGTCTGAAAGCCCATGCCGCAGCGTTCGAGCAGGTCAATCTGGGTGGCACGGCCATCGGGACGGGGCTGAATACCGACCCGCGTTATGCATCGACCGTCATGGCGGAACTGCGCCGCCTGACCGGGCGGCCCATGGTCAGCGCGCCGGACCTGATCGAGGCGACATCTGACGTGGGCGCCTTTGTCCTGTTTTCCGGCGTGCTGAAGCGCCTGGCGCTGAAACTGTCGAAGATATCCAGCGACCTGCGCCTGCTGTCCAGCGGGCCACGCACGGGACTGGGTGAAATCGTGCTGCCGGCGGTGCAGGCGGGATCGTCCATCATGCCGGGCAAGGTCAATCCCGTCATACCCGAGGCCGTCAATCAGGTGGCCTATCTGGTCGCGGGCCATGACATGACCATTACCATGTGCGCCGATGGCGGGCAGTTGCAGCTGAATGCGTTTGAACCGATGATCGGCTACTGCCTGTTTACATCCATCAGGACATTGCGCGCCGCCATCGAAACCCTGACCACGCGCTGCATCAACGGCATTTCCGTTGAACGGGCGCGGTGCCAATACCTGTCGGACATCAATATCGGCATCATCACGGCGCTGGTGCCGGTGCTGGGGTACGATACGTGTTCGACCATCGCCAAACGCGCACTGGCGGAAAACCGCAGGGTGACGGACCTGATCGTGGAGGAAAACCTGCTTTCCCCCGAACGGCTTGCGGCCCTGCTGCGGCCCGATGCGCTGACCAGCCCCAACGTGGGGTTGCAGGCGGGCTGAACCCCTCAGCCGAAAGGCTGGGCGCCCGGCCAGTTGTGCGAGGCCGCCATGGCCTGGGCCAGTTCGATGAGCAGTTCGCGCACCGCGACGGAGGCTTCCGTTTCGGGAATGATTTCAGGAATGCACAGCGACACGTCTTCCTGAATGACCGGGTTGCGTAGCGGGTAAATGCGCGAACGGCCCGGCACGACAATGCGGCTGGCGACGGACCAGGGCAGGATGGTGCTGCCGATGCCTTCCTCTATCGCGCCCTGCAGGGTAATCAGGGCCTCGATCTCGGCGACGATGCGCGGTTCAAGCTGCTTGCGCATGAAGGCCATGTCCACGCTCTTGCGGACAAAGTTGTGCCGCGGCGGCAGGAGCAGGGGCGTGTCGGCTATGTCCACCAGTTGCACCGCCCCGGTTTCATCCTGCGGGAATTCCAGCCCGTGGGGGGCGAGCAGGAAGAATTCCTCCTTCATCAACGGGGTGAAGATAACACCCTTGATCGGCCCCGCGCCGTGGATGACCGCCATGTCCAGCCGCCCGGTCATGATCAGTTCGCTGTAGATGTCATCAAAGCTTTCGGTCAGGTGCAGCGTGATGTTGGGCAGGCGCGCGCGCACGCGTTGCAGCAGCTTGACCGACAGCGTGGACCCCGCGCTGTAGGGCGACAGCCCGACCGACACCTTGCCCACCAGCGGCCCGGCCCACTGGGTTATTTCAACCATGGCCCGGTCGAACTGTTTGGTCAGGGTCTGCGCATGCCGGTACAGTTCGGACCCGGCCGTGGTGGGCGTGACGCCGCTTTTGCTTCTGATGACAAGTTTCTGCTTGAAGGCGTTTTCAAGCGTGGCCAGCTGCTGGCTCAGTGCGGGCTGTGCAATATTCAGCAGGTCAGCCGCGCGGGAAATGCTGCCAAGGTCGATGATTTTAATAAAAGCCTGCAGTCGCCGTATATCCAACTGGAACTCCATAAATATTATAGGCCGGGGGCTTTATTGCATTGATAATAGGGATATTTCTGGAATTGTCAATATATTGTCATGTGCGGGCATGACGTTTCGGGGAATTAACGCTTCGCGCGCAGGGGCGTGGCGGCTCGATCCATTTTCGAAACAGGATTCCTGATACTTGCAATGTATAGTGTCCAGAACGCGACACACCCGAAAACCCGAAGCGTTTTCAGCTATATAATTCATTAAATCCAAGTAAGAACCGCCAGCGCCCCCGAACATATCAATAATCCATATGACGCCAAATCGTAACGAACGCGCATCATAAACCTGCACATATTCGTTACCAAACGTCCGGTTCGGGTTTCAGGGGGGGAAGGCAGATGTCAGGCCTATCAAAGCGGAAGTTATATCTGGTGGCTGGGGTCGCGTTCGGTACATTCGTACCGGTCGTGGGTGAAGCCGCGACGGCAGCCGTTTCATCCCCTGAAAAACACTACAGGGTTGCCCCCGCCAAGAAGACGACGGTCGTAAAGCATGCCACGCCCACGGCGCTGCGCGCGTCCGGCCAGCCGGAAGTGATCCATGTGGGTGGTCATCAGACCAATTCCGTCTTTTCACCGGGCGCGGCGCGCCACAGCACCACGCAGGTAACGGTCGTGACCGGCGCGGAACTGCTCAAGACCGGCCAGACCAATGTGCTTTCCGCGCTGGCGCAGGCCAACCCCGCCATCACCACCGCAGCCCTGCCCGGTGGTGGCGCAAGCTCCTTTGTCCAGACCATGCAGCTACGCGGGCAGTCGCCTGATGACACGCTGATCCTGGTGAACGGCCATCGCCGCCATATCGGTGCGAATTTCAATTCCAACGCGGGCACCAACTGGGGCAGCGAACCGGCCGATATCTCGCTTATCCCCATCACGGCGATCGACCATATCGAAGTCATTACCGAAGGCGCGTCCGCGCTGTACGGTCAGGACGCCATTGCGGGCGCGGTCAATATCGTGCTGAAGCGCGACACGCATGGCGGCGACATCAATTTCAAGAACAGCGGGTATTACGCGGGCGACGGGCAGGCGCTGGATGGTTCGGCCAGCTACGCCATGGCGCTGGGTAACAAGGGCGGCTACCTTGACCTGGCGGCACAGGTTACCCACCAGCTGCCCACGACGCGGGGCGGGGATTTCTATGGCACCCTGTTTGCCGATCCCACGCGCAACGCAACGGCGGACCGTAACGTGCAGCGCGGCCTGGGCCTGCCCAAGAGCACGCTTGAAACGCTGAGCGAAAACATGTCCATTCCCGTGGCGCACGGGTTCAGCTTCTACAGCACGTCCACCTTCTCGCACCGTCGCGCCAACGTGCCTGAAACATACCGTGCCAATTCGGGCGCGGATGAATGGGTCAACCCGTCGCTCTACCCCAATGGTGACCAGCCCTACATCACCATGGACCAGTATGATTTCGAGACGGATAACGGCATCCGCGCGCGCAAATTCGGCTTTGCATGGGATGCGTACGTAACCTATGGCCGCGACCAGCAGAAATACGGTACCAAGGATTCAGAAAACGCCACGATGTCGGGCGGGTCATACGTCTATGACCCGACCCAGACGTCCTTCTATGACGGTGAATCGATTTCATCCGAACTGACGACCGGGCTGCGGGGGTCGCGTTCGTTCCACACCGGCCTGCTGCCCCGGGACATCAACCTGAAATTCGGCGCGGAATACCGTCACGACACCTTCCAGATGACGCAGGGTGAAACCGCGTCATGGGGCGGGCAGGGGGCAACCGATCACCCCGGCAACGTGCCCATGGCGGTGACGAACCAGAACCGCGACGTGTACGAAGGTTTCGTCAACCTGGATTTCTACATCACCAAGAAATGGGAATGGACGCTGGGCGGCCGCGTTGACAGCTACAACAACCTGGCCACCGTCGAGACCGGGTCCATCGGCACGCGTTACAACTTCAACAAGCGCTGGGCGATCCGGGCCAACATCAATTCCGGCTACCGCCCGCCCACGCTGGGTGAAATGTCCTATTTCTATTCAGCGCCCTATCCCGGTTACACCGTGGACCAGGTGCCCGCGAACAGCGCCATCGCCAAATACCTGGGCGCTGGCAACATGAAGGGCGAGTATTCGCGCAGCTATACCATCGGGCTTGATGCAACGCCGGTGGATGATTTCCACATCACGGGCAACCTGTATTACATCGCAATCAATGACCGTCTGGGCAGCACGCAGTCCTATTCGGTCGATCCGAATGACGCCACGCTGCAGAAACTGCTGGCGGCGGCCAATATTTCCAGCGCAACGTCATTGTCGTACTATGCCAACCTGTACAACACCCAGACGTTTGGCGGTGACCTGAGTGCGGATTACACGCTGCATACGCACCGGTTTGGCAAGTTCCGGTTCGCCATGGGCATCAACTTCTCCGATAACGAGATCCGTTCCGCCCGCAACAACCTGGTGAATGAATACACCAAGGAAATGGTCCTGCATTCCGCGCCCAAGAACCGCGAGCAGATCAGCGTGAACTGGCAGTACAAGAAATGGTCGGTCTTCCTGCAGGAAATGCGCTATGGCTCCATCACCTACATGGCGGCCCCGACCGGTCCCGGCGCCGTGCCGTTTGAACAGAACCCGGCCTTCATCACCAACCTGGAAGTGGACTACAAGCCCGTTCCACGGTGGACCATCGGTGTCGGCGCGAACAACCTTGGCAACAAATACCCGACCCGCATTTCCAGCGCGATCGCCAATTCGCAGCAGGGACTGGCGAAATACGCGTCCTATTCCCCCTATGGGTTCAATGGCGGGATGTACTACGTCAAGACCTCCCTCGATTTCTGATACCGCCTGACATGCAGGCGCCGGCACGGCTTCCTTTCCTGATCCATCGGGAAGGGGAGCCGTTGTCGTTCTGGAAAACACGGTGCGGGGACCGTATCCTATTTCCCTTCATTTTCGCGGCGCGTTTCAGCGGCCTTCCGGGCGGAAGCCGCGCGTTCTTCCGCCGGGCGGCGGGCGGCGGCCGTCCCGCCAGCGTGCCCACCCCTGCGGGCGGGTTCGTGCGTTGTCGCGTGCCCCCGGCCCGATCCGCTTTTCCTGCCGCCTCCCGTCTCTTTATTGACGGTGGCCCAGGCGCGGCGTTCGGCCTCGTCCCCGCTGACGCCACGGGATTCGTAGCTTTCCTCGATATGTTCGGCCTGTCGCTTCTGCTTGTCCGTGTATGCGGATTTGTCACCACGCGGCATGGTCCATCCTCCCGTTTCGGGTGATTGGCGGGGCCTTGCGTGCCATATGCGGCAAAAGCCCCCCTCCGGCATGACAATGCCGGGCCATGGAAAAAGTTTGCCTGCCCCACGCATCACATCGGCCCGCGCCGGGTCATGACCCGATATCATGGATGAAAGCGCGCCGTGGCGGGGGCGGGACGGCCATGCCGCACCGGCGTGTCAGGCAGGGCGGACGGGGGTTTTCATATTCCTGTTACATTTTGCAAAACGGCGATCCAACATTGCAATTGCTCCTCTATCGCTATTGTGGGGCAGGCGGTGTACAGACTCCCTTCATCCAGATGGAAGACCCACATGACGACCGTTCGCCGGAATAGAGCCATTCCAACAAAGATGGATCAGTCCGTCAGCATTCGCCCTGCCACCAGCCAGGGAGGCCGTTTCAATCAGGAAGGGGAGGCAGACCAAGGGATTTCATCATAATGACCGATACCTGCAAGGTCCTGATGATCTTCCCACTCTTCAACGCCAATTCATTCTGGAACTACCAGGAAGCCTGTGACCTGGCCGGCGCGCGCTATCCGGCCGCACCGCTCGGCCTGATTACCGTTGCGGCCCTGCTGCCCGAAAACTGGGAAGTCCGGCTGGTCAACCGCAATACCGAGCATCTGGATGACGCGGATTTCGCATGGGCCGACATCGTGATGACCGGCGGCATGCTGCCGCAGCGTAACGATGCCCTGCACATTATCGAAATGTGCCATGCCCATGACAAGCCGGTGGTGGTTGGCGGCCCCGATGTCACATCCAGCCCGGCGCTGTACGACGCCGCGAATTTTCAGGTCCTGGGCGAAGCCGAGGAAATCATGGTCGATTTCATCGCAGCCTGGCGCAAGGGTGACCGGCAGGGCGTGTTCGAAGCGCCGATGGGCAAGACGGATGTCACGAAAAGCCCGCTGCCCCGCTTCGACCTGCTGAAGCTGGACCAGTACCTGCATGTCGGCGTCCAGTTTTCGCGCGGGTGCCCGTTCAGTTGTGAATTCTGTGACATTATCGAACTGTATGGCCGGGTGCCGCGCACCAAGACCAATGCACAGGTCATGGCCGAGCTCGATGCCCTGTACGCGCTGGGGTATCGGGGGCATGTGGATTTTGTTGATGACAACCTGATCGGCAACAAGAAGGCGCTGAAGAAATTCCTGCCCGACCTGAAACGCTGGCAGGATGAGAAGAACTTTCCCTTCGAATTTTCGACCGAGGCGTCCATCAACCTCGCGGATGACCCCGACCTGCTGCGCAGCCTGTCCGATACCAATTTCTTTGCCATATTCGTCGGCATCGAAAGCCCGGATACGGACTCCCTCGTGCTGATGCAGAAAAAGCAGAACACGCGGCGCAGCCTGCAGCAGAGCATCGAGACGATCCATAAGGCCGGGATTTTCGTCAATGCGGGCTTCATCGTGGGCTTCGACAGTGAAAAGGGCAGCGTCGCCGGAGGCATGATCGAGTGTATCGAGGATACGTCGATCCCGGTCTGCATGGTCGGCCTGCTTTATGCCCTGCCCACGACGCAGTTGACGCGCCGCCTGCTGGCGGAAGGGCGTCTTTTTTCCGGCAGCGAACAGACGCAGTCGGGCGACCAGTGCACGGCAGGGCTGAATTTCGAGACAAAGCGCCCGCGTCGCGACGTGCTGAACGATTACAGGACGGTGCTTGCGGCCATCTATGAGCCGGTTGCCTATTTCGGCCGTGTTCGCAGGCTTGGCCGGATGCTTGGGCGCAAGCGCGCGCACCGGATGATAAAGGGCGACCTGCGCAGCTTTTTCCGGCTTATGTTCCGTATCCACCGCGCGGGACCGGGCACGGCCGGACAGTTCTGGCGCATGATGCTGGACTGCGCCCTGCATAACCCCAGGGCGCTGCCCTATGTGGTGATGACCAGCGCGCTATACCTGCATCTCGGCCCGTTTTCGCGGCAGGTCATTGCCGAGATCGACGGCGAGATTGCGGACGTGGACCAGGGCCGCTGGCACGCGCCGCCTGTCATGCATCCTGTCGCGGCGGAACCTGTGCCCGCCTGACCCCGCCTGGCGCGGGTGTGAAAACCCGCCGCCGCATGCAAACCGGGGGCGGGAACAGCATGACGCATCGTGGCCTGTGACGGTCAGCCTCACGACGCCCGTCCTGGCTGCGGCATCCGGTCATGTGCTTTCATATGCCATATCAAGCGGCCAAGGGCTTGCCTACGCCAATTTCCTCAGGGCTGGTCCAAGCACTTTTTCAAGTAATTTCCTTGGGGTCGTGTCCGAAACAGACTTCAGGTCGGAAAATCTTATTTTAGGGGGATGAAATTTTTCTATTCCCTCCACCTGGCTTTCAAACATCTGTGTAAATTCCACCGGGTCCTGCCAGTTCAGCATGTTCAGGTCCCAGTAAGCGTAATCCCACCATTTGATCTGAAGCATTTTCTCGATGATTTTTTCATCAAATCGCATCTTTATGATCCGGGCAGGATTGCCCCCGACGATTGCATAGGGGGGCACGTCCTTTGTCACGACAGACCCTGCGGCGACAACCGCGCCGTCATGGATGGTTACGCCGCCTTTTACCAGGACCCTGGCGCCTATCCAGCAGTCATTTCCTATGACTATCTTTCCATATTCAGGTGAAAACGGCACTGTATTCCAGTCTTTATCCTGCTCTTTCGCAAGGTCACGATAAAAACCGTCAGTGATTACGGGACTTGACGTGACAAAGTCTAGCGGATGTCCCCTGCTGAAATCTGAAAAATTATTTGCAATGGATGAATATCTTCCAACCGAGACATTCGCGTAAATTTTGGAAAATGAATATGAAAACGCGCCACACTGGAACAGTGTGTTGTGCTTGAACCCGGCATATCCTTCTATCTCGGCATCTTCATTCAGGCACCGTATATATAATTTAGCGCCATCTACTTTTATATGTCTTTCCTTCAATGCATTTATCAGCTTTTTGTTCAGTATAATTTTCATGACAGGCAATCTTTATCAGTTTTCAGATTTTATCTTGTATAATGAGACCTTACGGTCAACATCAATCATGATTGCGGCCCGTTCCGCACGGGGGCACGCGTCATCACCCGGATGCTACGACGGTCCGGGTCAACCAGAACACCGCCGCGTTAAATCGCATGGTCCCGGTTACGCGCGCCTGGACGGCCGCGCTGATCGTGTTGTCCTATCTACTGGCTCTTTCCGGCGTGCCGGAAACCGGCACGGGCTTCCATCTGCTGCGACCCGGGGGCATCTGGAAATTCGGTGTTGCGGCATTGTGACCTGTACCAACCGAATGGGTGCGGGTGCAGTATACGGAATGGCACAACGATAATCGCCATATGGCGATTATGGAAAAGTGGCGCGGACTGATCCGTGCCGGTGGGGCACGACATGAACCGATCCGATCCGTCTGGATTGAAATCGTTCTGGCGAAGTCACTGATTTTTATGGAGTTTCTGACCGGAGCGGTGGTGGGCGCAACAGGGATTGAACCTGTGACCCCTACCATGTCAAGGTAGTGCTCTACCGCTGAGCTATGCGCCCTAACCGCTCCGGTGAGGTGGCTTTTACTTGCCCTTTCAGGGGGATGCAACCCCTGTTTTAAAAAAAATCGCATTGACCGCAAAGCGGCCTCCTGTCCCTATGGCAGGCATGTGCTGTACTGCCTTCCCGCCCGTAGCCATCCGGGGCTGTCCGTGGCCGTTACCTGCGGAAAAAACGCCGTGACGGAACCAGCTCCGCCGCCGTTTCATATCCATTGCCCCGACGGGGTGGGGACATCCGTCATCGTGGCGTCACCGCATTCGGGCCGGAACTATCCGCCGGAATTCCTGCGCATGTCGCGGCTGGATGCGCGTGCCCTGCGGCGTAGCGAGGACTGCTACGTGGACCAGTTGTTCGCATCCGCGCCGGGGCAGGGGGCGACGCTGCTGCATGCGACCTTTCCCCGTGCCTATTGCGATGCCAACCGCGAGGCATGGGAACTCGATCCCACCATGTTCCGTGAAAAGCTGCCGGACTGGTGCAATACCACCAGCCGCAAGGTAAGGGCGGGCTTTGGCACGATCGCGCGCCTTGTCTCCCATGATGGGCCGATCTATCCCCGCCCGCTGCCCTTCAGCGAGGCCGAGGCACGCATCCGCACCTGCTGGCAGCCCTATCATGACGCGCTGGCCACCCTTGTGGCCGATAGCGTGGCGCGGCATGGCTGCTGCATCCTGCTGGATGCCCATTCCATGCCCGTGCTGAAGGGGCGGGGCGCGCAGCCGGATTTTGTTCTGGGGAATGCGTGGGGCACGGCGTGTTCGCCGCAACTGACGGCGCTGGTGGAACGCACGTTGCTGGCGCATGGGTATAGTGTCGCGCGCAACGTCCCGTTTGCCGGCGGTTACGNNNNCCCGCCATTATGGCCGGCCGCGCCGGGGCGTGCAGGCGCTGCAGCTGGAAATCAGCCGGGCGCTGTACATGGATCAGGATACGCTGTTACCGCATGCGGGCTTTACGGCATTGCAGGCCGTGCTGGGGGATCTGGTGGCCCGCCTGGTGCAGTATGGCGGCATGCCGGGGCAGCAGGCGGCGGAATGAAAAAGGCCGGGCATGATACCCGGCCCTCCTGTCGCACGTCAGGCGGTCTTGGTGGGCACCGCGCCCTGCGGCGTCTGGGTATTGACGGCTTCGGGCAGCAGGTGGGCCAGAACCGGCAGGATGGTGGCGGCTGGCAGACCGGTCTTGTCCACCATGGCCTGCACCTGCTGGCTGCTGAGCAGGCTGCGCAGTTCATCGGTGGAAATGGGCAGGTTGTGGCCATCACCGATCCACGAACGCACCTTGTCCCCCAGTCCGGCCTGTTCCGCCTGCGTCACCAGTGAACCGATGGTTGCGGGTGTCAACAGTTGCGACAGGTAGGAATGCACCTGCTGCGACAGGCCCGACGCGCCCGCCAGGTCGCTCAGCTTGCCCATGACGTCATTGAAGATACCGCTCATTCTGCTTTCTTTCCCGTCTCTCGTATATGTGGGATCCCGACTATACTACACGACATACAGTTATAGGAAATTTATATAAACACAGGCCAAAAAAAAGCGGTGCATATGCACCGCTGAGTTTAGGGAGGAAACGTCCAAGAAGCAGTTGCACAAGGCAGTCTGCTTCCGACCCTTATGATTGCCCTCACGGGGTTGTGTCAACAAAAAAAGCGGCGCTTACCGACGGGCCTGGTACATGTGCCATGAAAGCAACGTTTTCGCGTCCGTCATGCCGATATGCGGCACCGCCGACAGGTCGATGACCCGCAGGTGGATATATTCATGTTCCCGCGCAACGCCGGTCTGGCGATCGCACAGGGCCTGGGCCAGTGTCTCATTTATGTTCAGTTCGGCGTAATACAGGCCAATCGCCTCGTCACAGCCGCCGGGGGACAGCCAGACATCGGTCAGCTTCACCAGATCCTGCGCGCGCACCTGCAGGTCGGCGCCCACTTCCTCCGACAGTTCACGCACGGCGGTGCTGACAAACGCGCCACCATCCAGCATGCCGGCGGGCAGCGCCAGCAGGTCGGGGCGCGCCACGGGTACCCGTGCCTCGCACGTCAGCACGGTGCGGTCGGGATAGCCAGGGCATTTCAGCACCAGCAGCACCGATACGGAATCCCCGCGCAGCAGGGCCAGGCCGGGCACGCGGTTGCCTTCATGCAGGGCGTCGGCCTCGACCAGTATGAACCCCATGCGCCGTGCGTCAAAGGCAATGGCGTCGCGCACCAGCACATGGCGCAGGGTAAAGCGCGTGCGCATTCCGTCATGCCACCGCCGGAAATGCGGCGCGGCCAGCACGCGCGCCTGCAGGGCCGCGTCAATGCCGGGGGCGAAGGATATATTGTCCGTCTGGTCCATGGTTTCCGGTTCCTGTCGGTTGGGCGCCGGAAACAGGCCCGGCCACTAGCCTCGCGTGAATACGGCGTCCATGATGGTGGCTACCGCGTTGCGGTAATCCTGCGGGGCGTGTTCGGTCGTGATGCGTGTCAGCGCATTGTCGCGCACCGTGTCCCATAATACCTGGTCATGATAGAGGCGCACGACCTGGCGCGCAAAATCCGCGGGATCGGTGATGCTGGCGCACAGCATGTCCTGCCCGTCGCGCCACCCTGCCTGCCGGCATAACAGGTGCGACCCCACGACCG
This sequence comes from Komagataeibacter europaeus LMG 18890, assembly GCF_000285295.1. GTDB lineage: Bacteria > Pseudomonadota > Alphaproteobacteria > Acetobacterales > Acetobacteraceae > Komagataeibacter > Komagataeibacter europaeus. The sequence goes on along the minus strand of NZ_CADP01000014.1, from coordinate 25,343 downwards.
GCAGGCCATTGGCGGCGGCTTCATGCAGCTTGTAGGCAATGCCCGCGCCGTAACGCGTGGGGGCCACGAATACGCGGTGGTGGTCGTAAACCGGGGCGGTATCGGCCACGCGGCCCAGCATGCGCACGTTGGGATGGTGGCGCAGCGGGCCAAGATCCACGCGCGGGCTGGCATGGCCACACACGCTGAAACGGATGTCAGGCCCCAATTGCGCCACCAGCAGCGGCAGGACCTGCCCGCTGAACCATGCCAGTGAATCAAGGTTGGGGGAGGCCATGTCATGCACCGCGCCAAGGAACAGGATATCCCGCCGCGCCGCCCATCCCGGCCCGGTGGCACGCGGCGCCTGCACATGGCCCAGCACCGACACGTTATCAAATCCGGCGCCGCGCAGCAGGTCGGCCTCCGCCGTGTTGACCGCCACCACGCGCTGCGCCACGAACAGCGGACGCAGTTCATCCGCCAGTCGCGCGTCCAGCGGGCGCGAGGGCGTGATCGCGTGCAGGCGGTCGTATTCCATGTCCCGGCAGGCGGCCAGTGCCTCGGTATCGACCACGATGCGCCCGGCCGGAATGTATGACGCCGCGTCGTTCAGGATACTGGCCACGCGGGCGGCGTTGTGGGTGCGGGCGATCCATATCGCATCGAAACACCCGCTGCGCGCGCGCAGGAAGGCGGGCAGGTCGGGCAGTTCACGGTCGTGAATGACTTCCACATTCTCGGGGAAGGCGGCGGCCCGCGTCGCGGCGTCCTCGATCGGGCGGAATATGGGATAGATCGTGACGTGGTAGCCGAGGCCGGCCAGCGTGGTCACGATGTCATGCGACCGGGTGAAGCCCGAACCCAGGTGACGCAGCGGCAGCCTGTCCTCGATGAACAGGATATGCCGTCCGTCATCCGCATGGCGTGCGCGGGCCTCGTTCGGGGCATGCCGCAGCAGCCTGCGCCGTAGGCCGGATGCGTGGCGGCGGATGAACAGGTCGCTGTTGCGCGCGATCAGGCGCGACGCGCTGGTCCCGTCCGACGTGCCGCATTCGTAATGGACCAGGCAGACGGCCGGGTCATACAGGATCCGGTACCCCAGCGCGCGGATGCGCACGCACAGGTCGGTTTCCTCGAAATAGGCGGGGGCGTAGCTTTCATCAAAACCGTCCAGCACCTGCGCCACCTCGGTCCGGACCATCAGGAACACGCCCGAACAGAAATCCACCGCGCGCACGAAGCCCGCTTCCGGCACGCAGGGGTGGGCGTCGCGCATGTAGCCCTGCACCGACCCGTCGCGCCAGATCATGCTGCCCGCTTCCTGCAGCATGCCATGCGTGCGGATGATGCGGCCGCCAACCGCGCCCGTCGTCTCGTCCGCCATAAGCCGCGACAGGGCGTTTGCAATCGCGCCGTACTGCAGGTCCACGTCGTTGTTGAGGTACAGCGTTGCCGGCGCCCGCACCCGGCGCAGGGCGGCGTTGCACCCGCGCACGAAGCCGATATTGCCCGCGAAGCGCAGCACCTCGATCCCGCGCACATGGTCCTCGATACCGGCAACACCGTCACGCGACCCGGAATCCACCACCACCACCTGCATCGGCCCATGGTAATTCGCCCGCAGCGAGGCGAGCGTGGACATGGTCAGTTCAAACTGGTCATGCGCCACGATGATGACACTCAGGGCAGGGGGGGCGTCGGTGGTGAAATCAATCCGCCCATCCAGCAGCAGCGGCAGGCGGGCGGCGCACATGTGGCGGAACAGGGCGCGGGCCTGATCTTCCGTGACCTGTGGCGGGGGTGGCGGTTTCAGGTCGGGGCGGGCCGCCAGGTAATGGCCCAGCCCGTCACGCGCGCGGCGTCCGGCGATATCGGCCTGCACGCCGGGGTCGCGCATGTAGTGCGCAAGGTCCAGCGTGGAACACGGCTTGCGCTGTTCATGCACCCCGTCGCTGAGGAAGTGGGCATAGCCGTTGCGCAGCGCCCCGGCCTCGATCGCGGCCTGCACGTCGGGGTTGACCATGGCGTAGAAGGATTCGGAAAAGAACGGTCCCGGGTCGAACGCCTGCGGCGTGGGATTGCACAGGTAATGGTGTAGGGCGCTGCGCCACAGGCCCTGCGTGATTTCGGCATGGGCTTCGGGATAGGCCTGCACATACCATTCCGCATCGAAATACAGCGACACGCTGCGGCACGGCAGGGCGTCCATGCCGCGACGCAGATAGGCGGCAAAGGGTCGACGCGTGCCGTCCTGGTCGCATTCCGCCAGCAGGGCAATGCAGGTTTCGGGGTCGAAAAAGCATGACCCGCCGCGCATTTCCCCATCACCCACCCGCAGGTAATGGTCATAGGCGTTGCGGTAACCGCCCGCATCCAGCGTCGCGGGCGTTATGTCGGGACAGGCCGCCAGATAGGCGCGTTCATCAAACAGCCAGTGCGGGTTATGGGTGCGCGCGCCCGCGTTCAGGTAGTGGTCGAACCCGCTGCGCCATGTCCCCGCCGTGATCTGTGCCGCCACGTCGGGATAGGTGGCGCGGTACCATTCCTCATCAAAAAAGGGATTGGGCGCATGCCCCAGCGCCGCGCCATGCGTGTCATGGAATTCCCGCGTCTGTTCCACGGGAATGTCCATGAGGTCCAGCATCGCCGCGTAACGGGCGCGGTACCATGCGGGATCGAACGTGGCCCAGTCATCAGCCATTTCCGCATTGTTTGAGGAAACAGCCATCGTGCATCCTGTCCCTGTTCTGTTCAGGGACGGGTTATGGACGCCAAAGGTTAATTTTTGATTGGTTCCGCCGGGGCGGGGGCTGCTGAAATATCGGCCACCCGTGCCGCCACCACCTTCTGCGCATCAGCGGGGGCAATGCGTACCACCAGCCCCCGGTCGCCCGCGTTGACATAGACATGCGGGCACGCCATGGCATCCGCCGACAGGATGACGGGCAACTGGTGTTCCTGACCGAACGGGCTGGTCCCGCCGGAGCGGAACCCGGTCAGTTCCGCCGATTTTTCCGGGCTCATCATCCGTGCGTTGCGGCCGCCGAACAGGGCCGCGACCTTCTTGAAATTCACCTTGTGATCGGCAGGCACCACCAGGCACGCCGGCGTCTTGCGGTCCACTTCCACCACCAGCGTCTTGAGCACGCAGCCCGGGTCCGCCCCGATGGACTGCGCCGCCTGCATCCCGATCAGCCCGCCGCCGGGCGCGTATTCATAATCATGCACCGAAAAGGGCACGCCGCTGGCGGTCAGGAATTCGGTGGCCTTTGTCTGTTTTGTCACGTGATGCTCCCGGCTTGTCGCGGGCCTGCCCGCATTTCCCGCGCCAAGGATAAAATAGCACCGGGTGCCATTGCAAGCACCCGCGCCGGCGGGTCAGCGCCGCATCGCCCGCCACAGCCCCGGCAGCGCAAGGGCCACCAGCCCCAACCCCATGAACACCAGCACCCGTACGCCGCAGCCACGGTATCCCGCCGCCCCCATGATCCCGCCCAGCACGAAACAGGCGATGATCGCCCCATGCAGCCGCAGCCGTTCGCGCACCCGCGCCGCGCCGGGGTCGAGCAGCCATTGCCCCAGTTCCATGCCAAGGTCGGTCAGCATGCCGGTCATGTGGGTGGTGCGTACGCGCGCGCCGGAAATATGGGTGACGGTGGCGTTCTGCAACCCCATCAGGAAACCCAGCCCATAGCCCAGGCCGCCTGCCTCCATCCATGCGGGCAGCACCCGCGACAGGATGCCAAGGGCGATCAGCAGCGCACCCTCCAGCGCGATGCTCGCGGCATGGACCGCGGGCAGGTCGTGCCTGCGGCCCATGCCCACCAGCACGGCCGCAATACACCCGCCCGTGACGAACGCCGCCAGCACGCCCGCGCATGACAGCACGGACACCATGCCCCCGTCGCCCACGCCCACGGCCAGCGCCGACAGGTTGCCGGTCATGTTGGCGGTGTAATACCCGACGGCCAGAAACCCCGCCACGTTGACCGCGCCCGCCACCGCCGCCAGCGTGCAGCCCAGGCGCAGGTCGGTGCCGATACTGCGCGTTGCCCCTTCGTGAACCAGCATGCCCCTTGTTTCCATTGATGGCGGGAGGGTTCCCGCCCTGCATGATGGTATCCGCCACGGGGCAGGGGGAATGCAACCCATGCACACGACACAATGCCTCCCCCGATCACATAATGGGGAGGGCAGGGCGGATGCATGAGAAATTACAACCTGTGGTTACGCGCCTGACATATCTCATAGATATTTATTATAGATTTCTTGAAGCATGGCGCCCCGTCCCCGGCCATCCGGCGGAAAGGGGCCGCCTGCGGGACAATCCTGTTTCCGGCGATCAGGAATGTGTCAGGATCAAGGCATTGCGCAACTTCGCAACACTATGAAACATTAAGTACCCGATGACGGCGCGATTTACATTTTTTAATATAATGATTACAGAAAATCACAAATGACCAATACCCCATACCGGTTTGACCTGACAGGATGCGTTCCAGTATTCGCTCCCGCGGGCATTCTTACCTACGGGATTAGGAAATAATACCTACAAACGGCGTGATAACTGCGGGTATTCTTGTGATGTAATCATGTTTTAACCGGAAGTTAAGTTTATCAACCTATCAGGATAAATCTACGTTTCCGACCACTTGTCACCCGGCGGAGGGAAAGTCCTTACTCCTTTTGGTGTACATAAATGATACTTTTAGTTAATTGTTTGTAATCAATACAGCCGCCACGGCAACTCCACCGCATCCGGATGCATTGTTTTTTCACAATCCGAGGTTGTTTCTGCTGATATTTCCCCGCATACCCGTATCTATACATATGGACAGCCGCGCGTGATGGTGGCATGTTCCCGAAAAACAGTTAAACAACTTAATTAAATAGTGATTGGTTCAGTATTTACGTGTCCAGCTTCCCGGCATGTCGGATTTCCCCCATCCCGCATGCATCGGGGCTGGAACAGTATGGTTAAGTAATGATCGATATTCTGATTTGTGATGCCCACCTGTATATTGACCGCGAATGGGAAATTCCCGGCGGCTGGATCGCCATTGAAAAAGATCGCGTCCATTCCGTCGGTGGCCCCGGACAGCCCCCCCCGCCGGCCGCGCGCGTCATAAGCGCGCATGGCCGGCTGGTCACGCCCGGACTGGTCAATGCGCACCACCATATGTACCAGAACCTGACGCGTTCCTACGCCCCCGCCACGCGGATGCGCCTGTTCCCGTGGCTGCAGACCCTGTACCCGCTATGGACCGGGCTGGACGCGGATAGCGTATTCACCTCAAGCTATGTCGCCATGGTGGAACTGCTGCTGGGGGGGTGCACCACCTCCATGGACCATATGTACGTCCACCCCCGGCCCCGGCTGATCGATGAACAGTTCCGTGCGGCGCGCGAAATCGGTTTCCGCTTCTATGCAACCCGTGGCAGCATGACGCGCGCGCAGGAAGATGGCGGCCTGCCCCCCGCCGCCGTGGTGCAGGACGAGGACACGATCATGGCCGACTGCGAACGGCTGGCCAGCGCGTACCATGACCCCGGCCCGGGCGCCATGGGGCGGGTGGCGCTGGGTCCGGTTTCGCTGTTTTCTGCGTCCGAAGGGATCATGCGTAAATCCCTCGCCATGGCCGAACGCCTCGACCTGCGCCTGCATACCCATCTGGCCGAAGACATGGAGGAGGACGATTACTGCCTGAGCCTGTACGGCTGCACCCCCACCGAACAGTTCGAGCGCATGGGCTGGTCGTGTCCGCGCACGTGGATCGCGCATTACATCTACCCCTCATCATCGGAAATCGACCGCATCGCAGGCGCCGGGGTCAGCGTGGTGCAGTGCCCCAGTTCCAACATGATGATCGGCGGTGGCAGCGCCGATGCGCTGGACATGCGCGAACGGGGCATCCGCGTGGGCCTGGGCTGCAACGGCTCGGCCACAACGGACCATGCCTCCATGTGGATGGAAACGCGCAACGCCATGCTGCTGGGCCGCATAAGCCACGGCCCGCGGGCCATGGGCGCGCGTGAGGCACTGGACATGGCAACCCGTGGCGGGGCTGCCTGCCTGGGCTGGGAAGACGAGATCGGGCACCTGCGCCCCGGCGCGTGCGCCGATCTTGTGATCTGGCATGCCAGCGACGTGTCGCTGGCGGGCGCCCTGACCGACCCGCTGGAGGCATGGCTGCGCTGCGGCCCCACCGTGGCGGGAACCACCATCGTGGCGGGGAAGGTGCTGGTGGAAAACTGCGAACCCACCATGGCGGCCCTGGGCGATATCCTGCGTGAACATGCGCGCCAGGCACGGCGGATACAGCGACTGGACTAGATCACCCGATGGCTGGCTGACGCGACGGGGGCAGGGCGGGCGCGGTCGTTTTCTTTCGCATGGTGGCGGTCGTCCGCGCAGTCCCCCCTTGTGCCTGGCGCACGCATGGTTACCATGCATCCCGGGCATGCGGTCAGCCGGATGCCCCGGACGGGACGGTCGCGCATCGTCCGCCCATTGCCATAGGACAACATGCATGACCCTGCCGCGCCGGCAGCTTCTGGCCACTGCGGGGGCCGCGTTTTCCACCGGGTTCCTGCCCCGCAGCGGGTGGGCGGCTGCCCCCACGGCCACCGAACGGCTTCTGGCGGGTCTTGCCGCGCCCTATGCCAACGTGCCGCCCATGCCCCCCGTGGCGGAGCAGGACGCCCTGCTGGCGCTGGGCTATGTCGGCCCCACCAGCGATGGCGGCTGGACCGAAATGCACCATGTGGCATTGCAGGCCGTGCGCCGGACCTTTCCGAAGCTGCGCACGGTCTATGTGGAGAGCGTGCCGTATTCAGCCGACGCCACGCGCCTGCTGCGTGAATTCGTGGCCGAGGGCGCGCAACTGGTCATGACCGGCGCGGATTACGGGGACTTCCTGACCGATGTGGCCGCGCGTGCGCCCGAAACCGCCTTCATGCAGTGTGACGGACGCCCCCTGCGGGGCAATGTCAGCTGGTATTACATCGCGCACTGGTATGTCAGCTACGTGATCGGGGTGGCGGCGGGCCTGCTGAGCCGGGATGGAAAGCTGGGCTTCATCGCGTCCTTTCCGCTGCCTTCGGCCTATGCCGGGGCCAATGCAACGCTGATGGGCGCGCGCAGCGTCAACCCCGACGCCACCATGCAGGTCATCAGCATCAATGCATGGTTCGACCCGCAGGCTGCCATTCAGGCCGCCAACGCGCTTGCGGACAAGGGATGTGACTTCCTGTTCGGCATCATGGATGAAGCGGGCTACCTGCACGTGGCGCAGGAACGCGGATTGTGGGCGGCGATGTGGAACAAGGACATACGCCGGTTCGGGCCGGATGCGTACGTGGCGTCGGTCGTGCTGGATTTCACGCAGTTCTACATTGCGCAGGTGCGCGCGCGTCTGGCGGGTACGTGGCGGCCGATCCCGCAACTGCTGATGATGGGGCAGGGCGTGGACCGCGACCCATGGGGCCAGCGCGTGCCACAGGCGGTACGCGACCAGGCCGACGCCGTGCGCGCGCGGATCATGGGGGGCTGGTCGCCGTTCAACGGTCCCATCCATGACCAGCATGGCCAGTTGCGCGTGGCCGCGGGGGCGACGATGAACGACCTTGAACTGTATGACTGGAACTGGGCGGTGGACGGGGTAAGCGGCCTGCCCTGATCTCCCCCGTGCCGGTCAGGCGTTCCGGGCCATCCAGGCCGGCTGGAAAACCATATGCCGACAGGCAGCGTGCCCCTGTTACCGTGTCGCCGTGTCATTGTGTCACCCTGTCGGCATATGGCCGATTTTACGCTTTCATGACCCATGCACCTTCCGCCCGGCCACCCACACGGTGTGGATGTTGGGCCTGCCGATGTTGCACAGGATCTGCTGCACCACGTCCTCCGCCACGTTGTCCGGTTCGCCATGGGTGGGGGGCAGGATGTTGCTGCCGCGGGCGGCGCGGTCGATCAGGATGGCGTCAAATGCCTGACCGGCCGCGAACTGACCGGCGTCAATGCCCAGTGCCGCAGTCCCGCCACGGGTGGCCAGCCACAGGGCATTGGTAAAGGTCAGGCGTGAACCGGCCGCGCCACGCGTTGCTGCGGGCCGGTCGGGATCGGTGCCGCTGTCCAGCATGCGGGCGGCCGTCACCGCCATGGCGGCATTGACCGCGACGGAAGGGGAATACCCGCCCGAAATATCCGTGCCCAGCCCCACATGCACGCCTGCCTGCCACGCCCTGCGCAACGGCAGCACCGCACCGGCGAAATAGGCGTTGGAAATGGGGCAGTGCGCAATGGCCGCGCCGCGTGCGTGGACCAGCGCCATGTCATCGGCTGTCATGAAGCATGAATGGGCCAGCACCGTGCCGCGTCGCAGCAGGCCGAAACGGTCCAGCGCCACGGTATCGTTCACGCCGGTCCGCTGGTGGACATAATCATGTTCCCAGTCACTTTCGGAACAGTGGGTCTGGATCAGGCAGTCCTCCGCCGCTGCAAGTGCGCCCAGTCCCCGCAGCAGGCCGTCCGTGCAGGCCGGGATGAAGCGTGGCGTGACCATGGGGCGCACAAGGCCCCCTTCGTTACCCGGCAGGGCACGCACGGCATGGATGAAGCGGCGGGTGGCGGCCAGCGCCTGTTCCACGCTGGCATTGCGATAGGCGGGGGGACACAGCTCCGGGTCATCCATCGCCACCAGCCCGACATGGGCGCGCAGGCCGTGGCGCAGGCAGGTGCGCGCCAGCAGCAGGCTGCTTTCTTCATGAATGGTGGCAAAAAACACGGCAGTAGTGGTGCCGTTGGCCAGCAGAGTGCGGACCATTTCATCATAGACCGGGGCGGCAAAGGCGGGATCGGCAAAACGGGCTTCCAGCGGGAAGGTCCGCTGTTCCAGCCATTCCCGCAACGGCAGGTCCAGCGCCCGGCCCATCTGTGGCCATTGCGGGGCGTGGACATGCAGGTCGGCAAATCCCGGCATGAGCAGTTGCGCGGGCGAAAGCGCATGCACGGCCATGCCATGGCGGGCGGCGTGGTCCAGTACCCGGGCCGCCATGGGGGTGCCGGCGTCATGCCGGGCTACGATCCTGCCATCCGCGCCTACATGCACCACGCTGTCCGTCATGGTGGCCCGGTCGATGGCGACCGGATTGACGACATGACCGCGGATAACGAATTCATCCATGCTGCAACAGGATCCCCATATTACGAAAACGAATTATTATTTCCGTAAAGCACCCGCCTGCACAGCCCAAAAATCACCCCTGCAGTACGTGCGGGCGGTGAAAGGGGCAGGTGTGCGGGCAAACTCCACGACCATGGGGAAACATGTTGAAAATACAGGAGGAATACGGATCTCCCGATTTTTTCCACAGGGTTATCTTTCTCCCTATCCCCGGAATCTGTGGATAAAGCGGGGCGGCGTCTCCCGAAGCTTTTTGAAAACAGCTTCACCAAAAACTTCTGCCATTTTTTTCAGGCCGTTCAGTGATACCGGCAGGGCTGGTTGATGATCGGTTCATTGGCGGACTGAATGACCATCAGCGTCACCGGCCCGTTGCCGACATTGCCCGCGTCATGCCCCTTTTTGCCCCGGTACGGGCCGTTTTCCATGGGGCGCACGCCCTGGTCCTCGCCAAACAGGATGTCACCCGGCCCCATCTCCACCCGCGTGCCGTCCATGGCCCGGACATACCACCGGCCCTGCAACGGCACGATCCACTGGGGCTTTGGGTCGGGGTGCCATGTGCCATCCCAGTGCGCGGGCTGCACCGTTACCATAACGGTCGCGACCTGCGGCGCCATCGGGTCCTGCCATTGCGGGCCTGCCGGCGGGGACATGCTTTTCAGGAAAAAATCATGCAGCGGGCAGGTGGTGATGTGGCTGACGCCCTTGTCATCGGTCCATAAATGCCGGTACGACCGCTGTGGCGGGGCGGGCTGCGTGGTGTCTGGCAGCACGGCGGGATGGGGCGATGCCGGCGGCACGGCGGCCATGGCGGGCGCAAGGCCCAGCAGGATGACAAGGGTTGCGGAAAATGCGGCGGCGCGCGGGAACATGGCGGGGGCCTCCGTAACAGTTAAGGAAAAACGGGGGGCGCGCCCCGTTACGGTCAGTGCGCGGGGGCGGCTTCCCCATAGGTCAGGCGGTAGATGGCGCCCGACATGTCATCGCTGATCAGCATGCTGCCATCGGGCAGGGGCAGGACATCGGCCGGACGGCCCCATGCCCGCTGCCCCTGCCGGAAGCCGCTGACCAGCACGGTGGGGGGCTGGGGGTGGTTTTCCGCGTCAAAGCTGACGCTGACCACCTGGTATCCCGATAGCTGGCTGCGGTTCCATGACCCGTGTTCGGCAATCATCAGGCTGCCGTGGTAGGCGGCGGGAAATTCCATGCCTTCATAAAACCGCAGGCCCAGGGCCGCGACATGGGCGCCCAGCAGCAGGGCGGGCGGGGTGAATTCGCTGCACGGATGCTGGCTGCCGAACTGCGGGTCGGGCACGTTGCCCTGATGGCAGTAGGGGTAGCCGAAGGACTGCCCCGGCACGTCCACCCGGTTCAGTTCATCGGACGGCACGTCATCGCCCATGTTGTCGCGCCCGTTATCGGTAAACCACATGACCCCCGTACCCGGCTGCCACGTGAAGCCGACCGAGTTGCGGATGCCATACGCCACGTCACGGCGGTCCGCGCCACTGGCGTTCATGGAAATGATGCGCCCGAATTCGTGCCCCACGTCACATATGTTGCACGGTGCGCCAATGGGGACATACAGGCGGTTGTCCGGCCCGAAGGCAATGAACTTCCATGAATGGTCGCCGGGGCGGTAGGGCAGGTTGTCGGCCACGACCTCCGGCTTTGGCGGGTCATCCAGGTGGTCCTCGATATCACGCAGCACGACAATGCGCCGCATGTCGGACACATACAGGTCGCCATCGTGGTAGGCCACGCCCACCGGCAGGTCCAGCCCGTGGGCGATGGTCTGCACCCGCACCGTCCCGCCGCCATCCACCCCGCTCAGGGCATAGACATTCCCCGCCGCCATGCTGCCGACGAATATGGTGCCCCGCGCGCCACGGACCATTTCACGCGCGCTGGGCACGTGGTCGGACACGACGCTGACATGGAACCCCGGCGGCACCTGCAACAGGTCCGTGCGCGGGGCGGCCAGCGCGGCGGCGGCCGGGACCACCAGGGCCGCGACAAGGGCGGCGCCGCCCATGAAGGCTGCGGGAATACGGGACATCTGGCGGCTCCTTGGCGCGGGGGGCGTGATCACGAAACAAGCTGGCGGATGCGTTCGGCCAGGGCCGTGGCGGAATACGGCTTGCGCTCCACCGGGACATCCCGCAGGTCGGGGGGGATCATGGTGCGGTCGGCATAGCCGGTGGCGAAAATGAACGGCACGCCACGCGCGCGCAGCATGTGCGCGACCTCGATCGAGTTTTCATCGCCAAGGTTGACATCCAGTATCGCGACATCCGGCACGCGGGTGCGGATGGCGGTCAGCGCCTCATATACCGACGCCACGGTGCGGACCTGCCCCAGATTGCTTTCCTCGATCGCCCATTCGGCTTCCATCGCAATCAGGAACTGGTCCTCGACCAGCAGGATATCGGCGTCGGTCACTTTCTTCTCCTTTCCCGGCGTGGGGGATGCGGCGGCCGTCACATCCTGCGCCACAGGTGGCGGGGCGGGGTTCACGTGGCGGGCGGGCAGGTCCATGACCACCTCCAGCCCGCCGGGGCGGTAGTTGATGTGCGCGCGGCCCCCCAGTTCATGCGGGAAGCCGCGTTCGATCAGGACGGAACCGAACCCCCGGCGCACGGGCGGCGCGATGCCCGGCCCCCCGCTTTCGCGCCATGCAATGCGCCATTCATCCGCCGCCGCGTCATGCGACCACGAAATGTCCAGCCGCCCATGTGCATGGGCCAGCGCGCCATATTTGACGGCGTTGGTGGCCAGTTCATGCACCACCAGCGCCAGAACCGACAGCGCGCGGCCGGTCAGCCAGACGGGTGGCCCGTCGCATGTGATGAAGCAACGCTCGCGGTAGGTGGCAAGTTCCGCGTCCAGCAGCGCGCGCAGCAGGCCGCCGCCCTCGCTGCGCACGGCCTGGTCATGCGCCAGCGCCAGCGCGCGGATGCGCCCGCGCAGCCGTTCGGCATGGCCTTCGACCGTACCGTCGGGTTCCAGCGGCTGGCTGACCAGTGACTGCACCACCGACAGGATGTTCTTCACGCGGTGGTTCAGTTCCTCGTTCAGCATGCGCTGGCGCAGGTCGGCGGTGGCGCGTTCAGTCAGCTGCAGCTGGTGGTACGCGCCCATCACCTCGATCAGGGCGGAGCGGACAAGGGTCGCCGCCTCCATGTCATCACCCGACCACGGCAGGCATTCCCCCGTGACCTGCTGGGTCCAGATGGCAAAGCTGGTGCGGGGGCCGAAATACCCGTCCTCGGCCTGCTGGCTGGGGCGGTCGGTGGGGTCGGCGCCCCATTTCAGGGTACGCACCACCTCGCGCCGGAACACCAGCAGGTAGTCGCCCGGCTGCGAGGAAATCGGCACGACCATCACGCCTGCCGCCTGCGCGGCATAGGCCGCCGCGTCGGGCACCTGCGCCGACAGGCAGGTGGTATGCCAGATCTGCGTGCCCGCGCACAGGCGGGCCAGTCCCAGCAGCCTGTCCATGGCTGCGGGCGGGGGATGCGCGCCATGCAGGGTCCATTGCCCGCCCACCCACAGCGCCGCCCCGTCGCACTGCACGAAGGACAGCAGGTCCGTCAGGTGCGCCATGAGGTAGGACGGCATGTCCGCCACCGGGGCCGCGCCCTTCAGCAGCGTCTCGATCAGGGTGTGGGTCTGCCGCGTCATGGCCAGCCGCTTGGTGCGCAGCAGGTTGGTGATCTGCAGCGACAGGAATTCACCAAACATGCGCGCCACGATCCGCTGGCTCATGTTCATCACGTGCGGGCTGCAGTGATGCCCCGCGATCATGCCCCACAGCCGCCCGTCAACCATGAGCGAGACGGACACGCACCCCGCGACCCCCATCGTGCGCAGGTAGTCCGCGTGGCTGGCGGTGGCCGCGCGCAGGTGGGCATGCGACAGGTCGGGCGGCGCCATGCCGGCGGGCGAGATGAGGGGGATGGGAACCGCCCCCACGTCACCGATCACGCGGATCAGGTTGGTGCTGTACAGCCTGCGGGCGGGATCGGGGATGTCGCTGGCGGGAAAATGCTGGCCCAGGAAGCTTTCCAGGTTGGGGACGTGGTATTCGGCCGCGACCTCGCCCGACCCGTCTTCGGCAAAGCGGTAGAGCATCACGCGGTCGAAATGCAGCACGCCCGCGAACAGCCGGACGACGGTGCGGAACAGGCGGTCGAAATCCGTGATTTCACGGATCCGGTCGATCATGGTGCGCAGCAGCGACAGGTGCGCCCCGTCCCCGTCCGGGTCGGCGGCGGGTTCCCATTCCAGCAGGATGTCCGGCCCGGCGGTATGGATGGCGATGTCATAGCGCCTGCCGTCCCGCGCGTCCTGCCCGAAGACAAGGGCGGGCCGGCGGTGGGCTTCCCCATGGGTGGCAAGGGCGTTGCGGATGTTGTGGGTCGCCTGCCGCCCCACCACGTCGCGCAGCAGCAGCCCCGCCGCCAGCCCGTCGCGCCCAAGGCAGCGCGGCGCGTTGGCGGACCAGCGCACGATGCGTTCCAGCCGCGCGTCACACGCCAGCAGCCAGCCATGGGGCTGGATATGGTCGGTGGCCCATTTCATGCCACGCGCCCCCATGCCCGGAACCGGGCGGCGGCATGCGGCTTCCCGGTGGCTGTCATCATCGCATGATAGGTCCGTGTCAGTACCATGCCCGCTCCTGCCATGGCCGGGGCGGGTGCGGGCTGCACCTGGCCGGCCGGGGTTGCGCCGACCCGCACGGCCCCGGCGGGGACGCGTGATGGAAGGCGACGCAGCATACCCCCATGGGGCACGGCGCAACAGCTTACTTTTACATACCTCACTTTTATGTAAGGCCGCGCCACCGCCCCCGGCGCGCCCGTGACCGGCGCGGCATTCAGGGGTGAATACATGAATGTGTAATACAATATTTTATATATACTTCCATATACTTTTTCTTAACCCCTGCATGTGCATGAAACATCATGCTGGCTGTCGCTTATTGCAGTGGCCCGGACGGCTTCGGCCCGACGCCACACTGCAGCTTCATCCCCGTTCGTTTCCAGTCAGCAGGAGACCAGCAGCCCGATGCCCCGCGACATGATAGATGACATGCAGGTAACCGTCCTTCCTGCACTGGAACAGACCATCCTTGGTGTTGTCCTGATTGATGAAAACAACACCATAACCTTCTTCAACCGTGCGGCGGAAGGGTTGTGGCACTGCGCGCGCCAGGACGTGATCGGGCGTAACGTCAACGTGCTGGTGCCGCGCAACATCCGTTCCACGCATGACGACCTGATCCGCCACAACCGCGAAACCGGCATCAACAAGATCGTTGGCACCAGCCGCGAGGTCCTGGTGGAACGGCTGGATGGCACCAGTTTCTGGGCCAGCCTGTCGCTGTCGCGCATCGCGGTGGATGGCAAGATCGGCTACATGGCGCTGATCCGCGATATTTCGCAGGAAGTGGACGACCGTGAAAAGATCCGCCTGCTGTCGCTGGTGGTGCGCGAAACCGACCGTGGCGTGGCCATCCTGGACCCGGAATTCCGCATCATCTACGTCAACCGCGCCTTTAGCGACATGTTCGGCTTCGGCCCCGAACGGGTGACGGGGCACGGACTGTCGGTCATCCTGGCGGGGGATACGACGGATATCGGCATCCTGAACAAGCTGCACGAAGGCGCGCGCAACGCCCGTGGCTTCACGCTGGAAATCCGCGCCCGCCACGCCAGCGGCCGCGACATATGGGTATCGGCGGCGATGAACCCCGTGTTCAGCGAAAGTGGCGAGATCGAGAACATTGTCGTCGTCCTGACCGACATTACCGAACAGCATTTCCTTGACAGCCTGCAGCGCGACACGCTGGAGGCGATATCCAGCGACCTGAGCCTGCATGAAGTCATGGACTTCATCTGCCGCCGCATCGAACACTACATTCCCGACGTCATGCCCGCCATCTACCTGGTGGAAAAGGACGAACATCTGAAATGCAAGGGCCGCGCCAGCCTGCCCCTGTCGCTGGTCAAGCTGTATGACACGCTGCCGATCGGGGACGGGGCCGCGTGTTCGGGCATTGCGGCCGCCACCGGCAACGTGACCGAATGCGACGACATCGCCCACGACCCGCGCTGGCAGCACCTGCGTGAACAGACGCTGCATAACGGCATCAAGGCCGCGCGCGCGACGCCCATCATCCTGCGCAACAACCGGGTGGCGGGGGTGTTCACGTGTTATTCACGCACCGACGCGCTGCCCGACACGGCATGCCAGAAGGCGGTGGCCACCAGCCTGCACCTGTGCACGCTGGCCATTGAACGGCACGAGGCGAAGGAACACATCAACCGCCTGTCGGATTTCGACCTGCTGACCAGCCTGCCCAACCGCCGCTGGCTGCGCCAGAACATGGCCCGCATCCTGCGCCGCCACGTGCGCGGCAACCTGATGCTGCTGACCGTGGGGGTGGATAACTTCAAGCATATCAATGATGTATTTGGCCACACGGCGGGCGATGAACTGATCGCCCACATCGCCAGCCAGTTGCGTGACGTGCTGACCATTGACGACACGCTGGTGCGCAGCGGGGGGGACCAGTTCACCATCGTCACCAATGGCGAACAGCAGCATGCCTCCGCGCTGAGCGCCACGATCCTGCGCGTGCTGGGCAAGCCCACCCATATCGGCGCCGTTCCGGTCAGCCTGTCCGCAAGCCTGGGCGTGGCCGTCCACCCCGAAAATGGCGAGGACGGGGACACCCTGCTGAAAAATGCCGAGACCGCCATGTTCCAGGCCAAGGCGAATGGCGGCGGGCACTGCTGCTTCTTCAGCCCGCGCATGAACCAGCAGGCCAGTGACCGGCTGATCCTGGCCGCCGCGTTGCGCGACGCCATCGCCCACGACCGGCTGCGCCTGTTCTACCAGCCGCAGGTCCATGCCCGCAGTGGCCAGCTATATGGGGTGGAGGCGCTGTCCCGCTGGATCGATCCGTCACTGGGCTTCGTCTCCCCCGCGCGGTTCATTACCGTGGCGGAGGAAACCGGGCAGATCGAGGCCATTGGCAAGTGGTCCCTGCGCGCCGCCTGCATGCAGATGGCGCAGTGGATGCGCGACGGGGTGGACGTGCCGGTGGTGTCGGTCAACCTGTCACCGCTGCATTTCCGTGACGAAACGCTGCCGGAATTCGTGGACAGGCTGCTGAAAGAAACCGGCATTCCGCCCGAACGCCTGACGATCGAGATTACCGAAAGCACCATGATCGACAATTACGAACGCACCATCCGCGTGGCGCAGAAGCTGCGGGAAATGGGGGTCGGCATGTCGATGGATGATTTCGGCACCGGCTTTTCCAGCCTGTCCAACCTCGCTGGCCTGCCCGTGAACGAGGTGAAGATCGACCGCAGCTTCATGACCGGGCTGGAAAGCATTGAAAAGGTCCTCGCCGTGGTCATGGCCGTGGTCCGCATTGGCCAGAGCCTGGGCATGACCGTGGTTGCCGAAGGGGTCGAGCATGAGGAACAGCGTCGCCTGCTGGCGGACATGGATTGCGACGTGCTGCAGGGCTACATGTTCTCCAAGCCGTTGCCGGCGGAAGAACTGGCGGCATGGTTTTCCGCATACCAGCCCGCCGGCATGACCGTGTAGCCACCATGGGGCCGGTCATGACGGCATGGCCCGGATGACACACCGTGCGGGAAACCGCCATGGTTTCCACGCCACGATCCATCGGCCTTCGTCTTTCCGGTTGGGGCAAGACACCCGGTCACGTCCCGCGCGCCATGCCGGTTTACGCATGTGTTTGCGGGAAAATCCCCTTTCTGCTCGCCGGCACACGGCGTGATGGGCCGTGGTGCTACGCGCGGCCGCGGGCAGGGCGCCCGTCCCATTGCCCGGATGGACCACGAAGCGGTGCGGCCCGCCACCCGCCATCAGAGTCCGGCCATCCGGGCGGGGAGGCATGTAGCCGTCCTCCGTCCAGGCGCCCGGCATGGGTCAGGACGGCGTGCAGGGATGACCACCCACCTGTGCCATGATCTGGTCAATGACATGGTAATCCACCGTAAGGGCGGCGGCGTCATCATCGGATTTCGGGGTGGCGGACAGCACAACCGCCGTCATGTCATTGCGCGGGTCGATCAGCATGAACTGCGCGCCCAGGCCGATTGCCGCCATGCGGTGGCAGCTTTCGCCACTGGCATACCAGAAGCTGCGATACCCGCCATGTTCAAAGCCGGGAAAGCCCTGCGTGATTTCCGGCCCCTGCCGGTCACGCGCCCAGACAGTACGGTCCGCGCGGTGATACAGGGCGTCAATCGCCGCGTCGGGCACGACCTGACGGCCATCGACCCGCCCGTCATGCAACATCATCTGTGCAAACAGGGCCATGTCGCGCAGGGTGGCGTTCATCCCGGCAGAGGCATAGGCTTCGTGCGATCGGTCCAGCACGTAATACGCATCATCACGCGCGCCCATCGGCATCCATATCTTTTCCGTCAGCAGGGTGGACAGCGGCCTGCCCGTCGCACGTTCCAGCACCCACGCCACCACATTCGCCCCCTGATCCAGATACAGGAAATGTTCCCCCGGCGGCCCATGCGGGTGGTGCAGGGTGGCCAGCCATGCATGCAGGTCACGCGGGCTGTCGGGGTGGGGCGGCAGCCAGCCACCCGCGCGGTCGCTGTCTTCATAATCCAGCGCGCCATTGGCTTCGGATTCAAAGATCCGGTCCGATATCTGCATGTCCAGCGCCTGACGCAGGGTGGCGCCATCGTAATTCGTCCCGCGCATTTCCGGCAGCCATGACGTCAACTGTCGTTCGGGATCAATCGTGCCCGCGGCAATCAGGATTTCAGCCAGCGTGCCAACCATGGATTTCGACATGGACATGATCAGGTGCGGTACACGTTCCTGGTCGGCGCGGGCGTACCATTCCACCACCGGCCTGCCATGCTGCATCACCATGAACGCATCGACATGGTTGCGCGACAGGACCTGCGCCAGGGGTTTCGCCCGGCCGCCTGCGTGATCCGTAACCCGCCATTGCGTGGCCGGGCGGGCAGGGGCGTCGGGCAGGGGTTGTGGCATCGGGGCATGGGTAATGCCGGCGCTGGGAAATACCTCGCGCATGTGCCGCCACGACCATGTGTTGTATGGCCCCCAGTACCAGTGCGCCAGATCAACCTGTCCTGCGATGGATGTATCATGATCCGTCGCGGCCCGTGCCGCCACCGGCGACAGGGCAAAGGTCAAGCCAGTGCATAGAAGGCGCAGGGAAAACCGTAATCCGTGCCTGTCACATCGTCCGCGCATACCGTTATCTTTTCCCGCAATGATGCGCAGACGGTCCTGAATTTCCGTTTTGTTGTCAATACGTATCATTTTACGGAATGCCCGCGACATATCGGGCAGGTTATGGCATCCGCCGCGCCAACGCGGTAACACGCACAGACAGCCTCAACCAGAGCGAACAGGGAAAGCAGCACCGTGAATATTGATGGCCATATCGTCCTGCCAGACCGGGTCATGCCGGGTCGTGTCGTGTTCGATACCTCAATTACAGATGTGCGGCCCCTGTCGCACAACGTGCCCGACCGTTACATCCTGCCCGGTTTCATTGACGCCCACGTCCATGGCGGCGACGGGGCGGACACCATGGATGGCATAATGGCGATCCGGCACATGGCGATGTTCCATATGGCGCAGGGCACCACCACGCTGCTGCCGACCACCATGACCGCCCCGTGGTCGGACATAACCGATACGCTGCGTGCGGTGGTCGATGTCATGCGCAACGGGACGCAGGGCGGCCCCAGCATTCCCGGCGCGCATCTGGAGGGGCCCTTCATCAACCCCCACCGGCGCGGCGCGCAGCCCGCGCATACCCAGTTGCCCACGCCCGCACGGGTCAGCGCGGTCATAAAGACCGGGGCGGTCAGGCTGGTGACGCTGGCGCCGGAAATGGAACATGCCGATACCGCCATCCAGCAGTTCATACAGGCGGGCATACGGGTCAATATCGGCCATACGCAGGCGGATCATGAACAGGCCGAACGCGCCATATGCCGTATATGTGGCGGCGGTGGCGTGGCCGGTGGCACGCACATGTTCAACGCCATGCCGCCGATCATGGCGCGCGCGCCGGGCCCGGCCACGGCGCTGATGTGCAGCGGCGACGCCTATGCCGAGATGATTTTCGACACCCATCACGTCCATCCCGCCCTGTTCCGCCTTGCGCACCGGGTCATGGGGCAGCGGCTGGTTTTTGTTACCGACGCCATGCGCGCCACCGGCATGGGCGATGGCCCCAGTTCGCTGGGGGGACAGGATGTAATGGTGCAAGATGGCGTGGCCCGCCTGCATGACGGGACGCTGGCGGGCAGCGTGCTGACACTGGACCAGGCGCTGCGCAACGCCATTCAGGCCGGCGCGTCCCTGCCGCAGGCGGCGGCGCTGGTCAGCACGCATGCCGCCAACTGGCTGGGACTGCATGACCGTGGCGCCATCATGCACGGACGCCGGGCGGACATGGTGGTGATGGGACCGGACCTGACGGTGCGGGAAGTCTGGGTCGCGGGCCGCCGCAGCGCCTGAAACCTTTATTTTTATCAGTCTATTGTCGCCTGTCGGTTCATGTGCGCCAGTGCCACCAGATCACCATTTTCCGCATGGCGGGGCAGGGATGGCCTGATGTCTTGACTGATGCAGCGGCACAGGATGCCGGGCCCGGCCTGCGCTGAAATGGTCGGGGGTTCCCCATGTGACAGCAGCAATGCGCTTACGTAGGGGAACCAGCCACGACGCGCATTTCCACTGGCCCGATGGGGTGGGGCGGCCTAATACTCGTCCCCATCGCATCAACGGATCAAGGATCACCCCCGGCCCGATGGCCCCGCATGCCGCTTACCCTTTTCGCAGGTCCGTCCCATGTCGCGTCTGGAACTGACAACGTGCCAGGAACGCGCGCTGGCGGAAATCCTGACCGCGCGCACGACCTGTGCCACGCACCTGCTGACCGGCTATGCCGGCACGGGCAAGACCACGCTCATGCAGCGCGTGGCCCGTGCGCTGCGCAAACAGGGGGCGGAGGTGGTCTTTACCGCCGCGACCCACAAGGCCACCGCCGTGCTGAAGGCGCGCGTGGGCAGCCTTGCGCCCTGCCGCACCATCCATAACGTCCTGTCGCTGCAGCCCGGCACGCAGGATGGCGGGCGCGAGGTGCTGCAGCGCGCCGACCGGCCCGAACCGATTACGGCGGATGTCATCATCATCGACGAATGTTCCATGGTGGGATCGGAACTCATGCGCTGGGTGCGTGAACTGGTGCCCGACCGTTTCGTGCTGTTCGTGGGCGACCCGGCACAGCTGCCGCCGGTGGGGGAGGCGATCAGCCCGTCATTCGCCATCCGGTCGGCCTCGCACCTTGAAACGGTGGTGCGGCAGGCGG
>NZ_CADP01000014.1:0-4736 GCF_000285295.1 Komagataeibacter europaeus LMG 18890 | reverse complement strand
CGCCGCCGCCACAACCATACGTGAAAGCCAGGGCGGCCCGCTGGACTGGTCATGGTGCCGCGCCAATCACCATGACGGCGCGGGCCTGTTCGTGCCGCGCGCGCCCGATGCGTGGATGCAGCGTGCCTTTACATCCGATGAATTCCGCACCGACAGCGACGCCTTCCGCTACCTGTGCTGGACCAATGCACGGGTGGAGGCGGTCAACCGCATGGTGCGCCGCTGGGTGCATGGCGGCGAGACGCCAACCCCCTTTGTCGCGGGCGAACGCGTGATCGCCCGCGCGCCGGTCATGGATGTGGAGGGGCGGCGCGTTGTCGTCGCCACCAATGAGGAGGCGGAGGTGATCGACATCCGCCCCGCCATCCTGCGCCATGCCTTTCCCGCCACGTCAAAGGTCGCGGGCTGGACCACCGAACTGCCGGTGCATGACGTGGTGCTGCGCACCCTGACGGGGGAGGAAGTGCCCGTGCCCATCCTGCGGCCCGGCGCGGACATGGCGGCCATCGAACGCCGCCTGCGGCGCGAGGCGGTGGAAGAACGCGCGCGCTGGCAGCACCGTTTCGTGTTCCGTCGCGGCATCGGGCGGCTGCAGGCGGTCTATGCCATGACCGTGCATACCGCGCAGGGCAGCACGTTTGGCCGTGTTTTCGTGGATATAGGCGACATTACCCGCCGGGCCGCGACCAACGTACTGGAAACGCAGCAACTGCTGTATGTGGCGGCCACGCGGCCATCCACCGCCATGATCCTGACGGGGCTGCCCGGCCATCCGCCACCGGGAAAGGGCTGAGGACAGCGCGTATCCGACGGCTCGGCCGGCATTGATACGCCGGATAGATAGAAAATATTTCAAACTGTGTATTGATACCGTGTGGTGGACGCTCAACATATGGTGATATCATAAGGAGTTATCTACCATGAGCGAACATCGCGTCCCGCATGCGGCCGGTTCCATCCACGATCTGGTGCGCAAGGCCACGCATTCCCCCGCCATCATGACGAAAGCGGAAACCATCCGTCTGGCCGAACACGTCCTGAAGGGCGGCGAACACGCCACGGAAGAAGAACAGGCCATCGCCAAAAGGGCCGCCCTTGACCCCGAAGGGGTCAATGCTTCCGAAATCCAGCTTCTGGGCAAGCGCGCGGCTGCGAAGAAGTAAGCTGCCTGTCCTGTCGGGACGGTATCAGGCGGGTGCGCAGGCGCGTACCCGCCTGATTGCGTTTGGGCGGGGCGGGAAAGCAGGGCATCGCGCCCCGACCCGTGACGGTCGCCTTCCATCCCCCATGATCCCCCGTTCGGGTGCCCATTGCATCGGTCGCGCAGCCGTGCGCGTCCCGGTTCGCCACCCTTCGGGGCGATCCGTTCCGTACCCATGACGGGGCGGATTTCGTGTCCTTTCCCTTCGGGCCAGCGCCGGGGAAACGGTGCGTCCATGTAAAAATCGGGCATGACCCCGTGATTATGATGGGCTGAAAACAATTTTCTTTCATAGGCCTATCATATCTTTTACCTAATTATTTCAAAACATTTCAGTATACTTTCATGAAATATTAAACTGTCAGCGTAATATTCATGGCTCATGCCCACTGCATGAAAGGCATATCAACGTGCATCCGCCATCTCCCCGTACCGTGGGGCAGGGCGGAAGTAAAAAAGTGGAACAGCGTGCCCGCCTGTCCCCGCACCGGCGGCACCATTATTTGAACATCCCGGCCTTTTACACTGACCACGCGGGTGTAGGCAGGCCGCCCATTCCCTTGCCATCGGCCGGGGGACACCGGGCACACAGACCGCACCGGGCGCACCGCGCCCGTCTGCAGCAGGCGAGGCAACACACTGGCACCGTACCCTACCGGGCAACTGGCCCCGCGGTGCAAGGGGAGATGAACGACGTGATCCATTCCCGGACGGATCGCGGGAAACCGGGAATAATCCCCCGGTCGCCATCACCGGGAAATGGTAATGCAGCCGTGGCGTGATCCGGACCATGCGCGGGCGGGCAGGGGGGAAACATCCGCCCCCACCGGCACCAGGCCCGGCCGTGCGGGCCAGCGCCCGGACCGCGCCGCGGCGGGAACACGCCACCATGCGGCCAGAATGGCCAGATACTTACAGGGCAGGGTGCGGCAGTTATCCGACAATTACGCAAAAATATAAGATGTACGGATATATAAACAATTGCGTCTGTTTATTCTGCATGCATTTTACAAATTAACTTATGGCAAAAAGATGTCATTAATCAGAACTGTCGCAGTCCTGTCGGGAACAGAAAAAGATAAAGATGCCTTTAACGCAGCTTAATAATCCCTTGGCCGGGGTGGAACGCCATTATGTGAACCGTCAGGAGTTCATGACGGAAAGCATGCCCGCCAACATGCATTTCCATGTGGTCGGTGGTGGGGCGCGCCTGTTCAAGTCACTTCCGGACGGGCGGCGGCAGATCATCGGTTTCGCCCACAAGGGGGACGTGCTGCCTGCCTATCCATGCACGCATTACCACTACAGCGCCGAAGCCATGCACACGCTGCGGGTAACGTGCGTGCCGACACCCTACCTGCGGCACCTGCACGAAACATCGCCCGGCGCCTGCGCCGCGTCGCTGCACACCGCGCGGCAGGTGCTGGTGGGGCTGCATAACCGGCTGCTGATGCTGGGGCGCCAGACCGCGCGCGAACGGCTGGCCGCCTTCCTGGTCGCGCAGGGGACCCGCATGGGACGGGGCGTGCTGTGGCCCGTCGATCCCGCCATTTCCCGCGCCGACATAGCCGATTTCCTTGGCCTGACGACCGAGACGGTCAGCCGCCTGCTCAGCGCCTTTCACCGGGAAAAGCTCATTTCCCGGCAGCGGCGCGCCATACATATCCTCGACCTCGACCGCCTGCGCGCCATCGTGGCCCATTCCGAATGAAAACGAAGAAAGATAGCCAGCCGATGTCCGACATAACCGCCCTTACCACCGAAATCCTGCTGCCCGCGCTGGAACAGGCCATAGATGCCACGGTCATCATCGGTCAGGATAACGAGATCATTTTCTACAACCACGCGGCGGAAGCTCTGTGGGGCATCCCGCGCGCCGAGGTCATGGGCCGCAACGTGGACTGCCTGGTGCCCGTGCGCCTGCGCCATGAACATGACCGTTATATCGACCGCAACCGTGAAAGCGGGCACAACCGCATTGTCGGCACGTCGCGCGAAGTCGAATTCACGCGCGCGGACGGCGAATACATCTGTGGTGAACTGTCACTGTCGAAGGTGCAGATCACCAAGGACGGGCGGAAGCTGACCTACTACATGGGCGTGATGAAAAACGTCACGGAGGAAAGCCAGCGCCGCAAGATCCTGATCCTGCAGAACGACGTGCTGCAGGCCCTGGCCAGCGACATGCTGATACAGGATATCGGTGAACTGATCTGCCGCAAGGTCGAGGCCTTCGTGCCCAATTCCGTCGCCGCCCTGCTGGTGCTGGATGATGCGCAGCCGTGGCGGGTGATCTGCACGTCCGCCCTGCCGCCGCGTATCCGCAACGCGCTGGAAACCACCGTGCCATCGCCGTCCGACGTGGAGAAGCTGAAGGCCAACCCGTCCTATACCGGGCGGCTGGTATGGGACAATTACCAGTCCATGTGCCGATCGCTCGGGTTGCAGTCGTGCTATGCCGCCCCCGTCATGGCGGGCGACGGTCGGGTGACGGGCATCTTCGCGCTGTACCTGCGCGAACCCAACCAGCTTGGCGCGTGGCCGCAGCGCCTGGTCGGGTCGTGCCTGCCGTTCTGCGCGCTGGCGCTGGAACAGCACGCCACCAAGACGCACCTGACCCAGCTTGCGCGTTATGATTCCCTGACCGGCCTGCTGAACCGTGGCGCGCTGCACCGGGTGATGGAAGACATCATTGCCCAGCCGGGCAACCGGACGCTGGCGATCTTCATGCTGGATATCGACCGCTTCCGCGATATCAACGACGCGCTGGGCCACGTCTATGCCGACCAGTTCCTGGTCGAGATCGCGGGGCGCATCCGTTCCATTTCCAGGGATGACTATGTCCTCAGCCGTTCCGGCGGGGATGAATTCGTGGTGGTCGTGCCTGACTGCGAGGGCAAGCGGATCGAGGAAATCGCCCGGCAGCTTCTGGACACCATCGGCCGCCCGCTGCAGATCGGGCAGAACACGCTGTCCATTTCATGCTCGATCGGCATAAGCACGTTCCCCGCCAACGGGCCGGACAGTGAATCGCTGCTCAGCCATGCCGACACGGCCATGCGCCAGGCCAAGGAAGACGGGCGCGGCATCTTCCGCTTCGCCAACCTGGAAAAGAACCAGGTGGCGCAGGACCGGCTGGTGCTGGGTTCCGCGCTGCGTGATTCGCTGGCAAAGGGCATGCTCAACCTGCATTACCAGCCGCAGGTGCGCACGCATACGCTCGAACTCAGCGGGGTGGAGGCCCTGTCGCGCTGGCACCATCCGACACTGGGCAACATCTATCCCTCCCGCTTCATCGCGGTGGCGGAGGAAACCGGCCAGATCGAGGCCATCGGCCGGTGGTCGCTGCAGGAAGCATGCCGCCAGATCGTGAAATGGGACCGCGACGGCATCCATGTCCCCACCGTGGCCGTGAACCTGTCGGCAGTGCATTTCCGCAACCGCGCGCTGCCCGAACACATCGCGACCCTGCTGAAGGACCATGACCTGAAGCCCGCGCGCCTGACGGTGGAAATCACCGAAAGCGTGATGATGG
>NZ_CADP01000015.1 GCF_000285295.1 Komagataeibacter europaeus LMG 18890 | reverse complement strand
CTGGAGACCCGCAAAAACCGGGTAATTTCTGGCGAAGCGGGCTGGCTTGATGACGTCGAGGTTGCGGGGCGCACCAAGGGTATCATTCGGACCGATTTCCACGATACCCGGCGTTGATTTCGCCGGTTTTGCCGACTTGCAGACAGAGTCAGCCTGCGGTTTCTAGACGCTCGTGGAAGATCAGCCGATTGAAGTTGTAGGCCAGGTTGCAAAGGGTCAGTTTCGCCTCAGCGCGGGCGAGGCCGATGGTGCGGATGAACAGGTTGAACCGGTTTTTCTGATGCGCGAAGACATGCTCAACATGCGCACGGATCGAGGATTTGGCGGCATTGGCCCGCGCGGTTGCCTTTGACATCGGCTTGCCCATGGGTTTGCGCCGATGAATACGGGACGTGAGCATCTGGTCCGACAGCCACTTCTCGTTGCGCCTGGATCGATAGGCACTGTCTGCCCAGACCTCGGAACTGGTATTGTTCGTGCTGACGACCTGCCGGAGAAGACGCCCGTCCGCCGCTGACGCCGAAGTCACCGCCATGCCTCGGATGAAGCCGAAGCGTCGGTCGATGCTGATGTGGGATTTGTAGCCGAAGACCGGCAGGGCGATCATGGGGAGCGGCGTCCCATCTGCCCGATACCGGACTTTTCCGCCGACCTTGAGTGTCCAGCGAGCGTCGGTATCCTTCTGTGCTGCCTTGTTCGGCTCGTCCGGCCAAATGTCGCTGGCGCTCTTCCCTGACTTGATCGCTTCGCGTTCGCCCTCGGTGTTCCGCTGTCTTGGCGCAGGCACTAGCGAGGCGTCCACGATCTGCCCGGACATTGGCATGTAGCCCTTCTTCTGGAGTTGCCAGTCAAAGGCCTTCATCACCCGCCTGAGCGTTCCCGTCTCGGTCAGGCGATTGCGAAAATGCCGGATCGTATTCTCGTCCGGCGTTCGATCCCCGAGCGACAGCCCCAGAAATCGCAGCCAACTCAGCCGATCGCGGATCATGAACTCCATCCGGGCGTCTGACAGATTATGCTGCGCCTGCAGGATCAGGACCTTGAACATCATCACCGGATCGAATGGTGGGCGGCCGCCTTTGCTACCATCGCCATACCCAAGCCCTTCGACCAGCCACGCCCGGAAATACTCGAAATCCACCGTCTCCTGCAAAACCTCGAGCGGATCGCCCTCTTTGCTCAATGCATCAAGGTGATCGCTCAAACTGAACAGGGACTTGGGATCCATAGCAGGCCTCCGTGATCGCGTAACTTCAATGAATCACCATAGCCGTCCAAACGCTACCGGTTTTTGCGGGTCTCCAGCTTGTTGCAGACCCGTGAACCATAACGGAATGAAATAAATGTGGAGATACAAAGAATTTTAAGTGAATATTTTCAAAAATAATGCCGCCTTAAAAAAAGGCGGCATACAGAAAATTTTTTACTTAAATTTACCAATAAATTATTTTCAGGCAGCCCTGAACAATCCACCTGTCAATCAGGTCTAACGCCCGATTTCACGCAGCGGCCGGCCGGCTTCCAGATGCTGTTCGATCACCTCCAGCGGCACGTCACGGGTTTCGGGCACCAGTGCCAGCGTAAACAGCACGAACACCACGTTCATCACGCTGAAACCGGCAAAGGTCCAGCCCGCCCCTGCAACCGCCACGATGCTGAGGAACGTGTTGCTGACCGCCCAGTCCATGCCCCAGTTGGCCAGCGTAGAGCAGGCGACGCCAAAGTCCCGTCCCTCGATCGGCTGGATTTCCGAACACAGGGTCCACACCAGCGGCCCGGCCCCCATGCCAAAGCCCGCCACGAACACCAGCAACGCCGCCACCAGCGCCAGCACCGCGCCAAGTCCGGTCAGGTGCATCCCCTCGATCACGCCCGCCGCGGCCAGGGCCACCGCCATGATGATGCAGCTTGTCACCAGCAGCGGCCTGCGCCCCCAGCGTGAAACCATGAAAATGGCCAGCACGCCCACGACCGCGTTGACCGCGCCGACCATGACCGTGGCCCATGCGGCGGCGGCGGTGCCGAAATGCGCCCCTTCCAGAATCTTGGGCGCGTAATACATCACCACATTGATGCCGGTCAGCTGCTGCATGACCTGCAACCCGATGCCAAGGGCGACGGAGCGGCGAAAAAACGGCCTGGTGCGCAGCAGGGCGAATCCCCCCACCGGCTTGCCCGCGCCCAGTTCGCGGCGGATGTTGTCCAGTTCCCGGTCTGCCGTCACCTCATCCCCACGCAGGCTGCGCAGGACCTTGCGGGCGTCCTCGAACCGGCCCTTTGCCGCCAGCCATGACGGGCTGGACGGCAGGAACGCGCACCCCATGAACAGCAGCGCCGCCGGAATGACCGGCAGCCCCACCATCAGCCGCCAGTGCCCACCACCCGACAGGATGCCGCCCGCCAGGTACCCCAGCAGGATGCCCGCCGACTGCAGCATGGAAAAGGTGGTCACCATGGTGCCGCGCATGCGCCCCGTCGTCAGTTCGGAAATATACAGCGGCGCGGTAAAGGTGCAGATGCCAATGGCCATCCCGATCAGGAACCGCCCCAGCAGGATCTGCCCGATCAGGCCCGCCGTGGCGCATAACAGCGCCCCCAGCCCGATCAGCAGCGTGGCCGTGCCCAGCGCCAGCCTGCGGCCAAAGCGGCTGGAAAACACGCCTGCCGCCCCGGATCCCAGCAGCGCGCCCACCATCAGCACCGACACGACCCATTCCTGCGCCCGGGCAGAGGCATGGAAATCATGGCCGATGAAGCCCAGCGCCTCCGCGATCAGGCCGGTATCCAGCCCCACCAGCAGTCCCGCGCAGGCAGTGGTCAGGGCCGCGCGCGCCGCAGCCCCGCCCGTACCGGCGGATGGCGGGGGCGACCCGGCAGTGGCCGGAGCGGCGGGCACCGCGCCATGCGGGGGGGAGACGGATTGATCGGCAGGCTGTAACACGTGGCTCTATCCCCTGATCTCCGGCATGATCGTGATTGACGGGGCCGGTCAGGATGGATTCATAGGCGATGCGACGGCATCGATCCATGATACAACCCCGGTCACGGATCAATTGCACGAACGGCCCCCGTGGCCAGACCGCATCATTTTTCCGTAGGGATGCCCGTCATGGTGAAATCCCGGACCGGCAGGGGCCCAGTATCGAATGAAACCATCCGCATGCATTCCCCCCCGCCCCGAACCCGGTGAACGGGTCGGGCTGGCGCTATGCTTCATGTTCCTGCTGTGGGCCAACTGGGTCACGCCGCTATGGGCGGATGATTACTGCCGCACCATGCCGTTCCACCCCGCCACCATCATGCGCATCGTATGGGGCAACTACAATTTCTGGACCGGGCGGTGGTTCACCACGCTGGCAACCTTTTTCGTGCTGGACCTGCGGCCCTATGGGTCGCTTGCGGCCTTTGCGGTGGTGAATGCGGGCATCTTCACCTTTCTGGTGCATGTCGTGGTGCATATGTGCCGCGCGGTGGCGGGGCGGCCCCCCCCTGCCTGCTGGCGGGACGGCATGGTGCAGTACCTGCTCGTGTTTCTCATGCTGTGGTGGCTGCCGCGCACCATTGGTGAGGTCGCGTTATGGAAAACCGGGGCCATTGGCTATCTGTGGCCTGTTGCGGGGGAAATGTGGCTGCTGGCGCGCATCCTGTCCCGCCGCACGGACATGAACGGGGTGCAGCATGGCGCCGTTTTCCTGATCTCCACCTTCCTTGAACCGCTTTCGCTGCTGCTGACGCTGGTGCTGGCGGGGGACGCGGTGCGGGCGTGGAAGCGGGGACGGCGCGCGCCGTGGGCGCTGCTGTGCAGCCACGGCATGGGCACGCTGGTACTGGGAATCGCGCCAGGCAACTATGTGCGCATGCGCACCATGACGCCCAGCCCGGTCATGGACCGGCTGGATGGGCTGCTGGGCAATCTTGGCAGCCTGTTTGACCCGTTCTGGCTGCCATTCGTGGCGGTGATCGGCACCGGCCTGTTCCTGGGGCGGCGGCAGACCCCCTTTCCCGCCTGCCGGCGTGCGGGGCATGGGGCATGGTTTGTCGGGCTGGCGCTGGCCTATATGGCGCTGCTGCTCATGTTCCCGCGCGAAGCACTGGCCGCGCGGGTATCCTTTCCCGCCAGCGTGCTGCTGGTGTGCTACCTGACCTGCCTGCTGTTCACCTGCCCCGCCGGGCGGGTTTTCAGTTGGGTCATGACATCGGGCTGTGCCGGGCTGGCTGTCATGCATATGGCCATTGTGGTGCCTGACCTTGTGCTTCTGGCGCGCATAAGCCACGACCGGGTGGCTAGCACGCGCGAACAGGTGGCGCGTGACCAGCCGGTCGTCCTGCCCCGCGTCACGATGGGGCCACGGCACAAGCTGCTGTATGTGCGCAAGGACATCATTTTCGTAGGCATCAACCCCGACCCGCACAACATGCTGACCATGTGTTTCGCACGCGCCATGGGGGCATCGTCCGTCCGGTCCGTGCCATGACGGATGATACAAGGTAAAAAAAGTTTCTGGGCGCCGCCTTTTTTGCAAAAGACGGCGTTTTCCGAAGCGTTCTGGAAAAACGCTTCGCCAGAAACTTCTGCCTTGACCTTTTACTGACCGCCGTTACCGGGCGGCGGGGACGCGGGCTGCGATCCCCCTTCCGGCGGGCCATTTTCGGGCTGCTGCTGGTTTTCACGCGCTTCCTTGCGCGCATGGTGGCGTCGCGCCATGCCTGCGGCACATCCGGCAGCCGCCCCGCCCTTGGCATGGCCACTGCCAACGAAATGCCCCGCCACGCCACCGGCGACGGCCCCCTTCACGCAGCCCCCCGGTTCCGCCCGCGCCGCAAGCGGCAGGACGAGGACAGTCGTGGTGGCAAGGGCCAGTGCGGTACGCCTGAAAAACATATCTTATCCCATCGGATTGGTGTTCAGGACGTTCAACGGCGGACCGTGGCGCGGGTTCCCCCGTCCCGATCCCGCGCGGTTTCAAGGGGTGTCAGGGAACGGCAGTCATGCAGGGGCAATGGTTGCCAGCCATCGTGGCATCTTTCATCCTCTGCCCATCAATCCAACGGGAGAATACCGACATGGCCAAAGAACCGACAAACGTCATCCACGCCGCCCTGATCCACGCCGCCGCCACCCTGACGGCCGCGAAAAAGGACGTGATGGAAAAAGCATCCCCTGCCGAGGTGAAGAAGCATTTCAAGACCTTCCTTCACACGCTGGAAGAAGGCTGGCGCGAGCATGAGGCAGGCGATCACCACCATTCCTGATCGCGGGGCATGAATGCACGAAAGGGGGCGGCGCCATCTGGCACCGCCCCCTTTCGCCATTCAATACCGAAGTTTCCGGCTGCTGCGTTATTTCAATTAGCGATGCCCGGTGAAAAACTGGCTCATGTCGCCCTTGGTCTTGTGGCCCCAGTTATCCAGTTTCTTGCCGGTCCGGTCGCCCCAGTCCTTGGCGCTGTCGGTCTTTTACGCGGCCTTTTCATGCGCTTCATGGGCCTTTTCACGGGTCTCCCTGCTGGTTTCATGGGATTTCAGGCGCACTTCACATTCCGCATGATCCGTCACGCCGTCGCAGGAATCCGCCAGCGCGGGCACCAGCATCGCCACGTTCAGCCCGGTTGCGCACAGCCCTGCCAGAATCACCGTTTTTTTCATGATACCCTTACCTGTCTTTCAGTTTCTGCATTATCGACATGTCGGCATGGCCGCGCATGCCCTATCCGATAGGAAAAACGCGCCCCCGAAGCCGAAGTTTCTTCAGGTCATTCCACATGTCCATAATATGTATCGACTGCGTATTTTTCATATATAAAATTTCAAGAAGTTATATTAAAAATATATATTGGTTGTAATGAAAATTCTTATAAATAAAAAAATAATTAATACCCTTAATCTCAATCATATAAACGTTGACAATAAATCAATATATTTACGTTTCTGGAATGATCTGGCCGAAATAGAAATCTATTCCTGGTTCAAGAACAGCACGCTGTTCCAGTGTGGCGCCTTTTCCTATTCCTTTTCAAAAATTTACGCGGATGTCACCGTAGGCAGGTATTCATCCATCTCCCATGGGTTTGGCGATTTCAGTCGATCCCATCCCCTGAATTCCGTAACGTCCAGTCCGGTTGTCACTGATGATTTTTACCGGAATCTGGCGCATTCCCATAAAAAAACTGGAATCTCCTGCCATTCAATTCTGATTACGGAAGAATTGTCATCGGGAATGACTGCTGGATCGGTGCAAACGTAATGGTCAAGGGTGGCGTCACAATCCACGATGGCGCGGTCGTCGCAGCGGGATCCGTGGTCACGAAAGATGTTCCCCCATACGCCATAGTTGGCGGAAACCCGGCCAGGATAATAAGAATGCGGTTCAATGAAAACATCATTGAAAAAATGCTGCGGTCCAGATGGTGGGATTATGCGTACTGGGACCTGAACATGCTGGACTGGAGCGATCCCCTCAAGTTCATGGAAATGTTTGAAACCAGAACTGCAGAAATAAAGAAATTCAATCCGCCCAAAATAAAATTTTCCGACCTGAGACCGGAACCCGACAATAAAATAGCGCACCTGTCCGAAAAATTACTGCATCGTATCGGCATCCTTTAGCCGGAATGCGCAATAACCTTGCCGTTTTACATCGGACAGCCACCTGCCACGGCGGCGCGACGACGGGATGCATCTTTCCCGTTCGCGCCCTCCGGTTACACGATACGCCACCCTGAACGGGCATCAGGGTGGCGGCTGCCGTCGTTTCAGGCCCCGTTACGGAAATCCAGCACCACGCGTCCCTTTACCCGGCCATGCTGCAGGTTGTCGAAAATGGTGTTGATGTTTTCCAGTTTGTCCGTGCTGACCACCGTCGTCACCTTGCCATCCGTGAAGAAGGACATGGCTTCGATCATGTCCAGCCGCGTGCCGACAATGGACCCGCGCACGGTCGTGCCATTCATCACCATGTCAAAGATGGACAGCGGGAAGTCACCGGGCGGCAGGCCGTTCAGCACCACCGTGCCGCCGCGCCGCGCGTAACCCACCGCCTGGCTGAACGCCTTGTCCGACACGGCGGTGACCAGCACGCCGTGGGTGCCGCCGGTCTGTTCGCGGATATAGGCGACCGGATCCTGCTTCAGCGCGTTGACGGTCACGCGCGCGCCCAGCCTGCGGGCTTCTTCCAGCTTTTCATCGCTGATATCCACCGCCGCCACGTTCAGGCCCATGGCCACCGCGTACTGGATGGCCATCTGCCCAAGTCCGCCCGCGCCGGAAATGGCGACCCATTCCCCGGCCCGGGTGTCCGTCATCTTCAGGCCCTTGTACACCGTCAGCCCCGCGCACAACACGGGGGCCGTCTTGATCGGGTCGATGTCTTTCGGCAGATGGGCGACGTAATTGGGGTCGGCCACCACGTATTCGGCAAAGCAGCCATTGACGGAATAGCCGGTGTCCTCCTGCTTTTCACACAGGGTTTCCCATCCGCCCAGACAGTGTTCGCAATGCCCGCAGGCCGAATACAGCCACGGCACGCCCACCACGTCGCCGGTCTTGATCCAGTTGACGTTGCTGCCGACCTCGACCACATGGCCGATTCCCTCGTGCCCCGGGATAAAGGGCGGCCTGGGCTTGGTGGGCCAGTCGCCACGGGCGGCATGCAGGTCCGTATGGCAGACGCCGCAGGCATCGACCTTGACCAGGATCTGGTTGGTGTTGATCTGCGGAATGTCCAGTTCCTCGATCGTCAGCGGCTTGCCGAATTCCCGTACAACCGCAGCCTTCATCTTTCCAGCCATCTTGCACCTTCCGTTCCGATGTCACGGCCCCGGCCATGGAGCCACCATTCCCTGCGCCACCCGCCCGGCCGGCATGGCCGGACGGGGGCATCGTGTATGGGGCAAGTGTCCCATCCCTGCCCCGTCGCAACCTTGATCTACGTCAGTCCGTCCCCCGCCCTGCGCGGGCGGCAGACATGCCATCCAGACCACGCGCCAGACCGTCCACCAGCAACCCGCCCGCTTCCAGCCCGACATGCAGCCTGCACGCCGGTCCCGCGCCCGTAACCGACAGGCACGAACGCGAGATCCCGCCCGTGGTGGGCAGCACAAGGCTTTCATACCCGCCCCATGACGCGCCAATGCCGAAATGCTGCAGCCCGTCGATCATGGCGGTCATGTCCGCGGTCGTGAAGCCCGCGTCAAACACCACGCCGAACAGGGAGGACGCGCCACTGAAATCCCGCGCCCAGTATTCATGCCCCGGGCATGACGGCAGGGCGGGATGCAGCACGCGATGCACCTCGGGCCGGGACTGCAGCCACAACGCCACCCCCAGCGCGGTGGCCGCCTGGCGTTCCAGCCGCGCGCCCATGGTGCGCAGGCCGCGCAGCGTCAGCCAGCAGTCATCCGGTCCCGCCGTCTGCCCCGCCTGTATCGCGGTGTCGCGCAGGGGCCGCCAGTCGGCATCCGACGCCACCGTGACCGCGCCGATGATGGTGTCGGAATGGCCCGCGGCGTATTTGGTCAGCGCCTGAACCGAGACATGCGCCCCATGCGCGAACGGGTTGAACAGGCCGATGCCCCATGTGTTGTCCACCACCAGCCGCGCGCCAGCCCGGGCGGCAAGGCGGCCGAGCATGGGAATATCCTGCACCTCGAACGAATGGCTGCCGGGACTTTCGGCAAAGACCAGGCGGGTATCGGGCCGCACCAGCGCCTGAAGCTCGGTCTCGGTCGCCATGGGCGGGAAATAGGTAACGTCCACGCCAAAACGCCGCAGCACCCTGTCGGCAAAGCGCCGGGTGGGACCATAGACGGAATCGGACAGCAGGCAGTGATCGCCCGCCTGCAGGTAGGCCAGCAGCGGCAGCGTGCAGGCCGCCAGCCCCGATGGCACGACCTGCGCGTGGGTGCCGCCCTCGATTTCGGCGATGACCGCTTCCAGCCTGTGCTGGATGGGGGATCCCATGGCGCCGTAGATCAGTTCCGGCCCATAGCGGCCATGACCGGCGCGGTCCATGGCCTCCAGACTGGAGAACAGCACGGTGGAACCCCGCTCGGCGGCGGGATTGACGAATACGCCCCTGTCGCCCTCCGGCCGGTCGCGCCCCATCTGGACAAGCCGCGTGGACATGTCGCGCCAGCCGCGCACGACGCGTTCAAGCAGGTCAGGCGGCACCAGCGCCATGGGATCGGTCATGTCGGCCGCCCTTACGCGCCGCACACGATGGGCGAATCAGGCGTGGACGCCCATTCCGCCCATGACCCGTCATAGACCGCGGGTTCCCCCGCGCCGCCCCCGATGCTGACCAGCGCCAGAGCGATCATGCACGCGGTCATGCCGCTGCCGCACGAACACGTCACGGGCGTGCTGTCGGTCACGCCAAGGCTGGCGAACTTTTCCTTCAGCGTATCAACGGGCAGGAAGCGGCCATTGTCATCCAGCAGTTCGGTATAGGGCAGGCTGCGCGCGCCGGGCATGTGGCCGGATTCGATCCCGGCGCGGGGTTCGGGGTCGCGGCCCTCGAACCGGCCCCGGCTGCGGGCGTCAAGGATCAGCCCCGGCAGGCGGCCATGCACGATGTCCAGCACGTCGCCCGTGCCGTGCAGCCGGCCGTAGCGCGGGCGGCTGACAAAGGGCGCGGGGGCGGCAAGGTCCGGCCCGGTTTCAAGCGCCAGCCCCGCGCTTTTCCATGCGGGCAGCCCGCCTTCGAGCACCTGCACCCGTTCATGACCGAACAGGCGCGTCAGCCACCATGCGCGCGCGGCGCAGGCCATGCCGTCCTGGTCATAGAACACGATGCGTTTCGTGTTCGCCATGCCGCGTTCGGTCGCAAGACGGGCGAAGCGGGCCTGACCGGGAATGGTATGCGGCAGGGGGGAATCCGGATCGGAAAACGTGTCGATGTCAAACCGCACGGCACCGGCGACATGGGCATTGGCGAAACGCTGCTGCGGGTCGAAGGCCTGTCCCGGCAACGCCATGGAGGCATCGAGCACAAGGATGTCGCCATGCTGGATGGCCTGTGCCAGGTCTGTGGCTGAGATCAGCGGATGCATACCTTCTCCCGGTGTTTAGGAATTGCGTGTCGCATAATAAGGTGCAGCATACGCCACGGGAACGAAAGTCCTGAACATTTGTCTTTCGTTTAATGGCAGGAGGGGATACGCCACCGCTATGGTCGAACGTATCATGATGGGACTGATGCTGGGGGGGATCGCATTCGGCTGCGTCCTGATCCTGTATCCGTTCATGACCGCCCTGCTGTGGGCTGCGATCCTGACCTTTTCCACATGGCCGGTGTTCATGCGGCTGCGGCGGCACATGTCGCTGCTGCCCGCGGCCCTGATCATGACGGTGCTGTGCGCGCTGGTGCTGGTGGTGCCGCTGGCCGCCGTGGTGTCCAGCAGCATTGCCGATGTCCCGGCGACACTGCAGTACGTGGTGGACGCGGTGGGCACGCTGCACCTGCCGCCGCTGCCCGCGCGCATTGCGCATATTCCGCATTTCGGCCCTGAAATTGTTGAAAAATGGCAGAAATGGTCGGTTGACATCGGCAGCATAGACCAGATCGTGCGCCCCTATGCCGGGCGCATCGGGCAATCGATCCTGACCGCCATGATGCAATTGGCCAGCGGGCTGGCGCATCTGGCCATGGCGCTGTTCATTTCCTTCTTCTTCTGGCTGGGCGGCGATGCGCTGGGCGATACCTTCGTCGCCGTGGTGCGGCGGATCGCGGGGGTGTATGCCGACCGGATCCTGCGCATCGTGGGCCGGACCATACGCGTCACGGTGTACGGCATCCTTGGCACCGCCATCATCCAGGGCATCCTGACCAGTATCGGCTTCGCCATCGCGGGCATTTCCAGCCCCGTGCTGCTGGGCGCGGTGACCGCCTTTGTCGCGGTGCTGCCCATCGGCGCGCCGCTGATCTGGATTCCCGCCGCCGTGTTCCTGCTGCTGACCCACCATCCTGGCTGGGGCATCTTCCTGCTGCTGTACGGCACGATCATCGTATCGGGGGCGGACCACGTCATCCGGCCCATGTTCATCGCGCGCGGGGCGCAGATGCCCTACCTGCTGACCGTGCTGGGCGTGCTGGGGGGGGTGCTGACCTTCGGGGGGCTGGGCATTTTCCTTGGTCCCGTCCTGATTGGCGTGGGCTATACCCTGACTGCCGAATTCGCTGCCGGCGATCCCCGGTCCAGAGATCCCGTCCCTGACGAAATACGCGAGCCGTTTATCGAACCATGACCCTAGCGCGCCCCTACCTTCGCCTGCCCTCAATCCAGCCCCGGCACGGCACGCCACCGCAGATGGACCTGACCCCGCGCGAGGGCGAGGCGATCAAGATCGTCAGCTGGAACCTGCTGCGCCGCATCGGGGCGACGGTACGTGACGTGATCGACCTGATCCGCGTCGAACGGCCCGACCTTATGCTGATGCAGGAAGCAACGGTGGAAATCGATGCCCTGCCCACGCTGATCGGCGGGCATTACGCGCGTTCCCCCCTGCCCGGCCGCATACACGGCCTGGCATGCTGGAGCCCGTGGCCCTACCGCCGCCAGCCGCTGACCTGCACCCTGCCCGCCGGCACGCTGATCCGCCGCGTGGCCCAGATCGTGGATTGCGGGACGGTGACGGTGGCCAATGTCCACCTGTCGCACGGGCAGTTGCTCAACCGCAGGCAGTTGCGCCGCGTCGTGCAGATCCTGCCGCACCAGGCCGCCATACTGGGGGATTTCAACCAGGTCGGTCCCGCCCTGATCCGGCATTTCCATGACGTGGGGCCACGCGAACCCACGCACCGCATGGCCGATATGCTGCCCATCCGGCTGGACCGCTGCCTTGTGCGCGGCCTGACCTGTATCGAACGCCATGTGATCGAGAATTACGCATCCGACCACCGCCCCATTTCCGTCCTGCTCAGGCCCATGCGCTGAACCTGCGCGTCAGAACAGCCGCCCATGCGCCGGGATGTCGGGTCTGCGGGCATGGCAGTCGCGGCATTCATGCACCGGCCCCGCCTGCCGGCCCTGCTGCTGCAGGTTCAGGTGGCAGCCTTCGCACAGTTCATGGAACTGGTCGCGCATGATGGGGGCCAGTTGCGGCGTTTCCCTGTGGCAGGCGATGCAGGTGCGGTGTGTCGCCGGTGTCACCACCGGTTTGAGGAAATCATGGTGGCAGGTGACACAGTTATAGCCCCCATGCGCGCGGTGGTGGAACACAAGGGGAATGTCCTGCCCTGTCGCGACCGTCATCCGGTGCCCGGCCACAAGCAGGGCGAACAGGGCCACAAGCCCGATTGCCGTCAGGACAGGCGCCATCGCGCGCCGCAGGCCTAATGCCGCCATAACACGAACACCACCGTTTCGGACGCGGCCACGCACAGCATGACGCCAACCAGCCCGCGGGCCAGATACGCCGTGTGCAGCCGCCGCCTGCGCCCGTCGCGACGGGTGGGCACGCGCGCCAGCAGCCAGCGTTCCCCCACCGGCAGCATGCAGGCGACCATGGCGATCCCGACACACAGCCAGACCTGCCACCACAGGGCCACATGCACCCGTGTCGCCACGACATGGAAAACCGAGGCCCCGAGTACCGCCATCGCCAGCATCGCGTGCGAGCGGCGAAACATGGCCGCCGTCGCGTAAAGCCCACGGCGCACGCGCTGCAACGCAAGGCACGGCGTCACCACCGCCAGCAGGGCCGCCGCCGCGCCGAACTGCATGCCGGGCGCGCCCGATGGCCACAGGTCATACAACGTCTGCGGATCCACCCACATGACCACCCCGGCATGCAGCGCCACCAGCCCGACGAACAGCCACGCCAGCCAGCGGTGCAGGGTCAGGAAGAACCGGCCGTCAAAAAAGGGTTCGGGCAGCGGGCGCCCGGTCAGGGCAAACAGCGTGAGCAGGAAAAACAGCGCCGAAAACCCGCACAGCATGCTGACCTCCCACGCAGTGGACAGGTGCATGATGCCGCATGGCCAGAAACACAGCAGGAAAACGCTATAGGCCGCGCATAATGGCAGGATCAGGAACATGCGACACGCGATATATGTGGCATGGCCATAAGGGACTGCTTCAGAGAAAGCCGTTGATGGAAGGTGGCAAAGGTTTTGGGTGAAGCTTTTTTCAACAAGCTTCGGAATACGCCGTCCTTTTGAAAAAAGGCGGCACCCGGAAACTTTTATTGCTCATATGCAATGGTAGGCATGCCCGCCCGACCCTGTCAATTCACCCCGCCCTACAGGTAAGGCAGGAACAGCCGCGCCGCCGCGTCCCGCATCTTGAGCGGGAAGGAACGGCGGTCAAGGTCATGGTGCGTCAGGCGCACATGGCGGTGGGTGGCGATGAAATCATCAATCATGGCCGCCAGCGTCCCGTCATACGCTTCCAGGTTGATTTCAAAGTTCAGCCGCAGGCTGCGCACGTCCAGGTTGGAACTGCCGACGAATGACCAGTGCCGGTCCACCACCATCAGCTTGGAATGGTTGAACGGCGGCCGCGCCAGCCAGATCCGGCACCCCGAATCAAGGAATCGCGGCAGGTTGGCCGACCGCGCCCAGTCCAGCACGGTATGGTTGCTGTGCCACGGCACGACGATATCCACCTCGATCCCGCGCATGGACGCAAGTGCAAGTGCGGTCAGGAACCGGTCATCGGGCAGGAAATACGGCGTCATGATCCGGATGCTGCGCCGCGCCAGGGTGAAAGCCTGCAGCATGGTGTATTCGATCTTTTCCAGATCCATGTCCGGGCCCGCGGTCACGACGCGGCTCAGGCTGGGGCCGTGGCTGTCCTGACGCGGGAAATAGATGTCCGCCGTCAGTTCCTCGCCCCGGGTAAAGGCCCAGTCGCGGGCGAAGGCCTCGCTCAACTGGTGGACGACCGGGCCCTTCAGTTCAAAATGCGTGTCCGATACCGGGTGGCGGGGATGGTATGCGGCAATGTTTTCCACGCCAATGTTCAGCCCGCCCATGAATCCGGTCAGCCCGTCCACCACCAGTATCTTCTTGTGGTCGCGCATGTTGATGAACGGCATGCGCCACGGCAGCATGGAATGCATGAACCGCCCCACCGGCACCCCCGCGTCATGCAGGATGCGCCCCACGCCACAGTTGAAATATCCCGATCCCACGCCATCAACCAGCACGCGCACCTGCGCGCCCCGCCTGTGGGCCGCGACCAGCGCGTCACAGAACTGCCGCCCGATCCGGTCGTCACGGAAGATGTACGAACACATCAGCACGCTGTGCCGCGCGCCGTTTATGGCGTCCAGCATGCGGGGATAGACGGTGTCCCCATCATGCATGGGCATGATCGCGTTACCACCCAGCAGCGGGCGGCCGGTCAGCTTGCCCACCATGGAGGCCAGCGGCGCGAAGGCCCCGGATTCGTCACGCCGCCATTGCGACGACATGGTGCGGCTGCGCCACGGGTGCTGTCCCGCCATGCGCCGCGCGCGCCGGTGCACGCGGTTGATGCCGAACATCAGGTACAGCGCCCCACCCGTCAGTGGCATGAGCACGGTCACGCCAATCCAGCCGATGGACGCCCCGACATCGCGCTTGGTCAGCAGCACATGCACCACCACCGCCGCGATGATGGACACGCGCGCCAGCAGCAGGCAAAGATCCCATATGGTCAGGAAATGAAGAAGCATGTCGCACATCCTGTCGCGGCCCGCGGCGTTTTCCCCATGGCCGACAAAGCCCGGTCGTGCTGCCTGCTATATCCTACCAGCCGGGTTTTACACACCCATGCCAGCCGCAGGAAAAACAAAGCATGACAATGCGTAATGCTGCCCCCGCTCCCCTCCACCGCCAGCGGCGCGGCAGGCGGGCCTGCGCTGATGGCATGGCGGCGGAACGGCTGGCGATCGCGGATATTCAGGCCCGTGGCGGACAGGTGCTGCTGCACCGCGCCCGCACGCGATGGGGAGAAGTGGATATCGTGGCGCTGCAGGCGGGCTGCCTGATCTTTGCCGAAGTCAAGGCACGCCCGTCCCTGCTGGCGGCGGGCGAAGCCATCCGCCCGGCGCAGGTGGCGCGTATCATGAACGCCGCGCGATTTCTATGCGCGGCCAACCCGCACTGGGTTTACGACAGCATGCGCTTCGATCTGTGCGCGGTGTTGCCGGGCAATGTCGTGGAATGGATACCGGACGCCTTCAGGCAGTATTGAGGCCGCTGCCCGGGATCAGGTGCGGTGGCGGGCCGCCGTGGGGTGGATGTGGTGGGCCACCGTGCCATGCGGGTGATAGACGATGGCATGGACCATGGTACGGCGCGTATGGGCCGCCGAACTGTGGTTCGCCGCCATCACGACCGGGGCGCCATGGCCACCATGGCCACCCGCGCGACGGGCATAGGCCACATGCCGGACCGGCGGCGGGGCCGCCGTCAGCGCGCCCAGTGTCAGCCGGTCGGCTTCCATGTCCGTCACGGCGTGGGTACGGGCGTGGGCGGGGGTTATGATGCTGCCAACAAGACCTGCGCCAAGCAGTAACATTGTAGCAAAACGCAAGTCGCTGTAGCGCATCAGGCCCCCTTGTTTTTCAAACCTGCACGAAGCTAGGCGAAAGCATGGGCGCGACGCAAGGGATGTTGTCCACAAAACGGGAAACGGGCGGAACATTTCTGTCCCGCCCGTCCCGATCCACCACGTTATGGTGCGCAGGCACTCAGGCCGCGGCGGTGGCGATGCCCTTTTCCGCCAGCAGCTTTTCCAGCTCGCCGGTCTGGTACATTTCCGTCACGATATCGCAGCCACCAACGAATTCGCCCTTGATGTAAAGCTGCGGCACCGTCGGCCAGTTGGAGAAATCCTTGATGCCCTGCCGCAGTTCGGGATCAGCCAGCACGTTCTCGGTCTTGAACGGCACGCCAAGGTGCTTGAGCACCTGCACCACGCGCGCGGAGAAGCCGCACTGCGGGAAGTTGGCGTCGCCCTTCATGTACAGCATGACGGGGTTGGCGTCGATCTGCGCCTGGATGCGCTGTGCGATTGTTTCAGCCATTGTTTTCGTTTCCTGCGTTGGGGGTAAGAATCCGTGATCAGTCCGGGGTCTGCGTCTGCAGGGCCAGGGCGTGCAGCTTGCCGCCCATGTGCCCCTGCAACGCGTTATAGACCAGCTGGTGCTGCCGCACGCGTGGCAGGCCGCGAAAGGCCTCGCTCACGACACGGCAGGCGTAGTGGTCCCCGTCGCCCGCCAGATCATCGATCTGGATCTTCGCATCAGGCAGGGCTTCGCGGATATAGGTTTCGATTTCCTGTGCCGTCATTGCCATCTGGCTTAAAACTCCTGCCCTATCGGTCCATCAGTCGCGGAAAGAATTCGGAATGTACCGCGAGCAGACGTGCCTTGGATATTGTGGACCCGCTGGGCAATGTCAAACCCTCGCCCCCCGAACGGCCCAGCCTGCGGCATGGCACACCCGCCTTTGCCGCAAGGGTGGCCAGCGCCTGCCCGTCGCGCACGGCGACGACGTAACGCGACTGGTCCTCGCCAAACCAGAAGGCTTCGGGCCGCATGCCCGACTGCGGCGCATCCAGGACGCAGCCCGCCTGCCCCGCCATGACCATCTCGGTCACCGCCACCAGCACGCCGCCATCGGCCACGTCGTGACAGGCGATGATGGTGCGGTCCTGAATCAGGCCACGCACGAAATCGCCATTGCGCCGTTCGGCGGCCAGGTCCAGTTCCGGCGGTTCCCCGTCCTGCGCGCCAAGGATCTCACGCAGCCAGATCGACTGGCCAAGCTGGCCCTTCGTCTCACCCAGCAGCATGACATCACAGCCATCGGGCATTTCCAGCCCGACCGCCGTGCGCACGTCCTCCAGCACGCCCAGCCCGCCAATGGCGGGGGTCGGCAGGATGGACTGTGACGTGCCATCGGGCGCGCGGGTTTCGTTGTACAGCGAGACATTGCCACTGACGACCGGGAAGTCCAGCGCGCGGCAGGCTTCCCCCATGCCCGCGATGGCATCGACGAACTGGCCCATCACCTCCGGCTTTTCAGGCGAGCCGAAGTTGAGGTTGTCGGTCACCGCCAGCGGGCGCGCGCCGGTCGCGGTAATGTTGCGCCATGCCTCGGCCACGGCCTGCGCGCCACCCAGCTTCGCATTGGCGCGGCAGTAGCGCGGCGTGCAGTCGGTGGTCAGGGCCAGCCCGATCTGCGTGTCCTCGACCTTGATGATCGCGGCGTCGGCCGCGCCGGGACGGCGCACCGTCTGGCCGCCCACCGTGCTGTCGTACTGGTTGTAGACCCACGCGCGCGATGCAAGGTCGGGACAGCCGATCAGCCGGATCAGCGCCTGTTCCACGCCCACGGGATCGATGATCCGCTCCATCGGCTGCGGCTTCAGCGCAGGCGCGGTCGGGCGGTGATAGACCGGGGCCTGATCCGCCAGCGGGGCCAGCGGAATGTCGGCCTCGACCTCGCCCTTGTGGCGGATCACGATGTTGCCGGTATCGGTCAGGTGGCCGATGACGGCGAAATCCAGTTCCCATTTGTCAAAAATGGCGCGGGCCTGTTCCGTGCGGTCGGGACGCAGCACGATCAGCATGCGTTCCTGGCTTTCGGACAGCATCATTTCATAGGCCGTCATGCCGCGTTCGCGCTGCGGCACGTTATCAAGGTCAAGGTCGATGCCGACCCCGCCCTTGCCCGCCATTTCAACAGCGGACGAGGTCAGGCCGGCAGCCCCCATGTCCTGAATGGCCACGATGGCGTCGGTCGCCATCAGTTCCAGACAGGCCTCGATCAGCAGCTTTTCGACAAACGGGTCGCCCACCTGCACGGTCGGGCGCTTGGCCAGCGCGTCCTCGTCAAACTCGGACGACGACATGGTGGCCCCGTGAATGCCGTCACGCCCGGTCTTGGACCCGACATAGATCACCGGGTTGCCCACACCGGCGGCGGCCGACAGGAAGATGCGGTCCTGCCGCGCGACACCCACCGTCATGGCGTTGACCAGCGGGTTGCCATCATATGCGGGGTGGAAGTTGATCTCGCCCCCCACGGTGGGCACGCCCACGCAGTTGCCGTAGCCGCCCACGCCGCGCACCACGCCATCCACGATGCGGCGGGTCTGCGGGTTGTCGGGGTCGCCAAAACGCAGGGCGTTGAGGTTGGCGACGGGACGCGCACCCATGGTGAACACATCGCGCAGGATGCCGCCCACACCCGTCGCGGCCCCCTGGTAGGGTTCGATGAAGGAGGGGTGGTTATGGCTTTCCATCTTGAAGATGGCCGCCAGCCCGTGGCAGATATCGACCACGCCCGCGTTTTCACCGGGGCCGTGGATGACCCACGGGGCCGTCGTCGGCAGGGTTTTCAGGAACGCGCGCGACGATTTGTACGAGCAGTGTTCGGACCACATGACCGAGAAAATGCCCAGTTCCGTGAACGTGGGCGTGCGGCCCATGATCGACAGGACATTGCCGTATTCTTCCGCCGTCAGGCCGAATTCGCGCGCCAGTGCCGCATCAACGGGGCGCGGTGACTTTGCACTCATCCGACCAGTGCCTCCACAAGTCCCGTAAACAGGGGTTTTCCGTCCTCGCCCCCCATCAGCGGATCAACCAGATCCTCCGGGTGGGGCATCATGCCGCAGATCCGCAGGTTTTCACTGAACACGCCGGCAATGGCGTTCATGGAACCATTGGGGTTCAGCTGCGGGTCGCCTTCATCCACGCGGCCATCTCCGGCCACGTAACGGAAGGCCACGCGGTCCGTGTCCT
Organism: Komagataeibacter europaeus LMG 18890; assembly: GCF_000285295.1. Classification (GTDB taxonomy): domain Bacteria; phylum Pseudomonadota; class Alphaproteobacteria; order Acetobacterales; family Acetobacteraceae; genus Komagataeibacter; species Komagataeibacter europaeus. Next base: position 35,625 of record NZ_CADP01000015.1, on the reverse strand, counting down.
CCAGCATGCGGATGGTGTCGGCGCTGGCGATGTAATTGCCATCACCATGCGCCATGGGGGTGCGGAACACATCGCCCTTCGCCCAGTGGCGGGTGAACGGCGTGTCGTTGCGCTCGACGCGCAGGAAACAGTCCTGCGACAGGAAGCGCAGCGCCGCGTTGCGCAGCAGCGCGCCGGGCAGCAACTGCGCTTCGGTCAGGATCTGGAACCCGTTGCACACGCCCAGGATATGCCCGCCCCTGGCCGCGAATTCACGGATTGCCACCATGATCGGGGCATGCGCCGCCATCGCGCCACAGCGCAGGTAATCGCCATAGCTGAAGCCACCGGGCAGCACCACAAGGTCAGTGCCCGCGGGCAGCGCCGCCTCCCGGTGCCACACCATGGCCGGCGCCTGGCCGGTCACGCCGCGCAGGGCGATGGCCATGTCACGTTCGCGGTTGGTGCCGGGGAAAACTACAATCGCCGCCTTCATTTGCCGCCGCCGCAGGGATAGGATTCATGAAGCGCGGTAAACACGGCCTCCCCCGCCGGGCGGGACAGCGTGTCACGGTGGTCCTTCATCCAGCTTACGACCTTGGTGCGCATGTCCGCCGTGGGGGTTGCGGGGGTTATGCAGAAGGCCGAAACGTCCTTGGCGTCCTTTTCGGCATTACGCTCGAACAGGTGGTCAAGGGCCCCGGAATCGGCAACGCCGGAAATATAGGCGTCACAGATGCCGGTACCGGCGGGCTTGGTGCACAGCGATCCAAGCTGCTCGCCCGTCAGGCGCGACAGGCGCTGGGCGGACGCATGGGAAGCGGGCAGGCCAACGGCCATGACGCAGCCAAGGGCAAGAAGGCTGGCGATCTTCATCCAGCGACCTCCGTCGTGAAATCCTCGATCACAAGGTTGGCCAGCAGCGCGCGCGCCATGGCGTCGGCCTGCGCGCGGGCGCGTTCGCGATCGGTTTCGTCAATATCCAGTTCGATCACGCGCCCGATGCGGACTTCGCCCACATTCTTGAAATCCAGCACGTGCAGGGCGTGTTCCACCGCCTTGCCCTGCGGGTCGAGCACGCCTTCCTTCAGCATGACGGTCACGCGCACCTTCATTGCATTACCTCCGGTCCCTTCATGTCGGAATTCGTGGCCTCGGGCAGGATACCCAGGCGCATCGCGACTTCCTGATATGCTTCCTCAACCTTGCCCATGTCCTTGCGGAAACGGTCCTTGTCCAGCTTCTCGCTGGTCTTGGCGTCCCACAGGCGGCAGTTATCGGGCGAGATTTCATCCGCCAGCACGATACGCATGTTGTCGCCTTCGAACAGGCGGCCGAATTCCAGCTTGAAATCGACAAGGATGATGCCGATGCCCATGAACAGGCCGCACAGGAAGTCGTTGATGCGCATGCTCAGCGACACGATGTCTTCCATGTCATGCGGGCAGGCCCAGCCGAACGCGGTGATGTGCTCCTCGCTCACCATCGGGTCGTTCAGGGCGTCATTCTTGTAATAGAATTCGATGATCGGGCGCGGCAGGCGCGTGCCTTCCTGAATGCCCAGCCGCTTGGACAGCGAACCCGCCGCGACGTTGCGCACCACGACTTCCAGCGGAATGATCTCGACTTCGCGGATCAGCTGTTCGCGCATGTTCAGGCGGCGGATGAAATGGGTGGGAATCCCGATATCGTGCAGCCGCAGCATGAGGTGTTCGCTGATACGGTTGTTCAGCACCCCCTTGCCGGTGATGACGCCCTTTTTCGCGCCGTTGCCGGCGCTGGCGTCATCCTTGAAATACTGCACGAGGGTGCCCGGTTCGGGCCCCTCGAAAAGGATCTTGGCTTTTCCTTCGTAAAGCTGGCGGCGGCCCATACTCGTCCTTCACATAACGCTGCGGGATCCGTTGTCGGCATGATCCCTGATGATGCGCATGGCATAGCAGCGATCCGGCCCGGAAGATACCATATTTACCCTGCCCGCGCGCCCGGGGCCGACAGGTTGACGGGCTGGTAGCCCACGCGGTCCGGGGCGCCGGCGGCGAAAAACCATGAATGCCGCCCGTCGCGCGCCACCCCGATGGCCGATGAACTGCAGGTGCCAAAGCCCGAACGCGGCGGGATGTTCAGTTCGCTGCCCGCAGGCAGCGAACGGTCGGCCAGCAGCGTGGTCCACGCCGTCCACTGCGGCGGCACCGGGCGCCGGGCCGCGCGGAAACGCGGCAGGTGGCGGGCGATGCGCGGCATGGCCATGTCATCGGGGTCGGTGGTGGCGACCATGTGCACGCCCGGCGCCAGCGGTTCGACCTGTGGTCGGCCATAGCCGGGACCACGGATGAAGAAGGCGCTGTCCCCATCGGCCACGATCATGTTGAACGACCGCCACGCGCCCGCGTCGATCGTGGCGATATGCGCCACGGCGTCGCGCGCGGTGGGAAAGCGCCCGGCCAGCAGCGGCAGCGCCCCGCGTGAATTCTTGCCCGGCATCGGGCCAAGGCTGCCCACGCGGTTCATGATGCCCGCCACGACACCCGCGTCATTCAGCGTCAGCCACGACCCGCCCGCGACCTGGTCCTGCCCGCCCACGACATCGGGCTGGTCCACCCAGTGCCGCCCCGGCGGCAGCCAGGGCCGGTCAAGGCGTTCATCACGGTTGGCCGCCATCAGCAGCGGCCATTCCTGGGCCTGGTCGTGGGAAATGACGACTGTGCACACGCCTTGATATCCTGCTGTTGTTTGCGTCAGGCCACGGTGTGGTCCGTGTGGTCAGGCCCGCGCGGGGCCCGGCTCACCAAACACGCGGCTGTAGGTATGGTCGATCTGGCGCAGGTGGGCATTGCTGTCCATGGCCGCGTCCAGCACTTCGGGCGGCACCCGGCCCGCGACCTCGGGGTCGGCGTCCAGGTTTTCGCGGAAGGTCTTCGCATCCTTGCGGCCCAGCCTGGTCCATGTCTCCATGGCGTTGCGCTGGACGATCCGGTACGCGTCCTCGCGCAGGATGCCCGCGCGCGCCAGCGCCAGCAGCACCTCGCCCGAATGCACCACGCCGCCGAGGCTGTCGATATTGGCCTGCATCTGGTCAGGATAGACCACCAGCTTTTCCATCATCCCCGCAAGCCGCATGAGCGCGAAGTCCAGCCCGATCGTGCCATCGGGGCAGATGTTGCGCTCGACCGAGGAATGGCTGATGTCACGTTCATGCCACAGCGCCACGTTTTCCAGCGCCGGGATGACGTGCGAGCGCACGAGGCGGGCCAGGCCCGTCAGGTTTTCCGACAGCACCGGGTTGCGCTTGTGCGGCATGGCGGACGAACCCTTCTGCCCCTTGTGGAAGAACTCCTCCGCCTCGCGCACTTCCGAACGCTGCAGGTGGCGCACTTCGGTGGCCAGGCGCTCGATCCCGCTGGCGATCACGGCCAGCGCGCAGAAATACGCGGCATGCCGGTCGCGCGGGATGACCTGCGTGGACACGCCTTCGGGCTTCAGGCCCAGCTTCGCGGCCACGTATTCCTCAACGCGCGGGTCGATATGGGCATAGGTGCCCACCGCGCCGGAAATGGCGCAGACGGCGATTTCGTCGCGCGCGCGCAGCAGGCGTTCACGGTTGCGGGCGAATTCGGCGTAATGCCCTGCGATCTTCAGGCCGAATGATGTCGGTTCGGCATGGATTGCGTGGCTGCGGCCGATGGTCAGGGTGTATTTGTGTTCGAACGCCCGGCGCTTCAGCGCCACCAGCACCGCGTCAAGGTCGGCCAGCAGCAGGTCGGTGGCCTGCACCATCTGCACCGACAGGCAGGTGTCCAGCACGTCGGACGATGTCATGCCCAGATGCACGAAGCGGCTGTCCGGCCCCACCTTTTCCGCCAGCCACGTCAGGAACGCGATCACGTCGTGGCGGGTTTCGGCCTCGATTTCATCAATGCGGTCCAGATCGGCCTGTGAAAAGGCGGCCATGGCGGCGTCGCCCTTCGTGCGGATGGTCTTTGCGGCCTCGGCCGGGATCGCGCCATATTCCGCCATGGCTTCACAGGCCAAGGCCTCGATCTCGAACCAGATGCGGTAACGGTTCTCGGGCGACCAGATGGCGGCCATGACGGGACGGGTATAGCGCGGTACCATGTTCTCGGGCTTCCTTGCAGCAAACGGACAATACAGGATCAGGCGGCCTTCCTAGCCAATTCTGCCGCGTGCGTCTCCCTTATATTCACCTGTGATTCATAACGTGGCATATATCACGCGCCGGAACGGGTGTGTTTGCATGATGCGGGCGGCAAACGGCATAAAGCGATTGTGAAACCCCGCGCCATCCCCGCCATGGCCCATTGTCCCAGGAACGTATCTGCCCATGTCCGCCATTTTTTCCGCCTCCTCCCTTTACGCACTGGCGCAGGTTGTCCTGATTGACGTGACGCTGGCGGGGGACAACGCCATCGTGGTGGGCATGGCGGTGCGCAACCTGCCGCACGCCTCGCGCCGAATCGCCATCCTGTGCGGTGTGCTGGGGGCGGCGGTGATCCGGATCTGCCTGGCGCTGGTGGCGGTCAGGCTGCTGGCCATCATCGGGCTGACGCTGGCGGGCGGGCTTCTGCTGCTGTGGGTGTGCTGGCGCATGTACCGCGAAATGCGCGGCGACGCCCATGCCGAAGGCGATACCCCCGCACCTGCGTCCCTGCGCAACGCCATCATCCGCATCATCGTGGCCGACCTGTCCATGAGCCTTGATAACGTTCTGGCCGTGGCTGGCGCCGCGGGCGAGCACATGGGCGTGCTGGTGGCGGGGCTGGTCATATCGGTGGTGCTGATGGCGGTGGCGGCATCGCTGATCGCGCGCCTGCTGGAACGTTATCGCTGGATTTCGTGGGTCGGGCTGCTGGTGGTGCTGGCGGTGGCGATCGAACTGATCGTCAAGGGCGGGGGCGAGATCTGGACCCATGTGGGAGGGGCCGCGTAATGCCGCGCCGGGCTGGTCCCGTCGCAGCCCGGGGCCTTGCCGCGGGGCTGGCGCTGCTGCTGGCCGCGTCCCCGCTGCATGCGGCCCCTGCCCCCGCCGCGCCGCAGGGCAACTGGCCCACGCCGGGACAGGCCGCGACCGGCAATGCCGATGATGATCCCGTCGCGGCGAAGCTGCTGGTCTACCTGCGCCTGCTGTCGGGCAGCGGCACGGCGGAGGAATATGCGACGTTCGTGGACGAAAACCCGTCATGGCCGCAGCGCGCGCTGCTGCTGGCGCGTTTCCAGCAGAAACTGGCGGCCGAACCCGATGACGCGGTGGCAGGCGCGTTGTGCGACCGCCAGCAGTTGACGGACGTGCATGCGCTGGTGCGCTGCGCGCGTGCAACGCCCCGCCCCGCAGCACTGGACAGCTGGGCGCGGGTGGCATGGGTCAACCGCGCGGATACGCAGCCCGATGCGCAGGCCATGCTGTCCGCCTTCGGCCCCGTGCTGACGCCACAGGACCACTGGCTGCGATTCGACCGGCAGGAACGCGCGGGCCGGATCGATGCGGCGACACGGCAGGTTCCCATGCTGGACACCGGCCAGCAGCCCGTCGCGCGCGCGCGCCTGGCCTTCCGCCGCAATGACCCCGATGCCGAAAACACGCTGGCCACCCTTCCGCCCGAACAGCAGGCCGATGGCGCGCTGGTGCTGGACCGCCTGCGCTGGCTGCACCATGCGCAGCGGCTGGATGAGGCACTGTCCCTGTGGCATGCGCGCGGGGTGGAAACCGAAAAGCAGCAGACCCCGGCGGTCGCCGCGGTTTTCTGGCGCGAACGCGACGCCATGGCGCGCGACCTGCTGCTGGCCCACCGCACGGATGACGCGCTGTTCATGGCCAATGACAGCGCCGATACCGGGTCGGCCACGCATTACGACGCCCTGTTCCTGACCGGGTGGATCCGGCTGGAATACCTGCATGACGCCGACCACGCGCTGGCGGACTTCACGCCCCTGGCGCAGGCGGTGCCCGTCATTACCCGCAGTCGCGGGCTGTACTGGGCCGGGCGCGCGCTGTGGGCGCAGGGACGGCATGGACCGGCAAAGGCGCAGTGGCAGCAGGCGGCGGCGCTGGCCAACACGTTTTACGGGCAGATGGCCATTGAACGGCTGGCGGGCGACAGCATGAACCAGCTGATCGTGCCCGATCAGGCGGGCCGCCAGATCCGCGGCTACCTGCTGCGCGAACGTGAACCCACGCCCGGCGTGGCCGATTCCGTGCATTTCGACACCAGCGACCTGGCCCGCGCGGCCGAGATACTGGTGGCGTGGGGCGATCGGCACCATGCCCGTGACTTCATCCTTGCCCTTGATGCGCAGGATACCGGCCCGATGAAGCACGTGCTGGCCGCGCGCATGGCCACCCGGCTGGGTATCCCCGATGCCGCCGTGATGGTGGCCCGCCTGGCGGGCAGGGACGGGCTGACGCTGGTGCATGAAGGCTGGCCGCGTGCCTATGACCCGCCGACATCCACCCTGCCCGCCGATGTGGAACTGGCGGTGGCGCGACAGGAAAGCGGCTTTGACGCGGGCGTGGTCAGCCCCGCCCACGCGGTGGGCCTGATGCAGCTGCTGGTTCCCACGGCGCGGGAAGTCGCGCGCAAGGCCGGGCTGAACGTGAATGTCAGCGCGGCCAGCCTGACCGACCCGCAATTGAACATGCGGCTGGGGGCGGCGTTCCTTGCGGATATCGCGCAGCGCATGGGCGGCGCCGTGCCGTACGTGGCCGCAGCCTACAACGCGGGGCCGAACCGCACGGATACCTGGCTTATGACACTGGGCAACCCCGCGCGTGACACGCCCCAGCCGGACGCCATGCTGGACTGGATCGAAAGCATCCCCTTCGGGGAGACACGCAACTACGTTGAACGGGTGGAGGAGAACATGGCCATTTACCAGGCAACCGATCCGGCGCTGGGCCACGGCTGATGGCGCGTCCCCTGTCCCACCTGATCGCAAGTTTTGGCGGCACGGGGTTCGCCCCGCGCGCGCCGGGCACGGTGGGGTCGCTGGCCGCCCTGATCGTGGGGGTGCCGCTGCTGGGCCACTGGATCTGGATGGCGCTGGCGGTGCTGGTGTGCACGGCGGTGGGCTACCGCGCGACGCAGCTTGCCTCCAACGGGGAGGATCACGGCTGGATCGTGATCGACGAGGTCGCGGGCATGTGGCTGGCCATGTTCCCGCTGGCCCCCCTGCGCCTGTCCGCCCTGCGGTGGGCGGACGTGCTGTGGCTGCTGCTGGCCTTCGCCCTGTTCCGCCTGTTTGACATTACCAAGCCCGGCCCGGTGGGCTGGTTCGACCGCAGGCATGACGCCATGGGCATCATGGGGGACGATATCGTGGCCGGAATCATGGCAGGCATCATCCTGACAGGCATCCGTTTCCTGGCGTGATGCGTTAGGGTGGGAAAGGAGACCATACCGGATGTTACCTGATACATTCCTTGCCCACATGCCCGACGCGCTGGCCCGCTTCCGTTCGGCGGGCTGCCGGATTGTCACGGCGGAAAGCTGCACCGGCGGCCTGCTGGCGGCCGCCCTGACCGAAGCCGCCGGATCGTCTGACGTGGTGTGCGGCGGATTTGTCACCTATTCCAACAGCATGAAGGCCCATGCGCTGGGCGTGCCCGCGAAACTGCTGGAACAGTACGGCGCGGTCAGCCGCGAAGTCGCCGCCGCCATGGCGCAGGGCGCGCTGGCCCATGCGCCCGACGCCAACCTGTCCGTCGCCATTACCGGCATTGCCGGTCCCGGCGGGGCATCAGCGGGCAAGCCGGTGGGCCTGGTCTGGTTTGCCGTGGCCACCAGCGGCACGGTGGATACGGTGTCCCATCTTTTCGCGGGGGAACGGTGGGATGTACGCACGCAGGCCGTGCGCACGGCGCTGGCCCTGCTGCTGGACCATGCGGGGCGCCTATCGGCGGAATAGGCCGTCATGAAAGTTCCTGGTGAAGCTTTTTTCAAAATGCTTCGAAGAACGCCGCCTTTTCGAAAAAAGGCGACGTCCGGAAACTTTTATTGTTTTCAAACAGTTTATTAATATCCGGCGACCGTGCTGCCCGTTTCAGGCACGCGGATGGCCGGTGCGGTCTGGCCCGTGCCCTCGGCCTGGACCGGGTGGCCGGGGGCCGCCACGGGCGCGGGCGATGCGGTCTTGAGCGAGGCACGGGCCTTCTGCAGGCTCTGGTCATTCAGGTCGGCGGTTTCCGCGTCGCTGGCGGCAACGGATTCCCTGCCCGCGTGGTGCGACGGCACGGGTGCTGCGGACGCAGGCTGCGCCATGCACAGCAGCACGCCCCCTGCCATGGCGGTCATAATGGTTTTCATGATTGGGTATTTCCCTGTCCGGTTTTACGTAAGGGGGGCCGTCAGGCGTTCCCGGCCTTGGCCGGGCCAACGGGTTGCTGCGGTGCGGCGACGGCGGGCGGCGGGCCATAGATGTCACGCGCCCGGCGGATGAAGGCCGAGACCATAAGCCGCACCGCTTCGTTGAACACCACGCCGATCGCCGCCTGCAACAGGCGGGAGCGGAATTCGAAATCCACGAAAAAATCGACCAGGCAGCCACGCGGTTCCGGGGTGAAAGTCCACACGTTGTTCAGGTAACGGAACGGTCCCTTTTCATAACTGACGCGAATGGTGTCGGGCGCTTCCAGCAGGACGCGACTGGTGAACGTCTCCAGGAAGGGACCGAAGCCAATGGTCAGGTCGGCCACCAGTTCATCCGCCGTGCGGGTACGCACGCGCGCACTGGTGCACCACGGCAGGAACTGGGGGTATTTCCCGACGTCGGCCACCAGATCAAAAAGCTGGCTGGGGGTATAGGCGATAAGCCGACGTTCGGCATGGGTGGGCATCACTTCATCTCCGTTGCGCCACGTTCTGTCCGCAGGCGTTGTTCACGTGCGGCGCGCAATTCCGCAAAATCAGAATCCGCATGGTACGACGACCGTGTCAGTGGCGAGGAACTGACCTGCAGGAACCCCTTCACGCGGGCCATGCCCGCATAATCGTCGAATTCCCCGGGCGTGACAAACCGTGCCACCGCAGCATGCTTCACTGTTGGTTGGAGATATTGCCCCAGTGTGATGAAATCAACGTCCGCAATCCGCAGATCATCCATGACCTGAAGTATTTCGGGCCGTTCTTCGCCCAGTCCCAGCATCAGTCCCGATTTCGTGAAGATGGACGGGTCCAGCCGCTTCACGTCATCGAGCAGGCGCATCGACTGGTAATACCGCGCACCGGGCCGGATGGAGGGATACAGCCGGGGCACGGTTTCCAGGTTGTGGTTGAATACGTCAGGCCGCGCCGCCACCACGACCTCCAGGCTGCCGGGCTTGCGCAGGAAGTCCGGGGTCAGGATTTCGATGGTGGTGTCGGGGGCGGCGGCGCGTATGGCCGCGATCACGCGCGCGAAGTGATGCGCGCCACCATCGGGCAGGTCGTCGCGGTCCACCGATGTTATGACAACATGCCGCAGGCCCAGCTTCGCCACCGCGTCGGCCACGCGCTGCGGTTCGTCCGCATCCAGCGCATGCGGCAGGCCCGTGGTGACATTGCAGAACGCGCAGGCGCGGGTGCAGATTTCCCCCATGATCATCATGGTGGCGTGGCGCTGGGACCAGCATTCGCCAATATTGGGGCAGGCCGCTTCCTCGCACACCGTGACCAGCCTGTTGTCGCGCATGAGCTTGCGCGTCTCGTGATAGGTCGGGTGGTTGGGCGCGCGCACGCGTATCCACTCGGGCTTGCGCGCGATGGGGTTGTCGGGCCGGTGTGCCTTTTCCGGGTGCCGCTGCGCGGCCTCCCCTTTCTTCCGGTGATCGATCATCAAACGCACGGACATGACGCAAAAATTCCCGTAAACAGGCAGATAACCAGAAGTGTAACGCCTGCCCCACCACGTCAAGCGTTCTTGCCGCCTTCGTCCCGGCAGGGGATCACAACCGCACGATCAGCGCGCCCGTCCCCCCTGCCCGCCGGACAGTCAGAAGTTTCTGGTGAGGCTTTTTGCAGGAAGCCCCAGGGAACGCCGCCTTTTTGAAAAAAGGCGACATCCAAAAACTTTTCCTTGTTTATCAATCAGATATGCAATGCCCCGTCATAGGCCGCCAGCACCGCTTCGTGCATGGTTTCCGATATGGTGGGATGCGGGAAGATGGTTTCCTTCAGTTCCGCGTCCGTCAGTTCCCCGGTGCGGGCAATGACGTAACCCTGGATCATCTCGGTGACTTCGGCGCCGACCATGTGGGCGCCCAGCAATTCGCCGGTGGCGTCGTCGAATATGGTCTTGACCATGCCCTCCGGCTCCCCCATCGCGATCGCCTTGCCATTGCCGATGAACGGGAAACGCCCGATACGCAGCTTGTGGCCCGCCGCCTTCGCCTTTTCTTCCGTCATGCCGACGGACGCAACCTGCGGGCGGCAATAGGTGCAGCCGGGAATGTTCAGCGGGTTGATCGGGTGGACGGTGCGGCCCGCGATCTGTTCGGCCACCATCACGCCTTCATGGCTGGCCTTGTGCGCAAGCCACGGGGCGCCGACGATGTCGCCAATGGCGTACACCCCTTTTTCCCCCGTGCGGCAATAGGGATCGACCTTGATATGGGTGCGGTCCACTTCGATCGCGGTGCCTTCCAGGCCGATATTCTCGACATTGCCGACAATGCCGACCGCCGAGATCACGCGCTCCACCATGACCTGCTGCACCTTGCCATCCACGGTCACGTCGATGGTGACGGCGTTGTCGCCCTTGCGGATCGCGCCCAGCTTCGCCCCGGTCAGGATCTTCATCCCCTGCTTTTCCAGCGCCTTGCGGGCAAAGGCGCTGATTTCCGCATCTTCAACCGGCAGGATGCGGTCGGCGACTTCCACAATCGTCACTTCCGCGCCCATGTTGCGATAGAAGGAGGCGAATTCGACCCCGATCGCGCCCGACCCGATCACCAGCAGGCTGCGCGGCAGTTCTTTCGGCACCATCGCCTCACGGTAGGACCAGACCAGCCTGCCATCGGGTTCCAGACCCGGCAGCACGCGCGCACGCGCGCCCGTGGCCACGACCACGTTGGGCGCGGTCAGGGTGGCGGTTTCCTTTCCATCCACGCTGACCGATACCTTGCGCTGCCCGCCCGTGGCGCCCGCCAGCCTGCCAAAGCCGTTGATGACCGTGACCTTGTGCTTTTTCAGCAGGTGGGCGACGCCGGCGGAAAGCTGTGCCGCGACATTGCGCGACCGCTTGATTACCCTGGCGAAGTCAAAACGCACATTGTCCGCCGCAAACCCGAATTCGCCAAGGTTGTGCAGCAGGTGGTTGATTTCGGACGCGCGCAGCAACGCCTTGGTCGGGATACAGCCCCAGTTGAGGCAGATGCCCCCAAGCTGTGCCGCCTCGACCACCGCGACCTTCAGCCCAAGCTGGCCCGCGCGGATGGCCGCGACATAACCGCCCGGCCCGCCACCGATGATAATGACATCAAATTGCGTGGTGCTCATCAAACCGTTTCCTCAGACCACAAGGCTCATGGGGTTTTCAACCACGTTGCGGAAGGCCGAGACCCATTCCGCCGCCAGTGCGCCGTCCACCACGCGGTGATCAACCGACAGGGTCACGGTCATGACGGTGGCGATGGTGATTTCATTCCCCTTCACCACCGGCCTGCGCTCACCCGCCGCAATGGCGAGGATACCGGCCTGTGGCGGGTTGAGGATGGCGGAAAACGCCTTCACCCCGTACATCCCCATGTTGGAAATGGAGAACGTGCCACCCTGGAATTCCTCCGGCTTCAGCTTGCCGGCGCGCGCGCGGGCCACAAGGTCGCGTGTTTCCAGACTGATCTGGCGCAGGCCCTTGGTGTCGGCATTGCGGACGATGGGCGTGATCAGGCCATCGGGGATGGAAACGGCGACGGAAATATCCACGTCGTCATAAACCAGCATCGCGTCATCGCTGTACGCCACGTTGACCCTGGGCACGCGGCGCAGCGTGATGGCGGCGGCCTTCACCAGCATGTCGTTGACGGAGATCTTGTACGCACCCGGCCCATCGCCGGGGGCGGCGGCATTAAGCTGGGTGCGCAGGGCCAGCAGCGCGTCAAGCTGCACATCCATTTCCACATAGAAATGCGGAACGGTGGTCTTGGCTTCCGTCAGCCTGCGCGCGATCACCTTGCGCATGGTGGAATGCGGCACGCTTTCATACCCGGCGGCTGCCACGGCCGGTGCGGCAGGGGCTGCGGGTTTCGGTGCCGGTGCCTGTGCCGGGGCCGCGGCCGCCTGTTCCACATCGCGGCGCACGATGCGCCCGTTGGGGCCGCTGCCCTTCAGCGTGGACAGGTCAATGCCCCTGCCCACCGCGATCCGGCGCGCCAGCGGGGACGCGAACACGCGCCTGCCCCTGCCCGCCGGGGGCGCAGCGGGCGCGGCCTGCGGTGCAGGGGTTGCGGTGGGTGCCGCCGCGGAAGCGGGCGTTGCCGCCGCCGGGGCCGCGGGGGCGGATACGGGCGCATCCGGCACGCTTTCGCCTTCGGCCACCAGTATGCCAATCGGCGTGTTGACGGCGATGCCTTCCGTCCCCTCGGGGATCAGGATGCGGCCCAGCACGCCTTCATCCACGGCCTCGACTTCCATCGTGGCCTTGTCGGTTTCGATTTCCGCGATCACGTCGCCCGCGGCAATCGCCTCGCCTTCCGCCTTGACCCAGCGGGCCAGCTTGCCTTCCTTCATGGTGGGCGACAGGGCGGGCATCAGGATGTTGATGGACATCGTGCGATCCCCCTTCACACAACCTGCCGGACGGCATTGATGATCCAGTCCGGGTTGGGCAGCGCGAGTTTTTCAAGGTTGGCGGCGAACGGCATGGGCACGTCGGCCCCGGTCACGCGCACCGGCGGCGCATCAAGGTAGTCAAACGCACGTTCGATCACCTGCATGGCGATTTCAGCGCCAATGCCCGCGAACGGCCAGCCTTCTTCCACCGTGACCAGGCGGCTGGTCTTCTTCACGCTGTCCACCACGGTCTGGGTATCCAGCGGGCGGATGGTGCGCAGGTTGATGACCTCGGCCTCGATCCCCTGCTCCGCCAGCTTCGCCGCCGCTTCCAGCGCCGTGCCAACCATGATGGAGAAGGTGACGATGGTGACATCCGTGCCCGCGCGCTCGATCTTCGCCTTGCCGATCGGCAGGATGAAGTCCTCATCCACCGGGCAGGGAAAACGCTGTCCGTACAGGATTTCGTTTTCAAGGAAGATGACCGGGTTGGGATCACGGATGGCCGCGCGCAGCAGGCCCTTGGCATCCGCCGCCGACCAGGGTGCGACCACCTTCAGCCCCGGCACATGGCCGTACCAGCTTGCGTAACACTGCGAATGCTGCGCGCCCACGCGGGCGGCCGCGCCATTGGGGCCACGGAACACGATGGGGCACGACATCTGCCCGCCCGACATGTAGCGCGTCTTGGCGGCGGAATTGATGATCTGGTCAATGGCCTGCATGGCGAAGTTCATGGTCATGAACTCCACAATCGGCTTCAGCCCGGTCAGCGCGGCCCCGATGGCCATGCCGGTAAAGCCCTGTTCGGTAATGGGGGTGTCGATCACCCGCTTTTCACCAAACTGGTCCAGCAGCCCCTGCGAGACCTTGTAGGCCCCCTGGTACTGGGCCACTTCCTCACCGATCAGGAACACGTCCCCGTCCCGCGCAAGCTCCGCGGCCATGGCGTCGCGCAGGGCCTCGCGCACGGTGATCTCGGCAGTCTCGCCCCAGTCCTTTTCCGGCTGGGCCGATACGGGCGGTGCGCCGGGCGCGGCAGGCACCGGGCCACAGGATGGCGGGGCGGCAGGNNNCCGCCGCATTCGGGGCCGCCGTGGCGGGGGATGCCGCGGCGGGCTGCGCGTCCGCGTCCTCGCCTTCGGCCAGCAAGATGGCGATGGGCGTGTTGACGGCCACGTTTTCCGTCCCCTCGGGGATCAGGATACGGCCCATGATGCCTTCATCCACGGCCTCGACTTCCATCGTGGCCTTGTCGGTTTCGATTTCCGCAATCACGTCGCCAGCCGCAATGGCCTCGCCCGGCTTGCGCAGCCAGCGCGCGACCTTGCCCTCCTTCATCGTGGGGGACAGGGCGGGCATGAGTATTTCTGTTGCCATCTTTGATTCAGCTTCCTACCAGAATGTCCGTCCACAGTTCCGAGGGATCGGGCTCGGGACTGGTCTGGGCAAACTCCGCCGCGTCAAGCACGACCGCCTTGACCTTGTCATCCATCGCCTTCAGGTCGCTCTCGGCCACGCCACGTTCCAGCAGTTCACGGCGCACGCGGTCGATGGGGTCATGGTTCTTGCGCACGTCCTCCACTTCCGAACGCTGGCGGTATTTCGCCGGGTCCGACATGGAATGGCCACGGTAGCGGTAGGTATCGACCTCCATCAGCACCGGGCCCTTGCCCGCGCGGCAGTGGGCCACGGCTTCGGCCGCCGCGGCGCGCACCGCCTCGACATCCATGCCATCGACATACATGCCCGGAATGCCCCACGGCTCCCCATTGCGCCAAAGGGCCTTGGAGGCGGAGGACCGTTCGACGCTGGTGCCCATGCCGTAGCGGTTGTTTTCCAGCACGAACAGGCAGGGCAGCTTGTGGAGCGCCGCAAGGTTGAAGCTTTCGTAAACCTGTCCCTGGTTCGACGCGCCTTCGCCATAATACGTGACCGAGACTTCGTCCGTGCCGCGATACTTGTTGGCGAACGCCAGCCCGATCCCCAGCGAGACCTGCGCGCCGACAATGCCGTGCCCGCCATAGAAATGCTTTTCGCTGGAGAACATGTGCATGGAACCGCCCTTGCCGTGGGAATAGCCCCCCTCGCGCCCGGTCAGTTCCGCCATCACGCCGCGCGGGTCCATGCCGGCCGCCAGCATCTGCCCGTGGTCGCGGTAGGAGGTGATGATCTTGTCCCCCTGCTTCAGTTCCATCTGGATCCCGACCACGACGGCTTCCTGCCCGATATACAGGTGGCAGAAACCGCCGATCAGCCCCATGCCATACAGTTGGCCCGCGCGTTCCTCGAACCGGCGGATCAGGACCATCTGGTAGTAGGCTTCCTTCAGGTCGGCTTCGGTCATGGTCCGGCTGTTATGCCCGCCGGACAGGCCGGGATCTGTCTCGTTACTCATCAAACGTCCTCAGGTTCATGTTTCCTGGGCCATGCCTGTGCGGGCACGGCGATCGGAGCCAGCGCCGGCGTGCCGGCATGCCGTCATGGTGTGGCGGCACGATCATAAGTGCCCGACGCCCCACCGGATTTATGGATCACGTGTATCTGACCGATTTCCATGTCACGTTCCACAGCCTTGCACATGTCATACAGCGTCAGCGCCGCGACGGAGGCGGCGGTCAGGGCCTCCATCTCCACCCCTGTCGGCCCGGTGGTGCGCACGCGGGCGGTAATTTCGATCCCCGCGCCCGCCGCGTCGGGGGCCAGGTCCACCTTCACCGATGAAATGGCCAGCGGGTGGCACAGCGGGATCAGGTCCGATGTTTTCTTCGCCGCCATGATGCCCGCGATCCGCGCGGTCGCCAGCACGTCGCCCTTTGGCATGTCCCCCGACAGGATCATGGCCAGTGTCGCGGGCCGCATCCTGACATGCCCGTGCGCCACGGCTTCGCGCCGCGTATCGGGCTTGGCCGAGACATCGACCATGACCGCATGCCCCGCCGCGTCAAGGTGTGACAGGCGCGCGCCCGTCATGGCGTGGCGTCATCCGCCGGCGCGTCCGGCGCGGTGCCCAGCAGGGCATGGACGGCGGCCCCCACGTCCTCATGCCGCAGCAGGCTTTCCCCCACCAGGAAGCCCGACGCGCCAATGGCGTTCAGCTTCACCACGTCGGCATGGGTGCGGATGCCGCTTTCGGACACGATGATCCGGTCCGGCGGCACCAGCGGGGCCAGGCGGCAGGTGGTCTCGATATCGGTCTGCAGCGTTTTCAGGTTGCGGTTGTTGATGCCGATCAGGGAGGTATCAAGGGCGAGCGCGCGGTTCAGTTCGCCCTCGTCATGCACTTCCACCAGAACGTCCATGTCCAGCCCGCGCGCGATGTCCAGCAGTTCGGCCGCTTCCGCATCGGTCAGGATCGCCATGATCAGCAGGATGCAGTCCGCCCCGATCAGGCGGCTTTCATGCACCTGCCACGGGTCGATGATGAAATCCTTGCGCAGCAGCGGCAGCTTGCACGCCTCACGCACACGCGTCAGGTCTTCCGCGCAGCCGTGGAAGCACGACCCTTCCGTCAGCACCGAAAGGCACGCGGCCCCCGCCTTTTCATATTCCTGCGCGATCACGGTCGGTTCGTAATCGGGGCGCAGGATGCCGGCGGAAGGCGACGCCTTCTTGATTTCCGCGATCAGCCCGATCTGGTGGTCGGCGGTCTTCTGCTTCAGCGCCTGCCCGAAGCCGCGCGGCGGCGTGGTCACTTCGCGCGCGCGCGCCGTGATTTCCTTCAGCGGGGTGACCTTGGCACGTTGCGCCACGTCCACCCGGGTCCGTGCACAGATACGTTCCAGAACATCGGGAATGCTGTCCACATCCGCGGGCTGGACACTACCTGTCTGGGGGGGGGTCATTGGCGTGTCGTTCATTTTCTACCCTGTTACTCTGTTTGGCATGTCCGCCCGGAAATTCCGGACAGCCTCCAGCACGGCCGCGACCGCACCCTTATCAAGCGCGTCGGCCGCAAAGCCGGCATTCGCGCGCAGGGCGGCATAATCAATCGCGCCGCCCCGGATAATACTGTCGCCCCGCCCCGCCACGTGCAATGCCACCGCGGCGTTCAGCAGCACGGTATCGCGATAGGCCCCGCGCGCGCCCTGCGCCAGCGCGCGCAGGGCGGCGGCATTATGCGCGGGTGCGCCACCGGCAATGGCCGAAATCGGCGCGGGTTCGAACCCTGCCTGCCCTGCATCCACGATCAGCGACATGACCTGCCCGTCTTCAAGGATGGTGGCATGGTTGGGGCCGGCCAGGGTCAGTTCGTCAATGTACCGCCCCGCGCCGCAATCCCCGCATATGGCCCATACGCGCGCCGACCCGGTCGCCTGCAATGTCCGGACCATGGGGCCCAGCCAGTCGGGGGAAAACACGCCCACCATCTGCCGCGCAACCCCCGCGGGATTGCACAGCGGGCCAAGCAGGTTGAAAATGGTGCGAAAACCCAGCGCCCGGCGCACCGCCCCCACATGCCGCATGGCGGGATGGTGATTTGTGGCGGCAAGGAAGGCCAGCTTATGCTCCGCCACCATGGCACCGATATGCCCGTGGTCCACCGGCAGCGGGACATCCAGTTCCAGCAGCACGTCCGTCGCCCCCGAGCGCGAGGACAGCGCGCGGTTGCCATGCTTGACCACCGGCGCCCCCAGGGCGGCCAGCACGAACGCCACGGCGGTGGACACATTCAGCGTGCCCAGCCCGTCGCCCCCCGTGCCGCATACGTCAATCGCCCCCGGCGGCATGCCGGGCACCGCCACCATGCGCGCGCGCATGGCGCGTACGGCGGCCTCCAGTTCGGTCACGGTTTCCCCGCGCATGTGCAGCGCGGTCAGGAAGGCCGCCAGCCCGCCCGTGGGCACACGCCCGTCCATGATCTGGTCAAAGGCCACCTGCGCCATAGTGGCGTCCAGCGCGCGGCCCGCCAGCGTCCAGTCCAGTATTTCGCGAAATTCCGGCGTCATGGCAGCGGCTGCGGGCACATTGCCGCCCGGTCCGGCCGCCGTCGCGGCATTATTGTCCCGCACCCCGCCCGCAGGTGCGCGGTTACGCAGTTCGGCTTCCAGTTCCACCGGGTCGGACAGGATGCGCCCCTGAATGTACAGCCCGGTCAGGAAGGCGATGGCGGGAATTTCCTCCATCGCGCCCGCCTTGATGGCATCCAGCGCGGCCTTGACCTGTTCAGGCGCCACGACTTCGCCGCCCGCGACACGTCCCGGAAGATCGCGGAACATGGTGCTGGCGGCCGAGGCGCTGTCCCTGCTGCTGGCCATCGCCGTTCAGGCAGCCTTGCGCGGCGCGTTGCCGCCACGTGCGATGGACAGGAAATTGGCCATGATCTCGTGGCCGTATTCCGATGCAATGCTTTCGGGGTGGAACTGCACGCCAAAGATCGGCAGCGTCGCATGCCGCAGGCCCATGATGACCCCATCAGACGTATGCGCGGTCGCCACCAGCGTATCGGGCAGGCTGTCGGGATCAACCGTCAGGCTGTGGTAACGCGTGGCGTTGAACGGGTCGGGCAGGCCGGCAAAGATATCGGTCCCATCATGGTACACCGGCGAGACCTTGCCATGCATCGGCACGGGCGCGCGCACGACCCTGCCGCCAAAGACCTGGCCGATGGCCTGATGGCCAAGGCAGACGCCAAAGACCGGCACCTTTCCCGCCGCCGCCGCGATCAGGTCACAGCAGATCCCGGCCTCGTTCGGGGAACAGGGACCGGGCGAGATGACAATCGCCTCCGGCTTCAGCGCCAGCGCGTCGTCCACACTGATCGCATCGTTGCGGTACACTTCACACGTCTCCCCCAGATCGCCCAGATAATGGACGAGGTTGAACGTGAAGCTGTCATAATTGTCGATCAGAAGGATCATGGGCGTATCATGGCTTTTCCGCTGGGCCGGGTCAAACCTTCTGGCGTGGCCCGGCATGTCTTGCCTTTCCTTACCATGTACGCGGGGGGCATGAAATCACCTTGCAAAATGTTTCAGGCCGCTGCCGTAAAACATACAAAGGGTTTCGGGTGACGCTTTTCGCCAAAAAGCTTCAGGAAACGCCGCCTTTTTGAAAAAAGGCGGCGCCCGGAAACCTGCATTCCCTTTTATGCGCCGTCGCTGGTGGCGAAGCGCACCGCTTCCTCCGCCGCGCGGAACAGGGCGCGGGCCTTCTGGCGGGTTTCCTCGTATTCCGCGTCGGGCACGCTGTCGGCCACCACGCCACAGCCCGCCTGCACGTACATCCGCCCGTCCTTGACCACCGCCATGCGCAGGCCGATGCAGGTGTCCATGTCGCCATCGGGACCGAAATAGCCGATGCACCCGGCATAGGTGGCGCGACGGGTCGGCTCGACCTCGTCGATTATCTCCATGGCGCGGATCTTGGGCGCACCGGTCAGCGTGCCCGCGGGGAAGCCCGACATCAGCGCGTCCAGCGCCTCCAGGTCGGGACGCAGCTTTCCTTCAACATTGGAGGAAATGTGCATGACATGGCTGAAGCGTTCGATCACGAACTGCTCCGTCACCTTCACCGAACCCAGTTCGCACACCCGGCCCACGTCGTTGCGGCCAAGGTCGATCAGCATTAGGTGCTCGGCGCGTTCCTTGGGGTCGGCCAGCAGTTCGGCCTCCAGCGCCAGGTCCTCCACTGTCGTGCGGCCACGCGGGCGGGTGCCGGCCAGCGGGCGGACGGTCATGGTGCCCTCACGCAGGCGCACGAGGATTTCGGGCGACGACCCCACAAGGCTGAACCCGTCCAGATCGAGGTAGAACAGGAAGGGCGCGGGGTTGATCCGCCGCAGCGCGCGGTACAGCGCGAATGGCGGCAGGGTAAAGGCCGCGCTGAAGCGCTGGCTGGGCACGATCTGGAACGCGTCCCCCGCCGCGATATAGTCCTGCAGCCTGCGCACCATGGTGCAGAATTCCTCCCGCGTCATGGTGGATTCAGGCACGGGGGCGGCGATTTCACCCGCTGGTCCGTCGGGCAGTTCGACCGGGGTGGACAGCGCGGCGCGCGCCTGCTGCAGGCGGTCCTGCGCCGCGTCCCATACGGCTTCGGCCGTCTGGTCCGGCGCGGGACGCAGCGGGGCAGCCAGCAGCAGTTCATCGCGCACCGTGTCGAATATCGCGAACAGGCCGGGACGGATCATGATGCCTTCGGGCAGGTCGAGGTCATCGACCGGCATGTCGGGCAGGTGCTCGACCTGCCGGATCATGTCATAGCCAAGATAGCCGAACACGCCGCTGGTCATGGGCGGCAGCCCCTCGGGCAGGTCCATGCGGCTTTCGTGCAGGATGCGGCGCAGGGACACCAGCGGGGCATCGGCTTCGGGCACGAATTCATGGGTGGGGGCCGCGGGGTCGGCGCACACGCTGGCCCGCCCGTCATGGCAGCGCCAGATCAGGTCGGGCAGCAGGCCGATGACCGAATACCGCCCGCGCGACGTGCCGCCTTCCACACTTTCCAGCAGGAAGGCGTTATGCCCGCCATTGCCACCGCCATGGCTGCGCGCAAGGCGTGACAGCCGCAGGAAGGCCGCCACCGGCGTCAGCAGGTCCGCAGGCTCCGCCCGCCACGCCACGGTGCTCCTGCCCGCGCGCAGGTCGGCCAGGGCCGCCGCACGCGCGGTGGCATCAGCGGGCCGGAAGGAAGGGCGTGGGGCGTCTGCTGTCACTGTGCTGTTCCCGTGTTCTGGCTGCCTGTTACCTCCGCCATGACTGCGTGGATGGCGGAATTGTTCGGCCTGGGCTTCACCACGCCTTCCAGCGCGTTGCCGTAGCCCATTTCGATATCATCGCCCATCGACTGGGCCAGGCCCGCGCGCACGCGGTCATACAGGTTCTTCTGCGTGGCCGGGTCGGGGTGGTTGATGGCCGTAAGCGTCGCGACGACGTAGGAATCACCGGCTTCCGTCATCACGCTCTGCCCGGGCTGGGTCAGGCGGAAGATCAGGGCCGCGACCTCACGCGGGATTTCCGGCGCGGGCTGCATGGGGGAAATCGGCTGGCTGTGCTCCAGCCCGGCAATGGCGGGGCTGACATGGCCCAGACCGCCCTGCCCCTGCGCCTGCGTGTAATACGCGGTGGCCTGCCGGTCGGCCATGTGGCGACGGGCATCGGCCAGCCATGCGGCCGCTACGCGGGGACCGGCTTCCGCCAGCGTCAGGGCGTGGCCCGGCGTCACGCCGTCAACCGATACCGCGTACCACACGCCGTCCGGCCCCTGCACCAGTTCGGGGTTCGCCCCCTTCGCCTGCGCGAAGATGCGCGCCACGACCGCCTGCCGCACCGCGTCGCTGCCGGGTATCGGGGCAGGCGTGCCGTCATGCGTCAGGCCCGATGCATCCACGTCGCCCGATACGGCGGCGGCGCCAAGGTCGGCGGGAATGGAATCCAGCCCGCCACCGGCAATGGTGTCCTGCAGTTTCTGCACCCGGTCAGCCAGCACCGCCTGCGCGCGGGAATGGGCGATCTGGTCATGCAGCGCCTGGCGCACCTCCCCGAACGGGGTGGCGTGGGCGGGGGTGATGCTGGTTACGCGAAAGACGACCCAGCCGCCCTCGCTTTTGATCGGGCCCTGCGTTGCGTTGGCGGGGGCGGCGAAAACCTGCTTGCCCAGATCGGCGGAGGGCACGTCGCTGATCTTCATGCCCGGCAGTTCGACCGCGGCGGCGTCCTTGCCCGCGTCCTTCTGCACCTGCGCCCATGCGCCGCCATCCGTCCACTGCGCGCGCAGCGCCGTGGCGCGCGCCTCGGTCGGGACGGTCACGATCTGCACGTCGCGGCGTTCGGGGGCGTTGAAGGTCTGGGCCTGCGCGTCATACGCCTTGTGCAGGTCGTCGTCCGAAATATCGATCTGGCGGCCGATCGTGTCCGCCGACAGCACGACAATGCGGGCATGGCGGAATTCGGGGGCGACGAATTCCCACGGGTGGTTGGCATGGTAGCGCGCAAGCTGCGCCTGCGTGGGGGTGGCCGTGGGCTGCTGGCTGTCAAAGGGCACGCGCACCAGGTCGATCGTGCGGGTCTGGGCCTCGAAATCGAACAGGCGGCGGGCCATCACGTCGGGCACGGTGGCGCCATCGCGAATCGGCTGCAGCAGCACGCGCGACGCCTGTTCCTGCCGCACCAGGTCAACCAGCCGCCCTTCGGACATGCCGGTGCGGCGCAGGCGGTCATTGAACAGCGCGCGGTCGAACTGCCCGTCGCGCCCCTTGAACGCGGGAATGGAGAAGATTTCGTCCCGCACCACGGAATCTGGCACGATCAGGCCATGACGGTCGGCCGCTTCGGCAATTTCGGCCTGCAGCACAAGGCGGGTCAGCACCTGCTGGGCGATCTGTTCACGCGTGCTGGCGGGAATCTGGGACGGATCGGACAGGTGCATGGACTGCGCCACCTGCGGCATCTCGGACTGCAGCGCGTTCTGGTACGACTGCACCAGGATGGGGCGGTCGCCCACGCGGGCCACGACATCGGCGCGTTCGGTGCCGATGTTCATCAGCACGTCGCCCACGCCAAACCCGATGAAGGCAAGGAAAAACAGCCCGGCGACGATGCGTCCCACCCATGAATCGACAAACACGCGATACAGAAAAGATAGCATGAAAAACCCTGCGCCAGCACCAAGACAAAGCCGGATGGAACAGGGCGTGCGCACCATGCGCACCCGTACGGGCGCCCTGTTTTCCGGTCGGGCACCATACGGTCACGCCAGCGGTTTGACCAGCACAAGGATGCACGCACGCCCGCGATGCGGCCCGTGCGGGTTGCAACCGGCGGCGCGCCATGGTGTAGGCTGCACCCCCATGACAACCATGCCACGCACCGCGCGGGCGGCGCGCTGCCACATGGACGCAGGAGTGGAAACATGAAGCAGATAATTGTTGGCAACTGGAAAATGAATGGCCTGAGCGCGGATGCCGACGCGCTGGTGGACGGGCTGGCCGCGCAGCTGGCCGCGCTGTCCCCCCGGGCCGATGTCGTGGTCTGCCCGCCGTTCACGCAGCTGGCCCGCCTTGCGCCGAAGCTGAAGCAGGCTGGCATAAAGCTGGGCGCGCAGGACTGCCACAAGGACAAGTCGGGGGCGCATACCGGCGACATTTCCGCCCCCATGCTGGTGGACCTCGGGGTGGAATACGTCATCCTGGGCCATTCCGAACGCCGGGCCGAACACCACGAGCTCGATGAGACCGTGCGTGAAAAGACGGTCGCCGCGATGGCGGCGGGCCTGACGCCCATCGTCTGCGTGGGCGAAAACGACGACCAGCGTTCCGCCGGGGATTCGCAGGCCACCGTGGGCTGGCAGCTTGAGGGGTCGCTGCCGCAGGGATTCCGCGGCATCGTGGCGTACGAGCCGATCTGGGCCATCGGCACCGGACAGGCCGCGTCACAGCAGGATATCGCCGACATGGCCGCCTTTATCCGCGCCGAACTGGTGCGGCAGTTCGGGGATGCTGGCAAAACGATGCAAATCCTTTATGGTGGCTCCGTCAATGAACGCAATGTCACCGATATCCTGCCTGTCGAACACGTGGACGGGGCGCTGGTGGGCAATGCCAGCCTGAAGGCCGACGCCTTCGTGCCGCTTGTCCGCGCCGCCCGCGCTTCGTGATTGCCGCGCGGCGGACGGGGATCTACTGGAAAGACGCATGATCACAGTTCTTCTTCTACTGCACCTGTTCGTCACCATCGCGCTGATCGGGACCATCCTGATCCAGCGCAGCGAGGGCGGCGGCCTTGGAATCGGCGGGTCGCAGGGCATGGGTTCCTTCATGTCCGGACGCGGGACGGCAACGCTGCTCACGCGCTCGACCGCGGTGCTGGGCACGGCCTTCATGGTGCTGTCGCTGACGCTTGCGGTCATGAACCGCGGGGCATCGACCGGTGCGGGGCATGATATCCTGGCCCAGCCGCCGGCTTCGACCGCGCCGGCCACAACGCCCTGACATCAGGCGGTTTTCCGCAGGAATGACCAACGCCCCCGCACCCTGTGCCGGGGCGTTTTTCATTTTTTCGGCCCGTGGCGCGTCGTAGCCTTTGCAGCGCGGCCGCAAGCTGTGTAGAAAGGCCATCCATGACGCGGTTTGTATTCATCACCGGCGGCGTGGTGTCCTCCCTCGGCAAAGGCATTGCTTCGGCTGCCCTTGCTGCCCTGCTCCAGGCCCGTGGCTATCGGGTCCGGTTGCGCAAGCTTGACCCCTACCTGAATGTCGATCCGGGGACGATGAGTCCCTATCAGCACGGCGAGGTCTTCGTGACCGACGACGGGGCTGAAACGGATCTGGACCTTGGCCATTACGAACGCTTCACGGGTGTGCATGCCACCCGGGCGGACAATGCCACGACGGGGCAGATCTATTCCGGCGTGATCGCGCGCGAACGGCGTGGCGATTACCTGGGGGCGACCGTGCAGGTCATTCCCCACATCACCGACTCGATCAAGGAAACGATCGTGGCGGATACCGAGGACCTGGACTTTGTCCTGGTCGAGATCGGCGGCACGGTGGGCGATATCGAAAGCCTGCCCTTCCTTGAATCCATCCGCCAGCTGCGCAACGACCTTGCCCCCGACCAGACGATGTTCATCCACCTCACCCTGCTGCCATGGATCGCGGCGGCGGGTGAGCTGAAAACCAAGCCCACGCAGCATTCCGTCAAGGAACTGCAGAATGTCGGCATCCAGCCGCAGATGCTGGTCTGCCGGTCGGACCGGGAAATACCCGAAAACGAACGCCGCAAGATCGCCAGCTTCTGCAACGTGCGCCCGCAGGCGGTGATCGCCGCGCGCGACGTGGACACGATCTATGCCTGCCCCATCTCGTACCATGCCGAAGGGATGGATACCGAGGTGCTGCACCATTTCGGCCTGCCCACGACACCCGACCCCGACCTGTCGCGGTGGGAAAGGATCGTGGACGCCGTCCGCCACCCCGACCGCGAGGTGGTGGTGACGGTGGTGGGCAAGTACACCGCCCTGCTGGACAGCTACAAATCCCTGATCGAGGCCCTGCAGCATGGCGGCATCGCCAACCGCGCGCGCGTGCGCCTGAACTGGGTCGAAGCGGAAGATTTCGAGAAATCGGATGATGCGGTGAACAGCCTTGCCCGCAGCGACGCCATCCTCGTACCCGGCGGGTTTGGCGAACGCGGGTCGGAAGGCAAGATCCGCGCGGTGAAATACGCGCGTGAAAACAACATCCCGTTCATGGGCATCTGCTTTGGCATGCAGATGGCGGTGATCGAATGCGCGCGCAACCTTGCGGGCATCAAGGATGCATCGTCGACCGAATTCGGCCCCACCGACCAGCCGCTGGTTGGCCTCATGACCGAATGGGCGCGGGGCAACGAACTGCTGCGCCGGCGCGAAGGGGGCGAGATGGGGGGCACCATGCGCCTTGGCGCCTATCCCGCCAGGCTGGCGGAAGGGTCGCGCGCGGCACAGACCTATGGCCGCACCGACATCCGCGAACGCCACCGCCACCGCTACGAGGTCAACAACCACTACCGCGAGCAGCTGGAAAAGACCGGCCTGCGCTTTTCTGGCATGTCGCCCGACGGCATCCTGCCCGAAGTGGTGGAATACCCCGACCACCCGTGGTTCATTGCGGTGCAGTACCACCCAGAACTGATTTCCAAGCCGTTTGACCCGCATCCGCTGTTTTCCGGCTTCATCGGGGCCGCCGTCGCCAAGGCGGCGGAAAAGGGAGCGAAACGGTGACCGACCATCACGCCATAACCATCGGCAGCCTTACGGTCAGCAACGAAGCGCCCTTCGTGCTGATCGCGGGGCCGTGCCAGATCGAATCCCTGCAGCAGGCCACGGAAGTGGCCGATGCGCTGCATGGGATTGCGACGAAGCTGGGGATCGGGCTGATCTACAAAAGCTCGTTCGACAAGGCCAACCGCACCTCCATCAACGGCGCGCGCGGCGTGGGCATGGCGCAGGGGCTGGATATCCTGTCACAGGTGCGCGCGCGTTTCGGCATGCCGGTGCTGACCGACGTGCACCAGCCCGACCAGTGCGCCCCGGTGGCGGAAGTGGCCGACGTGCTGCAGATCCCGGCCTTTTTGTGCCGCCAGACCGACCTTCTGCTGGCGGCGGGGCAGACGGGGGCGGCGGTCAATATCAAGAAGGGGCAGTTCCTGGCCCCATGGGACATGGCCAATGTCGCGGCCAAGGTCGCCTCCACCGGCAATGACCGCATCATGCTGTGTGAACGCGGCACGTCGTTTGGCTACAACACGCTGGTCAATGACATGCGCGCCCTGCCGATCATGGCGGGCACCGGCCATCCCGTGATCTATGACGCCACCCATTCGGTGCAGCAGCCCGGCGGGCTGGGGTCGGCTTCGGGCGGGCAGCGGGTGTTCGCGCCCATCCTGGCGCGCGCGGCGCTGGCCATCGGGGTTGCGGGGCTGTTCATTGAAACCCATCCCGACCCCGATACCGCGCCCAGCGATGGCGCGACCATGCTACCGCTGGAATGCATGGAAGACCTGCTGACCACCCTGCTGCGGTATGACCGGCTGACCAAGCAGAACCCGCCGGACGTCATCATCTGATCCCCCCGTACCCCTTGCCACAATTGGAAGGGGTACACTTCCCCCCGGTCATGGAATGCCAGAAAACCGTGCTTTCCTGCGGTCTGTAGCGCCATGGGCCGGTGGGGTGTACCCCTGTTCCCTCCGTACCCCTTACTTAACAATTTGTTTGACGAAGCCAGGTAGATCAGGTGCCGTGGCAAGTTTGGAAAATAAGGGGTACGGAGGGAACAGAGGGTACACGCCGCGGTTTTCCGGGCTTTTTGCGTACCCTTGGCGTGTACCCCTTACCCCGCCATGCGCTGCAGGATCGTAGTTCCGGCGCGGCTGAAGGCCCGTGCGCTGAAGCTGTTCATGACCCATTCGCGCGCGGCCTGTCCCATGCCGGCCATCTGTTCAGGCAGGCGCAGGGTGGCTTCCAGCCTGCGGGCCAGCGCGCCCGGCTGCCGGGGCGGCAGTTTCCAGCCGGTCACCCCGTCCACGATGGACCGGCCCATTTCGCCCACATCGCTGCCCAGTACCGGCAGGCCCATGTTCATGGCTTCGTGGGCGGCGATGCAGAACCCTTCGTAAAGCGATGGCTGCACATACAGGTGGCATTGCCGCAGGAAGGCGGCCGTATCCTCGACATAGCCCGCGAAATGCACGTTATCCAGCCCGTGGCGCAGGCAGAAGCCGCGCAGGCGGTCATGTTCCGCCCCCTCCCCGCCAATGGTGACGCGATAGGGCAGCAGGCCTGGCACGTCACGCAGCTGCACCAGCGCGCGGCACAGCACGTCGTACCCCTTGCTGGCATGCAGCCGCCCGAGCGAGCCGATGCGTATTTCCTCCCCCGGTCGCCACGCGGGGGCGGGCGCCACATCGGGCCAGGCGCGGAAAATGGGCCAGCACATGACGCGGCTGTACGGCAGGGCCAGCCGCTTGCGGGTCAGGGCGGTGACAAAGGCGGAATCCCCCACCCAGATCCGGCTGCGTTCCTTCATCATCCGCAGCAGCGCAAGGTTGGCGGGCAGGAGAAAGGCATTATGCTGCCAGCTGACCACGGGAATGCGCCGCCATGCCCCCACCATCTGCCCCAGCAGGGTCGCGCGCGTCAGCGATGTCCAGATATGGGTGGGCCGGACATGGCGCACCCATGCATCCAGGCCTGCCATCTGCCGCGCGATCGGGGCGCGGTCCGCTCCCAGCACCACGGGGTCCAGCCCCGCATGGCGCAGGTGGGGCATGGCCCGCCCGTTGCGCCGCGACAGGGCGGCTACATGCACATCATGCCCGCACTGACGAAAGACATCGGCAATGGCCGGTATGGGCAGGGCCGCGCCGCCGCCTTCAAATGTATTGATGACATAGGCAATGCGCATAGCCTCCCTCATCCATTCCATGGATCTGTGGCGGACAATAGCACCCCGTGCCGCCGGGGTTCAGGGGGTGCGGGATTTATCCTGCGACAAAAAGTAAACAATTTCCCGTGCCGCGCGATGGGCGGCGGTTTCGCCCGGAACGGTATGGAATGTTTCGCTGAATGCGGCCTGCTGGCGCGGGGCGAATTCGTGTTGCCGGTCCCACGCCACCGCCAGCGCATGGGGCAGTTCGCTGACGCTGTCGATCACCTGCCCCATGTTCCAGTGCGCGTAGCTGGGATTGCCCTGCCAGCGCGCGTGGTGGGAATTGAGGAAGATGCACGGCCGGGGACGCGCGATCCATTCATAGACCTGGCTGCTGGCGTCACCCAGATAGATGTCGGCGGCCAGGACATAGGTCATGTCCACCGAATTCTGGCTGCCGGTGTCGATGCGGACATGCGACAGGTTGCG
This sequence comes from Komagataeibacter europaeus LMG 18890, assembly GCF_000285295.1. Taxonomy (GTDB): domain Bacteria; phylum Pseudomonadota; class Alphaproteobacteria; order Acetobacterales; family Acetobacteraceae; genus Komagataeibacter; species Komagataeibacter europaeus. The sequence goes on along the minus strand of NZ_CADP01000015.1, from coordinate 7,548 downwards.
CAGGCGTTCGGGGATCATCCGGCGCAGGCGCACGCGGCGGTGTTCGACCGATGTATGCAGCCTGCGGCGGAACAGCATGACATGGGGCGCGAAGATCAGGTTGTAGTCATCCTGCCGCGCGAACCATTCCAGCACGTCCATGCCCATGTCCCACCATGATGACAGGACCGGGTCGAAATGCGGGTTGTACAGGACCGTGGGCCGGTCGTTGTCAAACAGGCGCGGGCGGCGCGTCATGTCCACGGTGTCGAATTTGGGATAGCCGACAACGGCGTGGTGGCCGGGGCGGATCAGCTGCCGGTCCAGCATGCGGTCGCGCGTCTTGGTTCCGGGCAGCAGCACAAGGTCGAAAAACCGGGTCACGTCGCGAAACCCGATGGACCGGTCCCCTGCCCCATGCGGGAAATAGATCAGCCGGATATCAAGGTTGAAGTGGCTTTTCAGCAGGGCCGACGTGGTTTCCGGCACCACCAGCGCGTCAAACTGCCGAAACAGGTCCACGTTTTCGCGCAGGTTGGCGATGCGGCGGAACGGCACAACCGCCTGCGCCACCACGTTTATGGCCCGCGACACCGGCCCGATATCGATGCGGACAAAGCGCACGCGGTCCATGCAGGGCGCGATGGTCCGGCGGACATGCGCTTCCTGCGCGGGGGTGGAGGTAATGACCGTCACATCCTGCCCCAGCGCCACCAGTTCACAGATGATCGGCGCAGTGTGCGAGACCTGATGGATACAGTCGTGGTTGAACAGGAAACCGATCTTCATGGGCCGCAATGTCATGATAAGGATGGTGTGGGCATACAGCGCGCGGCCCATGATGGGAACCCTTCGCCTTCATGCCCCGGCCATCGCCACGGGCGGGGCGGTCAGCGCGCCATGCGTCCCGACAGCAGCGCAAAGACCTCCGCCTGCGTGGAAACGCCCAGTTTTTCATAGATGTTGCGGCGATGGACCTTGATCGTATGCGGTGAAATCCGCATCGACTGCGCGATGGACCGGGTCGAATGCCCCGCCTGCATCAGCACCATCACATCCATTTCACGCGCGGTCAGGCGGGGACAGCCCAGGCGTTCCAGCACGGCCTGCAGGTCCGCGCCGCCATGGGCGGCCTGCGCCGGGCCGGCTTCCAGCCTGACAGCCAGCGCCATGAGCGGCGGCACCCACGCGGCATAAAGCTGCAGCACCCCCATGTCCGCCGCCGAAAACACCCCGTGGGAGCCAAGGGAAAGCGAAATGACCCGCCCGCCCCCGATCGGGGCCAGGAACTGCACCTCGTCATGATCGACCATGTGGCGGTAATAGGTCTGGTAATATTCGGTCTGGCGGAACAGTTCGGGGGCGACATCGTCAATGCGGTACAGCCCCGCTGCCGGACCGGACAGGGCGAAGCGGCAGAACGGGTCCAGCAGGTAAAACCGCGCAAGATAGTCGCGCAGCAGCACGTCGGCCACCGCGTCATCCGGGCAGTCGGCCAGCAGGACCGGCGCGTGCCCGGGCTGGAAGATCATCGCGACCCATGTATCGAACGCCACCTGGCGGCGCAGGAAGGTCGTCAGCCGCCGCCAGAAATCCGCATTCCCCACATCCCCGACCAGCTTGCCCAGGGCCGCGTGAAACGCCAGGTCGCTTACCTCCATCCCATACTTCCAAAGCAGTACATGACCATCCCCCTTCCGCCTGATACCCGGCCGCCAAGGCGGATGCTACCAAAGGCTTTCGTTACGGGCCAGCACCATACGGCCCCGGCCCGCCGCAACATGCCGCCACCATGCACAACAGCCACAAGGAATGCGTAATGACGGATATCTCCCGCCGCGCCATCATGACCGGGGGCCTTGGCCTGCTGGGGGCCACCGCCCTGACCACCCGCGCGCTGTCCCCCACCGCCGCGCATGCCGCATCGCCCCCGCAGGTTGCGCGCCCGCGTGCCCGCGCGCTGGGCCTGCCCATGCAGGGGCGGACCGGCCCGGACAATGCCATTACCGATGTCGCGGGCGTGCGGGTCGGGCATACCACCCTTGTATCCGGGCATGGGGACCACGCGGTGCGCACCGGGGTCACGGCCATCCTGCCACGTGCGCCGGGCGCGCTGCTGCACCCGTGCTGGGCCGGGACGTTTTCCATGAACGGCAACGGGGAGATGACCGGCACGCACTGGATCGCGGAAGCGGGCTGGTTCATGGGGCCGATCGCCATTACCAACACCTGTTCCATCGGCACCGCGCACCAGGCCGTGGCCAGATGGATGGTGCGCAACTTCCCCGAGCAGATGGGCGAGGACATCTGGCCCCTGCCGGTCGTGGCCGAAACCTATGACGGGTGGCTGAACGACATCGGCGGCTTCCACATTACCGAACGCCATGTGCTGGACGCCATCCGCAACGCCCGTCCCGGCCCGGTGGCCGAAGGCAACGTGGGCGGCGGCACCGGCATGATCACGTATGAATTCAAGGGCGGGATCGGCACATCGTCGCGCCGGGTGGACACCAGCGCGGGCCATTACACCGTGGGCGTTCTGGTTCAGGCCAATAACGGCATCCGCCCGTGGCTGAAGGTATGTGGCGCGCCGGTGGGGCTGGTGATGAAGGACAATACGGTCTGGACGAAGGAAAAAGGCTCCATCATCATCATTGTCGCGACCGACGCCCCGCTCATGCCCACGCAGCTGCGCCGCATGGCCAAGCGCGCGGGCATTGGCATGGGCCGCCTGGGCACGCCGTCGGGCAATGATTCGGGCGATCTGTACCTGGCCTTCACCACCGCCAATGATCCCGGCGCGTACCCGATAAAGGACCGCGTGCATATCGACGCCCTGAATGATGATGACATGGACGCGATGTTCATGGGCGTGGTGCAGGCGGTGGAGGAATCCGCCATCAACGCCCTGCTGGCCGCGCGCACCATGACCGGCCGCCATAACCGGACGGTCCACGCCATAGACCCCGAGCGCCTGCGTGACCTGGTGCTGAAGGCGAACGAACCCTTCGCCCATGCTGACCTGGGATAGGGACAGGTTAAAAAACGTCTTCCTGACCTTCATGGCGCCCTGCCCCACCCTGTTCAGCACAAAGTGAATTCCGTCCCTTTTCGCGCTCGCTACCCTGTCCGCACACGGGTTCGGACATCATGTGCGGTGGTTGAGGTGTTTCGGGACGGGTTCCGCGTTGTTGCGAGCCGGTCTTAATTCCGGCACGCTGGCCGCCTGCGCGAACGGGAATAAGGAAAAAAGACCATGTTCACACCACGCCTTCGACTGCTGGGGCTGCTTGCCGGGCTAGCCACCCTGCCCGCCATGGCCCATGCTGCTGGCACGGCGTCGGGCACGCTGATTGGCAATGACGGTGCCGACCACGGCACCGTGCAGGTCACGGACGCGCCCCACGGCGTGCTGCTGCGGATTACGGCCAAGGGGCTGATCCCCGGCTGGCACGGGATCCATTTCCATGAAAAGGGCGATTGCGGCCCGCCGAAGTTCACATCCGCCGGGGCGCATGTGCATGCGGCGACCCCCGTAGTGCATGGCCTGCTGAATGCGAACGCCAATGACGCGGGCGACCTGCCCAACCTGTTTGTCAGTCAGGACGGGACGGCAACGGTGGAGATGTATTCCACGCTGGTCTCCCTCAACGGCGCGGATGGCCGCCCTGCCCTGCTGGATAAGGATGGATCGGCGCTGGTGATCCACGCCAACCCCGATGACTACCGCACCCAGCCCATTGGTGGCGCCGGGGATCGCGTGGCCTGCGGGGTCATTCACTGATACCACGATACGGTTTCCGGTTGCAGTCAACGGTTGCGGCCGGAAACCGTAGTTTAAAATACAGAAGTTTTTGGTGAAGATTTTTTCAAAAATCTTCAGATAACGCCGCCTTTAAAAAAGGCGGCAGCCAAGAACTTTTATTACTTCTGTCCGGTTTTTTACAGGTCAGCACTGATCGAGAACTTGAAGGTCTCCGGGTCGCCCATGACCAGATCGCTCTGGTAAACCGATGCCCAGTACCGCTGGTTGCCGATGTTATCGACCTCGAAACGCGCGGTCAGCGGCTTCTTGGCTGCAAGGAACGTATAGCGCGCGCCAAGGTCGAAGCGTGACCACGCCGGCAGGTGCGTCGAATTGGCGTTGTTGAACTGCTGCTTGCCGGTGCTGATGACACGGCCCACCAGCGTCAGTCCCTTGATGAACGGCACGTCGTATTCAAGGTTGCCGTTGATGGTGTAGTTCGGCACGCCGATCACGGTCTTGCCGTTATACTCGCCGCCCGCCGTATTCATCTGCTTCGCATCGATCAGCGTCAGGCCGCCGTTGAAGCGCAGTCCGCGCAGGATTTCCCCGTTGAAGGTCAGTTCCATGCCCCGGTTACGCTGCCGGCCATTCTGTGTGTACAGCATCTGCCCGGTATTGCCGTAGGCCTCGGTCATGCCCTGCGGCATGGCGGTCTGGAAAAACGCGACACCTGCGGCAAAGCGGCCCACGTCATACTTGGCGCCGACTTCGTACTGGGTACTCTGGTACGGGGCAAAGACCTGCCCGGCATTGACGTAGGTGGCACCCACCGTCTGCCCCGCCGACAGCCCCTGAATGCGGTTGAAATACAGGGCCGCATGTTTGACCGGATGGATGACAAGGCCAATGACGGGCGAGAACGCCGCCGCATCGTAATGGGTGCTCAACGTGCCGGTGCCATAGGCAAAGGAATCCGACAGGATATCCTGGTACCGGAAGCCCCCCGTCAGCGCGATGCGGTCGTGCCAGAAGGTCATGGTATCGGACAGGAACAGGCTGTACAGCTTGTTCCACGCCACCCGGCCGGGATTGTTCAGGCTGCCGCCGCTATAGGTTTCCTGCGGGGTGAACTGCGTGGGGTGATAGATGTTGCCCGCCTGCGAGATCAGGCTCATGGAATAGGCGGCGTCTGATTCCTCCCATATCGCTGACCCACCCGCGTTGATTTCATGTTTGATCGGGCCGGTGGTGACATGGGCATGGATACCGGCCTGCGTGGCCTCGTTCATGACGTTGTACGCATCCGCCATGGCGCCCACGGTGCCGGCCCCGGTGCGGGAATTGGTCAGCGTGGTGGTGGCGTAATTACCCATTTCATTGCCGCCCTGCGCGCCAAATTTGCCGTAGGCGGTGATATGGCTGCCAAAATCATGTTCGATGTTCAGCGTGCCGAACAGGTAGCTCAGGTCGGTATAGGCCCAGCGCTGCCCCCAGTTTTCCGAAGGCGAGGTCGCCTTGGGCGCGGGCATGCCATCGGCCAGGCTGGAGACGATGATCGCACTGCGCCCGCCATAAACCTGCTGCTTCTGGTAATTCATGTTCATGTCGATGCGCGTGTCATCATTGTGCCAGTCAAAGGCTGCGCCTAGGGCGACGTCATCACGCCGTTCGCCCTTGATCGCCGTCTGCCCGTCCATGCCGGCGGCGTTGAAGCGGAAGCCGAAGGCATGGTCGCGGCCGAACCGGCGGCTGACATCAAACGCGCCACCGCCCTGCCCGCCGCTGGTGTAATCGCCGGTGATGCGCGTGATGTCGGTTGCCGCAGCCCGTTTGGGGATCAGGTTGACATTGCCGCCAATGGCCGAACCACCGGGGGCCGCGCCATTAAGGAACGCGCTGGCGCCATTGAGCACCTGCACCGAATCATAAAGCTGGGGCGAGACAAGCTGCCGTGGGGTGACGCCATACAGGCCGTCAATTGCCACGTCATCGCCATACAGCGTGAACCCGCGGATCTGGAACAGCTGCGCGTAATTGCCGTACCCCATTGTCGTGCGGACGGTGGGGTCGTTCAGCAGCACGTCGCCCAGTGTCTGTGACTGCTGGTTCAGGATCAGGCTGGAATTGTAGCTGCGGATGTTGAAGGGCACGTCCAGCCCCTTCTTCTTGCCCAGTGCGCCCAGGTCGCCACCGCTGCTGACATACATGCGGTTCCTGCGCGCGGCGGTGACGACCATGTCCTCGTGCCGGGCCGGCGGGGCGTCCGGTGTGGCGTCCGGTGTGGTGTCCGGTGTGGTGTCCGGTGTGGTGTCCGGTGTGGTGTCCGGTGTGGTGTCCGCCTGCGCCGCCGTACCGTCCGCCTGTGCCCGGGCAGGCCGGGCGCGCGGGGTGGAAGCCGGTTTTACCTTCTGCGGCACGGCAGTGTCCCCGCCGGTCGCGGCGCGGGCCGCCACCGGAGCGTCCACACCCGCCAGCAGGCTGGCGGCGCAGATGGTGCTCAGGCAAAGCATACGAAGACTCATGGATCAAAGCTCACACTGTGATGGTTCACGGCAGCTTATTTAGAAATTGAGAGTGAATTGCAATATCAGATATGCACCTTTCCCGACCCGGTCCCGGCCCAGTGCGCATGTGCTGACACAGTCCGCCGCCACCCTGCCGGTCACGGTCCCCCCATATTGCGTGATTGAAAATATGGCGGGAAACCGGCCCCCATCGGGCACCGTCCTGCGGCATTACCGTTCAACAACACCAGGCGATACAGGGAGGTTTCATGCCCGAAGCCATGCCGTGCAATGTGATCGGAACGGGGAAAATGAAACCTTTTGTAAAGTTCAGTTCCTACGGACGGCATTTACGCCAGAGGCCGGGCATTAACGCCCGATCAGCATGGAGACAGTTCGAATTCTTTGCGAAAATATTCCAGCAAATGTATTGTTATTCAACAGACAATCAGGACTCTTTATTGGCCCCGATACAGCATTCGTACCCGGCCATAAAAAAATACTTCAGGACGCAGTTCAGATAAACATGAAAGGAGATCTTATTTTTACCCAAGAAGCGATTTATTTAAGCTGAGACTGAGAGACAGCTTCCCGCAATTGCGCAATTCGCCTATAATTCAATGCAGCAATACACGCATATTCCCTGATCTCCAATGCATTACCAATTCCACTAGCCCCCAAAGACTTTATAAAGAGACAGTGCGCCTCACGATAATTAATAAATTCCTGCTTATCTATGGCGAAATGACTTTTAGCCTGAGCAATATATTGGTCTTCCACATCCCATCGGGACAACATGGTATTCACATAGGCTTCAGCTTGCGCTAATTTTCTTTGACTTTCATCACGTTTTTTCTGCAGGCATTCATGTATCCCTGCCATCGAAAACTCACTACATTCGTCATATAGTTCCTCTGCTGTCGGGACCATCGGATTAGGGCCTGTTAGCACTTGATCCAGTCTGCGGCGGCAGCGATGTGGATGACCGCGAGGAACGAGGTTGCTGTTTTTTCGTATCTGGTTGCGACAGCGCGCCATTCCTTGAGACGAGCCCAGAGGTTCTCCACAAGATGTCGGCATCGATAGGCCCATTTGGGACAGGCGACCGGCGCATCGCGTCGTTTCGCGGGAATGGCCGGTCGGGCTCCCATGTCCCATATCCGTTCACGAAAGGCGTCTGACGCGTAGCCTTTGTCCGCCACGACCCACAGGGGAACAGAGGGGAGATCGTCGAGCATGGCTGGCGCCAGTGGCAGTTCATGGGCCTGTCCGGGTGCCAGAGCGAAACCAATGGCTTTTCCGTGTCCGTCCGCGATC
>NZ_CADP01000016.1:2333-51789 GCF_000285295.1 Komagataeibacter europaeus LMG 18890 | reverse complement strand
TGGGCAATCTGGTCCGCTTTACGCTTATCCCCGGCCAGCATTACGATACGGTCGGGGTGGCGCCTCTCCTTGAACCGGCTGATTTTGAGGGACTTCTTGCTGACAAGGCGTTCGATGTCCACTGGATCGTGGACACCATACGCGCGCAAGGGGCCCGCGTGGTCATTCCCCAGCGTCGGAACCGCCTCGACAGGCGACCCTTCGATGGAGCCCTGTTCAAGGCACGCCATCTCATCGAGAACTTCTTCTGCAAGCTCAAGGAGTTCAAGCGCATCGCCATGCGAAGCGACAAGACCGACAGATCATTCGCAGCGATGATTTATCTTACCGCCGCAATCATCAATTCGCGTTAATTCCCAACAGGCCCTGGTAAGGCTTTTTTCAAAAAGCCTCAGAAGACGCTGCCTGTTTGAAAAAAGGCGGCGCCCAAAAACTTCTATTGTTTATCAGTCGTTTTACAGGCCTGGCTTCAGCACGTAGCCCTTGCCCCGCACCGTCTGCAGGAAGCGTGGCTCACGCGGGTCGGGCTCGATCCGGCGGCGCAGGCGCGTGACCTGCACATCCACCGCGCGTTCCCCGATTTCTTCCATGTCCAGCGTGCTCGCGATGTCGGTGCGCGACAGGATTTCGTTGGGGTGGCGGGCAAGCACCGACAGCAGGGCCGACTCGCCCCCCGTCAGGTGCACGATTCCCTGCGCGTTGGACAGCAGGCCACGCACGGGGTCGAATTCCAGTTCCCCCAGCCGCACGATCCGCAGGTTGCTGCTTGGCGCGGGTGGGACAAAGCGACGCAGGTGCGCCTTGAGCCGCAGCAGCAGTTCGCGCGGTTCGAACGGCTTGGCCAGATAATCATCGGCCCCGGCTTCCAGCCCGATGATCCGGTCTTCCGGCTCGCCCCGCGCGGTCAGCAGCAGGATGGGAAAATCCAGCTTTTCCCGCCGCAGCTCGCGCGTCAGTTCCAGCCCGTTTTCCCCCGGCATGGTAATATCCAGCACCAGCGCGTCCGGCTGCATGAAACCCAGCACCTGACGCGCTTCCTGCGCGGACGACGCCGCGCTGACGCGAAAGCCCTGTTCGCTCAGGTAACGTTGCAGCAGGCGACGCAGGCGGGGATCATCATCCACGACCACCACGTGTGCGTCCACGATCATGCTGTCGCGGGGCAGGGAGGAGTCGCAGGCCGTCTGGATCATGGGGAACTCCGGTCGGGAAGGTGATGGGCACCGGTGGATACGCCGGGGGCATCCGATTCGTCTATCAGCCCGTGCATGACGCGGCGAAAACCCTCGACGGCCTTGCCGCCCGCGTTGCGGTACACACGGAGCAGGACCTCACGTTGCAGGGAAAACAGATGGTTTTCAATCTCGCTTCCACGCGCGGTCAGGTACAGTTCCCGCCGCCGTCTGTCCTGTTGCGCCGTTTCCTGCCGCACCAGGTCCATGGACAGCAGTTCCCCCAGCGCACGGCTCATGCTCTGCTTGGTAATGCCCAGCGTATTCAGCAGGGCGCCCACGGCCATGCCGGGCTGCAGGGCCACGGCCTGCATGATGCGGTAATGCGCATGGCCCAGCCCGTGCGCGTGCAGGGCGTCATCTATGATGGCCGTAAAGGACCGGCAGGCCAGCATCAGGAGGTCCTGCGCCTGCCGCATGTCCTCATCACGCAGGAAAAGCAGTTCCACCCCCGCGCCAGCGGGCGCATGACGGGTCGATGGCGGTCGGGCAGGGGCTGTCACGTCCGCGGAACCGTTCAGGCGATACGGCCGGTCAGGCGGTTGCGCAGGCGGGTGATGCGCCCGACTTCAGACAGGCGGCGGTCGAGGAATTCCTCCACCGAGGCCGGGTTGCCGCCCCGCGTCAGCCAGAACAGCAGGGTGGAGACATACACACCGCTCAGGGTGATGCGCTTGGTCACATAGGTGAAACCGGCGGACGTATCCCCCGCCGCCTGCCATATCGCGTTCACGCTACGCCCCAGCGTGCGGGCCAGGGCGCGGGCATGGGTCGGCACCAGCAGCACCGCCAGCGCCTGCCGTATGGCGGCGCGGTGCGGGGCGGCATGGTGCAGGCGGAACAGCACGGCCGCGCGGACGCGGCGGCTGATCTTGCGGCTGCGGAAGCTGTTGGTGTCGGCCAGCATGTCACGGTCCATGAGGTCGAAACACGATTCGGCCACCTGCGCCATGCCATCGGGGAACAGCAGGTCCGCGTCCGCGCCCGCGCATTGCCGCAGCAGGGCGGTCGTCCATGGCTGGCTGCCCGCGCGCGGGTCGGCCAGGAAACGGCGCAGCAGCGCGTCACCCTGCGGTGAATTCTGGAGCGCGGGCGGTTCCAGCGCGGATGTCGCGGCGGCAACCAGGGCGGAAGGATTCATGGGCGCTCTCCGTAACGTGCCATTTCGGTATCAAATCCCATCCGGCCAAGATCGGTCATGCGCATGGGATAGAGGATTCCGTTCAGGTGATCGTATTCATGCTGGAATACATTGGCCAAAAAGCCTGTTGCAATGCCGTGGGTTTCCTGGCCTTGCGCATTCATGCCGCGCCAGGCGATGCGACGGTAACGCGGCACCCAGCCCCCAGCCCCGCAGGCCGGGAATGGACAGGCAGCCCTCCATCCGGTCCACCATGTCATCATCAACCGGTTCCAGCACGGGGTTTATCAGGGCGGCGGGCAGGCGCGGGGGATCATCGTCGCCCGTGCTGCGGGTGTCGGGCACGCGGTATACGAACAGCCGCAGGCCCTGGTGCACCTGGGGCGCGGCCAGTCCCACCCCGCCTGCATCCAGCATGGTTTCGATCATGTCGGCCACCAGCGTGCGGACTGCCGGGGCCTGCGGGTCGGCCACCGGCAATGCGGGCTGCAGCAGCACCGGATGGCCCATGCGGGCGATCTTGAGCAGCGTCATGGACACAAACACCCTTCCTGTTTCGGGGAACATGTATATGACAGCGTTGGCGCGCAATGCGGAGCACGAAAATCATTTGTCCCCGGATGCGGGAATGATTTGTGTTGCCGTGCGTGAGTGTGATATAGGTGCGGCCCGTTTGGGAATCGCACGAAGGGAATGGCCTCGGGCGGACGTTCCCCAAGTTTCAGTTTCATGGATCATCCATACCGGATGGCAGATCAGGAGTTGACGACCCAGTGCAGGTTCTCGTTCGTGACAACAATGTTGATCAGGCCCTCAAGGCCCTCAAGAAGAAAATGCAGCGCGAAGGCATCTTCCGTGAAATGAAGCTGCGTCGTCATTATGAAAAACCGTCCGAGCGCAAGGCGCGCGAGGCTGCCGAAGCCGTGCGCCGCGCCCGCAAGATGGAGCGCAAGCGTCTGGAGCGTGAAGGCTTCTAAGCCGACCGTTATCGGAATATGGGTCTGACCCACAAAAAAGCCGGCCCCAGCAGGGAGCCGGTTTTTTTGTGTCCGCAGTCAAGGTAAAGCCATGGATATGGAGTCGCATTCCGGCACCGAACCGACGCCACCCCCCGTGCAGGGGTGGCGCAGGATGCGTGAACGGCTGGTCCGGCGCATCCTGCCCCGTTCCCTGCTGGGGCGCATGCTGCTGATCGGCTTCATTCCGCTGCTGGCCACGCAGGCCATCTCGCTGGAACTGTTTTACGGGAATTACCTGCAGATCGTCTCCCGTCGACTGTCGGGCGACATGGCCACCACCATCGCCATGACGATCGACCTGCTGGAACGCTATCCATCGCCCGTCGATCGGCAGTGGATCCTGGACGATGCCGGACGCCGCGCGGGCCTGACCATGACATTGCATGAAGGGGAAAGGCTGGATCGGCGCGGTTCCAACCATGTGCTTGGCCCCATTGATGATGATCTGGTGCGCGACCTGCGGGCGAATGTGCGCCTGCCCAGCTTCGTGGACTGGAAACAGGCGCGCCATCGCGTGGTGATCCGCGTGCAGACGCCCATCGGGGTGCTGCAGGTGGTCGCCCTGCGCAAGCGGCTGGACGTGGCGCCGGTATGGCTGTTCGTGGCGTGGGCATCGGGCAGCGCGCTGGTGCTGTTCCTGATCGCGGCGCTGTTCATGCGCAATCAGGTCCGCGCCATACGCAGGCTGGCGCGGGCGGCGCAACTGTTCGGTCTGGGGCGCGACACCGTGCCCATCGTGCCCGAGGGCGCGCAGGAAATCCGCAAGGCAGCAGTCGCCTTCAACCGCATGCGTGACCGTATCAACCGTTTTGTGGAGCAGCGCACGACCGTCCTGGCCGGTGTGTCGCATGACCTGCGCACGCCGTTGACCCGGCTGCGCCTGTCACTGGCCATGCTGCCGCGCACGGGCATGGTCGATGCTGCCGGACTGCAGCCCGATATTGCCGACATGATCGGTGATATCGTGGAAATGGAGCATATGATCGAAGGCTACCTGTCCTTTGCACGGGGCGAGGGGGCGGAAAAGCCCGTTGTCATCCGCGTGGAGGACCTGTTTGATGAAATCGTGGCGGCCCAGCGCCGCATGGGGGCGCAGGCCAGCATCGGTTCCATCACGCCGATGGGGTTGAGCGTGACCGGGCGCGGCAATGCCCTGCGCCGCGTCCTGAACAACGTGGTGGAAAACGCCCGCCGCCATGCCACGCGCATCGAACTGTCAGCCGAACGCGGGCGCAGGGAAGTCTTCCTGTATGTGGATGACAACGGGTGCGGCGTGGAGGAAACACGGCGTGAAAGCGTGTTTCGCCCGTTTGAAAGCGGCAAGGAGGGCGGAACCGGGCTGGGCCTTGCGATCGCGCGTGACATCATTCACGCCCACGGCGGCCATATCGCGCTGGAGGCCGGTCCACTGGGTGGGGCGCGGGTCAGGATCGTGCTGCCGAACTGACAGGCCCGGCAGGCAGGAAGATCAGGGCAGGGAGTTGCCCGCCCCGCCGTGGCCGGGGCCGCCGTTCATGCTGTTCATCGGGCCGGTGCTGCCGCCATACGTACTGCTCATCTGGCTGAGCGGGTTGTAGCGGCCCACATTGCCCAGGATCTGCTGCATGATGTTGATCTTGGTGCCTGGCGTGGGTGTCTTTCCGGGCGCCATGGAGACGTAGCGCGCATCATCCTTGTGCAGGGTGCGCAGGTTGCGCAGGATGCCGTCCTGGTCAAACGTCAGCACCACCATGTCCTGCTTGCGCACGCGCGGGAAGCTGATGGGAACCATCACCTGCTTCATGGACATATACAGCCACGTATTGTCATCGAACGTGGCGCGCCCCGTGGGGGAACCCAGCGCATCCATCACGTCCGAACGCGTGGTCTCGCCAATCTTCAGTTTCTTGTAGTCGTCCGCTTCCACCAGGGAGCCGCGCTGGATGGTGTTGGGCTTGAACACCGAACAGCCCGACAGCGCGATACCCGCCCCGATGACAGCGCACGAAAACAGGCGTAATGAACGCGAACGGGGCAGGGTGTCCTGTGGTGACCTCATGGTCCGGAAAATATCCTGAAATAAGGCATGGCGCGAAAATGCGGTTCGTCTTTCCGGTGCCTGATTGGGAAAATGAAGTCAATCACAGATCGCCCCGACGGTGGAAAAACACGACGGCCAGGGCCATATTTCCACCATGCGGGCATGAAGGCGCAGGCCCCGTGAACACACGCGCAGGAGTAGTACGACATGGATGCAGAATTTTCCCGCCCGCTTGCCGTGGGCCGCATCCCGGCCCGTGGCATGGAAACGGTGGTCGAGGCATCGGATGAGGAATGCCGCAGGCTGGCCCGCCGGTTCGGGATTCCCGGCCTGCGTGACCTGTCCTGCCGCTACCGGCTGGCGCCGGGACAGGATGGGGAAGTGCTGGCCGAAGGCTGGCTGACCGCGCATGTGACACAGGAATGTGTCGTAAGCCTTGAACCATTCGAGGACGTGCTGGCGGAATCGTTCACCGTGCGCTGCATCCCGGCGGAACGTTTCCGCGAGGATGACGAGATCGATCCCTTTTCCATTGATGAAATTCCCTATGACCGCGACAGCATCGATCTTGGTGAACTGGCGGCGGAGGAACTTTCGCTGGCGCTGGACCCGTATCCGCACAAGCCCGGATGCGCGATTCCGGCCGAATTCGCGGGCAATGAAGAAGCCGAACCCGAAGAAACCGTGCGCAGGCAGCCTTTTTCCGCCCTGGCCGAGTTGAAAAAAAAGCAGAACTGACGCAAAGGAAGGGGCAGGTAACGGGGGGCGCGGATTGCGCGCCTTGCGCATCATCTCTTGCGCAAGTGCAAATGATCTGTTAGAGCGCCCCCCTCAATTATTGATAACTGACCGGTGTATCGCCACGATGGTGTGCCTGCCGGTTGTGATCCAGATCGGAGGGGCCCAGGCCCATGGCTGTACCCAAGAGAAAAACCTCGCCGTCCCGTCGTGGCATGCGTCGCAGCCACGCTGCGCTGAGCGTGCCCGCACATGCGGAATGCTCCAACTGCGGTGAACTCAAGCGCCCGCATCACGTCTGCAGCCATTGCGGGCATTATGACGGTCGCGAAGTCGCTTCCGCCGGCAAGGCGCTGAAGACGGCGGTCCGCGCCTGATAACAGGACGCGACTGGCGTCATTACCCGGTCAGGGGCGCGGTCCGCGTGGGCGTGCCTGTGGCCGTCCCGTCCGGGTCGCGCGGGACAGGGGTGTGTCAAAGTTGTACTCCCCGATCTTGCGCGTTCCTTTCTTACCCGGCACAAGACGAGCATGAGCGAGACAGGTTCCTCCTTTTCCGAGACTGGGTCCTATACCCTGGCCATAGATGGCATGGGTGGGGATGGTGGTCCGGAAGTTGTAGTGGCTGGACTGGCAATTGCGGCAGACCGACATCCTTCGGCCAGAATCCTTCTGGTGGGGGATGAGGCAAAGTTGTCCGGCCTTCTGAGCCGCCATCCACGCGCGGCCGCCATCTGCACAATCCTTCCGGCCGGTTCGGCCATCCCGATGGACATGAAGCCCACGGCGGCGTTGCGCGTGCGCGATTCCTCCATGCGGCTGGCCATGGACGCGGTGGCCAAGGGCGCGGCCCAGGGCGTCGTGTCCGCTGGCAACAGCGGGGCGATGCTGGCGCTGGCCAAGATCGTGGTCAAGACACTCCCCGGCATAAGCCGTCCGGCAATGGCGGCGCTCAGCCCCACGACACGCGGCGACGTGGTCATGCTCGACCTCGGCGCGAACGTGTCGTGCGACTGGCGCAACCTGGTGGAATTCGCGATCATGGGCGAAGCCTTCGCCAAGGCGGTGCTGGGGCTGCCCGCGCCCACGATCGGCCTGCTGAATGTCGGGTCGGAGGAACTGAAGGGCGACGAACGCCTGCGCCAGGCGGCCGAGGTGCTGCGAGGCAGCGCGCTGGCCAGACAGTTCCATGGCTTTGTCGAAGGGCACGACATCACGGCGGGCACGACCGACGTGGTGGTGACGGATGGTTTTACCGGAAACGTGGCCCTGAAAACCGGGGAAGGGGCGCTGAAAATGGCGTTCACCCTCCTGCGGCAGGTCTTTACCTCCAGCCTGCTGGGGCGGATCGGCTACCTGCTGGTGCGTCCGGGACTGGAACGGATGAAGGAATGGCTGGACCCGCGGCGCTATAATGGCGCGGTGTTCGTCGGCCTGAACGGTGTCGTGGTCAAGTCACATGGTGGCACGGATGCCGAAGGCTTCGCCGCCGCGGTCGATGTGGCGATGGACATGGTCACCCACCGCTTTACCGACAGCATACGTGACCGTCTTGCGCATATGGAAAAGCTGACATCCGTCAAGGTGACGCCGGACCAGCAGGCGGTTCCTGCATCCTGACCCTGTAGCATCCGGTGTGGCGGGCAGGCTGTCATGGCTGTCTCCACCCGTGCATGTAAGATGAGATTGGTGGAAAAAACAGGCATGACGGCGAAACGCTCGCTTCTGTCCGGGTTCGGCGGTTATCTGCCTGAGCGGATCGTTACCAATGATGAACTGGCATCCCGGCTCGATACATCCGACGAATGGATTCGCGGCCGCACCGGCATTGGCCAGCGCCATATCGCCGGTGAAAACGATACCGCCGTATCCATGGCGACAGAGGCCGCGCGCCGCGCGCTTGAATACGCGGGCGCGACACCGGCGGATGTCGATGCCGTAATCGTTGCCACCAGCACGCCGGACCAGGCCTTTCCTTCCACCGCCGTGCGCGTGCAGGCCGGACTGGGCATGTCATCCGGATTCGGCTTTGACCTTGCGGCGGCGTGTTCGGGGTTCA
Source organism: Komagataeibacter europaeus LMG 18890 (assembly GCF_000285295.1). GTDB lineage: Bacteria > Pseudomonadota > Alphaproteobacteria > Acetobacterales > Acetobacteraceae > Komagataeibacter > Komagataeibacter europaeus. The sequence goes on along the minus strand of NZ_CADP01000016.1, from coordinate 43,581 downwards.
TCTATGCCCTGTCCATGGCCGATTCGCTGATTCGCAGCGGGCAGGCCCGCTCCGCGCTGGTCATCGGCAGCGAAGTCTATTCGCGTATCCTCGACTGGTCGGACCGGGGGACATGCGTGCTGTTTGGCGACGGGGCGGGAGCGGTGTTCCTGACTTCCGCCGGACCACAGGACAGTGATGCCGGAATCCTGTCCACCCACCTGCATTCCGATGGCCAGTACGGCGACCTGCTGTATGTGGACGGCGCCACCGGGCAGCATGACAGACCTGCCCACCTGCGCATGAACGGGCGCGAGGTGTTCCGCCATGCGGTGGGCAAGCTGTCTTCTTCGGTTGACGAGGCGCTGGCCGCCAATAACCTGACCCATGCGGACGTGAACTGGCTGGTGCCGCACCAGGCCAACCTGCGCATTATCGACGGCGTGGCGCGCAAGCTCGCCCTGCCGGCGGAGCGGGTGGTAGTGACGGTGGACCGGCATGCCAATACATCGGCCGCTTCCATCCCGCTGGCGCTGAACGAAGCGGTGCGCGACGGGCGCATACGCAAGGGCGACCTTGTGCTGATGGAAGCGCTGGGTGGTGGCCTGACATGGGGGTCGGCGCTGGCGCGGCTGTAATGTCGTTTCGGTACCACATTGAAATGGGCGCGCAATAAACCGCCCGTTCATTGAATACATTCAATTGACTATGGTGGCGCGCATGCATAACGTTTACGCATGAGCACCGTGACGCGCGCCACTCTGGCAGAACAGATATATGATCAGGTCGGGCTGTCCCGCCATGAATCCGCCGATATTCTGGAAGATATTCTGGAACGGATGGCACGGACACTTGAAACCGGCGATACCCTGAAAATAAGCGGGTTTGGCACCTTTTCTGTCCGGCAGAAGGGACAGCGTACGGGCCGTAATCCGAAAACGGGCGTGGAAGTCCCGATTCTTCCGCGCTCTGTTCTGGTATTTCGCCCCAGCCAGCTGCTTCGTGCCCATGTCAATGGACAGTCCAGTGGTGAAAACCCGCCGGAAGGAGACGAGGAATGAGCACGCAGCATGACCCGGCCCGGACCGCGCCCACGCATGATGTGACGCAGCCGGGCACGGACAGCCTGCCCATTTACGAGGTCGCGCGTGAACTCGGCCTGGCCCAGCATGTCATGCGCATGTGGGAATCCCGCTTTCCACAGCTGCAGCCGCTGCGTGGGCAGGTGGGGCGGCGCTACTATCGCCCGCAGGATATTGCGGTGCTGCGCCAGATCGCCGACCTGCTGTATGTCCGCAAGCTGTCGATTGCACAGGCGCAGGCCGAACTGGGGCAGGCGGCCCTTGCCGCGGATCCGGCGCCTGCGAGCATGGCCACGCCAGCCACGCTGGAAATCCCCGCTGTCCATACGGTGATCCCTGACGCAATTGTGGAATCGGTCCCGCCGGTGGCGGAAGTGCGGGCCGCGGCCGAAGCGCCTGCCCCCACGCCCGCACCGGAACACGCGCCCCCGGTCGAAGCCGCCACGGTTATCGAACAGGTTACGATTGTCGAGGAAGCCACCATACAGGTAGCCGATACNNNCCCGCCGAACCTCAGGCATCCCCGTCGGTAAAACCCGTGGCGGAAGAAGCCCCGGCCACTGCGGCAGCGGTGTCCGAGGCCACGACACCGCCGGAAGGCGAAACGGCGGATGAAGCGGAAATGCCGCTGGAGCAGATCGTCATGATCGAACTTGAGCGCCTGCAGGCGGAAAATACCGTGCTGCGCGACAGCCTGCGTGGCGTGCTGGTGGAACTGCAGGCCCTGCGGGAAATGGTGCCGGTCTGATTTATCCGGTTTTTTTCAGTTTTGCGCAGATCGTGACTTGCCGTCCCCCTGATGGCCTGCTACACCCTGCGCATCGCAGACAGGCGGGCAGTAGCGCAGCCTGGTAGCGCATCAGTCTGGGGGACTGGGGGTCGTGGGTTCGAATCCCGCCTGCCCGATATCCCTGTCTGCGATTAAAGATTTTGGGCAAACGCCCCGATGAAAGCACCTGTAACAGGGTGCTTTTTTTGTATCCGCCGCCGGCGCGCTAGTAACGCGCGCGGCTCCAGTTCAGCCACAGCATGTGCAGCACCGCCATGATGGCCGGCCCGACAAACAGCCCAAGCAGGCTCCAGCTTTCAGCCCCGCCCAGAATGCCCGTCAGCACCCACAGGAAGGGCAACTGGGTCGAGCCGCCGATCAGGGCAGGGCGCACCAGATGGTCCGCCAGCAGGATCACGGCAATGCCAAACAGGATGATGGCGATGGCGGTCAGTACCGCCCCGGTATTGATCACCAGCAATATGGCCACGGCGCTGATGGCGATCAGGGCGCAGAAGGGGATCATGGCGGCAATGGCCGTTATCACGCCGAACAGGAACGGGTGGGGCGCGCCGGCGACCAGATAGGCAAGGCCCATCAGCATGCCCTCGCCAATACCGACCAGCACCAGCCCCGATACCGATCCGTGGACGGAGGCGATGATCTGCAGCGCGATCCGTTCCCCCCGTTTGCCAAAGGCGCGGCGGGAGACATTAAGGGACTGGCGGATAACCGAATCCCCGTCCTTGAGCAGGAAAAACAGCGTCAGGATGGCGAAGGCGAACAGTAGCACACGGTGCAGCACCTGTGATCCAAGCTGCTGTGTCACCTTCACGCCCTGACCGATATTCATGGACCCGAGAAGGGCCGAGACATCGGCGGGATTTGTCAGGTGCTGGTTCCACCATGTTTCGATCGTCTGTTGCCCATAGGGCAGGCGGCCGACCCATGGCGGGACGGGAATGCCGGAATGGCGCGCATCGTTCAGCAGCCTTAGCACACCTTCCGCCTCACGCCCCGCTTCAAGCCCGAACAGCGCCAGTGGCCCGAGGAAGATCAGCGCGACGACCAGCGTGAACAGGACCGGCAGCAATGTCCGGTGCGCGCGTGAATGCCATCGCCTGCGCGCCCGCACGTAAAGCGGCCACGATGCGATGGCGAATATGCAGCCCCAGATCAGCGATGGCAGGAAGCCGCGCACGGTGTACAGCGCCAGCAGGACAAAGAACAGCGCCAGGCCCGCGCGCGCCATGCGCTGCGTGCGCTGGGTTTCGCTGAATGACCGGAAGGTTCGCATCGTGGATGCAGGATCCATGCGGCGGCCCGGCATGGGGGCGCCTGCCTGATCCTGATCCGCGTTGTAGGGATCCGTCATGGTCATTCCTCTGGAAAACGGGCTCGGTCGATATGGGTGCTGGTGTTAACGGGATCGTTCCAGCAATGACATTAATCCTATGTCGGGGGCGTCGTTTCAACGGCCCATAGGGCAAAAGCATGAATCAGGGCGGCTTCCTTAAGGGAATCGAACCGTCCCGTCGCCCCCCTGTGGCCTGCTTCCATGTTCGTGCGCAGCATGATGGGCCGGTCCGACCGGTTGTGGTCACGCAGGCGCGCAACCCATTTCGCCGGTTCCCAGTAGGTGACACGCGGATCGGTCAGCCCACCCATGGCCAGGATGGCGGGATAGGCCCGCGGGGCCACCTGTTCATACGCGGCATAGCTTGCGATCAGGTCATAGGCGTCCGGGTCGTTCAGCGGGTTGCCCCATTCCGGCCATTCCGGCGGGGTCAGGGGCAGGGTGTCATCGGACATGGTGTTCAGTTCATCCACGAACGGCACCACCGCCACAATCCCCGCAAACAGGTCGGGGCGCATGTTGGCGACCGCCCCCATCACCATGCCGCCCGCCGAACGGCCATCGGCCACGATCCGTCCCGGCGTGCCAAAGCCCGCATCGGTCAGGGTGGTGGCGCAGGCGATGAAATCGGTGAAGGTATTGGGCTTGTTACGTCCGCGTCCGCCCAGGAACCAGTTCCAGCCCTTTTCCGAACCACCACGGACATGGGCAATGGCATGAAACCATCCACGGTCCACAAGACTGAGCGTGCGGGTGGAAAACACCGGGTCGATGGCATGGCCATACGACCCGTAGCCATACAGCAACAGCGGGGCGGACCCGTCCATGGGCGTGTCGTGGCGCCCCAGCACGGTTATGGGCACCAGTTCCCCATCCGGGGCCTGCGCCGTAAGCCGCCAGCAGCGGTACTGCGCCGGGTCATGGCCGGACGGCACGGACTGCTGCTTGAGCAGCCGGTCCGCCCGCGTCGTCATGTCCTGCGCATGCCACTGCCGGGGCGTGGTGGGGGACTGGTAGACGTAACGCAGTTCGGTCGTGTCGTATTCGTAGCCGCCGGCGAATGTCAGGTCATAGGCGGCTTCATCGGGTTCCAGCGCATGGGCATTGCCCTGCAGGTCTCGGATGACGATGCGTGTATTCGCATCCCGGCGTTCACGCCATGCGACATGGCCCGACCAGACCATGCAGTCGGTAATGTAGCGGCCGGGTTCATGCCCGACCAGGTCGCGCCAGTTTTCACGCCCCGGCGCGCTGTCCGGCGTGGTCATGATCTTGAAATCATACGCGCCATCAGCATTGGTCAGGATGATGAAGTGCTGGCCCTGATGATACAGCCCGTACATCAGCCCCGTCTGGCGCGCGGCGGCGCATGCGGGTGCGGCCTGCGGGTCATGGCCGGGGATCAGCCAGGATTCGGACGTATCGTGGTTGCCGGAGGAAATGATGATCCACCCGCCCGAACGCGTTGCGTCCACGCCCACGAAAAAGCCGGGATCGGGTTCCTCATAGACCAGCGTATCCGTATCTTCCCCGATGCGGCGGCGATAAACGCGGGCCGGGCGGCCATGTTCATCCCGCCAGACCCAGAACAGGAACCGGCTGTCGGGTGAGAAGACGAACGCCCAGCTGCAGTTGTCAACAGGCGGCAGGGCGGTCCCGCCCGTCCCGGCCAGTCCGCGGATATGGATGCGGTAGATTTCGGACCCCTGCGTGTCCTCGGCATAGGCGAACAGGGTGTGGTCGGGACTATGGCTGGCGGTGGCGATGGCGTAATAGTCGTGGCCGCTGGCCGCCGCGTTGACATCCAGCAGCACCTCCTCCGCCTGCGGCTGGCCGGTGGGATAGCGCCTGTAGACGGGATACTGCGCGCCCGCCGCATAGCCGGTCTGGTAGGAAAATGGCCCGTGGGGAATGGCGGGATAGGTATCGTCGGGCTGTATCCGCCCTTTCATTTCCGCCACCAGCTGTTCCTGCAGCGCTTCCGTTCCCGCCAGGATGGACTGCGTATAGGCGTTTTCCGCCCGCAGGTGTCCGGCAATGTCAGGGCGCAGCAGGGACGGGTCACGCAGCACGTTCTGCCAGTTGTCGTCCTTCATCCACGCATATTCATCCTGCCGCGTGCGGCCAAGCTGCGTGATGGTGCGGGGTATCTTGCGGGGAACGGGGGGGAGGGTCATCGCATGGTCCTTGCGCGCGGGCGGTGGATCAGTCGGTTTTCGGGGCGTGCCAGCCGGTCAGGCCGCGGCGCAGGCGCTGGCCTTCGGGGGTGGCGGGGTCAATCATGCCCGTGCGCAGGAACAGGTCGATCAGCACAAGGTTCACGTTGAACTTGAACTCATCGGTATCGCGCACCAGCACATAGGCTTCCTGCAGTGGGATCAGGCGGAATTCCTCCACTTCCCCATCGGCGGGCGTGGGGACGAAATCGGGCGGCAGTTCCAGTTCGAAACAGTGCAGCACGTCGCGGCGCAGCCCCTCGGGCCGGTCCAGCGCGTAGCGGATGTCCGCCGTGGGGCGGGCGCGCGCCACCAGTTCGGGCGGCAGGCTGGCTTCTTCACCCGCTTCCTTGATCAGTGCCTGTGCCGCCGTGTGTCCCGCCGGGATGCCGCCGGCCACCAGATGGTCCAGCTTGCCGGGGTCCAGCCGCTTGGTCATGGACCGCCGGGCGATCCACAGATACAGCCCGTCAGGCCGGCGCACGAGGCCATTGAGGTGCACCCCCGCCGCCATGAGGCCAAACAGCGGCAGCGCCCCCCTGTCAATGCGGGCCACCGGCGGCTGGTCCATGTCGGTCCAGACGTCAAACAGTTCGTGGTGGGAGCGGTACACCCCCTCCCGCGCCATGGCTTCCCCGATCTGTTCCAGCCTTGCGGGGTCATCCAGGGTAACGCTGTCCCCCGCATGCGTCATGCCGTGGCGCAGCAGGACCGGCAGCAGGTCGGGCTGCACCCACCCCGCGGGCTGCGCGCCCAGCCGGAATTCCAGCCGCCCACCGGGCAGGACCGCCGTGTTGCAGGCGGCGATATGACGAAAAAAACCATCGAGGTTACGTGACATGATCCATCCCTGTCCTTCGGGCCATGGCTGGCATACCGGCTGCCCCTGGGGCTGACAATCCTTCGGGTGCGCCGGAATGACAGGGAGATATGGGTTGCAAAACGCCCGACCTATGCCACATGCCGTGCATATGGCTGTTTCCGACAAGACCCGGCAGGACCTGCCGGAACGTTCCGCCGCCGCCACCCTGCGCGGCCTTCTGCCCTATCTGTGGCCCCGCAATGACATGCGTACCCGCCTGCGCGTGGTAGGGGTGTGCATCCTGCTGATCGCGGCCAAGGTCGCCACCATTGGCGTGCCCTATGCCTACAGCCGGGTGATTGACGCCCTGCAGCCCGTGGCGGGACACGCGGCGATGATGCCGCTGGTCCTGATCGTGGGATATGGCCTGCTGCGCATGGCGGCGGCGGGCCTGGGGGAATTGCGCGACGCGCTGTTCGCCCCGCTGCGCTACCGCATAAGCCGGATCGCGGCCATGCGCAGCTTCACGCACATGCACCAGCTGTCATTGCGCTTTCACCTCAACCGCCAGTCGGGCGGGGTGACGCGGGCGATCGCGCGCGGGACGGAAGCGATCGAGACCCTGCTGCGCGTGGGCGTGTTCAACGTGGTGCCGACCCTGATCGAGGCGCTGATGGTCATTGTCGTGATCTGGCGCCTGTTCGACTGGCGCTACGCGGTGGTGATGCTGGTGGCGGTGGCGGCGTATGTGCTGTTCACCATCAAGTTCACTTCGTGGCGGATCGGGCTGCGGCGCCAGATGAACGACATCAACAGCGAAGCCAGCTGGAAGGCGCTGGACAGCCTGCTGAACTACGAGACGGTCAAGTATTTCGGCAACGAGGAACACGAACGCAGACGCTACGAAGATGCGCAGCGGCGGTACGAAGCCGCCGCCATCCGCACCCAGATCTCCCTCAACGGCCTGAATTTCGGGCAGGCGGCAATCATCGCGGTCGCCCTGATCGCCGTCATGCTGATGGCCGGGCGCGATGTGGAGGCAGGCCACATGACGGTGGGGCATTTCGTGCTGGTCAATACCTACCTCATGCAGCTTTACCTGCCGCTGAACTTTCTGGGCAGCGTGTATTCCTCGCTGCGCAATTCGCTGGTGGACCTTGAACACATGTTCGCCCTGATGGACGAACAGGCCGACATTACCGATTCCGCGCATGCGCTCGGCCTGCCCGCGCGGCTGGACGAGGCACCTGCCGCCGACATCCGCTTCGAGGACGTGCATTTCAGCTATCGCCCCGACCGGGAGATCCTGCGCGGGGTCAGCTTCCATGTCCCCGCGGGCCACCGGGTGGCCATTGTCGGCCCGACGGGGGCGGGCAAGTCCACGATCAGCCGCCTGCTGTTCCGGTTCTATGACGTGACATCGGGCCGTATCCTGATCGACGGGCACGACATCCGCGACTATTCGCAGGCGGCCCTGCGCGGCGCGGTGGGGGTCGTGCCGCAGGATACCATCCTGTTCAACGACACGATCGGCTACAACATCGCCTATGGCCGCCTTGGCGCCACGCAGGCGGAGGTGGAGCAGGCGGCGAAGCTGGCCTGCATCCATGATTTCATCATGACCCTGCCCGAAGGGTACGCCACGCTGGTGGGCGAACGCGGGCTGAAGCTGTCGGGGGGTGAAAAGCAGCGCGTGGCGATCGCTCGCACTATCCTGAAGAATCCGCGTATCCTGCTGCTGGACGAGGCGACGAGCGCGCTGGATACCCGCACCGAGCAGGAAATCCAGACCGCCCTGCACACGGTGGCCGCCAACCGCACGACCATCATCATCGCCCACCGGCTGTCCACCATTGTCGATGTGGATGAAATCCTTGTGATGGGGCAGGGGCGGATACTGGAGCGCGGCACCCACCGCGCCCTGCTGGAACATGGCGGCCTGTATGCCGAAATGTGGGCGATCCAGGCGGAGGAGGAAGCCGCCGGGACCTGACCCGCGCCGGCACGGCGGTTGCGCGCGCATGACCGCCCCGCACTGGTCAGCGGCGGCAGGGAAGTACATATCAGGAAGAACGCTAGAAGGAGCCACGACATGACGGATACGAACAACCCGCCCCCCGAAGGGGACGCCATCCCCCCCGAACTGAGCCATTGCGGCGCGGTGGTGGACAAGGCCATCGAATACATGCTGGGTGAAAACCTGCCGCCGGTGGCCATTGCCTCCGCCCTGCTGGGCGGGTCACTGGGGCTTCTTTCGCGCACCATGGGGCGCGAGACCATGCAGGCCATGCTGGAAAACGCGCTGCACAGCGTGCAGGCGGGCGAACTGCACCCCGACCACGACCAGAAGGCTGGCTGATCCCGCAGGGGTGAAGTGGGGATGAAATGCCACGCTTTGCCCCCCATGCCGGACAAAAAACGCCGAATCATGCTTATGCATCTTGACTGTTGGCGGTGGTTTGGCGATAAGCCGCGCCTAATCTAGACGATCCTTGCCGGGCATTTATGCCTCGGCCACAGTTATATCCGAGGATGATAAAATGTCTCGCCGCTGCCAGATCACAGGCAAGGGCGTGCTGACGGGCAACAACGTCAGCCACGCCAACAACAAGTCCCGCCGTCGCTTCCTGCCCAACCTGCAGGAAACCTCGCTGCTGTCCGATATCCTCGGTACGGCGGTTCCCATGCGCATGACCACCAATGGCATCCGCACGGTCGAACACAATGGCGGCCTGGACGCGTTCTTGCTGTCCACCCCGAACCGCAAGCTGACGCCGGAAGCCATGACGGTGAAGCGCCGTATCCTGCGCGTTCAGGAAAAGAAGGCCGCTGTAGCCTGATACGCGACAGGGCCGGCCACCACCCCGCAATGCCGGGGTGGCGGCGGCCCGTCCGTCGTAGATGAAGCCTGACTGAAGTCTGGTGCATTGTTCCGCTGTGCCGGTCTGCGTCGTCCATGTTGAAAAAGACTGATGGCGGAAGCAGCTTACGGTTCCGGCAGGCGCGAAAGGGAAAGGTTCCCCTTCGCGCCCGTGTTGTCTTGTGGAGGTTCCCCCGTGTCCGCCAAGTCTGATCTGTCCCTGATTCGCAATATCGGTATTACCGCGCATATCGATGCCGGCAAGACCACCACCACCGAGCGTATCCTGTACTACACCGGTGTGTCCCATAAGATCGGTGAGGTGCACGAAGGCAACACCACCACCGACTACATGGCGCAGGAGCGTGAGCGCGGCATCACGATCACCTCGGCTGCCGTGACGTGTGAGTGGGAAGGCCGCCGCATCAACATCATCGACACCCCGGGCCACATTGACTTCAACATCGAGGTCAACCGCTCGCTGCGCGTGCTCGATGGCGCGATCTTCATCATCGAAGGCGTGGCCGGCGTGCAGCCGCAGTCCGAGACCAACTGGCGTCTGGCTGACCGCTACAACGTGCCCCGCATCATCTTCATCAACAAGCTGGACCGTACCGGCGCCGACTTCTACTACGCCTTCAGCACGCTGAAGGAGAAGCTGGACATCGTCGCGATCCCGCTGCAGCTGCCCATCGGCGCCGAAGAAAACTTCGTTGGCGTGGTGGACCTGATCGAGATGCGCGCCATCGTCTGGGAAGGTGGTGAACTGGGTGCGAAGTTCCATTACGAGGAAATTCCCGCCGACCTGAAGGAAAAGGCCGACGAAGCCCGCCAGAACCTTCTGGACACCGCGCTGTCCGTTGATGACGCGGCGATGGAAGAATATTTCGACAAGGGCGACGTGGATGTTGCGACGCTGAAGCGCTGCATCAAGAAGGGCACCATCAAGGGTGACTTCCGTCCCGTGCTGTGCGGCACCGCGTTCAAGAACAAGGGTGTCCAGCCGCTGCTCGACGCCGTGATCGACTTCCTGCCTGCGCCGGACGACGTGGAAGGCATCCGCATCGCCCCGCCGGAAGACGAGGAAGTGGACGAGAACAAGCTGCCGATCATCCCGGTTGACCCGGATGGCAAGTTCGCTGGCCTCGCCTTCAAGATCATCAACGACAAATACGGCACGCTGACCTTCGTGCGTGTCTATCGTGGCGTGCTGCGCACCGGTGACACCGTGCTGAACACCACGAAGGGCCACAAGGAACGTATCGGCCGTATCTTCCAGATGCACGCTGACAAGCGTGATGAACTGAAGGAAGTCCACGCCGGTGATATCGCCGCGTTCGTTGGCCTGAAGGACACGCAGACGGGTGACACGCTGGCCGATCCGGCCGATCCGGTCGTGCTGGAACGCATGAGCTTCCCGATCCCGGTCATCGACATCTCGGTCGAGCCGAAGACGAAGGACGGCGTGGAAAAGATGACGCTGGCGCTGCAGAAGCTGTCCGGCGAAGATCCCTCGCTGCGCCTGAAGACCGACCAGGAAACGGGCCAGACCATCCTGTCCGGCATGGGCGAGCTGCACCTCGACATCATCATCGACCGCCTGCGTCGTGAATATGGCGTGGACGCGAACATCGGCGCGCCGCAGGTTGCGTATCGTGAAACGATCACCAAGCCGCATACCGAAACCTATACCCACAAGAAGCAGTCGGGTGGTTCGGGCCAGTTCGCGGAAGTGAAGATCGAGTTCGCGCCGGTCGAGCGTAACGAAGGCATCTCCTTCGAGAACAAGGTCGTCGGCGGCACCGTGCCGAAGGAATACATCCCGGCGGTGGACAAGGGCATTCAGGCGCAGGCTACGACCGGCGTGCTGGCTGGCTTCCCCACGGTGGACTTCAAGTTCACGCTGCTGGACGGCAAGTACCATGACGTTGACTCCTCGGCGCTGGCGTTCGAAATCGCGGCGAAGGCCTGCTTCCGTGAAGGCATGAAGAAGGCCGGTCCGGTCATTCTTGAGCCGATCATGGACGTGGAAGTGACCACCCCGAACGATCACGTCGGTGACGTGGTGGGTGACCTGAACCGTCGCCGTGGCATGATCCAGAGCCAGGAAACCTCAGGTTCGACCGTCATGGTCCGTGCGATGGTGCCGCTGAAGGAAATGTTCGGCTACATCTCGCACCTGCGTTCGATGACCAAGGGCCGTGCATCCTTCACGATGCAGTTCCACCACTACGATCCGGTGCCCCGCAATGTCGCGGAAGAGATCATGGCGCAGTCCGCCTGATCTTTCTCGAGAGAGAGCATCAAAAGGAAACCGGCCTCCGCAAGGGGGCCGGTTTTTTTTATGCCTGACCGGTATGGCGCCATGGGCATGGCGTGCCTGTCCTGCGTTATTTCCGATCAGATGCCTGCAGGAAATGGGTGGCGGCTGTGACCGTGGCGGACGCGCTCCCTGCCGGTGCTGCGCCGGTTTTTTTCAAAAACGTCCTGATGATTTAAGGGATATTTTCTGAGCTGACTTTTCAGGCAGTCTCTCAGGGAATGATTTTCATCCACCGGCCGGCCTGATGGCGCACCCGGCCATCCTGTTCCAGCTTTTCCAGATGCGCGTGCAGGTTCAGTCGTGCCGCACGGCGCAGGCCGGGGCGCAGGTTGTGGTACATGCTGTCCACGATTTCATCCAGCGTACGCGGTTCGACCGGCATCAGCGCGATAATGCTGTTTTCACGTGCGCGGCGGTGGGCGACCAGCCCTTCGATGCAGGCCTTGACATGCGGTATGGCGGGACCGTGCGCTGGCAGCAGCAGGTGGCTGTTGCGTTGCGCCAGGTAGTCCATGCTGTCCAGAAACTGCTGCACCGAACCATGCGGGGCGGGGGGCACCATGGTGGTGGACCAGCCCATGACATGATCCCCGGTGAAGATGATGCCATCCGCCGTTTCAAGACAGATATGATCGCTGGCATGCCCCGGTGTGTACAGCACCCGCAGTTCCGCGATTTCATCGCCATCCCGCAGGCCGATATCGGGGGTGAATTCCGGCTCGGCACTGGCATGGAAACCGCAGACCGGGATTCCCAGCCGTGCCCCCAGCGGGCGTGCGCCAGCCAGATGGTCCGCATGGGTGTGGGTCAGGATGATATGGGTAATCGGCCGATCGCCGGCCGCGGCCACCAGCGCGTCAAGGTGGGCGGGGTCGGTGCTGCCGGGATCAATGACCACGCAGCCCCTTCCGTGGTCCACCAGCCAGCTATTGGTGCCGTTGCCGGTCATGGGACCGGGATTGTTCGCCACCACCCGACATATGGTGGGTGTCTGGGGCAACGCCACGCCATAGGGCGGTGGCGGTTCACTGATCCGCCACCCGTTGCGTGATGCTTCAGCCAAAGGCGCCGACATGGTGCATCACTCCGGTGCTGATTTCGCGTACCATCTGGAACAGGCGCTGCATCGGTTCGAAAATCTCGGTGTATTCGCGGTGGTAGGTGCCTTCCTGCCGGGGGCCGTGCGGTTCATGGAAATCAAGGTCGAAACTGCCATCCGAACGGTAGAGGAAGATATTTTCCAGTTCCGCCAACGCCCCCGGGATTTCCAGGCACAGCACCTTCAGCGTCAGCACGTCACGCGAAAACGCATGGCGGGGCGAGAAATAGGGTACCTGTGTGGACAGCAGCCAGATCTGCTCGATGATCGCGATGCGGATGGCATGCAGCAGCAGTTCATCAGGGCGCATGCGCGGGGCGTCGGGCCATGCGCGCCGCAGGGCGAGGTGATCGGACTGGATGCGCCGGAACATCGCCTGCGTGCTGGCCCAGAAATCCAGGTTTTCCAGCCCGTGCATAAGCGACAGGCAGGCTTCCTGGCGGCCGGGGTCCTTCTGCGCGGTGGCGCGTTCCAGCCACATATCAGGGTCCAGCAGGCGGATGACACCGCGCAGCACGCCGTGGTCGGAATGGGCCAGGGCATGGGCCGCGAAATCCATGGCGCGGCGGAAGCGTGGGCTTTCCGCCAGGTATTTCTCGAACGTTTCGGGGTGGCGCGCCGCCGCCGTGCCCAGCCCCTGCAACGTGTTCGCGCACCATGCCAGCTGCTGCAGGATGGCGTTGTTGGGAATGGCGCGCAGCTGGCTGGGATGCTTGATGCGGGTTACGGTCGATGCCGCGTCACTCTGCCGGGCGGACGGGCGCGACCCGGTCTTGTCGATCAGTGACGGCCCGAATGCGCCCAGCAGGGCGGCATAGCCGGGATCTTCCACCAGCCCGGTCATGCCATTGGCGATGGTGGCGAAGAAATCGGCCGAGAAATCCGGTTCATCATAGACCGGGTCACGGTCCAGCGTGGTGGTGGCGAAGGCATGTTCGGCAATGATGCTGACGGTGGCGTCCGCCAGGGCCTGCGTGCCGAACAGAAGATAGCCGTCACCGCCCTGAAAGGCCGTTTCCTCGCGCATCTGGATGCCTGCGCGGGTAAAGCGGGCGCGGGCGTGCGGCGGGGACAGGTAGTCGAAACGGTCCGCCAGCCGGTAGGGATGCGCGCCACGGCCAATGCTTTCGCCATGCGTGTCGAACAGGATGACCTCGACAAAGGCCAGATCCCATTTGCGCAGCAGGTCGCATACCTTGATACGCAGCCGTTCGATCAGGTAGGTCGCGGCCAGCTTCCCCACGTAACGGCCGGAGTCGGAAAAGCCGAACTGCAGGCTGAGCTTGCGCGTGCGCTGCAGGTAGGCGCGCCAGTGGGGGGAACGCAGGGCTTCCTCAATGATCTGCTCGCCGTTTTCCAGTGCTTCCTGTGTCTCGAACAGGGGCGAGATCTCGATCATGTCCGCCACGCCATACAGCCGCGCCAGCCACAGCGCGGTCAGCAGGGTGTAGCCGGTCTCGGTCTCGGCAATCAGGAAGCGGATGGGACTGGTGCGGTCGATATGGCGCAGGATCTGGCGCACCGTCATCATCAGCCGCCCGGCACTGGCCTGTTCCATCAGTAGCGAGCCGAAATCGATCTCGACCGGCTGGACCGTTTCCAGCGCGTCGTTCATGCGGCTGATCAGCGCGCGGCGCTGGGCCGGGATGTCGGGGCTGTCGGTAATGCCCAGCCGCTGCCGGGCGATGTTATGCAGCTGTGTCGCGTTCAGGCGCGTATGCGTATGCGCCGCCGACAGGCCATGCGCCATGAAGCCCGCCCGCGCCACCGCCAGGGTCATCTTGTCTTCAGGGGTCGCGGCGTCGATTGCCTCGCTGAAGGCGGCGTTCAGGTCATTGGTGCTGGTCAGCGCGTCGGCGCTGCGGGTGATCAGCACATCAGCAAAGCGTGACACCGCTTCGGGTTCCGGCCCGGTGGGGCAGGCGGCGATCTGGGCCGCGACGGTTTCCAGCGCGGTCTGCACGCGCGGCAGCAGGTCATTGGCGCAGCTGTTCACGGGTTCGATCTGGTCATGCAGGCGCGCAAGCTGCATCTGCTTCATGCGCAGCCGCAGGCGCAGCGTGTCCCACCAGCCGATATCGGTGCGGCCGTCGGTGTCATAGCCAACCCAGCTGGTCATGATGATGGGGCGTGGCGCCAGCGTGGACCACAGCTGCGGCCAGTGGGTCCGCGCTTCGGACAGCAGGATGATGTTCAGCCGGTCCAGCGCGTTGCGTCCGCGCAGGATGGCCTGCGTCGCCAGCGTGAACTCCTCATCCAGCGTGGGCGGCCCGACGCGGCGATGCGTCAGGAAGGCGGGGACATGCGCCGGCGCCTCGGCCGGGTTGGTGGAGGCCAGGTCCGCCAGCGCCTCGTATACCGGGTTGGCCAGCGCGAATGTGGGGTGGGCGGTGAACACGGCGGCGAAGCGGCTGCGTTCGATGGCGGCGCGGAAGCGCGCGATGGGTACGGGGCTGTCATCGGGGTCCGGCTGCACGATGCGGCGGGCGACGTCACGCATGCGCGCCGCGACCACCGCATCGTCGGGGCCATCCAGATAGACGGCGATATGGTGCGCCCGCCCGGCAAAGGCCCGGTCGCGCAGCAGGCGCACGATCTCCTCCACCATTTCCATCGACAGGGCGCCATTGGCCATCTGGCGGCCGATCTGACGCGCCAGCGCCATGACCGGGCTGCCGGTTGCGGTTTCGTCATGGCTGGCAATCAGTTGTTCCGCCTGTTGCAGCAGGTCGGAAACAGTCCGCGCGGCGGCTTCGGTCATCGTGTTGTCCTGTCATGAAAAATCGTCATGGTCTTTTCCAAATCCCATGTTCGGCGGCGGCCCGCAATGTCCACCATGGCATATTCACGCCTATTTGGCGCGTTACACCGAGTGTTGCTTGGGCTGGAGGGGAGACAATGGTATCAAGGACTTCATGAACGGTATTCCACAAACGGATCAGGACGCGCGGCATACGCTGCTGCGTTACAAACGGTCTGCGACCGGCCTGCTGGCAGCCATGGCCGGGCTGACGGTGGCGGGTTACGCCCTGCCGCAGATGGGCTGGCTGGCGGACCGTCCGTGGCTGGAAATCCTGCGCTCGGGCACCAAGGCGGGGGTCGTGGGGGGGCTGGCGGACTGGTTTGCCGTGACCGCGCTGTTCCGCAGGCCCATGGGGCTGCCGATTCCCCATACCGCCATCCTGCCCGCGCAGAAGGAACGGCTGGCGCAGGCGCTGGGGCGCTTCGTCTCGACCAACGTGTTCACGGAGCATGAGGTCGAGGCCGCATTCAACCGCATCGACCTGCCTGCCATCCTTGGCAACATACTGCAGGAACCGGAAACGGCGGACATGATCAACCGCGCCGTGCTGGGATCGGTGCCGCACGTGCTGGACCGGCTGGAGGACGGGCGGGCGAGTTCCGCCATCGCGCGCATGCTGCCGACCCTGCTGGGGGGGGAGGAAATCGCCCCCGTCATTACCCGCAGCCTGCGCGCGATGGTGGAAGGGGACTGCCACCAGGAAGTGCTGTCGTTCCTGCTGTCGCGGCTGAAGGAAGGCATCAAGGCCAAGGAACCCGCCCTGCGCATGATGATCGAGGAACGCGTGCGCGAACAGGGCGGCCGCGTGCTGGGCTGGGCCATTGGCGGGTCGATCGCGACCAAGGTGCTGCTGGCCGCGGGGCAGGAACTGGACCGCATCGACCCGCAGAATTCAGAATTGCGTGAAGGCTTCACCACATGGGTCCGGGCCGAGATCGACCGGATCGAGCAGGATCCGGTGCGCCGGCGCGATATCACGGACGCCGTGATGGGCGTGCTGACCCATGACAGCGTGCGTGGCTGGAGCAGTGACGTGTGGCACCGCCTGCGCCGCCTGATCGAGGAAGACATGGACAAGGGGGATCGCGGATGGCTGTCCTCCATTGTGCGTGACGCACTGCAGCGCCTGGCGGAACAGATGTATCATGACGCCACCATGCGCAAACGGATCAATGATGGCGCGCGTGGCATGATCATGAGCAGCCTGCCGTTCCTGCGCGACCGCATGTCGCGGTTTATTTACTCGGTGGTCAATGGATGGGATGCGGAAAGCCTGAGCGACCGCCTGGAACTGCGTGTAGGTAAGGATCTGCAATATATCCGGCTGAATGGCACGCTGGTCGGGTTTCTGGCCGGGTGCGGGCTGTCCGTGCTATTACAGCTGATATTCGGGACCGGTATCGGATAGGGCAGGGTTGCATGCAACGATTGGACTTGACGACGCGTGGCTGGTAGCCCATCTGAAACTTCAGGAAACAGTACTGTTTCGGTCCAATTATGCAGGCGGGCCGGAACAGGCGGGAGAGCGGAATGCTGAAACTGTCGAAACTGACCGATTATGCCGTCGTGGCTCTGGTCCGGCTGGGACAGAAGGAAGAGGTCACGACCTCGCCTGTCCTGTCGCGTTCGACCGGCATTCCCGAACCCACCGTGGCCAAGGTGCTCAAGATTCTCGCGACACAGGGCATCGTGACATCACAGCGCGGCGCGCGGGGCGGCTACAGGCTGGCCCACCCGCTGGAGGAAATCTCCATCGCGACCGTGATCCAGGCGATCGATGGTCCCATATCGCTGACGACATGCGTGGATGGCGGCGATTGTGACGCCCGGTCCACCTGTGGCCTGGGCGGGCAGTGGGACATGGTCAACGCCGCCATCCGCAACGCCCTGTCCGCCATCACGCTGGCGGACATGAAGAACCATACAGTCACTGACAGACTGGGCGGCCTGCGCGCGCCGTCCATGCCCGGCGGGCCCGCGGCCACGGCCTGAAACAGGGGGAGGAAAGACACATGCCGGCAGTAGCCGAAACCCGCAAGACGGTCGAAACCCTGGGTCAGAACACCTATAAATGGGGGTTCGAGACCGATATCGAAATGGATATCGCCCCCAAGGGCCTGAACGAGGACACGATCCGCCTGATCTCCAGCCGCAAGAAGGAGCCGGAATGGCTGCTGGAATGGCGGCTGAAGGCCTACCGTTCATGGCTGGAAATGCGCGAACCCACATGGGCCAAGGTCAGGCACCCGCCCATCGATTACCAGGACGTGCATTACTACGCCGCCCCGCGCAGGAAACCCGGCCCCAAGTCGCTGGAAGAGGTCGATCCCGAACTGCTGCGCACCTATGAAAAGCTGGGCATCCCGCTGCATGAACAGGCGATGCTGGCAGGCGTGGAAGTGCCCGAAGGCCAGGAGGCGCGCGCGCCCGTCGCGGTGGATGCGGTGTTCGACAGCGTGTCCGTCGCCACCACCTTCCGCAAGACGCTGCAGGAAGCGGGCGTGATCTTCTGCCCCATTTCCGAAGCGGTGCAGGAACATCCCGAACTGGTGCGCCGGTACCTGGGCAGCGTGGTGCCAGTGACCGATAATTTTTACGCCGCGCTGAACGCCGCCGTGTTTACCGACGGCTCCTTCGTGTTCGTGCCCAAGGGTGTGCGCTGCCCGATGGAGCTGTCCACCTATTTCCGCATCAATGCGCGGAATACCGGACAGTTCGAGCGTACCCTGATCGTGGTGGAAGATGGCGCGTCCGTTTCCTACCTTGAAGGCTGCACGGCGCCGATGCGCGATGAAAACCAGCTTCATGCCGCCGTGGTCGAACTGGTGGCGATGGAAGATGCATCGATCAAGTATTCCACCGTGCAGAACTGGTACCCCGGTGATGAGAACGGGAAGGGCGGCATCTACAACTTCGTGACCAAGCGCGGCGCGTGCCGCGGGGCGCGGTCCAAGATTTCATGGACGCAGGTGGAAACCGGGTCGGCCATTACGTGGAAATACCCGTCATGCATCCTGCAGGGTGAGGGATCGGTGGGGGAATTCTATTCCGTCGCGGTGACCAACAACCACCAGCAGGCCGATACCGGCACCAAGATGATCCATATCGGGCGTAATACGCGTTCGACCATCATCGCCAAGACCATCAGCGCGGGGCAGTCCGACAGCACCTATCGCGGGCTGGTGCGCATGATGCCCAAGGCATCGGGCAGCCGTAACTTCACCCAGTGCGACAGCCTGCTGATCGGTGACCGTTGCGGGGCGCATACCGTGCCCTATATCGAAAGCCGCAACATGTCCGCGCGCGTGGAGCATGAGGCGACGACATCCAAGATATCGGAAGACCAGCTGTTCTACTGCCGCCAGCGCGGCCTGTCGGAAGAGGACGCTGTGGGCCTGATCGTGAACGGGTTCTGCAAGGATGTCCTGAAGGAACTGCCGATGGAATTCGCGGTGGAAGCGCAGAAGCTTCTGCAGATCAGCCTAGAAGGCAGCGTGGGCTAACAGGGATTCAAAGACGTGAGCAAGCAATTCGTAAGCATCAATGGCCTGTGCGCCCGCATCTCGGACGGGGAGACCCACAAGGAAATCCTGCGTGGGGTCGATCTGGAAATCCCGGCGGGCGAGGTCCACGCCATCATGGGGCCGAACGGTTCGGGCAAGTCCACCCTGTCCTATGTGCTGGCCGGGCGCGAGGATTACGAGGTGACCGGCGGGTCGGCTACCTTCAAGGAGCAGGACCTGCTGGCGCTGGAACCCGAGGAACGCGCCGCCCTTGGCCTGTTCCTGGCGTTCCAGACGCCGGTTGAACTGCCGGGCGTGAACAACGCCAACTTCCTGCGCACCGCCGTCAACGCCGTGCGCCGCGCACGTGGGCAGGAGGAACTGGACGCCGTGGCCTTCCTGAAAGCCGTGCGCAAGGAAACCAGGCATCTGTCCATGTCGGATGAAATGCTCAAGCGCAACGTCAATGTCGGCTTTTCGGGTGGTGAGAAAAAGCGCAACGAGGTGCTGCAGATGCGCATGCTCCAGCCGTCCTTCGCCATTCTGGACGAAACGGATAGTGGCCTGGACATCGACGCCCTGCGCATCGTGGCTGAAGGCGTGAACTCCCTGCGTTCGCCTGATTTTTCGGCGCTGGTCATCACCCATCACCAGCGCCTGCTGGATTATATCGTGCCCGACCGCATCCATGTGATGGCGAAGGGCCGCATCATCCACAGCGGTGGTCCCGAACTGGCCAAGCAGCTTGAGGCGCAGGGTTATGCCCAGTTCCTGTCGGAGGCGGCGTGAACGCCATTGCACCGGTCGGGGTCAATGCCTCAGCCTTTCTCGACCGGGGTGACGTAACGGGCAATGCGCAACGGCAGAAGGCTGCCGATTTCCTGCGCCATGTCGGCCTGCCACGCGTGGGCGTGGAGGCGTGGAAATACACCTCCCTGCGCGCACTGGCGGACGTGCCGTTCACCGCCGCGCCGCACGCGACGGATGACAAGGCCGTTGATACCCTGCTGGCGGAAATCGAGACCATTTCCGGCCTGGGCGCCGGGGCCAGCCGTGTGGTGTTCGTGAACGGGTATTTCGATGCCGGTCGTTCACGCCTGCCCAGGGGCGTCAGGGTTTCGACGCTGGCCGCCGGCACGCTGCCCGATGACGGGATCGACCCGGTGGGGGATGTCACCACCGCGCTGAATACCGTCCTTGCGCGCGACGGGCTGGATCTGGTCGCGCCCGCGGGTGTGGATGGTGGCTGCCTGCTGCTGGTCAGCATTGGCCAGACGGGGGAGGCCGAGCCGGTTTCCTTCCACCCGCGCCACCGCATCGTGGTGGAAAAGGGCGGGCGCCTGGCGCTGCTGGATGCATCGGCCGGGCGGGGGCAGTACCTGCACAATCCGCTCTATGACATTGCGGTGGCGGATGAAGGCTACCTGTCCCATGCCCGCGTTCAGGCAGAAGGCAGGCAGGCGGTGCATCTGGCGGTCAGCCATGCCCGGGTTGCCGCCGGTGGCGTCTATGACAGCTTTACGCTTACGCTTGGGGCCAGCCTGTCGCGGCATGAAGTCCATGCCGGACTGACACAGCCGGGGGCCAGCGTGCATGTCAACGGCGCGCAGCTCCTGTCCGGCCACCAGCATGGCGACCTGACCAGCGTGATCACGCATGCCGCCCCGGACTGCGTATCGCGCCAGACGATCAAGAACGTCCTGTCCGACCACGCGCGTGGCGTGTTCCAGGGCAAGATCCTGGTTGAGCGTATCGCCCAGAAGACCGATGGCTACCAGATGAACCAGGCGCTGCTGCTGTCCGATGGTGCGGAAATCGACGCCAAGCCGGAACTGGAAATCTACGCCGATGATGTGAAATGCAGCCACGGCGCCACCGTTGGCGCGCTGGATGATGACCAGCTGTTCTACCTGCGCAGCCGTGGCATCCCGGATACTGCCGCGCGCTCCATCCTGATCCGCGCCTTCCTGCATGATGTCGTGGACCAGATTGATGACCAGCGGCTGAAGGATAGCCTGAACCTTGCCGTCGAGGCATGGTGGACGCGGGAGGTCGCATGATGGACCAGACTGTCGCCAGCCCCACGGACATCGCGGGCAGCCTGCGCCACATCCGGGCCGATTTCCCGATCCTGTCGCAGAAGGTGCATGGCAAGGATCTCGTGTTCCTTGACAGCGCCGCGTCCGCACAGAAGCCACGGCAGGTCATCGACGCCATGGCGGACACCATGCGCACCCAGTATGCCAACATCCACCGTGGGCTGTACTGGATGAGCGAACGCACGACGGAAGCCTATGAAGCCGTGCGTGATCAGGTGGCGGCCTTCCTTGGTGCGCAGGCGCGGGAGGAAATCGTTTTCACCCGCAACAGCACGGAAGCCATAAACCTTGTCGCCCATTCCTTTGGCACCCTGCTGAAGCCGGGACAGGTGGTGCTGGTGTCCGAAATGGAACACCATGCCAACCTCGTTCCGTGGCAGATGCTGCGGGACCGCACGGGTATCGAACTGCGCGTGACCCCCATTACCGATGACGGGGCGCTGGACATGGACGCCCTGGCGCGCAACCTGTCCGACGGGCGGGTGGCGCTGGTGGCGATCACCCACATGTCCAACGTGCTGGGCACGATCACGGATGCCCGCGCCATTGCCGACATGGCGCATGCGGCGGGCGCGAAGGTGCTGTTCGATGGCAGTCAGCTTGCCGTGCACCGTCGTGTGGATGTGCGTGCGCTGGATGCGGATTTCTATGTGGTGACCGGGCACAAGCTGTATGGCCCGACCGGCATTGGCGTGCTGTGGGCACGGCGCGAGATCCTTGACGCCATGCCGCCCTTTCTTGGTGGCGGCGACATGATTTCCACCGTGTCGTTCGAACGGTCGACATGGGCCAGTGTCCCGCATAAATTCGAAGCTGGCACCCCCGCCATCATCGAGACCATTGGACTGGGCGCTGCCCTTGCCTATATCGAATCCATAGGGTTTGACGCGATTGGCGCGCATGAGGAAGCCCTGACGGCCCATGCGCTGAAGGTGCTGGGCAATGTCAGCGGCCTGAAGGTGATCGGGACGGCACCGGATCGTGGCGGGGTGATTTCGTTCACCATGGACGATGTCCACCCGCATGACATCGCCACCCTGCTGGATCGCAACGGCATTGCGGTGCGGGCGGGACATCACTGTGCCGAACCGCTCATGCGCAGGTTGGGGGTTGCGGCCACGGCACGGGCCAGTTTCGGCATTTATACCACGCCCGGGGAAATTGACTTCCTGGCCGCCACGCTGGAACAGATACGCAGCTTTTTTGTCTGATGGCGTGATATTCATGGCGCAGGATGATCTGTATCGCACCGTGGTGCTGGAACGGGCCAGAACGCCGCGTTACGCAGGCCCGCTGGCGGGTGCGCAGTTGCACGGGGAAGGATCGAACCCCCTGTGTGGTGACCGGGTGAAGCTGCAGGCCGGTGTCGATGCGCAGGGCCGGGTTACGGCATTGCGGCATGAAACGCGGGGCTGCGCGATCTGCGCGGCGTCTGCGGATCTCATGGCGGAACGGGTGGCCGGACAGGATCGCGCGCGGATCAGCCAGATGCATGCGGAACTTGTGACAGCCGTTGAAACAGGTATAGCCCCCGAGGGCTTGGGCGAACTTTCGGTTTTTGCGCCATTGCACCGGCATCGTTCGCGTATTCGCTGCGCAATGCTGCCGTGGTCGGCGCTGATCGGGATGCTCAATGATGATAAAGACAGGTGAAGGTCTCATGGACGAGAAAAATCAGGTAGAGCCTGCCATCGGCATGGCAGAGGGAGCCGGGCATTTCTCCCTTGAGGCCGAAGACACGCCCAGCCCCAAGGCTGAACCCGTATCAACGTGGACACCGGACGGGGAAAAACCGAACGATTCCCCCGCCAGTACCAGCATACCGGACGAGGAAACGGTCATCGCCGCGATCGCCACGGTGTATGACCCGGAAATTCCGGTCAATATCTATGAACTTGGCCTGATTTACGCCATCGACCTGCATGAGGATGGATCGGTCAAGGTCGAGATGACGCTGACCGCCCCCAACTGTCCCAGCGCGCAGGAACTGCCCGTGCAGGTCAAGGAGGCGGTGGAAAAGATCGATACGGTCACCACCGCCACGGTGGAAATCGTGTGGGAGCCGCCATGGGACATGTCGCGCATGAGTGAAGATGCGCGTCTTGCCCTGAACATGTTCTGAACCCAGCAAGGGGAACGTGCCATGACTGAACAAAACGCCACGACCGCCACCGCTACTGCCACCCCGCGTCGGGCATTGCCGCCGCTTATGACCCTGACGGACCGGGCGGCGCAGCGGCTGGAAAAACTGTACCAGACCAATCACGCCGGGCACCTGCTGCGCATCGCCGTTTCGACCAAGGGCTGTTCAGGCCATGCCTATGACATGAGCTTTGTCGAGCAGGCCGGTCCGGGCGACGAAGTGGTGGTGGACAAGGGGGTGACCCTGCTGGTGGACCGCAAGGCGACGCTGTTCCTAATCGGATCGGTGATGGATTATGAGGTCAAGCAGCTTGAATCCGGCTTCACCTTCAGCAATCCCAATGAAAAGGGGCGCTGTGGCTGTGGGGAAAGCTTTCACGTCTAACGCATTGATGAAAAAGCAATGAAAGTTTATGGGTGCCGCCTTTTTGAAAAAAGCTTCACCAGAAACTTTCTTGCCTTCAGCGTCGGTTACGCCGGTTTGCCTCCGGCAGGGTCAGCACGCATACGGACTCGACTTCCGCTGACCACAGGAACTGGTCAATGACCGTCACGCTATCCAACTGGTAGCCAGCATGGCGCAGGGGCAACAGATCCCGTTGCAGGGCTACGGGATTGCAACTGACATAGATGATGCAGGGTGGCTTGCCTGCCACGATCTGGGCAATCTGCGCACCGGCCCCGGCATGGGGCGGGTCCAGCACGATGGCTGCCGCCTTTGCCAGATCGGTCGCCATGACCGGCTGGCGGTTCAGGTCACGCAGCGCGGGCAGGACACGCGTGCCGCCACTGGCCTGTTTCAGGCAGGCAAGCGCCGCACGATCACCTTCATAGGCATGGACCTTGGCATGCTCGGCCAGCGCGAAGGATAGCGTCCCACACCCCGCATATAATTCGATAATGCCAGCCTTGAGGCCCTTGCGCGGCAGGCCCGCCAGCACCGCAGCCTTGATAAAGGCTTCACCCGCCCGTGCGGGCTGCAGGAAGGCACCCGGCGGCGGTACGACACGCACGTCATCAAAATGATGGAAAACCGGCCCGGTCAGGGCCAGGGTCTCCGGCGGGCGGCCCTGCAGTGAAATGCGCGGGATGCCATGCGCCTTGCCAAACTGCGCCAGGATACGGCGGTCATTGGCATCTGGCGTGCCATCCATCGTAATCAGCAGGTCGGGACCGCTATCCAGCAGGTTGATCTGGATATCACCCCCCGCATGCACGGCCGGAAGTGAATGCAGCAGGGCGCGCAGGGGTGTCAGCAGGGCGAAAAGCGTGGGATCGAGCAATGTGCATTCGCGCATGTCCACCACATCGCCACGACGGCGGTGCAGCCCCAGCATGATCTGTTTTCCGACCCGGCGGAAGGCCAGGTCCACCCGGCGCCTGCCATGCGGGCTGACCTGATGGGCCTGTGGCGCTGGAATGGCGTCGAATCCAACATGTTGCAGGGACTCGACAACGCGACCTGTTTTCCAGTCCAGCAGGGCAGGTAGCGCCATGTCCTGAATGCGGCAGCCACCACAGGTGCCGAACAGGTGACAGGGGGCGGGCACGCGATCCGCCCCGGGTATCACCACGTGATCAAGCGTCCCGCGTGTGCCGTCATGTGCCGCGAGCACGATTTCATCACCCGGAACCGTGCCGGATACGAATATCCGGCCTTCTGGGGTCTGGGCTATGCCATCCCCATCATTGCCGAGCGCCACCACCCGGATGGCATGCGCCACTGCGTTTTCCATTTCCTGTTATCGCCAGAAGGACAGACTGCTTATTCGTCCGCCGGAATAACGGATTTTTCCCGGCGCGGCAGTTGCATGAAGGCCGGGACGTCATTGCCAAAGCCGGTGACAGGCTGGTCAGGCGCGGACGGGAGCAGGCCGGAGTCGCGACGCGTGGATGGCGCTGCGGAAGAACCGCCAGCCGCACTGCCCTGCGACCTGCGCGATTTGCGTGGGGCGGGGGCTTTTTCCTCAGCCGTGGCGGGTGCCGCAGGCGGCTCCGGCGTGGCTGTTGCGGCATTGCTCTTGCGGGCGGGCTTGCGACGGCCATTGCCGGTGCGGGGCTCTTCCGACCATTCCAGCGTTTCCACGCCGGGAATTTCGATTCGGGGAATGGGCTTGCCTGTCAGTTTCTCGATGGCCTGGACCAGCGCCTCTTCATCCGGCGTGGCCAAGGTATAGGCGTGGCCGGTGCGACCCGCACGGCCGGTACGGCCGATTCGGTGGACGTAATCCTCGGCATGGAACGGCACGTCGAAATTGAACACATGCGACAGGCCGCCGATATCGATCCCGCGTGCCGCAATGTCGGAGCAGACGAGGATCTTCAGTTCACCGCTCTTGAACGCTTCAAGCGTCGAGAAACGCAGCGACTGCGCCAGGTCACCATGCAGGGCGCCTGCGGAAAAACCATGCTTGATCAGGGATTTGCACAGCACGTCGACATCACGCTTACGGTTGCAGAATACGATGGCGTTCTGCATGTCCGCCGCGTTCAGAAGCTTGCGCAGCGCGCGGCGCTTTTCCCTGGCATCGACGATGGCCAGTCCCGTCTCGATGGTTGACGCAACGGAGGAGGGACGGCTGACCGTGATTTCCTTTGGGTTGCGCAGGAACATATCCGCAAGCCTGCGGATTTCCGGCGCCATGGTGGCGGAGAAGAACATGGTCTGGCGCAGTGGCGACAGCATGCCCACGATCTTCTCGATATCGGGAATGAAGCCCATGTCCAGCATGCGGTCCGCTTCGTCGATCACCAGCAGTTTGGTCTGGGTCAGCAGCAGGCCGCCGCGTTCAAACAGGTCGATCAGCCGGCCCGGGGTCGCGATCAGCACGTCAACGCCACGGTTCAGCACTTCCTTCTGCTCGGCCATGCTTTCGCCACCGATCAGCAGCGCGTGGGTCAGCTTGAGATGCTTGCCGTAATTGACGAAATTTTCCGCCACCTGCAGCGCGAGTTCACGCGTGGGCTCCAGGATGAGCGAACGCGGCATCCGCGCCCGTGCCCGTGAGCCGGACAGGATTTCCAGCATGGGCAGGGTGAAGGACGCGGTCTTGCCGGTCCCGGTCTGTGCGACACCCAGAACGTCGCGCCCCATCAGCACATACGGGATGGCCTGCGCCTGGATGGGGGTGGGATGACGGTATCCCATCTCATCAATCGCCTGCTGGATGGGTTCGGACAGGCCGAGTTCGGAAAACAGGGGCTGTGCCTCCTGTTCCGGGGCGTCTTCCGGTGTGGGGGTATCAGTAGGGGCGACCCCGTCCGTGCTGGTGGCGGGGGCCGGGGCTGCCGCCTTCTTTGCGGAGCGGGCCGGGGCGGAGGGCGTTTTTTTGGCGCTCAAATTACTCTCGAACGTATCAGCAGATGAATATGGCCCCGTCCGATTGCCACCGTGTCGCGCTGTATCAGGCTGCCGTCCCTGATGTACCTGCAGCAATGCAGGGAAGGGGAGTGCGGCATGTCCGGGTCAGATACCCTGCTGTGCCACATTCCCTGTGCCTACCCATATTTGCAACGGAAATCAAGGGGACGTGAGGATTGTCCCCGTAATTTCAGAACGGATGGGCAAGGCAGCCACAGATGATGGTCAGCACGCCGATGCCCGTGTTGACCATGACCAGCGAGCGGATCGAGTCGAACGTGCCCTGCTGCGGGCGCAGCGCGCGGCGCGCCTTCTGGTAGGGACCGAAATAGATACGGGCGAAAATGCCGGCCATGATCAGCCCGAACAGCTGCATGAGGTTGATCGGCCATGGCACCACTGCAAACCCGCCATCGTGATAAATCAGGAGCCAGCCCGTAATCAGCACCGTCGGCATGGTATGCCATACGATACGGAAAAAACGGTTGAGCGTCTGCAGGTGGACGGAGGCGCGCTGCGTTCCATCCAGCAGGCTGAGGCTGGGCTTGAGCACGAAAGCCGCATAGATCATGCCGCCAACCCAGGCCGCCATGCCGGTTATGTGGAGTGCGAGCACAAGGCTCCAGACTATGGAATAGGACATGACGCCTCCCTGCGGGGTGGATGGGTAAAGAGAACAGTCCCTGCCATGGGGCAGGATGCGGAATGCTTGTTTCCCCATTCCTGTATCATGTGCAAGGCCAGTCACGCAGCCAAAGTTGCCAGAAGGGGGAAGGACATCATGACTATGGATGAAACAGCACGGACGGCCGCGCGCCACCTGCTGCTGCCCACGCCTGATGAAATGGGGCGGATCGACGCCGCGGCCGCCCGCCACGTGCCGGTGGCCGTGCTGATGGAAAACGCGGGCCGGGCCGTCGCCCGCGCCATCCGGCGGCACATGCGTTCGTGCCGCGTGCTGGTGCTGTGCGGTCCCGGCAATAACGGCGGTGACGGGTACGTGACCGCGCGCAGGCTGGCGGAGGAAGGCTGGCCGGTATCGGTCGCGGAAATGGCGCCACCGCATTCCGGTGGCGATGCCGCCGCGGCCGCAGCGTTGTGGCAGGGGCCGGTCGTGGCGTTCACGCCCGAAAACGCCGCCCGTTTCGACCTGGTGGTCGATGCGGTGTTCGGCGCGGGGCTGAGTCGCGACATCGCCCCGGACGTGGCGGATGTGCTGAAGGCGGCCCCCCGCCTGGTCGCCATCGACATGCCAACGGGCGTGGACGGGGCGACCGGTGCGGTCCGGGGATATGCGCCACAGGTGGAGATGACGGTCACGTTCTGCCGGCTCAAGCCCGGGCACCTGCTGCTGCCCGGCCATACGCTGTGTGGCCGGACCGTGCTGGCGGATATCGGCATCGGGGAAGACGCGGTGGCGTCGGTGCCGATTCGGACATGGCATAACGCGCCGGGCCTGTGGCGCACGCCCGCATGCGGGCCGACCAGTTACAAATACAGCCGTGGCGTCGTCAGCATATGTGGCGGGCGTGAAATGCCTGGTGCGGCGCGCCTGTCGGCGGCGGGCGCGCGGGCGGCGGGCGCGGGCCTGGTGCGCCTGGCGGCGGGTGACGGCGCGGAGGTGTACCGCATGACCGCGCCGCCGGGGCTGATCGTGGATTCCGGCGCGCTGGACGACCTGCTGCACGATACGCGGCGTCATGTCTGGGTCTGCGGGCCGGGCCTGTCGGTGGATGAGGTGGCGGCGACCTTCCCGGCGCTGGTGCATGCGGGCCGGGACGTGATCGCCGATGCCGGGGCGTTCACCATGGCGGCGGGGCAGCCCGACCGGCTGAAAGGGGCGGCCATCATCACCCCGCATATCGGCGAGTTCTCGCGCGTGTTCGGCAGGCCGGGGCCGGATCGCGTGGCGGCCGCGCGGCAGGCGGCGGCGCGGACGGGGGCCGTGACCGTCATGAAGGGGCCGGACACCATCATCGCCAGCCCCGACGGGCGTGTCGCGATCAACAGCCACGCCACCCCCATGCTGGGCACGGCTGGGTCGGGCGATACGCTGACGGGAATCATCGCGGCCATGCTGGCGGCGGGCATGCCGCGCTGGGATGCGGCCTGTGCAGGGGTGTGGATGCATGGCGATGCGGCGCTGCATGCCGGCGAGTGGCCGGTAGCCGAGGATTTTGACCGCCATCTGGGGGCGGCGAGGGCGCGCGCGGAAGCAGAGGTAAAAAAAGTTTTCGGCTGAAAACGCCATTCGGGCCGCGTGGGATATTGCCCCGTGGCCAATGGTGCGCTAAAGCCCCGAGCTTACAGCCTGGGCACAGTGCGGGCGTGGTGGAATTGGCAGACACGCCAGATTTAGGTTCTGGTGACGCAAGTCGTGGGGGTTCAAGTCCCTCCGCCCGTACCAAGATCCCGGCAAGTCGCGTTATGCGAGCAGACGTGGTGGCCTGACCGGCCTATTGCGTTCTTTGACACGTTCTGACCGAGAGGATGGCCTGGCAGATGCAGGTTACTGAAACGCTTTCCGATGGCCTGAAGCGCGGGTTTACCGTTACGGTGCCTGCCGCGGAAATCGAGAGCAAGCGCACCGCGCGCCTGAAAGAAGTTGGACAGTCCATGAAGCTGCCGGGCTTCCGCCCCGGAAAGGTGCCGATGAGCATCCTGCAGCAGCGTTTTGGTGAATCTGTTCAGGGCGAGGTCCTGGAGCAGGTTGTAAGCGACGCAACCCGCACCCTGCTGGATGAGCGCGGCCTGCGCCCGGCCATGCAGCCCAAGGTTGACCTGGTTTCCGGCAGCGAGCCGGGCAGCAAGGAAGACCTGAAGTTCACGGTCGAGTTCGAGGTCCTGCCCGAGATCACCATCCCCGACCTGTCGGACCTGTCGCTCGTGCGTCTCAAGTCCGAAGTGAACGCCGAGACCGTGGACAAGGCCCTGACGGAAATCGCCAGCCGCCAGCGTGAGTTCGAGAAGGTCGAGGAAGACCGCCCCGCCGCCAATGGCGACGTGGCCGTTGTTGACTTCGTGGGCAAGATCGATGGCACGGCGTTCGAAGGCGGCTCCGCCGATGACGTGAGCGTCGAGCTGGGTGGCGCAGGCTTCATCCCCGGCTTCGCCGAGCAGATCGAGGGCATGAAGGTCGGTGACGAAAAGGTGATCACCGTGACCTTCCCCGCCGATTACGGCGCGGAGCACCTGGCGGGCAAGGAAGCCAGCTTCGACATCAAGCTCAAGGAACTCCGCCGTCCGGTCGAGGCCAAGATTGATGACGAACTGGCCAAGAAGCTGGGCTTCGACGGGCTGGAGCAGGTGCGTGAACTGATCTCCAAGCAGGTTGGTCAGGAATACGAACAGCTGTCCCGCCTGCGCCTGAAGCGCGAACTGCTGGACAAGCTGGCGGAAAAGACCGATTTCGAAGCGCCTCCGGGCATGGTTGACGCCGAATTCGCCCAGATCTGGAACCGCATCGAGGAAGACCGCAAGGCCGGTCGCCTGGATGAGGAAGACAAGGACAAGGACGAGGACACGCTGCGCGCCGACTATCGCAAGATTGCCGAGCGCCGCGTGAAGCTGGGTCTGCTGCTGGCGGAAATCGGTCGTGTGAACAACATCACCGTGACGCAGGAAGAAATCGTGCATGCGGTGCGCGCCGAAGCGGCACGCTATCCCGGTCAGGAACAGGCCGTGTTCGAGTACTTCTCCAAGAACCCGCAGGCCGTTGACAGCCTGCGTGGCCCGATCTTCGAAAACAAGGTCATCGACTACATCGTCGAACTTGCGAAGGTCGAGGACAAGGAAGTGACGCCGGAAGAACTGGCTGAAATGCCGGAAGCTGACGTCTGATCCGCTTTCGCGGCATAGGTAGCGCATACGGCGCGCGGAAGGCGACTTCCGTGCGCCGTATGTGTTTGCGGACAGGGGAACGCGCACAGTTTGTCACCCCTGTTCATGGCAAAATGACAGGGGTGGGGTGGTATCTGGCGTGTTTGTCTCTATTTTGTCATAAGTAACCGGGAAGGGTCCGGCTGCGCCCGCGTTGTCCGCGCATCTCTTGCCGGTGATCGCGCGCAGGGCGGATCCTTGCTTTTCAGGACGGGAATATGGCTATGAGGGATCGGGATCCCGTAGAGATCTTCAATAACGCTCTGGTGCCCATGGTGGTGGAGCAGACCTCCCGCGGGGAACGGGCATTCGACATCTATTCCCGCCTTCTGCAGGAACGGATCATCTTTCTGACCGGACCGGTCTATGATCAGGTTTCCGCCCTTGTGTCGGCGCAGCTGCTTTATCTGGAAAGCGTGAACCCGAGCAAGGAAATCTCGTTCTACATCAACAGCCCTGGTGGCGTGGTGTCGGCGGGACTGGCGATTTACGACACCATGCAGTACATCCGCTGCCCCGTCAGCACGGTGTGCATCGGGCAGGCGGCGTCCATGGGGTCGCTGCTGCTGGCCGGTGGGGAAAAGGGACGGCGATTCGCCCTGCCGAATTCCCGCGTCATGGTGCACCAGCCTTCGGGCGGCGCGCAGGGACAGGCCAGCGATATCGAGATCCAGGCACAGGAAATCCTGACCATCCGCAAGCGCCTGAACGAGATCTACAAGGAGCATACCGGCCGCACGCTTGAGGAAATCGAGCAGAAGCTGGAACGCGACAGCTACATGTCGGCGGAAGAAGCGCAGGCATTCGGTATTGTCGATGAAGTGGTCCGTCGTAACGTTGCATCAAAACCTGCGGAGTAATCTGCAAAAGGAAGCGCACGCGCAGGTGCGCTTCCTGCCCCTGTGGGTGAAAATCACCTGCGGCGTGCCGTGCCCCCGTGGCCCGGCCGCAAGGTATGGAGAAGTTCCCCCGCGTGGGAATAGGAGCGGTTATGAATAACAAATCCGGCGATTCCAAAAATACGCTTTACTGCTCGTTCTGCGGCAAGTCGCAGCATGAGGTCCGCAAACTGATCGCCGGTCCCACCGTGTTCATTTGCGATGAATGCGTCGAATTGTGCATGGATATCATCCGTGAGGAACACAAGACGCATCTGGTCAAATCACGCGACGGCGTGCCGACGCCGCGGGAAATCTGCAAGATTCTGGATGACTATGTCATCGGGCAGGGACATGCGAAAAAGGTGCTGTCAGTTGCGGTGCATAACCACTACAAGCGCCTGGCCCACGCCCAGAAGAACAATGATGTCGAGATCGCGAAGTCCAACATCATGCTCATCGGGCCGACGGGCTCGGGCAAGACGCTGCTGGCGCAGACACTGGCCCGCATCCTGGACGTGCCCTTCACCATGGCCGACGCCACGACCCTGACCGAAGCCGGTTACGTGGGCGAGGATGTGGAGAACATCATCCTCAAGCTGTTGCAGGCCGCCGACTACAACGTGGAGAAGGCGCAGCGCGGCATTGTCTACATCGATGAGATCGACAAGATATCGCGCAAGTCGGACAATCCCTCCATCACCCGCGACGTGAGTGGCGAAGGCGTGCAGCAGGCGCTGCTGAAGATCATGGAAGGCACTGTCGCCTCCGTGCCGCCGCAGGGCGGGCGCAAGCATCCGCAGCAGGAATTCCTGCAGGTCGATACCACCAACATGCTGTTCATCTGCGGTGGTGCGTTTGCGGGGCTGGACAAGATCATCAGCGCGCGCGGCAAGGGTTCGGGCATCGGCTTCGGTGCGGATGTGCAGTCGCCTGATGAACGGCGCATGGGTGCGGTGCTGCGTGACGTGGAGCCCGAGGACCTGCTGAAATTCGGTCTGATACCGGAATTCATCGGTCGTCTGCCCGTGGTCGCGACGCTTGAGGACCTTGATGAGGCCGCCCTGATCGAGATCCTGACCAAGCCCAAGAACGCGCTGGTCAAGCAGTATGCCCGCCTGTTCCAGATGGAAGACGTGCAGCTGACCTTTACCGAGGACGCGCTGCGTCAGGTGGCCCAGCGCGCCATTGCGCGGCGGACCGGCGCGCGTGGCCTGCGCGCCATTCTGGAAAGCATCCTGCTGTCGACCATGTTTGAACTGCCCGGCCTGAAAAATGTCGAGGAAGTCGTGGTCAACAAGGAAGTGGCCGAAGGCAAGGCGCAGCCTGTCTACGTGTATGGGAAGAACCAGCCGGCCGAACAGTCTGCCTGACGGCAGGGCCGGTTTACGCCGAAATGCCATCGCCGGACTTGTGGTGGTGGCGCGTCGTGACAACATGAAGTGAAGTTGTCGCATATGCGGCGCGACGGATGGGCAGGCCGCAATGTTCGGGTGCCCGTCCGGGATCGTCCATCAGGAGGTCGAAAAAACAACATGTCTGAAACTGACAGGCTGAATCCCGTCCCCGACGGGACGGAAACGACGGACAACAATATGGTAGCCAATCCGCCCCCCGCCCAGCGTGAGACGGAAGAAACGGCCAGCGCACATGATACGATTGCGGTGCTGCCGCTGCGGGACATTGTCGTTTTCCCGCACATGATCGTGCCGCTGTTCGTGGGTCGTGAAAAATCCGTGCGCGCGCTGGAAGCCGTGACGCGCAGCGACAAGCAGATCCTGCTGGTCGCACAGAAGAACGCGGCGCAGGATGACCCCACGCCCGACGATATCTATCGCTACGGCACCGTGTCCACCATCCTGCAGCTGCTCAAGCTGCCCGATGGCACGGTGAAGGTGCTGGTTGAAGGGGGCCGTCGTGCCCACATCACCGCCCTGCATGAAGTCGATGGCCATTTCGAGGCCGAGATCGAGGACGTGCCCGAGCAGGAAACCGATGGCAAGGAAGCC
Organism: Komagataeibacter europaeus LMG 18890; assembly: GCF_000285295.1. Lineage (GTDB taxonomy): Bacteria > Pseudomonadota > Alphaproteobacteria > Acetobacterales > Acetobacteraceae > Komagataeibacter > Komagataeibacter europaeus. Next base: position 10,420 of record NZ_CADP01000016.1, on the reverse strand, counting down.
GAGGCCATCGGCCGCACGCTGATTGGCCAGTTCGAGCAGTACATCAAGCTGAACAAGAAGATCGCGCCAGAGGTGCTGGTCTCGCTCAACCAGATTTATGACCTGTCCAAGCTGGCGGACACCATTGCCAGCCACCTGAACCTGAAGATTCCCGAAAAGCAGGAAATCCTTGAAATCCAGGACGTGAATGCACGTCTGGAGCGGGTTTTCGCGCACATGGAAGCCGAAATCGGCGTGCTGCAGGTGGAAAAGCGCATCCGCAACCGCGTGAAGCGGCAGATGGAAAAGACGCAGCGCGAGTACTATCTGAACGAGCAGCTTAAGGCGATCCAGAAGGAACTGGGCGAAGGCGAGGACGGCAAGGACGAAACCGCCGAACTTGAGGAAAAGATCGCCAAGACCAAGCTGAGCAAGGAAGCGCGTGAAAAGGCGGTGGCCGAGCTGAAGAAGCTGCGGACCATGAGCCCGATGTCCGCCGAATCGACGGTGGTGCGCAACTACCTCGACTGGATCCTTGGCATTCCGTGGAAGAAGCGTTCCAAGGTGCGCCACGACCTGTCCGAAGCCCAGAAGGTGCTGGATACCGACCATTACGGCCTGGAGAAGGTCAAGGAACGCATCATCGAATATCTGGCGGTACAGAGTCGCGCGCAGAAGCTGAAGGGTCCGATCCTGTGCCTGGTGGGACCGCCGGGCGTGGGCAAGACCTCGCTGGCCAAATCCATCGCCAAGGCGACGGGGCGGCAGTACGTCCGCATGTCGCTGGGTGGCATGCGCGACGAGGCCGAGATCCGTGGCCATCGCCGGACCTATATCGGTTCCATGCCGGGCAAGATCATTCAGGGGATGAAGAAGGCCAAGACCTCGAATCCGCTGTTCCTGCTGGATGAAATTGACAAGCTGGGCGCGGACTGGCGCGGTGACCCGTCTTCCGCCCTGCTGGAGGTGCTGGATCCGGAGCAGAATTCGACCTTTGGCGATCACTATCTGGAAGTCGACTACGACCTGTCGGACGTGATGTTCATCACCACGGCCAACAGCCTGAACATGCCCCAGCCGCTGCTGGACCGCATGGAGATCATCCGCCTGTCCGGCTACACGGAAGACGAGAAGGTCGAGATCGCCAAGCGCCACCTGCTGTCCAAGCAGACCGGGGCGAACAACCTGAAGCCCGGCGAATGGTCGGTGTCGGATGATGCGCTGCGCGAACTGATCCGCAGCTACACGCGTGAAGCGGGCGTGCGTAACCTGGAGCGCGAGATCGCGACCCTGGCGCGCAAGGCCGTGACCGAAATCGTGACAGGCAAGGCCAAGACCGTGGCGATTACGGCCGACAACCTTGAAAAATACGCAGGCGTGAAGCGCTTCCGTCATGGCGAGACCGAGTCGGAAGACATGGTCGGAGTCGTGACCGGGCTGGCATGGACCGAGGTGGGTGGGGAAATCCTGACCATCGAAAGTGTGATGGTGCCCGGCAAGGGCAACATCAAGCTGACCGGCAAGCTGGGCGACGTGATGAAGGAAAGTGTCGCCGCGGCCCTGTCCTATGTCCGCAGCCGCGCCGTGACGTTTGGCATCAGCCCGGACCTGTTTGAAAAGCGTGACCTGCACGTGCATGTGCCCGAAGGGGCCACGCCGAAGGACGGTCCGTCCGCCGGTATCGCCATGGCGACATCCATCGTCAGCGTGATGACGGGCATCCCGGTGCGCCGCGATGTGGGCATGACGGGTGAAATCACGCTGCGTGGCCGTGTCCTGCCCATTGGCGGGCTTAAGGAAAAGCTGCTGGCGGCCCATCGTGCGGGGCTGACCACCATCTTCATTCCCAAGGATAACGAGAAGGACCTGGTGGATATTCCCGAAGTCGTGACCAGTGCCATGACCATACTGCCGGTCTCGCATGTGGATGAGGTGATCGGGCAGGCGCTGGTGCACAAGCCAGAGCCGATCGAGTGGACGGAACCGGTGGCATCAGGCACCAAGGAAGGCACGGCAGCGCCTGCCCTGACGCATTAAGCAGGGGTGGGTGGTCGCAAAATTGTCATGATGGAGGGGAATGACGGATTTTCTCTGTCATTCCCCGAATTCTGTCGGTTGACGTGAGAAAAAACAGCGGCATAGTGCGTGCAGAAATGCGGCGCGACTTTTGAATGATTGCGTAGGCGCACAGTACAAAGAAAGGCGTAAAATGGAGAAGCCACTTAACAAGCAGGAACTCGTCGCTGCGGTAGCCGAGGAAGCCGATCTGGCCAAGGCAAAGGCTGGCGAAGTGGTTGATGCGGTTTTCGGTGCGATCGAAAAGGCGCTTGCTAGCAAGCAGGAAGTCCGTCTGGTTGGTTTTGGTACGTTCGTGACCGCCACCCGCAAGGCGGCCAAAGGGCGTAACCCCCGCACGGGTGAACCGCTGGACATTCCAGCTTCCACGTCCGTGCGTTTCAAGCCGGGCAAGAACCTGAAGGAAGCAGTCAGCAAGTAAGGCTGACTGATTTTTCAGGAAAAAAAGAAGGGGCAATCCATTTTTTGGGTTGCCCCTTTTTTTACAATCGCCTAGTAGGGTCGCGGGCGATTAGCTTAGCGGTAGAGCATCTCGTTTACACCGAGAGGGCCGGCGGTTCGATCCCGTCATCGCCCACCATATTTCCCATGCCTGCATACAGGCAGGGACATGCACCACGCGGGTGTAGCTCAGTTGGTTAGAGCGCCGGCCTGTCACGCCGGAGGTCGCGGGTTCGAGCCCCGTCACTCGCGCCATTACGGCACAATCCATATGCTTCTACGCCACGCCAGATGCAGCCGCACTGGCGTTTTTTTGTGCCCCGGGTTTCACACGGAAAAATGAAAACAATAATTCGTGCCATTTAAGTAATGGTCACATAATATTGACGAAAATGGTCCGGTATACATCCTCACAGTAATGTTCACCAAAGAACACGGTTAAGTAACTGTTCCCACCAGCATGTTGGGTCTAGCATCCCCGAAGCCATACATAAGTCGATCAAGACACCCGATGGCGGATTAACAGGTTGGGAACACGGAAGATGCATTCCGTTATCGCTGATTATTTGCCCGTACTCATATTCGGGTGCATTGCGGTAGTGATCGCAGGCGCGATGCTTGGCAGTTCATTGCTGTTTGGCCACCAGAAACCCTATGCCGAGAAAACGTCCGCATACGAATGTGGTTTCGAGGCATTTGATAATGCACGCCATCGTTTTGACGTGCGGTTCTATCTGGTGGCGATCCTGTTCATCATTTTCGATCTGGAGGTCGCATTCCTGTTTCCGTGGGCGGTCAGCCTGTCACGGATCGGGTGGTTCGGTTTCGCGTCCATGATGGGCTTCCTGGGCGTTCTGGTGGTCGGCTTCATTTATGAATGGAGCAAGGGCGCGCTGGACTGGGATTGAGCATGACAAGGGGAGGCGCGCCAATGGGCGGCAACGATACATCCTGGCCGGACCGGCCTGCGGACAGTATTGCATGGAACCGGGAAATGCTGCCGCCGGGACCACAGCAAGACGCGGTGATCAAGGGCATAACCGGTGAAATCACCGAAAAGGGCTTTGTGGTCGCAAGTCTGGACAAGCTGGTGAACTGGGGCCGGACCGGCAGCCTGTGGCCCATGTCGTTCGGGCTGGCATGCTGCGCGGTGGAAATGATCCATGCCTACATGCCGCGCTATGACCTGGACCGCATGGGCATCATCCCGCGCGGGTCGCCACGCCAGTCGGACGTGATGATCGTGGCGGGCACGCTGACCAACAAGATGGCCCCGGCGCTGCGCCGCGTCTATGACCAGATGGCCGAGCCACGCTGGGTCATCTCCATGGGATCATGCGCCAATGGCGGCGGGTATTACCATTATTCCTATTCGGTGGTGCGCGGCTGTGACCGCATCGTGCCGGTGGATGTGTACGTGCCCGGCTGCCCCCCCACGGCGGAGGCGCTGATCTACGGCATTCTGCAACTGCAGAAGAAAATTCGCAGGACAGGGACAATCCGCCGTGGCTGATCCCGCAAGCATTCCCCCCGTGTCCGTGCCGCGCGCCGTGTCCGGCCCGCTGGGCGCCATTGCCTTCCGCCTGTCCACCGCGGTGCCGGGCATCATTTCAGCCGGGATCGAGAAGGGCGAACTGGTGGTGCGCACCACGCGCCATCGCCTGCTCGATCTCATGACCATGCTACGCGATGACCCGCGCTACGCCTGCCAGCAGGTGATGGATATCTGCGGCGTGGATTTTCCTGAACGGGCCGAGCGGTTCGACGTGGTCTATAACCTGCTGTCGGTTACCCATAACCACCGCATCCGCGTGATCGTGACGACGGACGAAACATCGCCCGTGCCATCGGTCCACCAGCTCTGGCCCGCGGCCACGTGGTGGGAACGCGAATGCTATGATCTGTTTGGCGTGCTGTTTACCGATCAGCCCGACCTGCGGCGCATCCTGACCGATTACGGGTTTGAGGGCCATCCGCTGCGCAAGGACTTCCCGCTGACCGGCTATGTCGAACTGCATTACGACGAGGAACGGCGGCAGGTGGTCTATGGCCCGGTCGATCTGGTGCAGGATTTCCGCAATTTCGATTTCGAATCCCCATGGGAAGGCATCCTGACCCTACCGGGCGATGAAAAGGCGCATGCCGACCGCCAGGACATGAAACGACAGGGATAGGCGACAGATGAGCGACGTAACCCTTCGTAGTGATACGGATATTCCCGACAGCATGCTGCCGGAAGACAGTGACGGCGAGGTGAAGCGGCATGTGGTGGAAATTGATTCCCACGCGCTGAACTTCGGCCCCCAGCATCCTTCCGCGCACGGTGTGCTGCGGCTGATCCTGGAGATGGAGGGCGAGGTCGTCGCCCGTGCCATTCCCCATGTCGGCCTGCTGCATCGCGGCACGGAAAAGCTGATCGAATACAAGACGTATCCCAAGGCGCTGCCGTATTTCGACCGCCTCGATTACGTCTCGCCCATGTGTGAGGAGCAGGCCTTCGCGCTGGCGGTGGAAAAGCTGCTGAATATCGAGGCCCCGGAACGCGCCAAGTGGATCCGGGTCATGTTTGCCGAGATCACGCGCATCCTGAACCATATCCTCAACCTGACATCCTTCGGGCTGGACTGCGGCGCCCTGACGCCCGCGCTGTGGGGGTATGAGGAACGCGAAAAGCTGATCGAGTTCTATGAAGCCGCATCCGGCGCACGGTTCCATGCCAATTACGTCCGCCCCGGCGGCGTGGCGCGTGACCTGCCCGCCGGGCTGGAGGAACGTATTGCCGACTGGGCGCGGACCTTCCCCAAATGGATTGACGACCTTGAATCGCTGCTGACCAGTAACCGCATCTGGAAACAGCGCACGGTGGGCATCGGTGTGTTCACCACCGAACAGGCGCTGGCCTGGGGTTTCAGTGGCCCGTGCCTGCGGGCATCGGGCGTGCCATGGGACCTGCGCCGCAGCCAGCCCTATGACAATTACGACAAGGTTGAATTCAACGTGCCCGTGGGCCGTCAGGGCGACTGTTATGACCGCTACCTGATCCGCGTGGCGGAAATGCGTGAAAGCGTGCGCATCATCAACCAGTGCCTGGAGCAGATCCGCCCCGGCCCGATCAAGGTGCGCGACCACAAGATCACGCCCCCGCCGCGGCGCGAGATGAAGCGTTCGATGGAAGCGCTGATCCATCACTTCAAGCTGTTTACCGAAGGCTATCACGTGCCGCCGGGCGCCACCTACACCGTGACCGAAACGCCCAAGGGGGAATTCGGCGTGTATCTGGTGGCCGATGGCAGCAACCGGCCGTATCGCTGCAAGATCCGGCCCACGGGTTTTTCCCATCTCCAGGCAATCGACGAGATGTCGCGCCGGCACATGCTGGCGGATGCCGTGGCCATTATCGGGTCGCTCGACCTGGTATTTGGCGAGATTGACAGGTGACCGACATGTCCGTCCAGTCCAACGCGCCTGATGGCGTGGAACCCACCCATTTTGAATTCGACCACGACAGCGAGCAGCAGATCGCGGTCATCCTTGCCAAATACCCGCCCGAACGGAAGGCAAGCGGCGTGCTGCCGCTGCTGTATGTGGTGCAGAAGCAGATGGGCCGCCAGACCGGCAGCGCGTGGATCCCCCGCGTGGCCATGGATGTGGTGGCCGAACGGCTGGAAATGGCCCCGATCCGGGTTTACGAGGTCGCGACCTTCTACCTCATGTTCAACACCAGGCCGATCGGTCGGTACCACCTGCAGGTCTGCACCACCACGTCGTGCTGGCTGCGCGGGTCGGATGACGTGACGGCGGCGTGCAAGGCGGCGACGGGCATCAGGGCGTTTGGTGAAACCAGCGCCGACGGCCTGTTCACCCTGACCGAGGTCGAATGCCTGGGCGCGTGCGCCAATGCCCCGATCCTGCAGGTTGATGATGATTATTACGAAGATCTGGACGGCCCGCGTACCGAGGAACTGATCGCCGCACTCAGGCGCGGTGAACGTCCCGCGCCCGGTCCCACCATCGACCGCCTGAACTCCGCCCCCGCCGGTGGACGCAAGGTGCTGGTGGATGACGTGGCGCGCAAGCCGCAGGGGCAGGGGTAAAGAGCATGTTGCAGGACAAGGACCGTATCTTCACCAACCTGTATGGCCAGAATGACTGGACGCTGGCAGGCGCCCGCGCCCGTGGCGACTGGGACGGCACGGCGGACATACTGGCGCGCGGGCGGGACGCCATCATCAGCGAGATGAAGGCATCCGGCCTGCGTGGGCGCGGTGGGGCGGGTTTTCCCACCGGTGTCAAATGGTCGTTCATGCCCAAAAAGAATGACGGGCGGCCGCATTACCTCGTCATCAATGGCGATGAGTCGGAACCCGGCACCTGCAAGGACCGCGAGATCCTGCGCCATGACCCGCACAAGCTGGTGGAAAGCGCGCTGATCGCCTCCTTCGCCATGGGGGCACACGCGGCCTACATCTACATCCGTGGCGAGTTCTATAACGAGGCCATGCATCTGCAGCACGCCATTGACGAGGCGTATGCGGCGGGCCTGATCGGCAGGAATGCCTGCGGTTCGGGCTGGGACTTCGATTTCTACATCCACCGGGGTGCGGGTGCGTACATATGCGGTGAAGAAACCGCCCTGCTGGAAAGCCTGGAGGGCAAGAAGGGCCAGCCGCGCATGAAGCCGCCATTCCCGGCGGCGATGGGCCTGTATGGCTGCCCCACCACGGTCAACAACGTGGAAAGCATTGCCGTTTCCGCCACCATCCTGCGGCGTGGCGCGGCCTGGTTTTCGGGGCTGGGACGGCCCAATAACGCGGGCACCAAGCTCATGGCCGTATCGGGCCACGTCAACACGCCATGCGTGTTTGAAGAAGAGCTGGGCGTGCCGATGAAGGAACTGATCGAAAAGCATGGCGGCGGCGTGCGCGGCGGGTGGGACAACCTGCTGGCGGTCATTCCCGGCGGCTGTTCGGTGCCCATGCTGCCGCGCGACGTGTGCGACACCGTGCTGATGGATTACGACAGCCTGCGCGCCGAGGGCTCCGGCCTTGGTACCGGCTGCATGATCGTGATGGACAAATCCACCGACATCATCGCCGCGATCGCCCGGTTCTCGAAATTCTTCAAACATGAAAGTTGTGGCCAGTGCACCCCGTGCCGCGAGGGCACGGGCTGGATGATGCGCATCATGGAACGCATGGTCGAAGGCCGCGCCGAAATCGAGGAAATCGACATGCTGGAACAGGTCACCCGGCAGGTGGAAGGACATACCATCTGCGCGCTGGGCGATGCGGCGGCGTGGCCGATACAGGGGCTGATCCGTCGGTTCCGCCCGGTCATGGAAGAACGCATCCATGCCTACAAGGCCGCCCATGGCGGCACGCGACCCGCGCAGGTGCCCGTGGGCCTGGTTGAAGCTGCGGAGTAGGAACAGTGGTAAAAGTAACCGTTGACGGTATTCCGGTGGAGGTCGCAGCCGGTTCCTCCGCGCTTCAGGCGTGTGAGGCGGCGGGCAAGGAAATTCCGCGTTTCTGTTATCATGAACGCCTGTCGGTGGCGGGCAACTGCCGGATGTGTCTGGTTGAAGTGGCGGG
>NZ_CADP01000016.1:0-2326 GCF_000285295.1 Komagataeibacter europaeus LMG 18890 | reverse complement strand
CAAGCCGGTGGCCTCATGCGGCTTTCCCATCGGGGAGGGAATGCAGATCTTCACCGATACCGAGGTCGTGCGCCGCGCCCGCCGCGCGGTGATGGAATTCCTGCTGATCAACCATCCGCTCGACTGCCCGATCTGTGACCAGGGCGGTGAGTGCGACCTGCAGGACCAGACCTTCGGCTACGGCGCGGACCATTCCCGCTACCGTGAAAACAAACGCGCGGTAACCGACAAATATCTTGGCCCGCTGGTCAAGACGGTCATGACGCGCTGCATCCAGTGCACGCGCTGCATCCGGTTTTCGACCGAAATCGCGGGCGTGCCCGAACTGGGCGGTATTTCACGCGGCGAAAACCTCGAGATCACCAATTATGTTGAAAAGGCCCTGACATCCGAACTGTCGGGCAACCTGATCGACATCTGTCCCGTGGGCGCGCTGACATCGCAGCCTTATGCGTTCACTGCCCGTTCATGGGAACTCAAGCGCACGGATTCCATCGATGTCTGTGACGCGGTGGGTACCAATATCGTCATGCATGCACGCGGTGCCGCGGTACTGCGCATCGTGCCGCGCATCAATGACGAAGTGAACGAGGAATGGCTGTCGGACAAGGGACGGTTCGTGGTCGATGGTTTCCGCCGTCGCCGCCTTGACCGGCCGTGGGTGCGGGTGGATGGCAAACTGCAGCCTGCAAGCTGGCAGGACGCCTTTTCCACCATCGCGATGCGCCTGAAGAACGTGCCGGGCGAACGCATCGGCGCCATCGCGGGCGACATGTGCGACGCCGAAAGCATGATGGCGCTGAAGGACCTTATGGAAACACTGGGGTCCAGCAATATCGACTGTCGGCAGGACGGGGCGAAATACGACACGTCGCGCCGTGACTTCTACATCTTCAACAGTGGCATTGCCGGTATCGAGGACGCGGACGCGCTGCTGATCGTAGGCTCCATCCCCCGGCAGGAAGCGCCCGTGCTGAATGCGCGCATCCGCAAGCGCTTCCTTGCCGCCGGGCGCGGTGGTTTTCCCATCGCCATGATCGGCGCGCCCAATGCCGACCCGACCTATGCCGCCACGGTGCTGGGTGCCGGCCCGGATACGCTGGCCGAACTGGCGGACGGGAAACTGCCCTTTGCCGATGTCCTGAAAAACGCGAAAAAGCCCATGATCATTGTCGGTCATGGCGCGTTGACGCGTCCCGACGGGCAGGCGATTGCAAAGGCATGCTGGGACCTGGCGGCGCAGGTGGGCGCCATTGCGCCTGACTGGCATGGCTTCAACGTGCTGCATACGGCGGCCAGCCGCGTTGCCGGTCTGGACCTTGGCCTTGTGCCGGGGGCAAGGGGCCGTGACGTGGCCGGGATGCTGGATGGCGGGGTGGACGTGCTGTGGCTGCTGGGCGCGGATGAATTCGCGACCGATCGCATCGGGCCGGAAACCTTCGTCATCTACCAGGGCCATCATGGCGATGCGGGCGCCGCGCGGGCGGACGCGATCCTGCCCGGCACGCTCTATGCCGAAAAGCCCGGTACCTACACCAATACCGAAGGGCGGGTGCAGGAAGCCTTCCGCGCCATCATGCCGCCGGGCGACGCGCGGGAAGACTGGCGTATCCTGCGCGCCTTTTCCGAAGTGGTGGGGCGCAAGCTGCCCTATGACACGATCGAGGCCCTGCGTGCGCGCATGAAGCGGGCCTGCCCGGTATTCGGGGCGGCGTGGGCACGTCACGCCACGTCCGACACTACGCCACCACAGGCAGGTTCAGTGGCCATGTCCGGTGACCCGTTCCATCCGGTCATTGCCGATTATTACCTGACCCATGCCGTGTGTCGCGCCAGCCCGACCATGGAAACCTGTTCGGGGATTTACGTGCACCCTGCAAACCAGGCGGCGGAGTAGGACCATGGCGGATTTCTTCTTTCACACCATGCTGGGCCAGCTAGGGCCTGTTAGATCTTAAAATACTTCCTATATTGTATGGATTGAAGAAGGAGACGGAACAGGCACTTTCACTGATGAGACATGGGCGATCTGGGAACCGCTGATTGAGGCGGTTCGGCCAAGGGGCAAGACACCGCCCCATGATCTGCGGCGTACGATAGCAGCGATCTTCTGGCGTCATGAGAATGGTGCGAAATGGCGAAGTATCCCCGCTGAGCTGGGTCCGTGGTGGCGGGCGGCGCAGCTTTTCATCCGCTGGGCGAAACTGGGGGTGTGGGAACGCCTGCTCGAACTGGTTCAGGAGCACCACGGAGTGGCGCTGGGCATGACTTTTCTGGATGGCACGAACATCAGGGCTCACCACAAGGCGGCGGGAGCCCAAAAAAA
>NZ_CADP01000017.1 GCF_000285295.1 Komagataeibacter europaeus LMG 18890 | reverse complement strand
CCCGCGTCATAGCCCGAAAGCCCGCCGCTTTCCGTAGTTTTCACCGACTGGCTGTCAATCACGCCCGCGCTCGGGGAGGCTTCACGCCCCTCGATCTCGCGCAGGCTCATGACCAGCACCGTATTCATGACCTCGAACAGCCCAGTATCACGCCAGGCGTAGAAATAGCGCCTGACAGTCGAGACCGGCGGAAAGCATTTCGGCAGCAGGCGCCACGCGCACCCGGCCGAGGCTATGTAGAGCATCGCATTGACCACCTCGCGCATATCCGTCGTGCGAGGGCGACCGCCCCGTTTCGCAGGGGGCACAAATGGCATGATCAAAGCCCATTCCCCGTCCATCATATCCGATGGATATCGCAGTCCTTCCCGGCTATGTTCACGTCGGGCAATACCAGTCCATGTCACCATTCACTCCATCTCTTCGTAAAGACGGATGAATCACAACAGGCTGGTATTGTTCAAAAACTTTCGGATCAGGCTCTAAGGAAGGAAAACAACTTAGTACAGTTAGCATTCTAACATACTGTCATTACAAAAAAAACGTTCCATTTATTCCAAAATGTATCAGATCTGCTTTTAATTTAATGCCAGATACGCAATCCGCTCATGGCAAACAATCATCGGATCCATGCCACGACATCACCTGGTTCCTATCGACTCCATCGATCCTCATGGCTGATATAGATGCCACGGATCTCGTTAGCCTCGTATTCCCCAAGGGTTATGCTATGTCGAATGTAAAAATTACGATAATTTTCGCTTACATGCGGATGTAGGCACAGATTGAACGCAAACAGGTTCACCCCACCCAACAGCGCAATCAGCAGCAGACGTAACCAGTTCTGCCGTATCGTATGCAGGGCATAATTCATTTCAGCCTAAAAAAGCAGGTTGCTGTCGCGAAACCATAGAATGGTCATCGCCAGCAGGACAACGGCAAAAAATGCAATCAACGCATTGCGCGCCATTGGCCGCATATCCATCATACATGCATATACAATCATGAAAAAAAAGGGATTGGCCATGATGATACGATGGATGGACAAAATGCTTGAAGAAAAGGCCACCATGAACGTGGTCAGCAGAACCGTTGCTTCAAGATAGAACTTTCTTTTAAATCCTTCGTAAATCACGATCATGTCAAAGACTGTCGCCACAACCAGATTGACATGTTTCCTGTGTTCCAAACTGTACCATATCCAGTAACCCGGAATATGAAACGCCCGGTGCCAGGCTATCTGTATGTGGGAAAATGCCAGGCCATCCCCTATCAGGTGATACAGATAAATCATAAACAGCGATATGCCGCTTCCCCCGGCCATGACCAGCAAAGCGCCGTTCATGGCCGGAGCAACCAATCCCTGCAGGCGCGCCCTCGTCCCGCGACCCGCCAATCGTTGCCAGGATGTGAACAAATAGAATACAGCACATATCAGAACGCATAATATGCCGGTCGGTCGGGTCAGGCACAAAAGTAGCGCGCATAAGGATGCCGTGTAAAAACGGTTATTTAGAATCGCCCATGCCATACCCACAAGGAAAAGGCCGAATATACATTCGGTGTATTGTATCCTGAACCACAGCGTAGCCGGAAACGTAAAGAAAAACAGAAAATATAGTCTGTAACTGACCGGTCCCCATTTTCTGTTCTGGTACAGGTAGCACAGCCATGCCAGAACCGGCAGCAGGACGGCGTTCAACGCAATGCCGACATCGGGTGCGGAAAACCCTGTCAGATCCCGCAAGGCAAGCAGGGCGAGGGGAAAAACCGGAAAGAAAGCCCAGTTTGCCTGCCCCAGCCACCACGGGGCAAGAGACGGGACAGAATCATACCCATGGGCCACAATACGCATATAAGCATCAGCACAATCCCACCGGCATGAGGCAACAGCTATCCCGCCATAAGAACGTGCAAGCCAGGCCATGCAGCCCAGGACAGCAACATGCACGAAGAGAAGAAATGCCCATAACCTGATTTTCATCTATATCTCGGTTAAATCGTCCGCCATGCCAAAATAACGGAAGGGAAAGGCCGCCATAAACAGGCAACCGGAATTACGTATCAATGCCCGGGTTTCAGGGACAAAAGCTTTTTATTTCTTCTTTTCCCATTCAAACAGGGCATTACACGGCAGAACTCTTTGCCGGTTATATACAAGAAGCGATAATTCCTCATCTACCGGCACGACCTGATCGGGCGTTCCCAGGTTTTTTATGACGCTGGCCTGACTGAGATGCTCGTCATTCTGGGGAGATTGAAGATAAGCCAGAAAGAATATCCGTTCGCTGCCCTGCAGGCTCCGGGGAAGGTACCAATCCCGCTGGCTCAGCCAGGGACGGACCTCCAGGGCACAGGTTCCCGGCGGCAGGGAAGACACATCCGTATTGACCGTGATGGCACGCAGCCTTACCGCCCCGCCACTGACGAAAGTCGTGAGCAAGCCATGCCAGTAATCCGTGTACCCCTGTGTAAGGTGCTGCTGGCGCAGGATCGCCACCAGTGGCCGGACATCAAGCTGATGGCCGACCTGGTACGGATCAATATCCTCCTGATCCGGCCGGGGATACCATGTCAGTAGACAGGCCAGTAATGAACATACGATCGCACCCAGAAAAACACCGCTTGTCCCCTTCACCTTTCCCGAACGGGCGTAGACGATGGGCATGAACAACAGGACCGGCAGGAAATAGCGGATAATGTCTTCACCAGGGATATAGAAATTCAGTGTGGACGCCGCGACGGCGTCCATGATCAACCCAAGAACCAGAATATCCGAAACCGGATCATCCCCGGAAAAAGACCTGCTCTGCCGTATTTCACCCAGTCGGGTGCGGGCATAGCGCCAAACATAGACGGTGATGAACGCAAACGGCAGTAGACGTACCATATCCGTCAGGGCGTTATGATTGGCGTGTCCCGCAATCGTTCTGCCCCAGAAATTGACGCCAAACAGATCAAGAACGGACATGAGGGAAAACAGCAGGTGCTGGGGCAAGTCCGGTAACGGCTGGAAATGCGCCAGGGCATGAAGGGAATGAAACCCCCCTTCCATGCGGATACCTGCCTTGATCGCCATGGCGACCACACCGGCCAGCACCAGCAGCACGAAACAGCGCACTCCACCTGCGGGATTACTCCCTGTCCAGACCCGCCATAGGCTGACAAGACACGCGGGCATGACAAAACAGCATACAGCGAACGGATCACTGATAAAAATTATGCCAGCAAGCCCAAACAGGCAGGATTGCGCGCCTTTTCCGCCTGTCCCGTCCAGTACCCGCCCTGCTGCCATAATGCCCAGAAGCGCTACGAACATCGTGCCAATGTGATAGGGCGTATAGGTAATAAACGCGAGCGCTGCCTGTTCATATAGCGGCACGACGGCAATAAAGGCCATGACCGGCAGCAGGCATAACCAAGACTGGCTGCGCGTTCCTCCCTTTGCCAGGCAACATGCGACAGCCACAATGCCACCCCACCACAAGGCTGGCAGAACATGCAGCACCGTCACGGGAGCAGGTATGACCGTGAGCAGGACCGCCATGCCCAGCAGGTCGATCAGCCAGAAGTTATCGGGAGAATTAACCCATCCTTTGAGAAGGATGTTTCCCCGGACCATATCCTGCGCTTCAAACAGGGCATTGGCCTGATCCGAGTCCGGCAAAAATCGCAGACCAAAATGATAACACAGGACGCTGCCCAACAACGACAAAAAGAATATCAGTACAAGAGAAATATATTTTCCGCCCATGCGCATATTTATCGTGCCTGTTTTGAAATGCTTTTAACATTATCGAATAAACGAAATATTTTAAGACCTTCTTTCCGGACATCCCGTTCCTCAACAACGGGAACCGCCGTAACGGCATGCCAGCCTCTAATCATGGGCCGCATGGGTACGTGCTTCATACCGGTTCACAGCCTGTGCGAACTGCGCATAATCCGGTGGCATGCTGCATTGGGGCCTTATACGAAACAGGCAGAACTCCCGTCGGCAGGTGATAGCCGTATCCTCGGGTGGCGCGGACCATGTTTTGCCATATGTGACAAGATAGTTGTACCGACCATCCAGCGCCGCCAGGGAAGCCACGTCATTGGCAAAATAAAGGGGCACATCATGACGGCTGAAATATGAATACCCCCCCGTGTGGGACCATTCCCCCCGGATAGGTAATGCCAGCCCGCAGATATCAGCCTGCCCTGCCGCAATCTGCTGCAGATGGATCAGGGCATTGCTGGTACGCATATGGGTAAGGGACTGGACCTGCACAAAGCCCAGCAGCGGTATCATCACAGCCCCAAGCATCATCCTGCGCCCAGGCCAGGGAAGCGGGTCCTGATTGACCCACCTGCTGAACGCAACCGTCGCCACCACCATTACCAACGGAATGGCACCGTAAATGAAGGACGGTTCCTTATGCCCGATCAGGGAATGAGACAGGATGACCGTAACCGCTACCATGCTCGGCATAGGGAACTGTCTGCACCCATATACGAAAAAGGCCGCAACAACCAGAAAGCCGACCTGCCAGCGGAGCATAAGGTCAACAATATAGAAATAGAATGGCGCCGTCCCATAAGTAGCGGCAATATTCTGTCCTATATTGGCATGCACGTTCCGCAAAACCGACCTGAACAACATACCGGAGGTCCTGAGGTCAACCAAGCCATAACCCAGGACAGGCAGAGCAAAACCCAGGGCCATGAATACGACCCTGCCTGGCGTACGCTTGCACCACCATGTCATCCATGCCAGCGCCAACAGGTTGCCCCCCAGCACTTCAGTCGTTGTGCGGGATGCACCCAGCACCAGGTCAGGCCACAACGCTCCCATCAAGGCACAGGCAACCAGGCCGAACCGTCCAGCCGCAATGCGACCCAGCCCCATGAAGGCGACGACAACCCCAAGGGAAAGGGCGCAGATCAGGCCCTGTATCCATAACGGTGAGTGGCCCAGTCCAAGGACATCGGTTACAGACCATATGCCTGCAATCAGATCAGGAAAGGCCCAGTTCCGGATACCTACCTGCCACTCCCATGTCGTCACACCATGACCCGTCAGCAGGCGATGGGCAGGCTCGAGCGCCTGAAAGATTTCATCTGCCCGCAGGGCGGCAGGATAGAAATATGGGATGGCCAGCCGGTACAAAAACGCGATGACAAGAACGGCCGGTACAAAAAATGACGGGCGCGCGGCCGTTTTCATCATTTTCATGCCCTCCGGAACGGCATGAGAAAAAGACATTCCCCCATCACAACGCATCAGGCGACATGCGCCATGGTCCTTCCTGATCTACGCTGACGGCAACCTGTCCTGACAAAAGGCCTCTGGGCGGCCGGGACTTCAGATTCCATATCCCACGTCGCAAACGGGTAGCAGGCAGATAAAGACGGACAGCGCCCCATTTTTACGGAGAAACAGTAGGTGAAAGAACCCGTTTCTTCCGCTTAAGCATATGGCGGACAATCATATGCATGAACTGAAACAGGATCTTCCGATCCATCTTGCTTTCACCGACATGGCGCGTACGAAAGACAAAAGGCAATTCAGCCACACGTGGCGTAGCCTGCTGGACCAGCAGCATATCAAGCAGGATTTTGAACCCCGTCCCTGACAGGTCACCTACGGATCTGACAAACAGATCACGCCTTACAGCAAAAAAGCCGCTCATCGGGTCGGTGACACGCACCGGCAGGCAGAACTGCGCCAGCCGAATACCGGCATTGGACAGGAACAGCCGCCAGCGGCTGGCAAGGCCACTGTTATCGCCCCCTTCAACATGCCGGCTGCCGACCGCCACATCATATCCCTCGCGGACTATGGTATCCATCATCGGTTCCAACAGCCGCTCGTCATGCTGCATGTCGCCATCCATCACGGCCACTACGGTAGCAGAGGATGCAAGCACACCTTCGATTACCGCCGAGGACAGTCCCCGCCGCCCGACACGCAGGATACCCCGCACCCGGCTGTCAGTCTGCGCAAGCTGCCATACTACGTCTATGGTGCCATCGGGCGAGTTATCATCAACAAAAATCAGTTCCCAATCATAATGGGTCACCGCGGCGACAACCGCCTTGTACAATGGTTCTACATTGTCGCGTTCATTATAGCAGGGAATGATAATGCTCAGCACGGGACCAGGTCGAAGCATGGCGGTATCATTTACAGGCTTCAACACGGTCTTGGAAGTCACTGGCATAATCAATGAAGCATCCCGAAGTTCATGGGGGGATTCAGATACGGCCAGACGGGCCGCGGCACGAAGTGGAATGATGGGATAGAACATTTAGTCTATCGCTGCAATATCGCCACCCTGCATGGTACAAACAGAAACAGGCCGGTTACCATCTGACAACCGGCCTGTCCAAATCTGGTCGGAGTGAGAGGATTCGAACCTCCGGCCCCTGCGTCCCGAACA
Source organism: Komagataeibacter europaeus LMG 18890 (assembly GCF_000285295.1). Lineage (GTDB taxonomy): Bacteria > Pseudomonadota > Alphaproteobacteria > Acetobacterales > Acetobacteraceae > Komagataeibacter > Komagataeibacter europaeus. The sequence continues at coordinate 45,302 of NZ_CADP01000017.1, read as the reverse complement.
CAGTGCTCTACCAGGCTGAGCTACACTCCGTTGCAGGCGGCTATACAGGGCCGCTGCATTTAAGGCAAGGGGATAGGTGAAAGATTTACAGCGTGCTCACCCTGTCGCGTGCATCCGCCTGCACCGGCAGGGCCGCCAGCGCCGTCATCAATGTCGCGACATCGGGTACCACCGCGAACAGGTTCCGCGCGGAGGGAGAGGCAAATCCATCCGCGATACAGGCATCCACCATGGCCAGCAGCGGATCGGCCCAGCCCGCCACGTTGACGATATAGATCGGCTTGTCATGCTGGCGCAGCTGCCGCCATGTCATGATCTCGATCGTCTCGTCAAAGGTGCCAAGGCCACCGGGCATCACCACAAAGACATCGGACAGCGCGAACATGCGCGCCTTGCGGTCATGCATGCTGTCGGTCACGGTCAGGTCGGTCACACCTTCGTGCATGATCTCACGCGAATGCAGGAAGGCGGGAATGATTCCCGTCACCGCCCCGCCCGCGGCCAGAACAGCATCCGCCACGGTGCCCATCAGGCCCACATGCCCCCCGCCATAGACCAGCCTGATTCCGGCCTGCCCCAGCGACGTACCCAGCGCGCGTGACTGCGCCGCGTATTCCGGCCGGGAGCCGAAACGTGATCCACAAAAAACGGCAACAGATGAAATCTGCATCTATCCAGCTCAGCTCCCCACAGGACTATCGGCCCGCCACGCCGTTCAGCGCGGCAGGAATTTCAACACAATGGTTACACCCACACCCGCCAGCGTGAACAGGGCGGACACCAGAAACAGTGCCCCATACCCCATTGTCTGGATCACCAGCCCCAGCAGCGGACCGGACAGGCCCACGGCAATATCCAGGAACACGGAAAACGCCCCGAGTGCTGCCCCCCGGTTTTCCGGCCCCACGCGGGCCACCGCCAGCACGCCCATGGCCGGAAACACGAGCGAGAACCCCGCCCCCGTCAATGCTGCACCCAATGCCGCGCCCCCGACCGTGGAACACTGCCACAATACGCACAAGCCCAGCGTTTCCACCAGCAGCGACACGAATGTGACAACCAGCCCGCCCCGCCGGTCGATCTGCCGAGCGAACAGGAACCGCATGAGCACGAATGTCAGGCCGAATCCGGTCAGCGCAGTTGCGGCCCCGCTCCAGTTGTTATGGGCATAGAACAGCGCAAGACAGGCTGAAATCGTCCCGAACCCCACGGACCCGCAGGCCAGCACCATCCCATGGGGCAGCACGCGCCTGAAGACGGCATGGAACGGCATGGGCGGCGCCTTGCTGGGTACGGGCGGCACGGGGGCATACTGCCGCGCCAGCACGAACCCGAACAGGGTCAGCCCCGCCGACAGCAGTCCCACAACCGTAAGGCCCCCATATGGCAGCGGCAGCCCCGACAGGATCTGCCCGATGGGCGCACCAAGGGCTATGCCGCCGTACGACGTCACACCATTCCACGATATGACCTGCGCCGTGCGCCCTGCCCCGACGCGCCCGATGTTCCACATGATGGCGCCGGTCGCCGTCCAGCTTTCCCCGACCCCCAGCAGGATACGGCTGGCAATCAGCAGGACCACGGACAGGACCGCGAAATGCAGCAGAAGCCCTGACAGCATGAGCGCCGCCCCGGACAGGGTGCAGACCGCAAGGCCAACCACCACCGTGGGCTTCGCCCCACGGCGATCCGCCTGCCGCCCGGCACCCGCGCGGGAAGCAAAGGTGGCAAGGTACTGCACGGACACCGCAAGCCCTGCAAGCACCGTGTTGTATCCAAGTACCTGATGCACAAAGACCGGGATGACCGCCATCGGCAGGCCAATATCAATGTAACACAGAAGGTTGAACAGCACGACGGGCAGTATCCGCCGTGTAGGAGACCCCGATGCAGCCTGCGGCCCGGTCATGATACGCATAAACTCCGTAATGAAAAACAAGCGCCCCGATCAAACGCGGATACCAGCAATACCGTCCGCCCCACAAAATCATTGTGGAGCAAATGCACCATAGGGCTTATGGAAAAACCTGAAAAAACCAACCCATGGCCATTCGTTCCCGCACGACTGCCCTGTGCGGGATGCATGCAGGCATGATCTGGAAGGATTCAGGACCCCATGACACAGCCCCCCAAACCGGATGCTGGTGGCTATACAACCGTTTCCACCCGCACCGCCTATGAAAACCCATGGACCCGCGTGCGCGAGGACATCATCATCCGTCCCGGCGGCAGGCAGGGGCTGTATGGCGTGGTGGAACGGGGGGATTTTGTCGTGATCCTGCCGCTATGGGACGACCCGGGCGGTCCCCGCGTCACACTGATCCGCCAGTACCGCTATCCCATCGGCAAACGGATGTGGGAACTGCCCATGGGCATGTGGGAACACCGTCCCGATGCGACGCCTGAAGAAGTGGCGCGGGGGGAACTGCGTGAGGAAACCGGCCTGATCGCCGGACGGATGCGCAATGCGGGCCTGCTGTATCAGGGGGCGGGCTACACCACCCAGAAAGGCCGGGCCTACCTGGCCACCGGCCTGCAGCAGGGCCCGCACGAGCGTGAGGAAACGGAGGAGGACATCACCACCCACATCGTCACGCTGAAGGAAATGGAAGCCATGATCGTGGACGGGCGCATCACCTGCATGGTCACGATCGCGGCATTCGGCCTGATCCGCGCGCAGGGCTGGATCTGACCGGCCGCAACGCCACCGCCGCGCCCGTCAGGCGCGGCGCAGTGGCGCCAGATAACGTTCCAGATTGACGCGCAGCGGCATGAGATAGGTATTGCCCCCCGCCTGCGCCACCGTGTCCATCATCTGGCGTGCAAAGGCAATGTTGGCGTCCAGTGTCGGATCGAAATCATGGGGGAAAATGACGTGATTCGTCGTTTCCCAGTATGAACGTGACTTGGGGCCAATCACGGGGGAAATACCCCAGAACACGTTTTCCCCATGCAGCCAGTTCATGCACAGGTCCAGCATGCGCATATCAAAAATGGGCTGGGTGAAGAACCCCGCCGCGCCGGCTTCCTTCTTGCGCGCGATGGACTCCATTTCCTTGTACGGTGCACGGCGGTACGGATCGAACGCGGCATAGACCGTAAGATGCGGCGCCTCACGCCGGTAGCGGGCGATCACACTCTCGCTGGTATTGGGATAGGTGCGGTGCTTCAGGTCCGATGGCGGATCGCCCTTGACCACCAGTACCTCATGCAGGTCCGGGTCATTCACACCCGGCAGTGGCGCGTCCGGCGCAATGTCGATGGCGCGGATATGGGGAACAACGCGGGGGAAAACCGGGCGGATCAGGGCAGCCGCCTCCCAGCTGCGCAGGGGAAAGCGCAGCAGGTCGGGAATATTGATCATCTGCGCATCAGGAAACAGCCGGCTGACATCCCCCGCATCGCGCAGCAGCGTTTCCCGGTCACGCGGGATCAGTTCAACGGAAATCAGCGTCATGTGTTTTCTCCTGTCTGCGGCGGGGCGTTCAGCCCGCCCGTCCTTCCACCAGTGTCCGGGCCGCATCAAGGGTGTTGCGCAGCAGGCAGGCAATCGTCATGGGACCGACCCCGCCGGGCACGGGCGTAATCAGGCCCGCGCGTTTTACGGCTTCATCAAACTTCACATCCCCCACCAGCCGCGTCTTGCCACTGGGCAGCGCGACACGGGAAATGCCGACATCGATCACCGTGGCCCCCGGCTTGATCCAGTCGCCACGCACCAGTTCGCGCACACCCGTCGCCACCACCACGATATCGGCCTGCCGGGCAAGGGATGCGGTATCACGCGTGTCGATATGGGCCACGGTCACGGTACAGCCCTCACGCAGCAGCAGTTCCGCCATGGGACGGCCGACAAGGTTGGACGCCCCGATCACCAGCGCGTCCTTGCCACGCATGTCGCCCACATAATGACGCAGCAGCAGCAGGCAGCCCAGCGGTGTGCAGGGCACGATGCCCGGCAGCCCCAGCGCCAGCCGTCCGGCATTGACCACGCCCAGGCCGTCCACGTCCTTTTCGGGAATGATCGCGTTGGTGACCGCCACCGGGTCCAGCCCGTTGGGCAGCGGCAGCTGCACCAGGATCCCATGGATTTCGGGATCGACATTCAGCCGTTCGATCAGGCCCAGCAGTTCCTTCTGCGATGTCGTGGCGGGCAGCATGTGCATGAACGACCGCATGCCCGCGCGATGGGTCTGCAGCGCCTTGTTGCGCACGTACACCTCGCTGGCGGGATCATTGCCTACCAGCACCACCGCAAGGCCGGGGGTAATGTGATGCCGGTCATAAAAGGCGCTGACATCGGCCGCGATATCCTGCGTCATGCGGGCCGCGAAGCCCTTGCCGTCAATCAGGCGCGCGGCATGGGGTTCCTGCGTATCGGATACTGCTGGACCGGTCATCATCCCTCCGGAAACGAACATGGCGATGGCAGCAGATAAGGCAAGAAACCATGGCGCGACAATCATCACCCGCCGTTTTTCTGGCTCATGCGGTAAAAAAACCGGCTTTTTCGCCTTTCGCGCACGAAAAAGACCGGGACATTACTGCCCCGGCCCGCGCCGCCATCGAATGATGGGGGATGATGTTACTGGTCGTCTTCGTCGGTGCTGGTCGTATCGGAATCATCGCTGTTGGGGCTGACCGCCACAAAGACGCTCTGCCCGTTACGCACGACCCGCAGCAGGACGGAATGATTGGCCTGCAGGGCCTGACGGATGGCGGAAACCGTGGCGCGCGGGTTTTCCACCGGCACCTCGCCCACGGACTGGATGACGTCGCCCGCATGGATCCCGGCCTGCTCGGCGGCTGAACCGGCCTGCACGTCACTGACCACCACGCCACGCACGTTTTCCTCCAGCCCAAGCTGCTGGCGCAGGTCAGGCGTCAGGGGCGCCAGCGTCACACCCAGCTTCGGTCCCTTGTCCGCATCATGGGTGGTGTCGCCAACCGTGCCATCGGCCGTGCCCCCCTTGCCCAGGCTGGAAATCTGGACACTGGCGGTCTGCGGCTTGTTGTTGCGCAGGTAGGCAATCGTGGCCTTGGTGCCGGGCACGATGCTCGCCACCTTGACCGCAAGCGTATGCGGCGTGTCGATGGGCTGGCCATTCAGGGTGGTCACGACATCCCCTGCCTTCAGCCCCGCCTTTTCCGCCTGGCTGCCAGAACTGACACTGGCCACCAGCGCGCCAGTCGCCGGTGCGCCGGAAGGCGACGGCTTCATGCCCAGCGCACTGGCCATGGACGGCGTGATCGCCTGCGCCGTGACACCCAGATAACCACGGGTGACGTGACCGGTCTTTTCAAGCTGGTCGACAATATTCTTCACGGTATCGGACGGGATGGCGAATCCGATCCCGATCGACCCGCCAGAGGGCGACAGGATGGCGGTATTCACGCCCACCACCTTGCCATCCTGCGTGAACAGCGGGCCGCCGGAATTGCCGCGGTTGATCGGGGCATCCACCTGGATGAAGGAATCATACGGACCATCGCCGATGTCACGCCCACGGGCCGAGACGATGCCGGCCGTCACCGTCCCGCCAAGACCGTAGGGATTGCCCACGGCGACGACCCATTCACCCGGTTCGACCTTGTCCGAATCCCCCAGTTCGATGAAACGCAGCTTGCCCGATGGCGAGACCTTGAGAAGGGCTATATCCGTCTTGGAATCACGACCCACGATCTTGGCGGGCAGCGCCGTGCCGTCATCCAGCGTCACGGTAACCTTGGTCGCACCCTTCACCACATGGTTGTTGGTCACGACATACCCGTCGGGCGAGATGACAAAGCCCGACCCACGGGCTTCAACGGTATGATGGGCCTGCTGCGGCATCATCTGGAAGGGAAAGGGAAACGGGAAGCCGCCGGGCATGCCGCCCTGGCCGCCGTCCTCGCCGGTATCCGCGTCCTTGATCCGCGCCGTGATGGACACAACGGCGGGTTTGACCTGTTTGACGAGGTTGACGAAATTCGGCAGCTGCTGGATCTGGGTGTCAGGGTGGATCACCCCGCTGTCTTCCGCCCGCGCAAGAGGCGCCGAGAGCAGGCAGCCCCCCGCTACAGTACTGGCCACAAGCGCCGCCAGCAGCCGGCTACGGTACCGGCGGGAGGAAAGGGTGTTCGACCGCAATACGTCTGACATGGCATCCCTGAACATGGTTGTCCTGCTGAAATCTCGAAACGACGGACGGGACCGACCGCCGGGGCTTACAGTCCCATTGCCTGCATTGTGCCGCAAGACAGCCGACCCGTGTTATACCGTTGCATGACAAATAGGTTAGGCACGCAGGCGCTGGAAAAAATCCCGTAGCAGCCGACCCGCCTCACGTTCGCGCACGCCGCCCACGGTTTCGGGGCGATGCAGGCAGCGTGGCTGCGCGAACAGGCGCGGGCCATGTTCAACACCACCGCCCTTCTGGTCATAGGCCCCGAACACGATCTTCCCTACCCGGAAATGCGTGGCCGCGGCCGCGCACATCGGGCACGGTTCCAGCGTGACATACAGCGTGCAGTCCGCCAGACGCTGTCCGCCACGCTGCACGCTTGCCGCGCGCATGACCTGCATTTCCGCATGGGCGGACGGATCGCCCCATTCCTCCACCCGGTTGCCCGCGCGCGCCAGCAGCATCCCGTCCGGCCCCGACAGGGCGGCGCCCACCGGGACCTCGCCACGCCCGGCGGCCGCACGGGCTTCCGCCATCGCGATATCCATGAAATACGCAGGCGCGGGACGTGTCATGCCCATACGATAGCCCCCCCCCCCTTTACCCGCAAGGCCAGCCGACCGCACCGTACAATTGTCCATGACCGGCCATTTTTTTATGGATTGGCACAACTACAACCTGACAGTATCGTTTCACACAGGCATGGTGGGGAATGAAACCCTGCCGGCACCATGGCAGATTGCAACAGGCCGATCCCGTCCCGGATCATACGCCCATCCGGGTGTGGATGACCTTACTGGGAGTAAGGTGATGCATACGCTCACGCTTGTTCTTGCCACTGCCGCCATCGTGGCGGGGATGGCCGCGTCAGACGACCTGCGCCGCGCACCGCAGGCCAACGAGACCTGTGTCCTGACCTGCCTGCTGCGATCAGCCCCACGCTGACAACCCGCTTTTCCATGCCGGAAACCGGTCCGGCATGGATTTCCCCCTGCATGGAAAATAACAAAAGCCCCTGGGTACCGCTTTTTTTCAAAAAGGCCGTGTTTTCCAGGCTTCGTGACTGATCAACAGATCATGCCGGGTAAAGGCTGTCGTCGTGCCACCTTCGCGCACCACGATCTCAACAATTCCTGAAATCAGGCGCCACCATTGCAGGCTGTTCCGCGTCCTGCCCGGCCCATGCCGGGGTCTTGCCCACCCTGTCGGACGAAGCGGGTACAGGCATGGGCAGTTCGTTGACAGTCACGATACGCCATCCCTCCGGCAGGCGTTCGATGACACTCAGCGCCAGGTTCTGGATGGAAAAATGCAAGGCCGTTTCCGCATGGATGCGCAATGCATGGGCCAGTGCCGCACGAATGGCGCCCCCGTGGCTGACCACCACCATGTCCTGACCTGCATGCCGGGCCGCCAGACGGTCAAGGCACGCGCCAACACGGGCACAGACCTGCACCATGCTTTCGCCATCCGGCGGCAGTTCGGTCGCACTGACGGACCAGAAGGGGTGCGCGGGCAGGCTCAGCCTCTCCGGCAGGGTATCATGCGTAATGCCGTGCCATTCGCCCATGGACTGTTCGGTCAGGTCGGGTTCCACCTGCCATTCATGCGGGCCATAGCCCGCCTGCTGGATGGCGCGCGCCGTCTGCTGTGTGCGTGACAGGGGGGATGTGAACCACAACGCCGGGCGTGGCAGGCGACGCGCCAGGGCTTCATACATCCAGCGCTGGGCCACGAGGCTGTCCGGGCACAGGGGCACATCCATCGCGCCATACAGCCGCATGCGGGCGTTCTGTTCCACCAGTGCGTGACGGATCAGCCAGAATCGGGTCACCCCTTTCTGCAACTGGGGGGTATCAAGGAAATTGCCGTGGTTGGTCTGTATGCTCACGCTGGATATCCATTGAACGGGTAGGTCATGAAATTCATGCAGGCAGAATGGCCCGCGCCTGCCAGCCATGCGGCAGGTAGGTCTGTACCGGCGCTGCCGTGCTGAGCTGCGACCAGTGCCGCAGGATCAGGCTGATCTTGTCGAGAATCCGCCCGACGTTACGCACTTCGCGCCGCAGGCGCTCGGTCGGGTCCATGCCCTCATGTGACGGCTCCCCCACGACCAGCCGGGCGCCCGCGGAAATACGCAGCGCCCCCACGATCACACCGGGGCGGCCGGGATGCGCCAGCGGCACGGGCTGGCCCACATGGCACAGGACGCTGGCAAGGGCCGCATCGGGATCATCGGGCGGGATCAGGCCGGACAGGTCGGTATTGAGCCATGCATACAGCCGCCGCGCGTCCGGCAGGGCCAGCGGGTGGAAGGTCTCCGCGTCACGACCCGGCGCCCGCACGAAAAAACAGATAATGGTCGGCAGGGTATCCCATGCATTATCCATGGGGGCACGGTCGGGACGCACCGGGGGCAGGATTTCCAGCACAGGATCCGTCATGATGCGGCTGGTGACGGCAGACAGGAAACCATGCAACCGGTCATGGATCACCGCGCGGGGAATGCGGCTGATCGCGGTCATTTCCGCCAGTGCCGCGCACCAGCGCAGGATCAGCCCGATATTATGCCCCGCAGGAAGCCTGGCCACCGCCCTGCCCTGCGGCCATGCATGGCGGTAGCTGTAACCCCCCAGCCCTACGGGCACGGGATGCGGGCCATCCAGCCTGCGCCGCACCCCCGCGGGCAACAGCAGCGCCCCGCAGAAAGGCGGGCCGGTAAAGAATTTGGACCCGGTGACCATGACCATCCAGCCCCGATCCAGATAATCCCGCACCCGCAGCGGGTCCAGCCGGGCCTGACAGGCATCCACCACCACGTCGGGGCAATCTTCTGACCTACCAACCGGTGCGCAGGCCTGTTCCAGTGCGGCCAGTCCCGGCGCCAGCAGCCCCGTCTTGGACAGGTCCAGCCGATGCAGCAGCACATGCCGATCCGCCGCGCGCATTTCATGGGTCAGGCGACAGGTCTCGGCATCGACATCCGCCGCCGGGCGCACATGGCCCGCCGCATCGCGCATCGGCACGTTTACCACCAGCGTATCGGTGGGAAAACCGGCGATGGGCGCACCCCGTGTCACGGAATGGCCAAGGGCGGTATCATTGGCGAAATGACATCCCATGGCGGCCAGCGGCACGCCGCTGCCGGTTTCCTCCGGCGCAAGCAGGATATTGCTGACGGGTCGGCCACCGGGTGCAAGGGCGGCCAGCGCCAGCGCGTACAGTTCACAATCCGTGCCCGATGGGGCCAGAACGACCCCTTCATCTGCTTCCAGGCCGAAATGTGCGGCAATACGGGCCTGTATATCTCCATCCAGCGTCCGCGCGGCGTTCTCGCCCCGCCCGTGCAATGCACCGGCCAGCAGGGACAGACGCGCCGTTTCCGCCCCGGCAAAGCCCCGTTCGGACAGCGATGACGCGGTGGAGGAAGCAAAGGTGATGGCCCATGGCCGGGGCCGGTGCGAACAGCCGTAATGGTTCAGCCCCGTCGCGGGGTCCACGGCCAGACGGGCGTCGCCGCCCGTGGCCATCAGGCTTTCGGTCGGGCCAAGGATGGGCCACAGGGCACACAGGGCGTCATGCAGCGCGCCAAAGGGCCCCGATCCGTCCGGCAACGACAGGGCGGGCTGCAAGGGCGCGAGGGCAGACCATATCTGTTGCAGGATCGTGGCGGAGGGCACCTGCGCCGCTGCCATCTGCGGTACCCATGCCGCCGGTGCATCGGCATCCGAGCGGCCGGTATCAAGATACCAGAACAGGGCTGCCGTACGCGCGGCACAGAAGGCTGCGCACAGGGCCCTGTGCGGCGCGATTTCCAGCAGCGGGGCCAGTTCCAGCGCGTGCCGCAGGAAAAAGGCCGTTTCTTCCTGCTGTCCCTGCGCGGGCAGCCCCAGCACGATGGCCCCGCCGGGCTGGACACGAAAGGGCAGGTCCAGCGTGGGATCCAGCATGATCTGCCGTTCGCCCGCAATCACCCGCAGGTCCGGTCGTTCCAGAACACGCAGCAGTTCCTGCGTCAATGTGTGGGCGAACACCGTGTCACTTCCTTTTCCACGCTGTCAGGTGGCACGGTCCAGCCAGCCTGATCCATGATACGGCGCATATGCTCCGGTGGCATGGCCGTGGCGTGCACGGGCACATCCAGTGGCAGATGGATGCTCCGGCTCATAAGGTGTAGCGCCCCCGCGTCGCGTGCGCCATAGCGCGTGTCACCACGTATGGGACACCCGATCGCAGCGCAATGCGCACGGGCCTGATGGGTACGCCCGGTTTCCAGAACCAGTTCCAGCCAGGTTATGGGCTGGCCCGCGCCATCATGCCCCGTCCCCCGCACACGCCAGCGCGTCCGGGCGGGCTGACCACCGGTCTTTACCGGCTGCATCCGCCACTGCCTGCCCTGTTCCACCCGCGCAAGCGGCGTATCGATCACGCCCTGCGCCGTCCCGGGCGTACCCTGCACGATGGCCCAGTAGGTCTTGCGCGCCTGTCCCGCCGCGAAACATGCCTGTACCGCCACCAGTGCCTGCTTGCGCAGGGCGATCACCAGACAGCCCGATGTATCCTGATCCAGGCGGTGCGCAAGCCATGGACCGTTCCGGTGCCGCGACAGGGCGGGAAACCAGTCCTCGACACTGACGCCACCGGCGCGACCGGGATGGACCGGCAGGCCCGGCGGCTTGTCCAGCACCACAAGCCGGTTATCGCGGTACAGGACCGTGAATGGCAGGGCAACAGGTGCCTGCCCTGCCCCGCGCTGCATGGCGTGGGGTTTCATTCGTCTTCCGTATTACGGCGCATCAGGACTTCACGGCGGCCGACATGGTTGGCCTCGCTGACCAGGCCCTCCTTTTCCATCTGCTCGATGATCTTGGCCGCACGGTTATAGCCGATCGACAGATGGCGCTGGATGAAGGACGTTGATGCCTTGCCTTCACGCGCCACGACCTCGACCGCCTGCGCGAACAGGCCGTCTTCCTCCGCCCCGCCGGCGGGGGCGGCGAAGGGTTTGCCGGAACTGTCTTCTTCCTGCGGGGAAATGACGTCGTCATCATAGATCGGTTCCCCCTGCGTGCGCAGGAAGGCAACGACGGCCTCGACCTCGCCATCATCCACGAACGGGCCATGGACACGTGTGATCCGTCCGCCTGCCTGCATGAACAGCATATCCCCGCGCCCCAGCAGCTGTTCGGCCCCCTGCTCGCCCAGGATGGTGCGGCTGTCGAACTTGCTGATGACCTGAAAAGAGATACGGGTGGGAAAGTTCGCCTTGATGGTGCCGGTAATCACGTCCACCGACGGGCGCTGGGTCGCAAGGATCAGGTGAATGCCCGCAGCACGCGCCTTCTGCGCCAGACGCTGCAGCAGGGCTTCAATTTCCTTGCCCGCCACGATCATGAGGTCGGCCATCTCGTCCACCACGATGACGAGATATGGCAGGGAATCGAGGGCAAGCTGCTGTTCCTCGAACGTGGGCTTGCCGGTTTCGGGGTCATAGCCGGTCTGTACACGCCGGGTCACGATTTCCCCGCGCGCACGCGCTTCGGCCACGCGTTCGTTGTAGCTGGCAATATTACGCACCTGCAGGTGCGCCATGCCACGATAACGGCGATCCATTTCCCGCACGGCCCATTTGAGTGCCGCGACCGCCTTGGCCGGTTCCGTCACCACGGGCGTCATGAGGTGGGGAATGCCTTCGTAGATCGAGAGTTCAAGGATCTTGGGGTCAATCAGGATCAGGCGGCACTGCTCGGGCGAAAGACGATAGAGCAGTGACAGGATCATGGAATTCACGCCCACCGACTTGCCCGACCCGGTGGTGCCCGCGATCAGCAGGTGCGGCATGGCGGCGAGGTCACTGTAAACCGACTCGCCCGCAATATCCTTGCCCAGCGCAAGGTTGAGGCGCGCACGGGAATGCGCCCATTGCGGATCCATGAGCAGTTCGGAAAAATAGACCGTCTCGCGCCTTGTATTGGGTACCTCGATCCCGATCACGTTGCGACCGGGCACGGTGGCGATACGCACGCTGAGCACCGACAGGGACCGCGCCACGTCATCGGCCAGGCCAATCACGCGGGCGGCCCGGATGCCGGGGGCGGGCTGGAGTTCATACAAGGTTACGACCGGGCCCGCGTGATAGGCGACGATTTCCCCCTGCACCCCGTATTCCGACAGCACGGTGACAAGCTGCGTGGCATTGGCATGCAGCAGTTCCTCGGTCGGCTTGGTGGCCTCGTTCGATGGCGGGGGCTTGAGCAGCGACAGCGGCGGGAACTGCCATTCCGGCTGTGGCGGGGGCGTATAGGTATCTGCCGGGGGGGCGACGGGCGCAGCGGGGACATAATCCGACGTGCTGGCCACCGGTTCCTCTGCCGTCCCCGTCCGCCCCGCGCCGGAGAAAAAGCGCGACAGCAGCGTCGGGCGCGCGGGTTCCTTTGCCGCTACTGGCAGACCGTCATCATGGGGGACGGCAATGACGGGCCGGGTATCGTGTGCGTCGGTATCCTCATGCCACGGCACCTGGTCCGATACCGGCGCGGGGCCATCCATGAGCAGGGGCTGGGTAATTTCCTCATCCATGCCTGGCGGGTGCATCCAGCTGGTCTGCAGCGAAACCTGTGCGGGCTTGCCCCCCTCCGCCTTGCGTCCACCCAGTGCTGGCCGCTTTGTTTCCGGCTTTGTGGTGGGCGCGGGCATGTTCTTCTGTCCCGACGGCCTGACCGCCTGCGGCTCGGCCACGGGCATCATGGCCGTGCCGGACGCCGCATGCCCCGTGGCCGGTACCGGGTCCGCCCCCGTTTCATGGCCCGTATCCATGAGTGGCGCGTGGAAGGGAGACGGATCCCGCACTACCCTTCCCCCACCGGAATACGGGGCCGTATCCGCCACGGTCCGGGCCTGCGTCCTTTCCCCCGTTACCCGACGCAGCCATATGGCCAGGGCCATGGGCTGGCGCAGCAGGACCCTGATCCCGCGACCAATGCCCCGCCATTCCGACAGGGACAGGGCAAGGGCCAGCAGCAGCAGCAGCCCCCCCAGCACCAGCCCCAGCAGCCAGACAACAAGCGGCCCGCCCCGCCCGACGAAAACGGTGGCGGCCTGAATGGACATATGCGCCACCGACAGGCCGACCGCCCCACCCGGCCCGGCCTGCGTTGGCCATAGCGGGGCCTGAAGCGTGGGCAGCAGCAGGGGCACGGCCGCGATGTCCGCCGCGATGACCGGCAGCGCGCAGACCAGTGCGATGATGCGCAGCAGGGCCGATGCCAGCCCATGGTGCCGGATCAGCCGCCATCCCCATGCCAGCAGGCAGAAAATGGCCAGGACATCCACGATCCCGAAATTCTGGAGCATGAAATCAGCCATGTACGCGCCCGGCCGGCCAAGCAGGTTGTCCGGCGGCTGTGCGCTGGATGTATTGGCCGACGGGTCGCGGGGATCATAGCTCCATAAGGCGATGGCAAGACACAGCGCCAGACTCCACAACCCCAGTCCTCCCGCTTCGGTCAACCGGTCGCGCAGGCGCGACCGCACCGGGCCAGAGGACAGCGAGTCAGGGACAAAACGGCTGAAAATCGCCAAAAATCCATATCCTGATCATAGGCCCCGGCATGGGCATGCCCGCAGGGACCGAACGCACAAGGGAAATGACCATCGCACTTTACATCCGTCATTTCCGTCAAACGGCACCACTATAACCCCGTCCACCCCATAGACAGAAGGCCGCTGGCGAAAATACGGCAATCAATTATGCCGCGTCGTCCGGGCCATGTCGCCATGCGTACAGGCACGCGGCCCCATGCCTGCGTTCGAGCAGAAGCCGGTCAGCGGCAACCGGGGGCGGTTCCGCCGCCGCCGTCTCAACCACCACCAGGGTCGCGGGATGCAGCCAGCCGCCGCGTTCCAGCACCGCCAGCGCGCGGGCGGGCAGGTCCTGGTTATAGGGTGGATCCAGAAAAATCAGATCCACCGGACCAGATGCGCCACGCGCAGGCAGGCGCAGCATGTCCATCGCACGGATCATGGCGCGACCATCCATGCCGCAGGCCGTGACATTTTCACGCAGGACCCGCAGGGCAGCGCGGTTCTGTTCCACGAACACGGCAGTGGCGGCGCCACGTGACAGGGCTTCCAGCCCCAGCGCCCCGGTCCCTGCGAATCCGTCCAGAACGCGTGCGCCGCGCAGAAGGTCCATCCCCGCCCATGGAGCATGGGCCAGCGTGTCAAACAGCGCCTGCCGCACACGGTCCGCCGTGGGGCGTGTGGCCTGTCCCGGTGGCGCATGCAGGATGCGGCCGCGACATTCACCCGCGATGATACGCATTACGCCCTGCGCTGTGACTTGGCTGGCATAAGGCCGGGCACCTGTTCACGAATGACCTTGCCGGTCACTTCCTCAAGTTCACCACGCTGGAGCGTACCAAGCTGGAACGGACCATATGAGGTGCGAATCAGGCGGCTGACGTGCAGGTTCAGCCCCCGCATGACCTTGCGGACCTCGCGGTTCTTGCCTTCGCGCAGGGAGACGGTCAGCCACGCATTGTCCCCCTTGGCGGAGTCCAGCTGTGCCTCGATCGGGCCATAGCGCACGCCCTCGAATTCACTGCCATGGGCAAGGGAGGCCAGCATCCGTTCGTCCACCACCCCGAATACACGCACGCGGTAACGGCGTATCCAGCCATTGCTGGGCAGTTCCAGCCTGCGGGCCAGTTCGCCATCATTGGTCAGCAGCAGCAGGCCCTCGCTGTTCAGGTCAAGCCGCCCCACGCTGATGACGCGCGGCAGTCCCGGTGGCAGGGAATCAAACACGGTCGGACGATCTTCGGGGTCGCGGTGGGTTGTCACCAGACCATCGGGCTTGTGGTACCGCCACAGCCGCGTGCGGTCTGGCGCGCTGACCACAGTGTTGTCCACCTGAACGATATCGCCCGCATCAACGAACGTGGCCGGATGAGTGACGACCGCGCTATTCAGCCTGACCCGGCCTTCGGCAATCATGCGTTCCGCATCTCGCCTGCTGGCAACGCCGGACCGGGCCAGCCATTTGGCAATACGGTCACCCCGTTCCTGGGTAGACGGGGGGGAATGGTCCTGTGTCATGTTCGTGTCTGCCTCGCAGCGTCGATCAACCCTTCGAACAGGAGACGGTCCCCTGCCGATATGCCAAATTCCGGATGCCACTGCACCCCGATGCAAAATGGATGGCCGGGCAGTTCAATGGCCTCGACAACCCCATCAGGCGCTGTAGCACAGATTACCGCCCGTCCTGCATCCCCTACCGCCTGATGATGGGACGAATTCACCGCCAGCCGGCTCCGGCCCACCAGCCGCGCCAGATGCGTGCCCGCCACCACGTCCACCTCATGCCCCGGTTCATCACGCGGATTGGGCTGCTCATGCGCAAGGGCTGCCGGATAGGTATCGGGAATATGCTGTACCAGCCGTCCCCCCAGCACGACAGCCAGAAGCTGCATGCCGCCACATATGCCCAGAACAGGAATGCCACGTATCATGGCGGCATGGACCAGGGCCGTTTCCGCCGCCGTACGCCGGGGCTTGGTCTGCACGCTGGCATGCTGGCCGGATGCGCCGTACAGATCGGGCGGCACATCAAACGCGCCACCGGTCACCACCAGGGCGTCCAGCCGCGCGACCATGTCCGCCGCCTGCCGCGCGTCATGGCCCAGCGCGACCGGCAAACCACCACAGGCCGCAATCATGTCCATGTAGTTCTGGCGGATCGCGTACCATGGGAAGCGGGAATACCCGGCCCTGTCATCTGTTGCGGGCGGTTCGCTGTCCAGCGTGACCCCGATCAGGGGTAAATGGGATGTCATGCCGCCTGCCCCGGAAACTGTTTCAAAAGTCTGCTCACGCAATATCCCGCAGGTCAGCAAGAAAGTTTTTGATGAAGCTGTTTTCAAAAAGCTTCTGGGAACGCCGTCCTGCTGAAGAAGGAACGTACCCGAAAACTTTCATTACTTTTTATCGACGGGTTATTTTGAAACAGCCCTTAAAGAAATCTCCGGTCAAAAGGAATGACGACGTTACTATGTGCCATTGCCCGATGGCTCGCCGGGGTCATAATACAAAAAATCCCCACCGGCGATGCCATGATGGGGATTTCTGTAATCCTGTTAAACCCTATGGTGGGCGCACAAGGGCTCGAACCTTGGACCCGCTGATTAAGAGTCAGCTGCTCTACCAACTGAGCTATGCGCCCACAGGGTTACCCGCTCGGGTGAGAGGGCTTCTAGCAGTCACCTGATTGTCTGACAAGGGGAATTTTTGACTTTTTTGAAATTCCTACTGCTGCAGCAGCCGCAGCAGGCCATCAAACTGTTCCAGCGAACGGTAATCAATCCGGATGCTGCCGCCCTTGCCGTCAAAGGCAATCTGCACCTTCAGCCCCAGCCTGGTGGCAAGGTCACGTTCCAGCGCAGCAATTTCGGGATTGCGGGCTGTTTTTTCCGCCTTGTCACGCGCAGCAGCAGCCTTGCGCTCCTGCTGCCTGGCCAAGGCTTCCGTCTGCCGGACATTCAGGCCCTGCGCCAGCACGACCTTCAGCGCCGCAACGGGATCGTCATGTGCCAGCAGGGCACGGGCATGTCCCGCCGACAGGCTTTGATGACGCACGGCATCACGCACGGGCGGCGGCAACTGCAACAGGCGCACCATGTTGGCCACGTGTGGACGGGACTTGCCAATTGCACTGGCCAGTTCATCCTGCGTCAGGTCATAATCATCCAGCAGGCGTTGCAGGCCCTCGGCTTCCTCAATGGCATTGAGGTCGGCACGCTGGAGATTTTCCACCAGTGCCGCCGCCATGGCGTCCCCATCCTCCAGCGGGCGGATATGAACGGGCACGTCATGCAGGCCCGCAATCTGCGCGGCACGCCAGCGGCGTTCCCCCGCAATGATCTGGTATACCCCCTTACGCCCCGGATGCGGCCGCACAAGGATGGGCTGCAGGATGCCACGCACGCGAATGGAACTGGCCAGTTCATCCAGTGCGCCGGGCTCCATCTGCTGGCGTGGCTGGAAGGGACCTGGCTCCATTACATCAACCGGCAGGCTGGAAATGGTTTCGGGCGTTTTGCGTGCTTCCACCGCCGGTGCGGCAGGCAGCATGTTGACCTGTTCACCCAGCAGGGCAGCCAGTCCGCGACCGAGACGGGGGCGACCGGCATCCTTCTTGGTTTTCATCAGCGCGCCTTCCCTTTCGTTACGGCATGCAGCCCCAGACGGTCCGTGACTTCGGTGGCGAGGGCCTGATAGGCCAGGCTGCCGGACGAACGCTGGTCGTAATTCATTACCGGCTGCCCATGGCTCTGCGCCTCGGAAATCCGGATATTGCGGGGAATGAGGGTTTCCATCACCCTGTCCCCGAAAAAGCTGCGGGCATCCTCCGCCACCAGTTCCGACAGGTTGTTACGCCGATCGTACATGGTCAGCACGATGCCATCGAGTTTCAGCGCCGGATTGAGTGACTGCCGCACGCTGTTGACGGTCCGCACCAGCTGGCTGATGCCTTCCAGCGCGAAGAATTCACACTGCAACGGCACGATTACGGATTGCGCCGCCACAAGGGCGTTGAGAGTCAACAGGCCGAGGCTGGGGGGGCAATCGATCAGGATGACATCATAGTCCGCCCCGACCTGCGCCAGTGCCTCATGCAGTCGGTATTCACGCCGGTCGGACATGACCAGTTCCAGTTCCGCCCCGGCCAGTTCCGTATCCGCCGCGATCAGCGACAGGCCGGGCACGGCGCTAGGCTGCACCACGGCGGCAGCCCGTTCGCCATCTTCCAGCATGGCGTAGGTACCGCTGCGGCGGGCATCATAACCCACGCCCAGTCCGGTCGAAGCATTGCCCTGCGGGTCCATATCGACAAGCAGGACCTTCAGCCCCGATGTCGCCAGAGCCGCCGCCAGATTGATGGCCGTGGTTGTCTTGCCCACACCGCCCTTCTGGTTGGCCAGCGCAATAATGCGGGGGGAAGATGCAAGCCCGCTTCCCGTATCATTCATTGTTGTGGTCTCTGACACGCCTGATATCGCTCAATTCTAGAATCACACCATCCGTATTTGTACGGCTTGGAATCCGGGTTGTCGCCATGTGCCAGTCGGCGCTGGCTGTTGTCAGTTCATCTTCCGCATTCCGTCCTTTCAGAAACAGGCAGAAGCCATCGGGCTGCAGGAAGCGCGTACCCCATTCCAGCAGGCGCGACAGGGGCGCCAGCGCACGCGCCGTCACGACCTGTGCGGGCGGCACGTCGGCAACCTCCAGTCGCTGCGCGCAGACACGGACCTGCACACCCGCCACCCGTGCGGCTTCGCGCAGGAAGGCAGCCTTGCGCTGATCCGATTCGATCAATGTCACCCGTGCATCCGTGGCGCATGCAATAACCAAGCCGGGAAACCCGCCACCGGATCCCATGTCCACCAGACTTGTGGAACCAGATGGAATCAGCCGCGCCAGTTGCAGGCTATCGGCAATATGACGCGACCATAAATGTGGCAGATCATGGGGCGAGACAAGATTGATCCGCTGGTTCCACCGCAGCAGGATATCGGCATAGCGTTCCAGCCTGTCATGTGTTTCACGTGAAACATCGGGCATGTCCGTCATACCGCGACCTGCCTTTGCCGCACATGCGCCAGCAGGGCGACCAGCGCCGATGGCGTCATGCCGGGAATACGCTGTGCCGCGCCAAACGTCACGGGCCGGACGCGTGACAGCCGTTCCTGCATTTCCGTGCTCAGGCCACCAACCCGGGCATAATCCAGATCCACCGGCAGGGCCATGCGCCCCTCGCTGGCAAGCTGGCGGATTTCACGATCCTGCCGGGAAATATAGCCACTGTAACGGGCCTCGGTCGCCAGATGCTGGGCCACGCGGGGTGGCAGGTCAGTAAACCATGGTGCGATCCGGGCGAGTGTTTCGGACGATGCATCCGTTGCCAGCACATCCAAAAGCGAGCGCGCGCGCCCATCAGCCGAAACATTCACCCCGGCCCTGCGCAGGGTATCCGGGTTATAGGTTTCGTTGCGGGCACGTTCAGTTGCGGCCTCGATCGCGGCGCGGTCCATACGGTATTTTTGTGCACGCGCGCTCCCTACGCAGCCCCATTCCAGTCCACGCTGGGTCAGCCGCAGGTCGGCATTATCCGCCCGCAGGGTCAGACGGTACTCGGCGCGGGACGTAAACATGCGATAGGGTTCGGACACGCCCTGCGTGGTCAGGTCATCGATCATGACACCGATATAGGCATCCCCACGGTCAAGGGTCACACCTTCCTGCCCCGCAGCACAGCGGGCGGCGTTGACACCAGCCAGCAGGCCCTGCGCCCCGGCTTCCTCGTACCCGGTCGTACCGTTGATCTGACCGGCAAGAAACAGACCTGGCATGTTTTTCAGTTCCAGCGTGGGCGCGAGTTCGCGCGGATCCACGTAATCATATTCCACCGCGTAACCCGGCCTGACGATCCGACACTGTTCCAGCCCGGGGATGCTGCGCAGCATTTCCACCTGCACGTTTTCAGGCAGGCTGGTGGAAATGCCATTGGGGTAGACCAGTTCCCCATCGGGCGTGCCGGGCAGACCTTCGGGTTCAAGGAATATCTGATGGGACTCACGCTGCGCGAACCGCACGACCTTATCCTCGATCGACGGGCAGTAGCGCGGCCCCCGCCCCGATATCGCCCCGCCATACAGGGCGGAGAGCTGAAGGTTTTCGCGTATGATCTCATGCGTGCGCGGCGTGGTGGCCGTGATACGGCACGATACCATGGGGTTTGTAATGGCATCCGTCATGCGGCTGAACGGTTCCGGCACGGCGTCGCCCCGGTCTTCCGCCAGGACGTCCCAGTTGATGCTGTCGCGCGCGATGCGGGCCGGTGTGCCGGTCTTCAGCCGCCCCATGCGCAGCCCCAGTCCAGCCAGACGTTCACCCAGCGCATTCGCGGGTCGGTCCCCTACCCTTCCTGCTGGCTGGCTGTCATGCCCGACATGGATCGTCCCGCGCAGAAACGTGCCCGTGGCAAGCACCACGGCACCGCAGGCAAAGGTGCGGCCATCTTCGCAGGCAATACCGTCCACCCGGCCCTGCTGACTGACCAGCAGGTCGCCTGCCGCACCTTCGACGATATCCAGCCCTTCGGTCTGCGCCAGCAGGTCCTGTATGGCCTGACGATAGAGCGAACGATCCGCCTGCGCGCGCGGTCCATGCACCGCTGGCCCCTTGGAGCGGTTCAACAGCTTGAAATGAATCCCAGCCCGATCGGCCGCAATCCCCATCAGGCCGTCAAGCGCATCGATTTCACGCACAAGGTGTCCCTTGCCAATTCCGCCAATGGCCGGATTGCAGGACATGATGCCGACGGTATCCAGGCGATGTGTCAGCAGCATCGTCCGCGCGCCCATGCGCGTGGCGGCAGATGCGGCTTCGCACCCCGCATGACCGCCACCCACGACAATCACATCATATACGCGACTCATTCCGGCACTTCCCCTATTTGCCAATGCAGAACTGGCCAAACACCGTATCCAGCAAGGCTTCCACATCCACCGTCCCCGTCAGGCGCCCAAGGGCACGCATGGCCAGGCGCATTTCCTCCCCGCGCATTTCCGGCCATGCCATCGCCTGTGCCCGACCGATATGGTGTACCGTTTCCTCTATCGCGGCACGATGCCGGGCGCGGGTAAACGGCGCGCTGGCGCGATCGGCGGTCAGGGCACGCGCCCTGTCGGCCAGAACATCCCTTAGCACATCCATGCCCGCCCCCGTGAGCACGCTGATCCCTATTACGCCATCAGGCGCGGGTGACAGGTCGGTCTTGTTACATACCAGTACACCATCCCCTTCCAGCCGGGATGATGGAGGATTACCTGCAAACACATGCACCACGCAATCCGCTTGTTTCACGTGAAACAGTGAACGCCGCACGCCTTCGGCTTCAATTTCATCATCGGTTTCACGCAGGCCTGCGGTATCAACCAGCGTGACCGGCACATCGCCCATCACAACCCGGATTTCAATCGCATCACGCGTTGTACCCGCCCGGGTGGATACAATGGCGGCATCCCGTCCCGCCAGTGCATTCAGCAGGCTGGACTTGCCAACATTCGGTTCCCCCACAATGGCGAAGACCAGCCCCCGGCGCAGGCGTTCCGCCCCCTCGCCCATAGCCAGGTAATCCTGCATGGTCGCATGCAATACACGCAGGCCGTTCACCAGTTCCTGCTCCACTTCCGGGGGCAGTTCTTCGTCAGGGAAGTCGATCAATGCTTCCTGATGCGCCAGCAGCACGCGCAGCCTGTCGGCCCATTGCTGGTACAGGCGGCTCTGTGCCCCATCGACCTGCGCCAGCGCCTGTCGCCGCTGGGCCTCGGTCTCGGCATCGATCAGATCGGCAATGCCTTCCGCCTGCATGAGATCAAGACGCCCGTGCGTAAAGGCGCGGCGACTGAACTCCCCCGGTTCGGCAGGCCGTGCGCCCAGCGCCACCAGCGTATCGGCCACGGCACTGATGACCGCCGGTCCCGCATGCAGGTGCAGTTCCGCGCTATCTTCGCCCGTGTAACTTTCCGGCCCTGGAAACCACAGCACCAGCGCACGATCCAGCAGGACCGGCACATCCCCATCCCGTCGCCACAATCCCCGCAGCGAAGCACGACGCGGTGCTGGCAGACGACCGCACAGGCTTTCAACAATCCTGCCGGTACCCGGGCCACTCAACCGCATGACGGCAATGGCGGCGCGGGACAGGCCGCTGGCCAGTGCGAAAATGACGGGGGGATGACGATCACTTTCCTGCACAAACATCTCCATGGTGGTCATCATCATTTTGTCAGTCCCGGGAACGGCGTTATCGTTCACCTCTTTGTCCTG
Organism: Komagataeibacter europaeus LMG 18890; assembly: GCF_000285295.1. Lineage (GTDB taxonomy): Bacteria > Pseudomonadota > Alphaproteobacteria > Acetobacterales > Acetobacteraceae > Komagataeibacter > Komagataeibacter europaeus. Next base: position 23,247 of record NZ_CADP01000017.1, on the reverse strand, counting down.
ATCAAGGTGACTCATGCCACAACTTTCGATGCATTCGCCACTCGCGCCCCTGACCGTCTCCGTCGAAGATGGAAAGATCGTGGCGCTGGACTGGGGCTGGGGCCGCGATCAGGAGGAAACGCCGCTGCTGCTGGAATCCCGCGCCTGGCTGGACGCCTATTTTGATGGGGAAGTCACCCTGTGCCGCCTGCCCCTTGCCCCTTATGGCACACCCGAGCAGCTACGCGCATGGCAGTTCATGCAGACCATTCCCGTAGGGCAGCAGGTTTCATGGCAGGATGCGGCACGTCTGGCCAATGTTTCAACTGACACCATCATCAGCGCCTGTTCGGAAAATCCCATTCCCATCCTGATCCCCTGCCACCGCATCGATTTCACTGACTGCCCCCGGTACGATCCCGAAACCTACCCTGGGGATGAAGGCGCGCGCGACCGGCAGTTCCTGCGTGACCTGGAAACCTTCTCCGCAACACCGCTGCCATAACCCCTTACCCACCAACAGGGATTACAGGACATGAATACCGTCATCCGCATCCATGAATATGGGGGGCCTGATGTCCTCCGCACCGAAACGCTTCCGGTTCCCACCCCGGCGGCAGGCGAAGTGGTGCTGCGCCAGGAAGCAATCGGGGTCAATTTCATTGATACCTATTTCCGCACCGGACTGTACAAATTCCCTGCCCTGCCCGCCGTGCCGGGCATGGAGGGGGCAGGAACCGTAACCGCCATCGGTCCCGATGTGGAAGGCATTCAGCCCGGCATGCGGGTGGCCTATGTCACAACCCCGGGCGGCTATGCCACGTTCCGCACCATTGCCGCCGACAGGCTGGTGGTATTGCCCGATGACATCTCCGCCACGACCGCTGCCGCCATCATGTTGCGTGGCCTGAGCACGCACATGCTGCTGCGCGAGGTCCATCGCGTCCAGCCCGGCGAGGATATTCTGGTCTATGCCGCCGCCGGTGGCGTGGGGCTGCTGATGTGCCAGTGGGCGCGTCATCTGGGCGCACGCGTCATTGGCGTCGTCTCAACGACAGAAAAAGCGGAACTGGCCCGCGCCAACGGGGCGGCGGATGTCATCATCGGCATGGACCGGATAAAGAAACAGGTCAGCGACCTGACCAACGGGCGCATGCTGCCGGTCGTCTATGACAGCATTGGCCACGATACCTTTGAAACCAGCCTGTCCTGCCTTGCCCCACGCGGTCTTATGGTCAGCTATGGCAATGCATCGGGGGCGGTGACGGGCGTGAATGTCGGCACGCTGGCGGCCCATGGCAGCCTGTACCTGACGCGTCCGGCCCTTACGACCTATATCGCGCAACGCCCCGCACTATTGCATGCCGCCAACGAACTGTTCGAACTGGTGCGGCAGGGCATCATCAAGCCACGTATCGGTCAGTCCTTCCCCCTGACCGAGGCCGCACAGGCCCATATTGCCCTTGAATCGCGCAGGACCACGGGCAGCACGATCCTGCTCCCCTGATCCACACCAGATAAGCAAAGCGTTTCAGAAATAATAAAAGTTTTTGGGTGTCGCCTTTTTTCAAAAAGGCACTGTCTCCTGAAGCCACTTGAAAAAAGCTTCACCAAAAAATTTCTTCCTTTCAAAACAAAAAACCCCGGCCTTCCAGCCGGGGTTTTTTCAGTCATGCACGACATAGCAACCCGATCAGGTATTCATCGCATCAAAGAAATCGTGGTTGGTCTTGCTGTATTTCAGCTTGTCCAGCAGGAAGTCCATCGCATCCATAGTACCCATCGGGGCAAGGATACGACGCAGAACCCACATCTTGGCCAGATCGGCCCGATCGACCAGCAGTTCTTCCTTACGCGTGCCGCTCTTGGTGATGTCGATGGCAGGGAACGTACGCTTGTCCGCCAGCTTGCGGTCAAGGATCAGTTCGGAGTTACCCGTGCCCTTGAACTCTTCAAAGATGACTTCATCCATCCGGCTGCCGGTATCGATCAGCGCGGTCGCGATGATGGTCAGCGAACCGCCTTCCTCGATATTACGGGCCGCACCGAAGAAGCGCTTGGGACGCTGCAGCGCGTTGGCATCCACACCACCGGTCAGCACCTTGCCCGATGACGGGACAACGGTGTTGTAGGCACGGGCCAGACGCGTGATGGAATCCAGCAGGATCACCACATCACGCTTGTGCTCGACCAGGCGCTTGGCCTTTTCCAGTACCATTTCGGTGACCTGCACATGCCGGGTCGCCGGTTCGTCAAAGGTGGAGGACACGACCTCACCCCGCACCGAACGCGCCATGTCCGTCACTTCTTCCGGCCGCTCGTCGATCAGCAGCACGATCAGGAACACTTCGGGATGGTTCGCGGAAATGGAGGAGGCGATGCTCTGCAGCATCACGGTCTTGCCGGTACGCGGGGGGGCGACGATCAGCGCGCGCTGCCCCATGCCGATGGGGGAGACCAGGTCGATCACGCGGGACGTGAAATCACGGTTCGGGGTCTTGCCCTTCCCCTTGCCATTGGCTGGTGCATCCGCAGCACCCCCCACGGCCGAATTCTCGACTTCCATCTTCAGGCGGCGTTCAGGGTAGAGCGGCGTCAGGTTATCGAAATTGATCCGCTGGCGCACCGCCTCGGGCGGTTCGAAATTGATCGCGTTGACCTTCAGCAGGGCAAAATACCGTTCCCCGTCGCGCGGGGCGCGGATCTGGCCTTCGACCGTGTCACCGGTACGCAGGCCAAAGCGGCGGACCTGACTGGGGGAGATATAGATATCATCGGGTCCCGGCAGGTAATTGGCTTCCGGTGAGCGGAGGAAGCCAAACCCGTCAGACAGGATTTCAAGCGTACCGTCCCCATAGATGGCCTGATCGTTGTCAGCCAGCGTCTTGAGGATCGTGAACATCAACTCCTGCTTGCGAAGAGAAGATGCGTTTTCAATGTTCAGACTTTCAGCATAAGCCAGAAGGTCTGCTGGGGATTTGGCCTTGAGTTCGGCGAGTTGCATGCAGGATATGCCTATAAGTGGGCAGTTCACGAAAGGAAAAGAGAAGCCAGCAATCAGTTTGAGAAGGCGCGCCGATAAGGGGCCTCTGACCATATTCTGATGAAGCGGTTTGATGCAGCTTAACTGAGAGGTGGGAATCCCAGGTCCGCCACGAAATGGCATGCGCTGGAATATGCGGACCATATGCCTTTAATCGCGTGGCGTCAAGCATACACACATCCCTATGCCATGCCCCCCTGGCCTCATCGCGATGATTATACTGTCGTCGCCCGTGTAACGCGTCATGATGACAAAATATTCGCGCGCGCCCTACCGGCGCTGGCCGCGTCTGCACTGATGGATGCATGCGTTCACGACGCAGCCTGAAGCGCGCATGTTCAGAACCCGATGACCGCATCCCCGCCAAAGGTGAACATGCCGTTATTGCGTCCGCCATTGAACGGCATGGTGCCATTCAGCGCACGGTCAAACCGTATTTCGGGGCGCAGCATGAAAACCCCGATATGATGGCCAAGCTGGGGACGGTAACTGACACCCAGCGTCATTTCGCCATATGTCGTGCCATGGCTGGAGGCCGACGGCCCGGGCACGACCGCCCCACCCGTTCCGGCCAGCGCTTCCATGTAGGAATTGTTCCCGCGGAATGTCGCGACCATGGCGTTGTTGTTGTCGCGGTATATTTCGCCACGGTAATTGAAGGTCAGGTCGCGGTTGATGCGGTAGCTGAGGAAACTTACGAAACTTTCCGCATCCACGCCTGCAAACTGCCCGCGCGCGCCAATGCCGCGCGTGCCCTCGTCATGCAGGTAATTGAATTCCGCCGTCAGGCTCAACCGGTCATTCACCTGGTAGTAGGCGCTGATATCATTCCAGAACCGCTGGGTATGATCGGCTTCGTAATGGCCGATGGCGCGCCACGAATTTTCCGGCCCGACACGGCTCAGTTCCACAATGCGCAGCTTGCCATGAGCGAGGTTATTCAGGTTGAAACCGAAATACCCGGCTGGCGCGCTGTTATTGTCCGCATGCCCGAATGATGTCTGGTTGCCGGTATCAATGCCGAATGTCACGTCCACCATGGGTGTCACATGCCAGTTGAACATCGCGCCCACATGTTCGAACGGCACGGAATATTCGGATGTATAGGCCAGCGTGTAAAAGGGCCGGGATGTCGGATCCAGCCCCTCCACCCCCATCGGGGCCTGCAGGATACCCGCCTGCATGTCCAGCCCGCCACGCGTCAGCCACGGCAGGTGGACATCCATATGCGCCTGCGCGGGGATCAGCTGGTAGCGTGCGTTCCATTCCCGGTCACTGATGCCCAGGACCTGATAATAGCGTGCATCCGACCCGTACATGCCCTCCAGCGTAAAACCGACCTGGTAGGTGTTCCGGTGCGGGTCGATCGCCTTGTTCAGCGTGAATTCAGCCTGGTTCAGCTGAACCTGGTTGGCATGGTCGGCCAGGAAGTCGCCATAATTGTAACCGGGCTGGGGGCGTGCGGGATTGGCCATGATCCCGCCTTCGATCTGTGCGCTCAGGGTAATGTAACCCAGCCACCGGGCAAGGCCCGTGCTGCTGTCATGCCGCAGGCCGGAAAAGACATGAACCTGCGCACGCGCCACGGTAGGCAGTCCACCCAGCAGGCCGGCAAGGACCAGACAACATCCCAGCGTACGGTTCGGTTTCATGACGGCCTTTATTCCTCCCCGGCATCGGCAGACCCGGGCAGGCGCCGATTATCCGCGCGCGCTCCGGCATTCATGAATTTTCTTTTATTTCGTTTCCCTTGTTATTGAAACCTAAATCATTGAAATGATTCGATAATATAATAATCATGAAGGCGATATGTCAGGCAATGACAACTATTTTCCCAGCCATCCACGCCGCCAGAACCAGATCAGCGGCAGCACCACCGTCGCCGCCATGAGGACAAGGGAATACCAGTAGCCGTATTTCCAGTTCAGTTCGGGTATATCATGGAAGTTCATGCCATAGATGCCCGCTACCAGCGTGGGAGCCACGCCAATAAAGCTGACCACGGTCAGTATCTTCATGCCATTATTCTGTTCGATGCTGATGAATCCCAGCGTCGCATCCAGCAGGAACTGCACCTTGTTGGCCGTCTGGGATACGAAGTCGTTCAGCGAACGGATATCGCGCCCCACCGTGGCCAGCCGTGACTGCAGCCGTTCAGACAGGTCGTGGCGCTTGTTTTCCCCCAGGAAGATGGAAATCCGTTCCAGCCCTAGCAGGCTGTCGCGCACGGATGAACTCAGGTCGCCCGACCGGCCAACCCGGCGCAGCATGTTGCGCAGCAGCGCGCCCGCCTGCGCCTGGCTTGGTTCCTCGGACTGGAATACGTCCTTGGACATGCCATCAAGCGCCTGCCCCAGATGTTCCAGGATATCGGCCAGCCGGTCCACGATGGCTTCCAGCAGCATGATCCCCGCCTCGTTGGCGGCCAGGGGCTCCGCCTGTCCCGCCACTTCCCGCGCAACCACGTCAAACGCGCTGAACCCGGTATAACGGATGGTCAGGAGCCGGCCGGGCATGAGTACGAAGCCCACGGGGGAGACGAAAAAGTCATCCGGCGTTTTGCGCACCAGTGGCGTGGAAAGATAGACGCCGATCCCTTCCATGAAGAGACGTGATGAACTTTCGATTTCATCCAGCTGGGCGCGGGTGGGCACACGCAGGCCCGTCACCTCGGCGGCAAGGGCTTCTTCCTCCTCGGTGGGACTGAGCAGGTCCAGCCATGCCGCACCGGCCGCATCCTCCGCAGTCGTAACGGTCCGGGCCGGGGCACCGGGACGATGGGCTAGAAACATGGGCGGTCTTTCTGTGGTTCGGGTCGTTGTTCATCCATCATGCGACAGCAAACATGTCAAATCATGACACGCTCCACGATACGGCAGGGGGCTGGTATTTTACCGCCATCCGGTCCAGAACCGCCTGATACGCGGCCCGGGACGGCTGCATGATGATACCATTGAGCCACGCACCTATTTCTTGCGGAGTAGCGAAGTTGAGCGCAACAGATACACAGGCAGGCGCCAACAGCCTGCGCAGCGGGCCGGACGGTCGCGGCCGTTTTGGAATTTTTGGTGGCCGTTTTGTCGCCGAAACCCTGATGCCGCTCCTGCTGGAGCTGGACGACGCCTACAGGGCGGCGCAGGCGGACCCCGAATTCCGGCGTGAACTGGATTATTATCTCCAGGATTATGTCGGTCGTCCCAGTCCGCTGTGGTTTGCGCGCCGCATGACCGAACAGCTTGGCGGCGCGAAAATCTACATGAAGCGCGAGGAACTGAACCATACCGGTTCCCACAAGCTCAACAACGTCATGGGGCAGATCCTGCTGGCCCGCCGCATGGGCCGCACCCGCATCGTGGCCGAAACCGGCGCAGGCCAGCACGGCGTGGCCACCGCGACCGTGTGCGCGCTGTTCGGCATGAAATGCGCGATCTACATGGGCGCCACCGATGTCGAGCGCCAGAAGCCCAACGTGTTCCGCATGCGCCTGCTGGGGGCCGAAGTCGTGCCCGTTACCGCAGGCGCGGGCACGCTGAAGGACGCGATGAACGAAGCCATGCGCGACTGGGTGACCAACGTGCATGACACCTACTTCCTTGTCGGCACGGTGGCGGGGCCGCACCCCTATCCGCAGATGGTGCGTGATTTCCAGTCCATAATCGGCGTGGAAACCAAGGAACAGATCGTGGCCGCCGAAGGCCGCCTGCCTGATGCGATCGTGGCGGCGATCGGTGGCGGGTCGAATGCCATGGGCATCTTCCATCCCTTCCTTGATGACCCCGAAGTCAGGCTGATCGGCGTCGAGGCCGCGGGCTGCGGGCTGGACAGCGGACGTACCGCCGCCTCCATCGAGCGTGGCAAGCCCGGCGTGCTGCACGGCAACCGCACCTACCTGCTGCAGGATGCGGACGGACAGATCACCGAAGCCCATTCCATCAGCGCCGGCCTCGACTATCCCGGTGTTGGTCCCGAACATTCATGGCTCAGTGACATCGGGCGCGCCGAATATGTTGGGGCGACCGACCAGGAGGCGCTGGACGCCTTCCAGCTATGCACCCGCACCGAGGGCATCATTCCCGCGCTGGAAAGCGCCCACGCCATCGCCTATGCCGCGAAGATCGCGCCCGGTATGGGCAAGGACCAGATCATTGTCATCAACATTTCCGGCCGGGGGGACAAGGATATCTTCACCGTCGCCGAACATCTGGGAGTGAAACTGTGAGCCGCATCGCCCGCCGCTTCGCCACCCTGCGCCAGCAGGGCCGTGGCGCCCTGATCCCCTATGTCGAAGCCTGCGACCCGGATTACGACACGTCGCTTGCCATCCTGCGCGGCATGCCCGGTGCGGGCGCCGACCTGATCGAGGTGGGGGTGCCCTTTTCCGACCCGTCGGCCGATGGCCCGACCATCCAGAAGGCCGCGCTACGCGGGCTGAAGGGTGATTCGACCATGAAGCGCGTGCTGGAAATGGTCACGGCCTTCCGCGACGGCGATGACGAGACACCAATCATCCTGATGGGCTACACCAACCCCATCGAGGCCTATGGTCCCGAACGCTTCTGCGTGGATGCGAAAGCAGCGGGCGTGGATGGCCTGATCGTCGTCGACATGCCACCGGAAGAAGCCGACCTGCTGGCAGGCCCGGCTGCTGCCGCCGGGCTGGACATCATCCGCCTTGTCGCCCCCACAACGCCGGACGACCGGCTGCCGGTCGTGTTCAACGGCGCATCGGGCTTTGTCTATTATGTCAGCATCACCGGGGTGACGGGCACACGCACCGCCAGCACCGATGAACTGGCCCATGCCCTGCCCCGCCTGCGCCGTGCCACCGACCTGCCCATCGCCATCGGCTTTGGCATCCGCACGCCGGAACTGGCGGCAAACGCCGTACGCGCGGCCGATGCCGCCGTCGTGGCGTCCGCCCTGCTCAACACGCTTGAGGGCACGCTGAATGCGGATGGCCGGGCAACGGCCCGCACCGTGCCCGCGGTGCTGGAACAGCTGCGCGGGCTGGCGGATGCCGTGCATGCCGTAAGCAAAACTGTCTCAAAATAATACATTGATAAAAAACAAAAGTTTTTGGGTGCCGCCTTTTTTCAAAAAGGCGGCGCCTTCTGAGGCTTTTTGAAAAAAGCTTCACCAAAAACTTTCTTACGGTTTGCGGGACATTTCACAGGCGATTTTCCGCAATGGCCCCCGCAATGACAATCTGGCCCAATCGTTCATCTGCCTGTATGGAACAGGCCTCCAGAAAGCTTAAGGGAGAGGCAACATGAGCTGGCTGACCGAATATGTCCGTCCCAAGATCCGCAGCCTGCTCAAGCGGGAAGTGCCGGACAACCTGTGGACCAACTGCGAATCGTGCGAGCAGATGATCCTGACCAAGGACCTGCGCAAGGCGATGAATGTGTGCCCGCATTGCGGCTACCACATGCGCGCCACCGTGCCCGAACGGCTGGAATGGACGTTTGACAACGGGGAATATACCCGCATCGAACTGCCCAGGGTGCCGGTTGACCCCCTCTCCTTCCGTGACCGCAAGCGCTACACGGACCGGCTGAAGGATGAACGCGCCAAATCCCAGCTTGATGAATCCATGGCCGTGGCCCATGGGCAGATCGGCGGGCATAACGCGGTTGTCGCCGTCATGGCGTTCGAATTCATCGCGGGCACGATGGGTGCGGCATTGGGTGAGGCCTTCCTTGCCGCCGCCCGCCTTGCCATCCTGCAGCAGTCGCCGCTGATCGTCTTTACCGCATCCGGTGGCGCGCGCATGCAGGAAGGCATGATCAGCCTCATGCAGATGCCCCGCACCACGGTGGGGGTGCAGATGCTCAAGGAAGCGGGGCTGCCCTATTTCGTCGTGCTGACCAATCCGACCACGGGGGGGGTTTCCGCATCCTTCGCCATGCTGGGTGACGTGCAGATTGCCGAGCCCAATGCCCTGATCGGCTTTGCCGGACAGCGCGTGATCGAGGATACGGTGCGCGAAAAGCTGCCCGAAGGCTTCCAGCGCGCGGAATACCTGCTGGAACACGGCATGCTGGACATGGTGGTCAAACGCGGCGACCTGCCCGTAACCCTCGGGCAGCTGATCGGGCAGCTCAACTACCGCCACATCGCGCCGCGGCCCGCGGCCTGACCCCGAACAAGGGCGCTCCCCATGAATACCCCCACGCTCGGGCCGGAATTCGTTGGCCGGACAGGGCAGATACTTGAACGGCTGAACCGGCTGTATCCGGCCCTGATCGACCTGTCACTGGCCCGGCTGGAAACGCTGCTGGCGCGCCTTGGCCACCCCGAACGCCACCTGCCGCCCGTCGTGCACGTGGCGGGCACGAACGGGAAAGGCAGCACCTGCGCCCTGATGCGCGCCGTGGCTGAAGCGGCGGGGTGGCGGGTGCATGTGCTGACATCGCCGCATCTGGTCCACGTGACCGAACGTTTCCGCATCGCGGGCCAGATCGTGACGGAACGCGAACTGGCGGGCGTTCTGGAAGACATCGAACAGGTCAATGCCGGCGCACCCATTACGGTGTTCGAAGTCCTGACGGCGGCGGGTTTCATGCTGTGTGCGCGCCACCCTGCCGATCTTGCGATTGTCGAGGTCGGGCTGGGCGGCCGCCATGACGCCACCAATGTGCTTGAACGCCCGGCAGCATGCGCGATCACGGCCATCTCGATGGATCATGAGGCCTTCCTTGGCGATACGCCGGGGGCAATCGCGACCGAGAAGGCAGGCATCATCAAACCCGGCGTTCCCGTAACCACCGGCCGCCAGCAAGCCGAGGTCATGGACGTCCTTGTCCGCACGGCACACGCGCACGGCAGCCCCCTGTGGCGGCGGGACCATGAATGGTCCATCACCCCCGCGCCAGATGGCACAAGCCTGCGCTACCATGACCGTCATGGTGCGCTGGACCTGCCCCTGCCCGGCCTGCGTGGCGCGCACCAGGTCGACAATGCGGGTCTTGCCATCGCCACCCTGCGCGCCAGTGGCCTGCCCCTGCCGCAACAGGCATGGGCGGGGATTGCCCAGGCACGCTGGCCCGCGCGGATGCAGCGCCTGTCCGGCCACCTGGCGGCCCTGATGCCCCTGGACTGGGAATTATGGCTTGATGGCGGTCACAATCCCGGTGCGGGCGAGGTACTGGCACAGGTGATGGCGGAATGGGCGGATCGTCCCACCCATCTGGTCATCGGCATGAAGCAGACCAAGGACGCCACCGGCTTCCTGTCGCCCCTGCTGCCGCATGCGGCCTCCATCCAGGCCGTAGCGGAAAAGGACCAGCATCTGGCGCAGCCCGTGGCGGACATCATTGCGGCGGCTGGTGGCCGGGCCACGGCTGGTCCCACCCTGCACGCCGCCCTGACGCATCTGGCGGCCACAGCGGAACCGGATGCCCCACCCGCCCGCGTCATCATATGTGGCAGCCTGTATCTGGCCGGTGTCGCCCTGCAGCTTGATGGCTGGCAGCCTGACTGACGCACAAGCCCCACAGGCGCAGATGTCCCGCAATAGAAACCGTGTTGAAAAAGGTATCTGCCTGCGGGTTGATGTCGGACGGACCGACCACAAAAGATTCACCAAAACATAAAGAAGTTTCTGGTGACGCTTTTTTCAAAAACTTCGAAGAAAGCCGCCTTTTTGGAAAAAGGCGGCACCCAAAAAACCTTTATTCTGAAATCATTTCCAATGGTCTGTACCCTTGCAGCACGACAGGCCACTGCGCCGGGACAGACAGACAATAAAAAACGGGTGCAGCCGTAAAGGCTGCACCCGTTCACCATGCCGACCACGGTGCGGATGCCATGCGGCCTGCTGCCTACCTGCTGTCAGGCAGCGGCCTGCCCTGCCCGATTTCGCGCAGCGGCAGGCCCGCCATGAGACGCTGCTCGATCTTTTCCAGCGACATGTCGCGCGTTTCCGGGATGAACCGCCATGTCACCAGCACGAAAAACAGGTTGAACACGGCAAACAGCCAGAAGGTCGGCCCGTTACCCATCCATTGCAGCATCGACAGGAAGCTCGCCCCCACGATCATGTTGGCGATCCAGTTGGTCAGCGTGGAGATGGAAATACCAAGGTCACGTCCCTGCAGCGGCTGAACCTCCGAACACAGAACCCAGATCAGGGGACCGGCGGACATGGCAAAGCCGGAAATATAGATCAGCAGCATGAAGACCGAAATGATCTGTTCCGTCTGCCCCAGGTTGGGCCGGTTCAGCATGAAACCAAGGCAGCCCATGCCCACGGCCATGATGATGAAGCCGGTATACAGGATGGGCTTGCGCCCCCACCGGTCCACCAGACCAATGGCGATGAAGGTGGCCAGCATGTTCACCAGCCCCACCATGGCGGTGCACCACAGCTGCGCGGGGCCGACGTAACCGGCCAGCGCGAAGATCTTGGGGGCGTAGTACATCACCACGTTCACACCCGCGAGCTGCTGCATGACCTGCAGCGTCATGCCCAGGAAGATGGAGCGACGGAAATTACGGTTGTTGCGCAGCAGGCTCCAGCCGCGCTGCTTCTGCTGAAGCTGGCGGCTGATATTCTGGATTTCCTGCATGGCGGCGCTACGGTCGTCACGCAAATCCACCAGCACTTCCAGCGCTTCCTTGCGTCGGCCACGCATCATGAGCCAGCGCGGGCTGTAGGGCAGGAACAGCACACCGATCAGGAACAGCACGCCCGGCACGGCGGCAACGGCGAACATGCCGCGCCAGTTACCGGAATAGCTGAACATGGTGTTGCTGAGGAACGCGATGAAAATCCCCGCCGTAATCATGAGCTGATACGTCGAGATCATGGCGCCACGAGCCTGTTCGCTGGCGATTTCGGACAGGTAGAGGGGGGCGGTGAACGCCGCTACCCCGATCGCCAGCCCCATGATCAGCCGCCCCACGATCATGGACGGGATCGACCAGGCCAGCGCACAGGCCAGCGACCCGACCACAAACACCGCCGCCCCCACCAGCAGCGCATGCTTGCGCCCGATCTGGTGTGACATCCAGCCACCGCACAGGGAACCTACGGCCGCGCCGCCCATCATGGCGCTGACAATCCATTCCTGCTGCATCGTGCTGGCATGGAATGTCTGGGCCAACAGGTCCAGCGCACCGGATATGACTCCGATATCCAGCCCGGCCATAAGGCCGGCAAGCGCCGCAAGGCAGCCAATGATGAGATTACGCAGACGCGCCGTGTCAAATCCGTTAGCTGCAGGCTGTTTTTCCATTAAGGCCGGTCCTTTGATCTTTTTTTTGTTGCCGGTGATCAGATTATTCCTGCCGGTTAAGGCCGGTCAGTAGAAAGAACGATACACCATATTTTCGCGTCCGGTCAGGATCATGTTCCAGCAATTCATCCATTACAAATCGTTTTACCATAAAAACGACCGGAATTTCTGCTATATGCCCTGCCATATCGTCCGGTTCCATGACTTCCATCATATTTGCAAGCCATAGTGGCACCCCGGGGCGTTCCGTCAGCACCAGTGGCGCGCGCGGTGAAAACACGATGGTGCCCCGGGCCTGGATCGTTTCCAGATCCGCCTGCGTCGTTACATGGTACAGATATGCATCCGCCCCCTCCCCCGCCCGTAACTGGCGGACATCCACTCTGGCCAGGCCAATCGCCGCGATATCAAGGTAGGTCAGCACATGCCGTATGCCGGGCATGGGTACGGCAAACAGGTCGGGCTGGTCCGTAGCCGACGGGGCGGTCGGTGCATCGGTCGTGCGTCGCGGCGCCCTGCCGGGCTTCCGGCTGCGGGTGGGGGCGGCAAAGGGCAGTTCGGCCATACGGCCCTTTCGGCGTTGCACCATGTCCGTGCCCCATCCATGACGGGCCGTTACGGCCTGTTGTGGTCAATCCGGTCCTTCATGCGCATGCGGCGCACAGGCCCTCCGCCTCTATGGTGGTCTGGCGGACTGAAAAACCACGCGCCCGCGTGACCTTCAGCAGCGCCTTGAGGATATGGGGATCATCCAGTTCCGTCACACGCCCGCATTTACCACAGATCAGGAACTGCGCGGCATGGACATGCCCGTGACAGGCATGCCCGGATTCCAGCATGTGCCGGCAGCCGGCAAAGGCGGACAGGCGTTCGATCTTGTGGATCAGCCCCTGTTCCATAAGGAAGTCCAGCGCCCGGTATACCGTAGGCGGCGCCACGGGCCTGCCACGGGTCGCACGGATCTGTTCCAGCAGGTCATAGGCCCCCAGTGGCCGGTCCGCCGCCAGAACCAGCCCCAGCACCAGCCTGCGGATTTCCGTCAGCCTGACGGCGCGCGCCAGACATACAGCCGCCGCCTGATCAAGCAGGGTTTCCACCCCGGCGGGCAGACCGGTTACGGCCGTCTGTATCGTGCGGGCCACTTCTGGTGCTCCTGTGTCCGGTTACCGGCATGGTCTCCGCGCCCGATCTCAGCCCGGGCAGGGTCAGTCCGGCAGGTGATCCGCCCACATGGCCATAAGCGCCACGAAAAGGGCAAGGCCAGCATGTATCCAGATCAGTCCACGCAGCGTCAAGACAGGAACCCCGTCCGTGCGCATGCCTGCCCTGCCGGGTGTGTCGTCCATGCCGTTGCCTCCTTGCGCCTGTCGGTCCATCCGGTCCGTCATGGCGCAAAAGGCTGGATTTTTCCTTAACCCGGAACCAGCGGCCTATTTATCGTCATCATGGGGCAGCATGTGGTAGGTACGGTTGAAATAGATCAGCCCGCCACGCGGACTGCTGTTGCGCAGGCTTTCCACCGCGCCGAACATGACGCTGTGGGTGCCGACTTCCACAATGCGTTCGATCCGGCAGTCCAATGACAGCACGGCCTCATCCAGCACCGGCGCGCCGGTGGTCAGTGTGTCCCAGTGGCCGGAACGGAAGCGTTCCGCCTGTTCCAGCGGGCTTGCGAACACGCCGGATATGTCCTGCTGGTCGGCGGCAAGCACATTGATGCACATGGCCGCATCGACACGAAAACGCTCGCGCACCCGTGAATTGCGGTTCAGGCAGACCAGCACAGTTGGTGGCGTATCGGTGACCGAACAGACGGCGGATGCCGTAAAACCAGCCGGATCATCAAGTGTTCCGGTCGTGACAACGTTTACCGCCGCGCCAAGCCGCGCCATGGCGTTGCGAAAGGTGAGGGCGTCAATCCCCATGGTGCTTATGCCTCAGTAGCTGTTGCATGCCTGTGGTCCGCACGCAGCCGTGACGCCGGACGATAGCGGGGGTAGCGCATTCTGTACCGGTTGAACACAGCAAACAGCACAGGGAAGCACCATGGACACCGGACTGATCCATATTAACCATACCGGCCGGCTGGGACGCATCACGCTCAACCGGCCGACAGCACTCAATGCGCTGAACATGGACATGCTGGCATGCCTTGATACCTGCCTGCACGCATGGCGCGATGACCCCGCGATCGAAACCGTGCTGATCGACAGCGCAAGCCCGCGCGCCTTCTGCGCGGGGGGCGATATCCGCGCCATCCGCGACCGGCTGGAAACAGGGGGGCTGGAAGAGGGGGCCATGCCATTCCGGCGCAGCTACCGCCTTGCCTCCGTGCTGGCAGGATATCCCAAGCCGGTGGTCTCGTTCATGGATGGCATCGCCATGGGGGGCGGTATCGGGCTGGGCGGGCATGTCCGCTACAGGATCGTGACCGAACGCGCCATCCTGGCCATGCCGGAAACCGCCATTGCCCTGACGCCGGATGCAGGCGGGTCCTACCTGCTGTCGCGCGCGCCGGGGCTGAGCGGCCTGCGCCTTGCGCTGACGGGGGGACGGATGAACGCGACACAGGCCATCGACGCGGGCTTTGCCGACCGGATGGCCCCTTCCGGCACGCTGGACGCCATAAGGCATGCCCTGACCCACCTGCCCGCAGGACAGGTAATGGACAGCCTGCCACCGTGCCCCCCCATGGACAAAGGGCCGGATACGGCGGCCATTGCCCCTGTATACAATGCACCGGACATGCCCGAGCTGCTGCGCAGACTGCAGGCCCATCCGGCCGCATGGGCGCGCGATGACCTGACGGCCATGGGACGGGCGTGCCCGTTTTCACTATGCCTCACCCTGGCCGCCTGGCATGCCGCCCGCGACCTGCCGGATCTGGACCATGTGCTGGAGCAGGAATTCCAGCTGGTCTGCCACCTGCTGCAACGCCCGGATTTTACCGAGGGCGTACGCGCCCGCCTGATTGACAAGGATAATGCCCCGCACTGGATACCCGACCGCGTCGATGCCGTTCGCCCGCATGATATTGCGGCCTGCCTGCATGGCCATGCCTGTCAGCCCCTGGGTCTGGTAACCGCCAGTCCGGATCGGCAATAATTCATTATCACACGTAAAGTATATGCAAATGCCATTTTCCGACCATTACACACCCCTGACCCACCACAGCCGGCTGGGAGATGAATTCTATGACGTGGTGCAGGCCGCCACCTTCCCCGCCCATATCCTGCGCTACCGTAATGATGACGTGTCGCCCCGCATCGGTCTGGACACGCTGACCGATGCCGAATGGTTACGCCATTTCGGATATTTCGACCCCCTGCCCGGATCACTGCCGCAGCCACTGGCCCTGCGCTATCACGGGCATCAGTTCCGGTCGTACAACCCCGACCTTGGCGATGGGCGGGGCTTCCTGTTCGCGCAGCTTGAGGACAGCGTGGACGGCCGCGTGCTGGACATTGGCACCAAGGGCAGCGGCACCACGCCGTGGTCGCGCGGCGGCGATGGCCGCCTGACGCTGAAGGGGGGCATACGCGAAATCCTGGCCAGTGAACGGCTGGATGCGGCAGGCGTGCGTACCTCCCGCACGCTGAGCGTGGTGGAAACGGGTGAAAGCCTGCATCGCGGGGACGAACCGTCCCCCACGCGGTCATGCGTGCTGGCCCGCCTGAGCCATTCCCACATCCGCATCGGCACGTTCCAGCGCCTTGTCGCCAATGAAGACCGTGCAAGCCTGACCAGGCTGGTGGAATACGTGATCGAAACCTATTACCCCGACCTGGCTGGCGCCGCGGATCCTGCCGCCGCCCTGTATGACGCCGCCACGACCCGCATTGCCGAAATGACCGCGCAGTGGATGACCGCGGGCTTCGTGCATGGCGTGCTCAACACCGATAACATCAATATTACCGGCGAGAGTTTCGATTACGGCCCCTGGCGGTTCGTGCCCACGTTCAACCCGACCTTCACCGCCGCCTATTTCGATCATTCCGGCCTGTATGCCTATGGCCGCCAGCCCGAGGCGATGACGTGGAACGTGGCCCGTCTGGGGGAATGCCTGCTTTCCCTTTCCACGCTTGAGAAAATCCAAAGTATTTTTGATGACTTCTGGGAACGATATGAACGTTTTCTTGATATTTCAGTGCTTAATCGGCTTGGACTGAAGGAGATTTCAAGAAAATCCTCCACCGATCTGCGCGAATGTCTTTTTTCTTTCATGGATGAAAGCCAGATTGGATTTGAATTTCCATTTTTTGACTGGTATGGTGGCGAACAGAGCCAGAAACGTGCCATAACAGGACCGCGTGGAGACTTTTATACGCAGGACAGTTTCCGTCCCCTGCACGACCGGATCATGCAACATGAACCGGCACGGGGCGTCGACCTGTCACAGCCGTATTTCCACAATGGGGCCGCGTGCCTGATGTCTGTCGAGACGGTGGAAGCCATCTGGCAACCCATCGCGGCAACAGATGACTGGTGCCGCCTGCATGATGCCATGCGTCAGGTTGCCAGCATGAAAGCCGCCCTGCAGGTCCACCGCACCCGGAACGGTTGATGCCGCCCCGGGGAACCCGGCCGTTACGGACGAATTATAAGAAGAAGGAAGGAACAGGCACCCGCATGAATAACCAGACCCCACCCGCACAGCATCCCACGCCACAGGCAACGGAACCGTTGCCTGACATGTCCCAGATCGATATTTCCCCCAACGCGCGCAAGACCTTATGGCTCGCAGCCATCGTGGCCGCCTCTATGGTTACGATACCGGGATCGTCTCGGGCGCGCTGCTGCTGATCACGCGTGATTTCCACCTCAGCAGCTTCTACCAGGAAATGGTGGCCTCCGCCATTCTGGCGGGCGCCGTGATGGGTTCGCTGCTGACCGGGTGGATGTCCGAACATTACGGACGCCGCAAATCCATCATGATCGTCACGGCCATTTTCGTGCTGGGCGCGCTAGCCTGCGCCTTTTCGCCGGATGTGTACACGCTGATCCTATCGCGCGTGTTCCTGGGGCTGGCGGTTGGCGGGTCCACGCAGGTGGTGCCCATGTACATCTCGGAACTGGCGCCCGCGCACAAGCGCGGGCACATGGTCACGATGTTCAACATCGCCATCGGCATCGGCATCTTTGCCGCCAACAT
This sequence comes from Komagataeibacter europaeus LMG 18890, assembly GCF_000285295.1. Lineage (GTDB taxonomy): Bacteria > Pseudomonadota > Alphaproteobacteria > Acetobacterales > Acetobacteraceae > Komagataeibacter > Komagataeibacter europaeus. The sequence continues at coordinate 5,834 of NZ_CADP01000017.1, read as the reverse complement.
CATCGGTTTTGCCGCGCGTGACGCGTGGGGCTGGCGGCCGATGGTGGCCATTGCCGCCATTCCCGCCGCGGTCGTGTTCGTTTCCATGTTCTTCCTGCCCAAAAGCCCGCGCTGGGCGGCGGAACATGAAAGCCTGGATTCCGCGCTGGAACAGCTGCAGCGCATCCGCACTTCCGAACGCGATATCCGCCGCGAAATGCGCCGTATCCACGCCAATGCGAACGAGGAAACCGATCCACGCGACATCGGCTGGCGCGGCCTGCGCCAGCCGTGGGTGCGTCCGGCCCTGGTGGCCGCCCTTGGCGTCGCCTTCTTCACGCAGGCGGGTGGTCTGGAAATGATGATCTACTATGCCCCGACCTTCCTGTCGGATGCGGGGTTTGGCAGTTCATCCGCGTTGATGGCCAGCATTGGCATTTCGATCATCTACCTGGTCATGACCGTGCTGGGGTCGAACATCGTCGACCGCATCGGCCGCCGCAGGCTGGTGCTGGTCATGGGACCGGGCAGCGTGGTCAGCCTGATCGGGCTTGGCATCATGTTCCTGCTGCACCCGCAGCCGGGCAGCATGGGTAGCTGGCTGATCATTGTCTTCATGCTGCTGTTCATGGTGTTCAACGCCGGTGGCATCCAGGTCGTGGGCTGGCTGCTGGGGGCGGAGATGTTCCCGCTTTCCATGCGCGGCAACGCCACCAGCCTGCATTCCGCCATGCTGTGGGGCAGTGACCTGCTGGTGACCAGCACGGCGCTGACGCTGGTCACCAAGATTACGCTGGGTGGCACGATGTGGTTCTATGCCGGGGTGAACCTGCTGTCGGTCCTGTTCGTCTATTTCATGGTGCCCGAAACACGCGGGGCCTCGCTGGAGGATATCGAGGAAGCCCTGCGCGAGGGCCGCTTCCGCCCGACACGCGGCAATACCGCCATTGTCGAGGAAGAAGAATAATATCCGACGCCGCTGCATACGGTCGGCATCACTAAAAAACGGGCGTCCCCTGATCGGGACGCCCGTTTTGCGTCAGGTCTGAAGTGATAAAGGTTTTTTGGGTGCGGTCTTTTTTCCAAAAAGACGGCATTCCTTGAAGCTTTTTGAAAAAAGCTTCACCAAGAACTTCTTTTCCGTTCAAACAGTTTTTGCGGATTGCCGGGCCGTCAGATCCACATGCAGGGCAGGGGAGACAGGCAGCCTGAGCACCTGCTGGTAGAACGCCAGTTCGAGTTCCCATGCCCTGCGTATGGTGGCTTCCTGCCGGAAGCCGTGGCCCTCGCCTTCAAATTCATACAACGCACACGGCACCCCGCGCCCACGCAGCGCCGCGACCATCGATTCCGCCTGCGCTGGCGGCACCACCCGGTCATCCAGCCCCTGCAGGAACAGGACCGGCACCCTGATGTCAGCCACCTGGGTTATGGGGGAGCGGGCAAGATAGGTCGCCTCATCCGCAGGGTAGGGACCAACCAGCGTGTCCAGATAACGTGACTCAAATTTGTGCGTATCCTGCGCCAGCGCGCGCAGGTCGGTCACGCCATACAGGCTGGTGCCCGCCGCGAACAGATCCGAACGCGCCAGCGCCAGCAGCACCGTCAGGCCGCCTGCGCTACTGCCCCTTATGACAATGCGGGCCGGGTCAACCTGCCCGGTCGTGGCAAGGTAATGACATGCGGCGATGCAGTCATCCACATCCACCACGCCCCACTGCCGTTCCAGCCGCTGCCGGTAGGCGCGGCCAAACCCGGTTGAACCGCCATAATTGACATCAACCACGGCAAAGCCCCGGCTGGTCCACCATTGCACCTTGAATGAAAAGGCCGGATTGGCCCGGCCCGTAGGCCCGCCATGGGCGACAACGACCAGCGGCGGCTTTTCCCCCTCCGGCCCGTGATAACGGGCATTGGCGGGCGCATAGAAAAAGGCATGTCCCGTGCCCTCACCATCGGGCAGGGGGAAATGGATCGGGGCAGGGCGGGCGATATCATCCGTCGACAGCGGCAGTTCCGTCGCCCGGCGCAGGACCTGCGGCACCTGTCCCGGCTGGCCGCGGACCACGGCGGCCGCGTTATCGGGCGGCGCATCCAGCCATGCGAACCCGTCCCCTTCCACCGGGACCGGACAGCCGGAGGGATGACCAAGGTCGAGCGGCATCACCACCCCGTCACGGATGGAAACCATGCGGGTATCACCGTCGTTGATGACCATGGCAAGGATGCTGCCATCGTGCAGCGGCACGTAACTGCGCAGCCCGAACACCCAGTGCGGCTGACCGATTTCAGCTTCCATGGGGGCCAGCGCCACGGGAGAGGAGGACGTCGTATCGAACCGGTAGAGATTCCACCACCCGCTGCGATCGGACAGCGCCAGAAGCCGTCCCGCCGTGTCCCAGCACGGTTCAATGACCGATTCCGCCTGCCCATCGTCGCCCGCGGCACTCCACGGGGCGGCAAGGCGCGGTGGGTCATCACCTTCCTGCAGCAGGGTGGCGACACGCAGGCGGGTGGCATCCCATGGCATGGCCGGATGGTCCCATTCGATCCACGCCAGATACCGTCCATCGGGCGAGGGACGGGGAGATGACAGGAAATCCGGTCCCATGACCAGCGGCGTGCCACCGTTGAAGGCCGGGTCCACCGTTGCGGTGCAGTCCAGCACCACGATGGCGGCGGCAGGTTCCTCGTCTTGCGCGCGGTGGTCTTCACGCACGCAGAACAGGAAACGGCCGTCGGGGCTGAATGTCAGGTCGGCATACCACAGCCCCGCCCCGGTCGAAAGGCAGCGCGACTGCCCCCCTTCCACCAGCCACAGGCTGCCGTCGCGGCGGTTGCTGAACGCAATGATCCCCTGGCATACGGCATAGGCCCCGCCGCCATATTCATGCACCCGCGTGCCGACATCAAACGGGGCAGGGGTCACGTCGGCCACCTGTCCCGCGCGGGCACGGACCAGCACACGGCGCCCGCCCTCGGCCGGACGTCCCTCGATCCAGTAGATGTCACGCCCATCCACCCGCACATCCGACAGGGCAACCGTCTTTCCCGCCACAAGCGCCGCACTGACGGGTGAGGGCCATGTGCCATAGGGGCGTGTTCCGGTATCCGTCGTGCCGCTGGTGCCGGACTGGGTCATGTTCTTGCTCCTGCCATTTGTGCGTGCCAATGGTATCGGAATTGCACACACCGCGTTTTACGTTCTGTCGTCCGTAACCTACATACTCTTTTCATTTGTGACAGGTAGTCCGCTGCTTCAGCATCTTGAACATCTTTTCCAGCATTACGGCTATGGCGTGATTGGCGTTATTGTCATGCTGGAAAGCATGGGCATTCCCCTTCCGGCTGAAACCCTTGTCATTTCGGCCGCGATCTACTGCGCCACCACCCACCGGCTGGATATTGCATGGGTGGCGACAGCCGCCATCATCGGTGCCATCACGGGTGACAATCTTGGCTACCTGATCGGGCGCGGGCTTGGTTATCCGCTGCTGGAACGCCATGGGGCAAAGGTGGGGCTTACGCCACGACGCCTCCAGACCGGGCGTTTCCTGTTCCGGCGGTATGGGGGGATCATTGTCTGCGCGGGACGGTTCATTGCCATCCTGCGCGTATTCGTGGCCCTGCTGGCGGGGGCAAGCCGCATGCCGTGGTCCCGGTTTCTGATATATAATGCGATCGGCGGCATATTATGGGCTGGTGGATACGCCTATGCCGCCTATTACCTGGGCCACAGGATCATGCGCATTTCCGGGCCCGTGGGAATTGCAGTCGCAACCGGGGGCGGAATCATGATGGTATGCGCCATTATTTTCCTGCGGCGGCACGAAGCACGCCTGACGGCACAGGTGGAAGCCGAAGCCCGGAAGGAAATGTACCAATCCAGAGAACAGGCGGACACATGACCAGACACTGGACCATCAAACAGGCCCCCCGCATGGATGGCCACCTTGCCCTTGTCACCGGGGCGACCGGTGGCCTTGGCTACCAGACGGCGCTGGGCCTGGCTTCACGCGGGGCGCGGGTCATGCTTGCGGGGCGCAACCCCGACAAGGGACTGGCCGCCCTGACCCGGCTACAGCACGATGCGCCGGGGGCGGATGCCACCTTCCGGCTGCTGGATGTGGCAAGCCTTGATTCAATCGCGACATTTGCCCGTGAACTGGCGGCGGAAACCGACAGGCTAGACATTCTGGTCAACAATGCCGGTGTCATGGGCACGCCGCGTCGCCTGGAAACCCGCGACGGGTTCGAACTGCAGTTCGGCACCAATTTCCTTGGCCCCTTCGCCCTGACGGCGCGCCTGCGTCCCCTGCTGTGCGCCGCCCCGCAGGGCGGGCGCGTGGTCACGGTAGCCAGCCTTGCCGCGCTGACGGGCCAGATCATATTTGACGACCTGCAGGGCCGTCGCCGCTATGCCCCGTTCCGCGCCTACAGGCAAAGCAAGCTGGCGGACCTGATCCTGGCGCTGGAACTGGACCGGCAGGCCCGCACGCATGGCTGGCCGCTGCATTCCATCGCAGCCCATCCCGGCTGGGCCATGACCGACATCGCGGCCAGCCGCCTGAATACAAAGCAGGGCCTGCAGGAACGCCTGACCCGTTTTGGCGCGATCTGGGCCTTCCGCCTGATGGGACAGTCCGCCGCCCATGGTGCGCTGCCCATCGAATTCGCCGCCATGGCGCCGGAAGCCCGTGATGGCGGCTATTACGGACCCGGCGGCCGGGGCGAACGGCGGGGTCATGTGGCCGAAGCCTTCATTCCCCCCGCCGCGCGTGACCTGACCATCGCACGGCGGCTGTGGCAGGTGGCGGAACGGCTGACCGGCACATCGCTGTCATAGATGGAAATAATAAAAGTTTTCGGGCGCCGCCTTTTCCAAAAAGGCGGCGTTCCTAGTGTCCTGATCGAGAAGTTTATATGATTATCCTGATGGCAGGGGTAATCGAATGGGACGTGTAGCGGTTGCGATTGAACTGACGGCATTGGAGCGTCAGGAACTGGAATCTCTGGCAAGGGCGCGCAAGACGGGCCAGGCGCTTGCGCGGCGAGCCCGTATTGTCCTTGCCGCAGCCGATGGGCATGAGAACAAGGCGATCCGTGACCTGATGGGCGCGGACATCAACACGGTTGGCAAGTGGCGCCGGCGTTTTGCGACGGACCGTCTGGACGGGCTTTACGATGAACCCCGGCCGGGGACACCACGCTCGATCGGCGACGGGGAAATCGCGGAGACGATCCGCCGGACACTGGAAGAAACCCCGCGCGGTGCTACGCATTGGTCGCTGCGCTCGATGGCACAGGCCGTGGGATATGCACCGTCAACGATCCATCGCATCTGGAAAGCGTTCGGGTTACAGCCGCATCGAACAGAGACCTTCAAACTGTCGAACGACCCCCTCTTCGTGGAGAAGGTCCGCGACATCGTTGGTCTGTATATGGCACCGCCGGAGCGTGCGCTGGTACTGTGCGTGGATGAGAAGAGCCAGATCCAGGCGCTGGATCGCAGCCAGCCCATGCTCCCGATGCGGCCCGGCCAGGTCGAGCGGCGGACACATGACTATACCCGCCACGGTACGACCTCACTGTTCGCAGCTCTCGACATTGCCACCGGCACCATCATTGGAAAGTGTTATCCGAAGCACCGATCCACGGAATTCCGCAAATTCCTTGACCAGATCGAAACCAATGTGCCGACTGACCTCGATATCCATCTGGTGATGGATAACTATGCCACCCACAAGACGAAGCTGATCCGTGACTGGTTGGCCAGGCGCCCGCGCTGGCACGTTCATTTTACGCCGACCGGGGCCTCATGGATCAATCAGGTGGAGCGGTTTTTCGCTCTCGTC
>NZ_CADP01000018.1:29266-48935 GCF_000285295.1 Komagataeibacter europaeus LMG 18890 | reverse complement strand
CGATAGGACGCAGTGTGACGGGATGGTCCACCAGGATCATCGCCATGACTGACGCCCTGGGCAATCTGGTCCGCTTTACGCTTATCCCCGGCCAGCATTACGACACGGTCGGGGTGGCGCCTCTCCTTGAACCGGCTGATTTCGAGGGTCTTCTTGCCGACAAGGCGTTTGATGTCCACTGGATCGTGGACACCATACGCGCGCAAGGGGCCTGCGTGGTCATTCCCCAGCGTCGGAACCGCCTCGACAGGCGACCTTTCGATGGAGCCCTGTTCAAGCGCATCGCCATGCGAAGCGACAAGACCGACAGATCATTCGCAGCGATGATTTATCTCACCGCCGCAATCATCAATTCGCGTTAATTCCCAACAGGCCCCAAAAAGCGTCAAAAACGCCGCCATTTTGAAACAAGGCGGCATCCAAAAACTTTTATTTTTTATAAATTTATTATTTTAAGACAGTTAGTTAGGAAGTTTTTTCTGCCGCACGGCGGCTGACCAGCCGGGTGGCGCTGCACAACATGCCGATGAAGGCGACAGCCGACCCGAAACCAAGACAGCTGCGTTCCGCATCATGCGCGATCAGGCCAAAGACCATGGCCACGCACATGGCCCCCGTGGCCTGCCCGCACTGGCGCGCGATCTGCACCATGCCCGACGCGCTGCCCGAACGGCCTGGTGGTGCGGTAATCATCATGATGCGGTTGTTGGGGGGCTGGAAAACACCAAACCCCATGCCCGCGATCGTGATGCGCCATGCAATGTCGTACCATGCCGGATGGGATGGCAGGAAATAGAGCGCCAGGAACCCCATCGAGGTCATGAACAGCCCGACCGAGGACAGGATGGCGGCCGGAACCAGGTCCGTCAGCCGGCTTAGGACGGGGGCGACGGCCATGATGCCGACCGGCCACGGCGTCATGAGCAGCCCCACGATGGATGGCGGGTAATGAAACATGGACTGCAGCGTGAACGGAAACGAGATCATGAACAGGTTCGAGGATACAAAGGCGACGAACCCGATCAGCGTCCCGCTGCGAAATGCCGGAATCCGCAGCATGTCCACCGGGAACATGGGGTGCGCGCGTCCACGCTGGCGGCGCACCAGCAGCCAGCCCGCGACAATCCCGGTCAGCAGCAGCATGATGACCTGTGGCATGCCCGCATGGTGCGCCACCGAATCCCCCGCCATGATCAGCGCGCCAAAAGCCAGCACGTTCAGGATGGCGCTGACCCCATCGAACGTACCCGCGCTGATGGGCGTGCGCGGCAGGGAAACCAGCGCCAGCACAAGGGCCGTCAGCCCCAGCGGAATGTTGATCAGGAACAGCCACGGCCACGTGGCGACCGTCAGGATGATGGAGGCCACCGTCGGCCCGCCCCCCACGCCCAGCGCCACCATCACGCCATTCAGCGCAATGCCGCGACCAAGGATGGCATGGGGATAGATGAAGCGGATCAGCGCGATGCTGACACTCATGATGCAGGCGCCACCCACGCCCTGCACCGCGCGCGCCAGTGACAGCATGAGCAGCGAATGCGACAGCGCGCAGAACAGTGACGCTACCGTCAGCAGCGCCAGCCCGATCTGGCACAGCCGCGCAAAGCCGATACGCGAACCCAGTGCCGCCATGGGCAGGAGCGAGACCACGCTGGCCAACTGGTAGGCATTGACGATCCACACCGCCGATGCGGGCGAGACATGGATATCCTGCGCAATGGTGGGGAGTGCGACGTTGGCGATGGCGTAGTCCAGCAGCGCCAGCAGCACCGACAGCGCCACGGCGGTCACCGCGCGGACACGGGCCGCGCCATGCAGGCCTTCGCCTTCAGTCAGGACAGGGGTGGATCGGGGGGGCATGGCAGCGGCTTTTCAGGCGGAAACGTATGTTGCAATACTGCAACGGAATGCAGGTCTGCCGCAACAGCCACGCCATCCGTCCGGATGCCGGGGAGCCTGCGGCAGGGCTGTGTCGGCTCAGCCCTGCGCGTTGAGCGCGCGCAGGCCGATGTCGTGGCGGTAAATGCCATCGGGCCAGTCAATGACCTTCACCGCCTCATACGCCCGGTCCCGCGCCTGCTGCAGCGTGTCCCCCGTGGCGCAGACGGCCAGAACGCGCCCACCTGCCGCGACCAGTTCGCCCGCTGCATCCCGTTTCGTGCCTGCCTGGAATACATGCACGTCCGGCATGGCCTCGGCCACCGCGATATCGCGGATCACGCCGCCGGTCACCGGCGTGCCGGGATAGCCACGTGCGGCCATGACCACGCTTATCGAGGACTGGCTGGAAAAGCGGATATCGGTGTGTTCCAGCTTGCCCTGCGCCACGGCGGCAAGGGCGGCCAGCAGGTCGCTTTCCAGACGGATCAGCAGGGCCTGCGCCTCCGGGTCGCCAAGGCGGACATTGTATTCGATCAGTTGCGGGCCGGTCCGGGTCAGCATGAGGCCCGCGAAAATGATGCCGGTGAACGGCGTGCCACGACGCGCCATTTCACGCAGCATGGGCCGCACTAGCAGGTCCAGGGCGGCTTCCTGCTGCGCGCGACCAAACCCGGTGGGGGGCGAAACCGCACCCATGCCGCCGGTATTGGGGCCGGTATCCCCATCGCCAATGCGCTTGTGGTCCTGTGCCGCGCCAATCAGCACGGCGGTCTCGCCGGCGCAGAAGGCGAACAGGGAAACCTCATCCCCCATCAGGCAGTCCTCGATCACCACGCTGTGGCCCGCCTGCCCCAGCGTGCCGTCGGTCATCATGTCGGTAATCGCCTGCTCGGCTTCGGCCACGTCCTGCGCCACGACCACGCCCTTGCCTGCGGCAAGCCCATCGGCCTTCACCACGACCGGCGCGCCATGGCGGCGCACGTACTCCAGCGCGGGGGCGGCCGCGTCAAAGCGTTCCCACCGCGCGGTGGGAATGCCCGCCGCGTCACAGACTTCCTTGGTGAAGGTCTTGCTGCCTTCCAGTGCGGCGGCAGCCTGCGTGGGACCGGCGCAGGCGATGCCCGCCTTGGCGCAGGCATCGGCAATGCCCGCCACCAGCGGCGCTTCGGGGCCAGGCACGACCAGGTCGATGCGCTCACGCTGCGCCAGCGCGATCAGGCCAGGCACGTCGTCGGCGCGGACGGGGCAGTTCGTGCCCAGCGCTGCCGTGCCGGGATTGCCCGGCGCAATGAACAGGGCATCAAGCAACGGCGACCGCGCAATGGCAGCGGCCATGGCATGTTCCCGTCCGCCTGATCCAACCAGCAGCACCCGCATCACTCGTTTCTCCCGTTTTTCATCTCTGCCCTTTCGGGGTGGCCGTCTCTATCATACCTTGCGCGGATGGATGAACAGTTTCCCGACTCCGGCCGCGCCATGGGCGGCAATACCCCGGAATTTTCGGTTGCCGAGATTTCAGGGGCCATCCGCCGGGTGCTTGAAGGCACGTTCGGCCGCATTCGCGTGCGTGGTGAAATCACGGAATTCATGCGTGCCCGGTCCGGACACCTGTATTTTGCGCTCAAGGATGAAGGGGGCAAGCTTTCCTCCGTCGTCTGGCGAGGGACGGTGCCCCGGCTGGGGTTGAAGCCGGAAAACGGGGTGGAGGTCATCGCCACGGGCCGGATTTCCGCCTATGGCGAGCGGTCTTCCTACCAGATGGTGATCGACCGGCTGGAATACGCGGGCGAGGGCGCGCTGCTGGCCCGGATCGAACGCCTGCGCCTGCGCCTTGCGGCGGAAGGCCTGTTCGATGCGGAGCGCAAGCAGCCACTTCCCTTCCTGCCGCGCGTGATCGGGGTGGTCACATCGCCACAGGGCGCGGTGCTGCATGATATCCGCACCACGATTGCCCGCCGCTTTCCCCACCCCGTGCTGGTCTGGCCGGTGGCGGTGCAGGGGGACGGGGCGGCCGAACAGATCGCCCATGCCATCACGGGTTTTGACGCGATTGCGGCGGGCGGCAGGGTGCCGCGCCCTGATGTGCTGATCGTCGCGCGCGGCGGCGGGTCGCTGGAAGACCTCATGGCCTTCAATGACGAAGCGGTGCTGCGCGCGGTGGCGGTGTGCCGCATTCCGGTCATTTCCGCCGTGGGGCATGAAACGGATACGACGCTGGTTGATTTCGTGTCCGACCGCCGCGCGCCCACGCCCACGGCGGCGGCCGAAATGGCGGTGCCGGTGCGTGCCGAACTGGAGGCGGACCTTGCGCAGCGTGACGCGCGCCTGCGTGGTGGCCTTGGGCGCGCGCTGCAACTGGCGCGCGCGCGCCTGGACCGGGCGGCGGCGGGACTGCCGGATCTGCCCGCCGTGGTGGAAAATGCCCGGCGGCGGCTGGATGACCGGGCATACCGGCTGGACCTGGCGTTGCCGACACGCATGGAACAGCTGCGCAGCCGCCTGCGCAATGCATCCGACCGGCTGCCCGCGCCGCAGATGGTCCTTGCCCTGCGGCGTGCCGATCTGGCGCGGGTTGATGCCGCGTGCCAGCAGGCGATGGCCGGTTTCCTGCACCGCCGCGTTTCCACATTGCGGGGGCTGCGCGTGCCGCCCGCCATGCTGGTGGCGCAACTGCGCGCCAGCGCCAGCCGCCTTGCCGGGGCGGCGGGACAGCTGGCTTCCCTTTCCCCGCAGGCCGTACTGGAACGTGGCTATGTGCTGGTGACCGACAGCGCGGGCAGACCGCTGGCGCACGCGGCGCAGGCGCGCCGGGCGAAACAGGTGACCCTGACCTTTGCCGATGGGCAGGTTACGGCCCGTCCCGTCGGGGCGGGGGACAGGCAGCAGGGGCATCTGGATCTGTAATGCACATACGGGCACGAAACATGACGATAACGACACGATTCCGCGCCATGGGCGCCGCCCTGCTGCTGGCGGGGTGCGCGGGGCATGCGGCGCACCAGCCAGCGCCCCGTCCCGCCGTGGGGCAGGCCGCAACGCCGGGGCGCATCCCGCCACAGGATTTCGCCCCTGGCCTGACGGGAGAAGAAGGGGCGCCGCCACAGGGCGTCATCCTGACCAATGATCCCTCAGCCCCTGCGGACACGCCGCTATGTGGGCATGCCGCGCGGGAGGCGAACAGCATCGGCGCCACCGTCCACCCCGACATTACCCCCACCATCAGCAGTTGCGCCGCCAATGCGTGTTTCGATGCGCAGACCGGTACCTATATCGCCGCCGATGGCAGCCGGCGGGTCTGCCGCTAGCGCCCGGCTCGCAACACGTTGCATGGGTCATATGTCGCGGGCGGGCAGGCAGGGGCCATATTCCGATTGACTTGGTCCGGATGGATGGTTGACCCTTTGGGGTATCATGAGCCTCCCCCCATCATCCGATAGCGTAGGCGATCCGCAGGCGACAGTGCACATGTTCCCCCTCAAGCGCATGCTGTCGGTGCGCGAGGCGGCGGAGTATGTGGGCATCACGCTGCTGCGGCTGCGCAGCCTGCGTCTGGTGAATGCGGGGCCGCACGCCGCCATGCGCAACAAGAGCGGGGTCATGTTCCGGATCGAGGATCTGGACGAATACGTGGACACCCTCTATCGCCGCGCCAACATCTCCCATACCGAGCAGGCGCGGCACCGCAACGAATGGCGCGGCAGGCTGGCGGCCCTGCCGGAAGAGGCGCGCGGCGGCATATCCGATCCCTTCATGCAGATACTCACCCGTGACGAACTTCTGGAAAAAGGGGCCAATCGCGGGTTCCGCGTCCTGTTCCTTGGCGGCCTGTGCCTGATTTTCCTGTCGCATACCCCATTGATCTGGCGGCTGTAAGGGTATGACGCGGGGCGCATTTCGGGGAAAATGCGTTTTTTGGGCTGTGCGGGTATGTTCATTCGACATACGATCCGCTACGCAGAAACCACGATAGCGGAACAATAATGGATCGGATAATGACAGGTATGCGCAGCAGCATTATGGCCCGGACCGGATACGCGCGGCTATGTGGCGCGCTTTGTGGGGCGGCGCTTGCCCTGACCCCTGTCCTTGCCATGGCGCAGGATGCCGGTGGCGGTCAGCAGCAGACACCCATTCTGCCCATGCCGCCCGTGCCGGAATTCAAGCCGCTGCCCCCGGGCACGAAGCCTGCGGCCCCTGTCATTGGCATTTTCAATACCCAGCAGATCATGGCGCAGTCCACCGCCGTGCAGAAGCTGCAGACCGAACTGGGCACCCGGCGCGAGGCGCTGGTGCGTGATGTCCGGGCCGAGGATGGACAGCTTCAGGCCCTGCGCCAGTCCATCATCAAGGCCGGCAAGGCCCCCACGCCGGAACAGCAGCAGGAACTGCAGAAGCGCGTGAACGCCGACCGCACCAAATTCGGCAACCGGAACCGGATACTGGAAGAAGATGCGCAGGTTGCCCTGAACCAGGTGCAGCGTGAAATGCAGCAGATCGTCAGCGCCATTGCCAGCGCGCGCGGCATGACCATGGTGCTGCAGGCCGGCACCGCTGCCCTGCATGACAACAGCCTTGATATCAGTGATCAGGTCGTGACCTACTTGAACCAGGCTTTGCCGTCGGTATATCTGCCCAGTGCTACGGAAGATCCCGAAGAAATCGCCAAGAGCGGCAAATACCCGGTCATGCCGTTCCAGCCCGCCGATAACGGCGGCGAATGATCGCCAGATAAAAAATAAAAGTTTCTGGGTGCCGCCTTTTTTAAAAAAGGCGGCATTCTTTTTTGAAGCTTTATGAAAACAGCTTCCCCGGAAATATCTTGATAATTTTCAGGCTAGCAGGTCGGCTGTGACTGCCCCGGTGGCCGATATGGCGTCTGCGGCCGCCAGGCGGACCAGATAGCCCCGTTTCCCCCCGTTGATGACAACATAGGGCTGTGCCAGTGCTTCCTGCGCCAGGGCGGTCCGTACCCGTTTGCGCTGCCCGAACGGGCTGATCCCACCCACGCGGAAGCCCGTGCTGCGTTCGGCGTCCGGAGGGGGCATCATTTCGGCTGATTTGCCGCCGAAGGCTGCCGCGACCTTCTTCATGCCCAGTGTTGCCGCCACGGGCACCACGACACAGGCGGGGCGTCCGTCCACCATCACCATCAGGGTCTTGAATACCCGCGCGGGATCTTCCCCGATGGATGCGGCGGCGTGGTTGCCCGTCTGTCCGGCATTGGGGTCATAGTCATATTCAATGACGCTGAATGGAACGCCTGCCTTTTCCAGCGCCGCCGTGGCGGGTGTCGCCCTGCTCATATGGTTTCCTTCGCCCTGAAGATATTCTGAAAATCATAAAGGTTTTTGGTGAAGCCCTTTGCAAAAAGCTTCAGGAAACGCCGCCCTTTTGAAAAAAGGCGGCGCCCAAAAAACTTTTATTTTTTATCAACAGGTTCCATTCCGAACCGCACATAAATCCCCTGTGGCTGGGGACCGGGCAGGCACAGGCTGACGATCCGGGGTGCTACCGCCTCGGGCGGGGTCAGGCTATCCATGTCCAGTGCGGGCATGGCCAGCCGGCGCAGCCGGGTCGCGACCATGCCGGGTTCAAACAGGTTGATGCGCAGCGGGCTGCCCTGTGGCAGTTCACTGATCCATGTCCTGACGATGGCGTCCTGGGCGGCGCGGGTGGCGGCCACCAGTCCCCAGAAGGGCGCGGGCGTCTGGCCATGCTGGTCGGTCAGGAAGACGGCGCGCCCGGCCGGGCTGCGTTCCAGCAGGGGGGCCAGCGTGCGGATCAGCCGCCATGTAGTCAGGGGACCGGCCTGCATGCCCCGTTCCCACTCCTTGGGCTGCATGTGGGACAGCGGGGACAGGATACCCAGTTCCCCCGCGCAATGCACCACGCAGTCCAGCCTGCCGAACCGGGTTGCGATGGAAGGCCCGAGCGTATCGAGCTTTTCACCATCCAGCAGGTTCAGCGGCAGCAGGGTGGCGTTGTGCCCCGTATGCTGACGGATCAGGTCATCCGTCTGCTCAAGCCCACCCTGCGCGCGCGCGGTCAGGATGCAGTGCGCGCCAGCCTGTGCCAGTGCTACGGCAGCCGCGCGCCCGATGCCCCGGCTGGCGCCGGTGACCAGCGCGACCCGCCCGGTCAGGTCGGCAAGAGAACCCGTCATGCGGGTTCGGGGTGATGTTCGGCCTCGTAATCCACCAGTTCGATCGGATAGTCGCCGGTAAAGCAGGCATCGCAGTAGCGGTTGGCGGCACTCTTGCGGTCCTTGTAGCCCAGCGCGCGGTACAGCCCGTCGAACGAGATGAAGGCAAGGCTGTCCACGCCGATCAGCCTGGCCATTTCCGCGACATCATGCTGTGCGGCAAGAAGCTGGCTGCGTTCGGGCGTGTCGATGCCGTAGAAGCATGAATGCGTGGTCGGCGGGGAGGAGATGCGCATGTGCACCTCCTTGGCGCCCGCTGCCCGCACCATGTCCACGATCTTGCGCGATGTGGTGCCACGCACGATGGAATCATCCACCAGCACCACGCGCTTGCCATCCAGCACGGGACGGTTGGTGGAATGCTTCATCTTCACGCCCAGATTTCGGATCTGGTCGGTCGGTTCGATGAAGGTGCGGCCCACGTAATGGTTGCGGATGATGCCCAGTTCGAACGGAATGCCGCTTTCGGCGGCGAATCCCATGGCCGAGGGCAAGCCGGAATCGGGCACCGGCACGATCACGTCGGCCTCGACCGCGCTTTCACGCGCCAGTTCCACGCCGATCTGCTTGCGGGTGTCATACACGGCCTTGCCGTCCATGACGGAATCGGGCCGGGCGAAATAGATGTATTCAAACACGCAGAAGCGCGACTGCTTGCTGTCGAACGGCTTGAGGGAACGGATGCCATCATCGTTGATGATCACGATCTCGCCCGGTTCCACGTCGCGCACGAATTCCGCACCGACAATGTCCAGCGCACAGGTCTCGCTGGCCAGGACCCATTTTCCTTCCGAACCGTCTTCTTCCCGCAGGCGACCCAGGATCAGCGGACGCACGCCCAGCGGGTCGCGCACGCCGATCAGTTCATTGCGTGACAGTACGATCAGGGAATACGCCCCCAGCACCTGCTTGAGCGCATCGATCAGCCGGTCCACCACATTGGAATACAGTGATATGGCGATCAGGTGGATGAACACCTCGCTATCGGTCGTGGACTGGAATATGCAGCCCCGCCGCACCAGCGCCTTGCGCAGGGTTTCGGCATTGGTCAGGTTGCCGTTATGGGCCACCGCCAGGCCACCGAATTCAAAATCGGCAAACAGCGGCTGCACGTTGCGGATCAGCGTCGCCCCCGTGGTGGCGTAACGGTTGTGACCCACCGCGCAGGTGCCCGGCAGGGTGGCCATGACGCGGGCGTCGCCAAATACCTCGCCCACCAGACCAAGCCCCTTGTGGGTGTGGAAGCGTTCGCCGTCAAAGGATACGATGCCGCTGGCTTCCTGCCCGCGATGCTGCAGCGCGTGCAGGCCAAGCGCCGTCAGGGCGGCGGCATCCTTGGTGTTCCATACGCCAAAAACCCCGCATTCCTCATGCGGCTTGTCATCATCATGCCGCCACTGGGCGGCGAGATCATCGCGTTCATGCTGTGTTGTCGGATTGCCGGAAACAGCATGGAAGGTGGTGCGGGACATGGTCAGCAATCTTTCCTTGACGGACGGGTGCGGGGGGTACCGACAGAAGGTTCAGATGGGCGCGTCATGCCGCGTCCCGGCGGGTTGCGCAAGGTGCGCGTGAAAGTTATCGGGCGTATAGGCGTTCAGATACGTCACACTGTCGCCAACAAGGGGGACGATACGGCTCGATCGCATGACATCGGGCCATTCGGCTGCGGGAATGAGGGCGGTGATGCCCGTGTACAGCAGTACAAGGCAGACATACCCGCGCGCCAGCCCGAAGATCAGGCCCAGCATACGGTCGATCCCGGCCAGGATGGACCCCTGTACCGCCTGACCTGACAGATGGGCAGTCGTGGTGAAAATGACAAGGAGCACAAGGAACAGCACGGCAAAGGATGCAAGGGACGCCAGCGTGTGGTTGCTGATCCATTGCGTGGCATAGGGCATGAGGGCGCCATACCACGCCACGGCCATGATGATGGCCATGACCCAGGCGGCAAGGCCCAGTACTTCGCGTGAAAAGCCGCGGACCGCACCAACCACAGCCGACAGGGCGACAATGGCGATGCCTGTTGCGTCAATCCAGTTCATGCGTGCCGGACCGGGGGAGTGCCCGCCGGCAGGTAACAGGCATGGACCTGGTCCATCTATCGCGACATTTCCTGCTGTTCCGCCTGCGGCCAGCTTATGCCACCGGCGTGCGGCAACGCATAGGCCAAAAATGGTCCGTTTCGATTTCGTACCCATCATGCATGGGGGCAGGGCGGCCTGTCAGGGCAGCTTGGTGGTGCGGATTTTCCATGGCCGCCTGCGCGCGGCGGTGGAGACGGATGTACGTTCGGCCATGTTCAGCGCCAGCAGCAGGTTGCCCATGCGGGTGCGGCGGTCAAGTTCGATCCACACGTCCTCGGGGTCGATGCCATCGGCGGCCCAGATTCCCAGCAGGTGGGTCAGCACATCGGCGCTGTGTTCGATCAGGCCCGCGCGGTCATGGGTCATGAGGTCCATCACGCACTGTTCGGCGGCACAGGTGAAGGCCCGCCCGGCCACGCGCGTGACACGGGTGTTGCGCGGCCTGTCATCAGGGGAACGGGCCGCGTCCAGACGCGCCTGCAGCCGGCCAAGCGCATGGTCGGCGCCGGGCCGGTCTGGTGGTGGGGAAGGCGTGGGGCGGGAACGGGACATGGGGTGATGATGGACATTATTTCGCCCACCGGTCAACAAATCCCGCCGTATGGCCCCGATGCGTTTTTCAGATCGAGAAATACTTCGCGTGCGGGTTGAAAATCACCAGCGCCGAAGTGGACTGTTCGGGGTGCAGCTGGAAGCCATCGGTCAGGGATACCCCGATTTTCTGCGCATCCAGCAGTTTCAGGATCGGCTCCTGCTCCTCCAGCCGGGGGCAGGCGGGATAGCCGAAGGAATAGCGTGACCCGCGATAGCCCTGCTGCAGCAGTTTCGCCATGTCGCGGTCATCCTCGGCGGCGAAGCCCATTTCGGCGCGCATGCGCTTGTGGGTGTATTCCGCCATGGCTTCCGCCATCTCCACCGACAGGCCATGCAGGTAGAGGTAATCCTTGTACCGGTCCGCCTCGAACCATTCACGCGCGCGGTCGGATGCATCCTGCCCCACGGTCACGACCTGCAGGCCGATCACGTCGCGCCGTGCATCATCGATATCGCGCACGAAGTCGGCAATGCAGGCCCCGTCCGCACGCGGCTGTCGGGGCAGGGTGAAGCGGGCGACCTCGGTCGCGCCATCCTCGCCAAACAGCACCAGGTCATTGCCTTCGCCCGCCGCCTTCCAGTAGCCGTAGCTTGCCTTGGGGTGCAGGATGTCCTGCTCCGCGCACAGCGCCAGCATGTGGCGCAGCACGGGACGCAGTTCCTTGCGCGCCCAGACCATGAAGTCGTCCAGCGAGCGGCCCTGTTTACGGAAACCCCACTGGAACTGGTACAGCGAACGTTCATTGAGGAACGGCAGCACCGCCTCCGGCGTCGCCTCCAGCACGCGTGGTCCCCAGAAGGGCGGCGTCAGCACGGGTTCATCCGCCGTCAGTTTTTCACGCCGCGCCCGGGCCGCAACCTTGTCCACGGGGCCGAAGCCACGGGTGGCTGCATCCTCGATATCCTGCGTGCGATTGCTGCGGCTGGCCTTGCCCGCGCGGCGCGACTGGATGGCGGCAAGGTAGGTGTCGAATTCACCCTGCACCACCTTGTCCATAAGCGACAGGCCATCGAATGCGTCACGGGCGTAAGCAACCCGGCCCGCTTCGCCATAGGCCGCGGTGCAGTCCTCTTCCACGTAATTGCGCGTCAGCGCGGCACCGCCCAGCATGACGGGCACATCAAGGCCCTGACGCTGCATTTCCTCAAGGTTTTCGCGCATGATGACGGTGGACTTGACCAGCAGGCCGGACATGCCGATGGCGTCCGCCCTGTGTTCGCGCGCGGCCGCGATCATGTCGGCCACCGGCACCTTGATGCCGAGGTTGATGACCTGATAGCCATTATTGGTCAGGATGATGTCGACCAGATTCTTGCCGATGTCATGCACGTCGCCCTTCACGGTGGCCAGCACCATGGTGCCACGGGCCTGCCCTTCGGTGCGTTCCATGTGGGGTTCGAGCCATGCCACGGCGGCCTTCATCGTCTCGGCGGACTGCAGCACGAAGGGCAGCTGCATCTTGCCCGCGCCAAACAGTTCGCCCACCACCTTCATGCCATCGAGCAGCACGGTGTTGATGATGTCCAGCGGGGCCATGTCGCGCATGGCTTCGGCCAGATCGTCTTCCAGCCCCTTGCGGTCGCCATCGACAATCCGGTCCTTCAGGCGTTCGGGGGCGGTTTCGGCCCGGGCTTTCTTCACCGCGTCGGCGGCCTTGCGGTCGGCAAAGATTTCAAGGATGCGCTGCAGCGGGTCGTAGCCTTCGGCGCGACGGTCGAAGATCAGGTCCTCGGCCACCTTGACCTCATCGGCGGGGATCAGGTGCAGCGGGCGGGTCTTGGACACATGCACGATCGCCGCCGTCATGCCCGCGCGTACCGCATGGTCAAGGAAGACCGAGTTCAGCACCGCGCGCGCTGCCGGGTTCAGGCCAAACGAGATGTTGGACAGCCCCAGCACGATCTGGATATCGGGGAAGCGCTGGCGGATCAGGCGGATGCCCTCCAGCGTCCATTCGCCCAGCTTGCGGTCATCCTCCGTGCCGGTGCCGATGGTGAATGTCAGCGGGTCGATCATCAGGTCGGACTGCGGCAGGCCATGCTTTTCACACGCGAATTCGACCAGCCTTGTCGCGATGCGCAGCTTGTCTTCCGCCGTCTTGGCCATGCCCACTTCATCAATGGTCAGCGCAATGACGGAGGCACCGAACTTGCGCGCCAGCAGCATGCGTTCGTTGGCGATCGCCTCCCCATCCTCGAAGTTGATGGAGTTGATGATCGGTTTGCCGCCATGCAGTTTCAGGGCGGCCTCGATGACCGGGGTTTCGGTGGAATCAATGACCAGCGGCGCGTTGACCGAGGACGTGAAGCGGGTGACGACCGCGTTCATTTCGCGCATTTCATCACGGCCGACAAAGGCGGTGCAGATATCGAGCGCGTTCGATCCCTCGGCCACCTGTTCGCGGCCAAGGGCCACGCAGCCATCCCAGTCGCCGGCTTCCTGCAACTGCCGCCATTTTTTCGACCCGTTGGCGTTGCAGCGCTCACCGATCGAGAAATAGCTGTTTTCCTGCCGCAGCGGCACCTGCGAATACAGGCTGGCGACCGACGGGATCCATACCGGCCTGCGCGGCACGGGGGCGGGGCGGATGCGGCCCGTGCCCTCGGCGCGCTTACGCAGCATCTGGTCCAGCGCCTGCGTATGCGGCGTGGAGGTGCCGCAGCACCCGCCGATCAGGTTCAGCCCGTCCTCGGTAATGAAACGTTCGACCCAGCTTGCCATTTCGGCGGGCGTCAGCGGATAATGCGTGGTGCCATTGACCAGTTCGGGCAGGCCCGCATTGGGCTGGACCGAAATCAGGCCGGGCCAGTTTTCGGACAGCCAGCGCACATGCTCGGCCATTTCCTGCGGGCCGGTGGCGCAGTTCAGGCCCATCAGCGGCACGTCCAGCGCGTTGATGACGGTGGCGGCGGCGGCAATGTCGGGGCCGACCAGCAGCGTGCCGGTGGTTTCCACCGTGACCTGCACGAAAATCGGGGTGTCCACGCCCATCTCGGCGCGCGCGATCTTGGCGCCGTTGACGGCGGCCTTGATCTGCAGCGTGTCCTGGCACGTCTCGATCAGGAAGCAGTCAACCCCGCCTTCGATCAGGCCACGGCACTGTTCGGTCAGGCCCGCTTCCAGCGTGTCGTAATCGATATTGCCCAGCGAAGGCAGCTTGGTCCCCGGCCCGATGGAGCCGACCACGTAGCGGTGGCGGCCATCGGCAAAGGTCTCGGCGGCTTCGCGCGCCAGATGGCCCGCCGTGCGGTTGATTTCCCGCGCGCGGTCCGCCAGCCCGAATTCGGCCAGCGTTATGGGCGAGCCGCCAAAGCTGTTGGTTTCCACCATGTCGGCCCCGGCCTCGAAATACCCGCGGTGGATTTCGCGCACCAGTTCGGGACGGGACAGGTTCAGGATTTCGGTGCAGTTTTCCTGACCCCAGTAATCACGCTCGACCTCAAGGTCCAGAAGCTGTACGCGCGAACCCATGCCGCCGTCACACAGCAGGACCTGATCGCGAAGGGCATCGAGAAGATGGGGACGAGTGGTCATTGTTATCCTGATGTCTCATGAAGGGGACACGGCGCGGACTGGCGTTCCGCCGCCAGGTATCCGGTAGCTGTCTTGCATAAAGTTATGTCCGGTGCCCTTTATTCCCTTAACTTTCGGCTGGTGTCCAGCGTCATTGCCCAAATGGGGAAGGCACGCGCCCATATGGATGAATGGAGAATGTCATGACCCGTGACGGGCGTATTGCGCTGGAATTCCTGACTGATCGCGCCGCCATCCATCCGCGCGCCGATACCCTGCTGGTGGTGGGCGCGGGGAATGCCCCGGCACAGGCGGCATCGTGGGCCGGGGTCGTCACGGTGGACCGGCCCGCCGCGTCGCCGTTCATGCACGCGACGGGGTGCGCGTGCTGCACGGGGCGCGGCGGGGGACTGGCGGNCGGTGCTGGGCGATGTTTTCCGCAGGCGCGCCACGGGCGACCTGAAATGGTTCGACCGCGTGGCCGTGCTGCCGCCCGGTGGGCAGGCGGCCGCCTGGCGGGCTGCGCTGTCAGGCGACGTTCTGGTCAGCGCGCGCTTTGCCGTGCGGTAGCTTCCACGGCAAAAACGGTCCCGTTAAGGAACCCTTTGCTTTCTGCCCCTAGTCTGGACCGCGTGAATGGACAGAGCGTGCAAAGCAAAAGGGGTGCCGTGGGCCATACAGACCAATCAGCGGACCCGGACGGACGCGGGCAGGCGGATACCCGCCACGCGCCGGAACTGATCCGCCTGCAGGCGGTGCTGCGTGCGGCCCGTTTCCATGGCATTGACCTTGACGTGCGTGATTTCGCCGGCGAGGCCGGGCAGACCGTGCCCACCATTCCCGCCCTTGCGCGGTGGGTGGAGGAAAACGGTGGCAGCGCGCAGGGCATGCACCTGCAATGGCGTGAAATCGTGCGCCTGCGTGACGTGCCGCCGGTTGTCCTCATGTTCATGGACGGGTCGGCGGGCCTGATGGTCGGCGCGGACGCGGCCCGTGGCGTCGTCTGGCTGGCCGATCCCTTCGCCGGTCCCGACACGTCCCCCGTGGCGGTGGACGCATTGCGGCTGGAAGGGGTGTGGAGTGGCGACGTGCTGCTGGTCCGCGGCGGGCAGGACGGCGCACGCAGGGAAGACGCGGTCAATTTCGCATGGCTGCGGCGCATGGTGCTGGGGGAACGCCGGCTGCTGCGTGACGTGGTCATCGCCTCCATGGTCATAAGCGTGCTGGCGATCTTTCCGCCGCTGATCGTCATGCAGGTCATTGACCGGGTGGTGAACTTCCATTCCATGTCCACGCTGGTTTCCCTGACCGGGCTGGTGGGGGTGATGTCTTTTTATGAAATCCTGCTGACCTATGCCCGGCGCGAGATCACGCTGGTGCTGACCACGCGGCTGGATACGCGCATATCGCTGGCGGTGTTCGACCGCCTGCTGGCCCTGCCGCTGGAATTCTTCGAACGCGAGCAGGCGGGCAACGTGATCGGCCGCGTCAGCGCGATCTACAAGGTGCGGCAGTTCATGACCGGGCGGCTGCTGGGCACGTTCCTGGACCTGTTCACCCTGCTGGTCGTCATGCCCTTCCTGTTCTGGCTCAGCACCACGCTGGCCTGCCTGACGGTGGTTGCCGCCGCGCTGATCGGGGTGGTCATCCTGCTGGCCATGCCAGCCGTGGGGCGCCTCATGGGGCGGCAGGTCCGTGCCGAGATGGAGCGCAGCGGTGCGCTGTATGAAACGGTTGCCGGCATCCGCACCATCAAGACAATGGCCCTGGAGCCCGTGCGGCGCGAAGTCTGGGATGAAAAGACCGCCAATGTGGTGACCGCATCCCTTGACGCGGGGCGCATGGGCAACTGTGTCGCGACGGCGGTCATGCCGCTGGACCTGTTCATCAATCGCGGCATCATCCTGATCGGGGCGTATCTGGCCATTACCTCCACCACATCGGGGATGGAGGCCGGGGCGCTGATGGCGTTCACCATGCTGGGCGGCCGGGTCGCGGCCCCGCTGGTGGGCATGGCGCGGCTGATTGACGACCTGAACGAAGTGCGCAGCGCGCTGGCGGAAGCGGGGTCCGTCCTCAACCGCCCGACGGAAACCCGGGCGCTGACCACCGGCCTGCGCCCGCCCATCCATGGCGCGCTGGCGTTTTCGGATGTATGCTTCACCTATCCCGGCGCGTCCACGCCCGCGCTGTCGGATGTCACGTTCAGCGTGCCCGCGGGCACCATGCTGGGGCTGGTCGGGCGCAGCGGGTCGGGCAAGTCCACCATCACGCGCCTGCTGCAGGGTGTCAGCCGCAGCTATACCGGACACCTGCGGCTGGATGGCATCGACCTGCGTGAAATCAACCTGACCTACCTGCGGCGGTCCTGCGGGGTGGTGCTGCAGGACAATTTCCTGTTTCGCGGCACCATCCGCGACAACATCATCGCAGGCCGCCCTGGCCTGACGCTGGAAGACGTGGTGCGCGCCGCCCGCCTTGCGGGGGCGGAAGAATTCATCGAACGCATGCCGGCAGGCTTCGATACGTGGATCGAGGAAGGGTCCACCAACATATCCGGTGGCCAGCGCCAGCGCCTCGCCATCGCGCGCGCCGTGATTTCCGACCCCAGGCTCATGATCCTTGATGAAGCGACCTCCGCCCTCGACCCGGAAAGCGAGGCGGTCGTCAACGCCAACCTGCGCCATCTTGCGCGCGGACGCACGATGGTGATCGTCTCGCACCGCCTGGCCTCGCTGGTGGCATGCCACCAGATCTGCGTCATGGACCATGGGCAGGTGGTCGATATCGGCACGCATGACGAACTGCTGTCGCGCTGCACCATCTACCGTACGTTGTGGATGCAGCAGAACCATCCCGATGACTGCGGTAATGGGGAGGGGCCGCCTGCCGTCTCCCATATGCACGGTGACGCGGCATGAGCGGCCATGACCTTGTGCCCCCCACGCCCGAGGCGGTGGAGGAATCCGGCATGCTGTCGGTCCTGCCGCCACCCGCGGCGGATGTGCCCACCGACCTGCCCCCCGCGCTGCTGGCGTTCTATTCCCCTTCCGCCGCGCTGATTGACCTGCCGCCATCCGATGCGGCGCGCTATGTCATCTGGCTGGTCGCGGCACTGGCCGGGGCGGGGCTGGCGGCCATGACGTTCTTCCCGCTGGACCGCGTGGTCAGCGTGAATGGCCGCCTGACGCCGTTTGACAACACGATGGTGCTGCAGCCGCTGGAAACCTCCATCATCCGCACGGTGGAGGTACATGAGGGCGATACCGTGCACAAGGGGCAGGTACTGGCCCGGCTGGACCCCACGGTGACGGATGCGGATGTCACCAACATGCGCCGCCAGGTCGCGGCCTACCGGGCGGAAGTCGCCCGCCGCACGGCCGAAGCCGAGGGCCACCCCTATACGGCGGACATGAACGATCCGGCATCCGTGCAGGAAGCTGCCGCCTATCTGCGCCGTCAGGCGGAATACACCGCCCAGATGTCCAATTATGACCGGCAGGTCGCCGGGCTGGAAAGTGAACTGCAGGGATATGAGGCCAGCGCGGCGATGTATGCCGCCCGCGCCCGTGTCGCGCGTGATGTGCAGGACATGCGCGTGCGCCTGCAGCATGAACAGGTGGGCAGCAGGCTGTCCACGCTGGCGGCGCAGGATACGCTTATGGAGGTCACGCGCTCGCAGGTGTCGGCGCGCCATTCCGCCGACAGCACCCGCGCCCGGCTGGAGGCGATGAAGGCCCAGCGCGATGGTTACGCCAGCAACTGGCACGCCACGGTGTACCAGGACCTTGCGCTTGCGCAGCACCGTCTGGCGGATGCCGATGGCAGCTACAGCAAGGCGGTGCTGCATCATGACCTGATTGTCATGCGGGCCGACCGTGACGCGGTGGTGCTGAGTATCGCGCATCTGTCGGCGGGGTCGGTCATTCAGGCCGCGACCCCGCTCCTGACGCTGGTGCCGACGGGGGGGCATCTGGATGTGGTGGCCACGCTGCGCGGGGTGGATGCGGGCTATGTGCGGGCCGGGGATCCGGCGCTGCTGAAATTCGCGGCTTTCCCCTATACCCAGTATGGCGGGGGGGAAGCGACGGTGCGTGTCATAAGCCCCGATTCCTTTACATCCTCCGGCGCACGGCCCGGCGCCAGCGCCGAACAGGGAGGGGATACGGGCGATACGATGAGCGCCTATTATCGTGTGCGCCTGTCGATCGACCGATACACGCTGCATGGCGTGCCGCCCTTCTTCCGTCCCCAGCCGGGCATGCCGGTCGAGGCGGATATCCATGTCGGGCGACGCACCATCATGCAGTACCTGCTCAACCGCCTGCTGCCTGCCGTGACCGACGGCATGCGCGAACCCTGATCGGGGGACGGCGTTGGTGCGCAAGTTCCTGTCCGGCCTGCTGGGCGGGATCACGCCTGCGGCCCGTTTTCGCCATGCGTGCCGCCTTCTGGAACATGAAGGCCGTTCGGCGCAGGGATTCGCCCTGCTGGGACGCCTTGCGCGCGGCGGCATGGTGGCGGCGCAATATCAGGTGGCGCGTGCCTACCTTGATGGCAATGGCGTTCCGCGCAGTCCGATCGAGGGCGTGCGCTGGATGCACGTGGCCGCGCGCGCCGGGCATGTCGAGGCCTGCTTTTCCCTTGCCCTGATGCTGCTGGTCGATCCACCAGGGCGAGGCGGGGATCACAGGGGGGCCGATGGCCTGCTGCCCGTGGCATGGCCGGAGGGCATCGACCAATGGCCCGACCCGGCAGCCGCAACCGGCTGGGCACGGCAGGCCGCGGAAGGGGGGCTGTCTGATGCGCAGGCCCTGTACGGGTACCTGCTGGCGACCGGCCCGCAATCTGTACGCGACCCGCAGGCCGCGCGGATGTGGTGCGAACGTGCGGCACAGGCCGGTTGCCCGCAGGGAGACCTTGGGCTGGCAGTCACCCATTTTGCGGCATCAGGCCAGATGCCGGGCAGCGATCCCGATGCCGTGGCGGCCCTGATCCGCGCGGCGGAAAGCGGGTTGCCAACCGCGCAGTACATGCTGGGCCTGCTGCATGACCGGGGCTGGGGCCTGCCGCTGGATATGGCGCAGGCCGAACAGTGGTATGCCCGCGCCGCCGTGCAGGGCGTGCGCCCGGCACAGGCTCGTTATGGTGCGCTGCTGCTGAAGGATGGGGACGGCAGGCCACGCAACGCCATGACGGCGGAGACATGGCTACGCCGTGCCGCCCTTGCCGGTGATCGGGAGGCGGCGGCCCTGCTGGGGGACCTGCATGTGCATGGGGAAGCCGCCCTTCCCGGCGACCATGAAGCGATGATCTGGTACCGCCGCGCGGCGGCGCAGGATCATGCGGTGGCGTGCCGCATGCTGGCGCTGCTGTACATGCATGGGC
>NZ_CADP01000018.1:332-29244 GCF_000285295.1 Komagataeibacter europaeus LMG 18890 | reverse complement strand
CCCGCCACTGGCTGGAACGCGCGGCTGAACTGGGTGATGTCGCGGCCATGACGGACCTTGCCGCATCGCTGGTGGCGCAGGGACGCGAAGCATGTTCCGCGCCGGATGCGCGCCTGTCCGATTTCATGCCGGCGGCACGGGCGGGGGATCCGGTTGCGGCCTTCAACCTTGCTGTCTGCCTGCATGACGGGGTGGGCGGCGTGACGGATCCGGTGCAGGCCGCGTCATGGATGGAACGGGCTGCCCGCGCGGGGGTGGTCAATGCCGAATACTGGTACGGGCGCATGCTGCTGAAAGGGGACGGGGTTACGGCTGATCCCGATCAGGCCCGCCGCTGGCTGGAACGCGCCGCCGGGCATGGGCTGGCCGAGGCCTGTGTGGCGGCCGCACAGTTGCGGCTGGAGGGGCTTGGCGGCCCGCGTGACCATGCGGGCGCGCTGGCGCTGTATCATCGCGCGGCACGGATGGGCCGGGTTGAAGCCATGTTTTCCCTTGGCGCGATGTATGGCGGTGGCCACGACCTGCCGTCGGACCGGACGCAGGCATTGCACTGGTTCACGCAGGGTGCCGAAGGGGGCAACGCCCTGTCGCAGTTCATGCTGGGCCGGTACCTGGCCAGGGGGCTGGCTGGTCCCGTGGACCGTGCGCGTGCGCGCTACTGGCTGGAACAGGCGGCTGCAGGCGGCGTGCGCGCGGCACGTGATGAACTGGATCACATGACGCATGCGGACGAACATGCCCCATAGTGAAGCAGGCGGCACGACAGGACCGGGCGCGGATGTCGTGGGGGCCATGCGGCATGCGCGCCATCTGGCTGAACAGGGGCAGCACGGGCTGGCGCTGGCATGGATGGAACGCGCGGCGCGGCTGGCCCCGACGGACCGGGGCGTGCTGTACGCGCTGGCGGCCGCCCGGCTGGGTGCGGGTGATGGGGGTGGCGCGGCCCGCGCGATTGAAACGGTCATGGTGGGGGGGGAATTCCGCGCGGGCCTGCGTCTGCACATATTGGCGCAGTGCATGATCCGTGCCTGGCCGCAGGCGGCCCGGCTGCTGGGGCGCTTTTTCACCTGCTATGGCTTTGACCCGGCGCTGTGTCTCCCGGCGGGGCTGGTATGTCGCCATATGGCGTTGCGGGGCTGGTGCGCGCTGGATCCCGATGGCGTGCTGCACTGGGGCGCCCTGCCGGAAGGTCACGCGCCGGAGGTCATGCTGGACGGGCAGGGGTGGATGCCCCGGCAGCATGACGGGCAGTGCGTGATGCTGCCCCGGTATTGGCGGCAGGCCCATGATATCATGGTGCAGTATGAGGGCACGCCCCTGCTTGGCGCACGGCCGGACCGGGCGGCGCTGTTGCATGTGACCGGGGCGGTGATGGCCGATGGACAGGGCATGACGGGCTGGGCCTTCATGCCCGCGCGACCCGATCAACCGCCCGGACTGTCCATATCCGATGATGCCCATGGCAGGCGCGCGCCCGTCCTGTCGCGGCAATGGGGGACCGGATGGGATGATATCGCGGGCCCGGGCGTGCCGGTATGGGGGTTTGGCATGGCGTGGGCCGATCTCGCGCCACAGGGCATGGTGCATGTGACCCTGTCTGATGGGCGGCAGCTGACCGGCTCCCCGCTGCCGGTGTGCCTGCCCCGTGCGCGGCAGGTGTTCCCCAACATGCGGCGACGGGTGCGCATTCCCGCCAATCTGCCCGGGCGTGCGGCGCGCTGCCGGGTGGTGATCCCGGTTTATGCCGACCGGGTGCGTACGCTGGCCTGTCTTGACAGCGTATTTGACACGCTGGCCCGGCGATCGGATGGCACGGCCACGGAAATCATGGTGGTGGATGATGCGACGCCGGATCCCGCACTGGCGCTGGCGCTGGACAATCTGGCGGGGGCGGGGCGGATCAGCCTGCGGCGGCATGATGCCAATCAGGGTTATCCGGCGGCGGTCAATACCGCGTTGTCCGATGCTGATGGCATGGATGTCGTGCTGCTGAACAGCGATACGCTGCTGGCCCCCGGCTGGCTGGATGAAATGCTGCGTGTGGCCTATGCGCGGGTTGATACGGGCACGGTTTCGCCCCTGTCCAATGATGCCTCCATCCTGACATGGCCCGACCCGGACCCGCCGGCGCCCCGTCCCTGTGACAGGGAAGATGTCGGCCACCTCATGGCGGCCAGCCTGCGGGCCAATGGGGGGCTGGATGTGGAAATCCCCACCGCGCACGGCTTCTGCATGCTGATCCGCCATGACTGCCTGCGCCAGACGGGTCTGTTCCGTCCCGAACTGTATGGAAGGGGATATGGGGAGGAAAATGATTTTTCCATGCGCGCCCGGCTGGCGGGCTGGCGGCATCGGGCGGCGGTGGGCGTATTCGTGGGGCATGTGGGCGGCGTGTCGTTTGGCGCGCAGCGCAGGGCGCTGCAGCAGCGCAACCTGTGGATCCTGAACCGGCTGTTTCCCGGTTATGACGCACTGGTGCAGGCGCATGTCGCGGCGGACCCGCTGGCAGCGTCCCGCCAGCGCCTGTCGCTGCTGGTGTGGCATCGCGGCGCGCGCAAGGCAGGGTATGAGGGCGCGGTCCTGCTGGTGACCCATGCCGGGACGGGGGGCGTGGCCCGCGTGGTGGCCCATCGCGCGCGGCAGTGGGCGGCGGCGGGCTGTCGCCCGCTTGTGCTGGAACCGGCCGCAGATGGGTTCACGCTGCGTGATGGCAGGCCGGAAGGGTCGTATCCGGCATTGCATTTTGCATGGCCGGAACAGGGGGATGCACTGGTGGCGCTGCTGCGCGCGCTCGGCCTGCGTCTGGTCGAGGTGCATCATCACCTGGGTCATGGCATGCGGGTGCGCGACCTGTGCGCGCGGCTGGGCGTGCCCTATGACCGGCATGTGCATGATTATGCCGGTATCTGCCCGCGCATTACACTGGTGGGGCCTGCCGGGCGTTACTGCGGGGAACCCGATCTGGCGGGCTGCCGGGCCTGTGTCCACGCGCTGGGTTCGCTGGTGGATGAGGAAGATGTGGACCGCCTGCGTCACGCCACGGCGTGTGAACTGGCCGGGGCGCGGCGGGTGATCGTGCCATCGGCGGATGTCGCCCGCAGGCTGGCGCGCTACGTCCCGGATGTTTCCTGTGAAACATCAGCGCTGGAAAATGACAGCCCCGCCCTGTCGCTACGCCAGTTCGCCGCCGCCTGTGCGGACCGGCCCGCATCCGGCCTGCCGCCGCGTAATGACCGCTACCGGGTCGTGGTGGCGGGCGGTATCGGGCCGGATAAGGGATGCGCGATCATGCTTGCGGCGGCACGTGATGCGCGCGCGCGTGACCTGCCGCTGGAATTCATCGTGGTGGGGCATACATCCGATGACGCGGCCCTGCTGGAAACCGGGCGGGTGTTCATTACCGGACGGTACGAAGGGGAAGAAGCGGTGTCCCTGCTGCGCGGGGCGATGGGGGATGTGGGGTTCGTGCCCTCCATCTGTCCCGAGACATGGTGCTTCACCCTGACCCAGCTATGGCGTGCGGGATTGCGTTGCGTGTCGTTTGACCTTGGCGCGGTCGCGGCTCGTATCCATGCGACGGGGCGGGGGAGATGCGTGCCGCCGGGGCTGCCCGTTCACCAATTGAATACGTTTTTGCTGTCTTATGCCCGGGCCGGGCATCCCGCCACGGCCAGAGTCCATCCATGATTTGAGCGAAAGAGGCCCGTCTTGATCGTTATTGCCCCAGCCCCTGCGCGTATGGTGTTGTGCCTTTCCGTGGCGGGATGCCGATAATGGAGGCCACGCGCTCCCCCGCGCAGGCGGGTGATATCCATGCCAGCGCACAGCTTATGCGGCTGGAAGGTGGCACGTACTGCATTTTCCACGCTTCGGCCCCGGCAGGCGCGGGGTTTGGCGCGCTATCCGGCATGCGCGTGACCACGCCACCCGGCATGGACGCGGTGCGGGTCAGCACGTTTGCCGCGGATGGCTGGATGGGCGCGCAGGGCGGGGCCGCCCTTGTACGCATGCCTGACGGGGGCGGCGCGGTGCTGGTCACCACCTATCGTGATCCGGTGCGTGACGGCGCTGCCCTGCCGGGGTTGCAGGTGGTCAGGTTGTCCGGCCCGTCGGTGGCGCCCGACGCTGCCGCGCCCGCCCCGTCACCAGCGGTGGAGGCAGCCGGGGAAATCGGTGCAGGCAGCATGATTGCCCATATTCAGGGCCGGGGTGATATCAGCGCCCCGCTCGGGACGTGGATGGGCACGGGGGGCAGCGGGCAGTGGATGGAAGGCTTCGCCATCCAGCCCGCGTCCGGCCTTGGTGCGGATGACGTGGAATATCAGGCCATTCTGGGCGAGGACTGGTTTTCGCCGTGGGTGCGTGGTGGTGACTATTGTGGCAGCCGGGGCATGGCGTTGCCCCTGCTGGGCCTGCGGGTCCGGCTGAAGGGGGACGCCGCGCGGCAGTTTACCTGCCATATCGAGGCCTGTTTTACCGATGGCACCCGCCTGGGCCCGCTGGCGGACACGTCGGTCATGGCGCCTTCGCATGCCCCGCTGGAAGCCTTCCGGGTTGACATCCAGTCCCGGCAGGCTGCTCCGCCGCCATCCACATCCCATGATGGCGGGGCGGAGGAGGCATTGCTGGCGACCGTGCCCCATGACGAAACCAGACCCGATCCTGTCCCCCGCGTGCGGCGGGGCAGGCGTGCCCTGCCCGCGCGTGCGTCCACGTGTGAGCCCGAGGCGCCTGAAAACAGATCGGGCCAGCCCGTGCCATGGTGGCACCGCAGGTCCGGAAAGAACGCCGCGCCATCCACCGCCACGCCGCGCGACCGACGCCGCAAGGCAGGGCGGCGGTCACGTACCATGGCGGAGCCGTGAGCATTTACGGCCCGCCAGCATGCCCGGTTTGGAAACAGTCGGCATGCGGGGGAAGAAACCGGGGCGACAGGGCATGAAATACCTGTTCGTACACCAGAATTTTCCTGCCCAGTTCGTGCATCTGCTGCGTGACCTGCGGGTGCAGGGCGGCAATGAAATCGTTTTCATAAGTGAAACGGGACAGGGGCACATGCCCGGTGTGCGGCGGGTGTCCTATCGCCTGCCGCCGCCCGTGCGGGTGGCGGCCCCGGCCCCGGTGGCCGAACTGGCCCGCGCCATGCAGCGCGCGGCCGAGGTGGCGCGGGCTGCGCGGACCCTGCGGGGGCTGGGGTATGTACCTGACATCATCATCGGCCATCATGGCTGGGGCGAGATGCTGGAACTGGCTGATGTCTACCCCGATGTCCCGATGCTGGGCTATTACGAATTCTTTTATCATCCCGCTGGGCTGGATGTGGGCTTTGATCCGGAATTTGCTCCCGCCGCTGGCGCGGCCCCCCTGGTCCGGGCGCGCAATACCCTGAACCTGCTGGCCCTTGCCGGGTCGGGCTGGGGTCATTCCCCCACCCGCTTCCAGCGCGATACCTATCCCGACTGGGCACGGCCACGCATAACACTCCTGCCCGAAGGGGTGGATCTGGAGCGATGCGCGCCCGATCCGCAGGCGACTGCACGCCCCTTTGCATTGGGGGATATTCACGTGGCGCCGGGTGAAAAACTGCTCACCTACGTTGCCCGTGACCTGGAGCCCTATCGCGGGTTTCACGTCTTCATGCGTGCCCTGCCGCATATCCTGCGCGAACGCGGCGACGTGCGGGTGATTGTGGTGGGGGGCGATGGTGTCAGCTATGGCGGTCGTGCGCCGGGTGGCCGGACATGGCGGCAGCACATGCTGGCGGAACTGGGCACCACGCTGGATGCGGGGCGCGTCCATTTCGCGGGAAAGGTCGGCTATGGTGATTTCTGCCGCCTGCTGCAGCGATCGGACGCGCATGTCTACCTGACATACCCGTTCGTGGTGTCATGGTCGCTACGTGAAGCGATGGCCTGTGGCTGCGCCATCGTGGGGAGCCGGACACCGCCGGTCGAGGAATTCCTGCGCGATGGCAGGACAGCGCGGCTGGTGCCGTTTCATGAACCGCGGCGGATTGCCGAAGGCGTGCTGGAACTGCTGGAAGACAGGCGTCTGGCGCGCAGGCTGCGGGCCAATGTCCGTGCGCAGGCCGAACGCACGCTGGACATGCACGCCTACATGGCGCGCTATCACCGGCTGATCGGCCAGCTTGCCGGAAGCGGGGCGCGCGCCGTGCCGACCGATGCCGTTGCATGACCGCCGGGCCGCATGACCCGGCAGCCAGCTGGGCGTGGCTTACTTGCTCGCCACGGCCTTGACGGATTCAAGGATCACTTCGCCGGCGACCTTCTTGTCGGCCCAGCCTGCGACCTTGACCCACTTGCCCTTTTCCAGGTCCTTGTAGCGGGTGAAGAAATGTTCGATTTCCTTCAGCACGATCTCGGGCAGGTCTTCCAGCTTCTCCACCTTGGAGTAGTAGGGATGCACCTTGTCATGCGGCACGCAGATGATCTTTTCATCCTGCCCGCTTTCGTCTTCCATGCGCAGCACGCCAATGGGGCGCGCGCGCACCACCACACCCGGCACCACGGCGGCGGGCATCAGTACCAGCGCATCGGTCGGGTCGCCATCGGCGGCCAGCGTGTTGGGAATGAAGCCGTAGGCTGCGGGATAGACCATGGGCGTGAACAGGATGCGGTCCACCACCAGCGCGCCGCTGTCCTTGTCGATCTCGTACTTGACGCCTGAACCCTGCGGGATTTCGATCACGACGTTGATGTCGTTGGGTACGTCCTTGCCGGGGGAAATCTTCGATACGTCCATTGCTGTTCAGGCCTCCTGCCGCCTGTATGTGCGTTAAGAGCCGCCCCAGAGTGTTGCGGCATGAATTAACGGGGGATGACGGTATATCTCTCCCCGTTTCCTGTGCAAGTCATGTTCCGTGGCAGAATGCCCGGCCATGAGCCAGATCATGAAGTTGTTTTTTTATGGCGATGTGGCCATCTGAATGGAAAAAATTACGCGGAAAAAGGCACGTGGATCTTGCCAAATCCCTCCACATGCGCGAGATCAGGGGCTGCCTGCGCGCCCGTAGCTCAATTGGTTAGAGCGGGCCGCTCATAACGGCTTGGTTGCGGGTTCAAGTCCTGCCGGGCGCAGGCTTTTTAGCATGCAGCACAGCGGTCATGGCTCCGTGCCAGTCCGGCCGTGCGGGTGACTTGCCATTTTTCTTCAGTTTATCAGGAGCCGACCGTCATGGCCGCCACGCAATATGTCTATGTGATGAAGGACCTGACCAAGGCGTATCCGGGTGGGCGTGAGGTCTTCAAGGGGATTACCCTGTCCTTCCTGCCCGGCGTCAAGATCGGCGTGCTGGGCGTCAACGGCGCCGGTAAATCCACGCTGCTCAAGATCATGGCGGGCGTGGAAAAGGAATTCGGCGGCGAGGCATGGGCGGCCGAAGGCGCGCGCGTGGGTTATCTGGAACAGGAACCCAAGCTGGATGAAAGCCTGACGGTCGGTGAAAATGTGGCGCTTGGCTTTGGCGAACTGAAAAAGGCCGTGGACCGCTTCAACGAGATTTCGATGAAGTTCGCCGAACCCATGTCCGATGATGAAATGAACACCCTGCTGGCCGAACAGGCCGAACTGCAGGAAGTGATCGACGCGGGCGATGGCTGGGAACTGGACCGCAAGCTGGAAATCGCCCTTGAGGCCCTGCGCTGCCCGCCTGCCGACAGTCCCGTGGACAAGCTGTCGGGTGGTGAACGCCGTCGCGTGGCCCTGTGCCGCCTGCTGCTGGAAAAGCCCGACCTGCTGCTGCTGGATGAGCCGACCAACCATCTGGATGCGGAAAGCGTGTCGTGGCTGGAAAAGACGCTGCGTGATTACGAAGGCACCGTGATGGTCATTACCCATGACCGTTACTTCCTTGATAACGTCACCAACTGGATTCTCGAACTCGAGCGTGGTCGTGGCTACCCGTTCGAAGGCAACTATTCTTCCTGGCTGGAACAGAAGCGCAAGCGCCTGGCGCAGGAAGAGAAGGAAGAAAGCGCCCGCCAGCGCGCCCTTGCGGCCGAACAGGAATGGATCGGTTCCTCGCCCAAGGCCCGTCAGGCCAAGAGCAAGTCGCGTATCGCGCGGTATGAGGAAATGCTGGCCCAGAATAACGAGAAGGGCGGCGGCGTCGCCGACATCATCATTCCGCCCGGCCCCCGCCTTGGTGGCACGGTGATCGAGGCCGAGGACCTGCGCAAGGGCTTCGGCAACCGCCTGCTGATCGATGACCTCAGCTTCAAGCTGCCGCCGGGTGGCATCGTGGGCGTGATCGGGCCGAACGGCGCGGGCAAGTCCACCCTGTTCAAGATGATCATGGGGCAGGAAACGCCTGATAGTGGCAAGCTGACCATCGGTGAAACCGTGAAGCTGGGTTACGTGGACCAGTCGCGCTTCAGCCTTGATGACAACAAGACCGTGTGGGAGGAAATCTCCGGCGGGACGGATGTCATCTATCTGGGCAAGCGGGCCGTGCCGTCACGCGCCTATGTCGGTGCCTTCAACTTCAAGGGGCCGGACCAGCAGAAGAAGGTGGGCGTCCTGTCGGGTGGTGAGCGTAACCGCGTCCATCTGGCCAAGATGCTGCGGCAGGAAAGCAATGTCATCCTGCTCGATGAGCCGACCAACGACCTTGACGTTGATACCCTGCGCGCGCTGGAGGAGGCCTTGGCCGAATTCGCGGGCTGTGCGGTGATCATCAGCCATGATCGCTGGTTCCTTGATCGTCTGGCGACCCATATCCTCGCCTTTGAGGGGGACAGCCACGTCGAGTGGTTCGAGGGCAACTTCCAGGCGTATGAGGAAGACAAGCGCCGCCGCCTCGGCCCGGATGCGACCGAGCCGAGCCGTATCAAGTATCGCCCCATCGAACGCTGATTCCATTTGCCATCGGCAACATTATCTGCCTTCAATACTGGTCAGGTGCATGCACCTGCCACGATGGAGGCAGTCATGGGATGTCGATACCACATACAGACCGGCCACCTGCAGCTTGATCCGGTCTCCTGGACCGATCTGGAAGATGTTGTCCGGCTCAAGGCCAGCGCCGGTGTGACCGGGCGTCTGGCCGGTGGCGTGTGCAGCCGTGTCCTGAGTGAACAGGACATGATGACCGACCTCATGACATGGGGACGTGAAGGCGTGGGGATGTTTGCCGTGCGCCAGCAGGACCGTTTTATCGGCCTTGCAGGCGTGCAGCCTTCCACCACCACGCCGGATTGCCATGAACTGCAGTTCGCCATCGTGCCCCATGCACGCGATACGGCGCTGTCACGACAGGCCACCAGCATGGCGCTGGCCTTTGCCCATCAGGCCGGGGTGGGGCGTGTCATTTCCTATGTCCGTGAAAATGATATTGTCGCCCGGCAGGTTTTTGGCGGGGCAGGCATGAGCCTGTGTACCGACCAGCCGGAAAACTGTGGGCCGGATATCCTGCTGTATCACAGCCTGCGCGGTGCGCCGACCGGGCGTAGCATGCATTAGGATCGGTTAGTACCCGATCTCCAGCCTGCTGTGGTGGCGATGCGTATGACGACGGAGCATGCCATTCGCGTTTCGATGGTGATGTCTTGTCATGAGGACGTATCACGTTGATCAGATGCACCTGCGACACCTGTGTTTCGTTCGTGAAAGTGGCTGTTCTGCTTTTTTCTGGCTGTATTCAGAATATAAGAGACTGTTTGAAAAGTTGGCCTGAAAAAACATTCAGCAATCATAAAGAAGTTTTTGGTGAAGCTTTTTTCAAAAAGCTTCAAAAACGCCGCCTTTTTGAAAAAAGGCAGCACCCAAAAACTTTTATTAATTTTTCTGAATCTATTATATAGAAGTATTATTACAATGAATATCAAAAATACATCATTTTTTCCTGTGTATTGATAATATAAAGAAATTCTGATGTTTTTAAAGTATGATTACAATAAAAAACCGGCACATGTGCCGGTTTTTTATTGTTCTCCAACTCTGCAGGGCAGAATTGGGAGGATCTAGTGATGGTTGGCGATCTGCTTGTCGAGTGCATGAAGCAGGGCATCCACGTTGCCGCCATTGCGTGCGATGAAGGAGCCATAATCCTGCCGCTGGGTCAGGCGCAGACTCGCCCCTTCGCCCACCACGTCCACGACCTTCGGGCTGCCGCTGGTGGTGCTGATGATCCACTGGGTATCGGCGCCGGGCTGACCAGGGCGGTTGATGACGGTGGACACGGCCGTGTCCTCACCCGCGGGCGCGCTGGAACCGACCACGAAGGTCACGCCACGATAATCGCCGATCTTGTCGGTAATGGCGTTGACCAGCACCTGATGGAACAGCTTGATGTAGCGCGTCTGCTGTTCCGGTGTGGCGGTGCGCCAGTAGCGGCCAAGGCAGTAGCGGCCGATGGCGTCCACATCCACATACTGTTCTAGAAGGGGCAGGATGTCCTGCTTCTTCTTTTCCAGCGAGATATCGCTGTTGACCACGCCCACCAGCTTGTTGCCGAACATGGTGACGAAGGAACGGGCCTGCGCGCCGGCATCAACCGCCCATGCTGAAGCAACAGGCATGGCGGCGGCGGTCGCTGCCAGCAGAGCCAGTGCATGGCGACGGGGGATGGATGTCTGCATCGCTGTGTCCCTTTTATCTGTTGTGGTACCAGTCGGGCACGGTGGCCCGGTGGTCGTTCTTTATGTTTTCCGCCATTGCCTTGCGCTGCTGCTGGTAGGCACTGCGGATGGTGGCGTAGGGATCAAGCGAATCCTTCATGACCTGGTCCAGCGCGTCGACATTGGTCGCCATGCCGTTGATGGTGCCCATGATGTTATAGGCCCAGTTGAAGGTCAGCAGCCCATAGCCGCGGGGCACGTAGTTCCACGGTGACAGGCCGACGTCGATGCCATAGCCGACCCCGTCACGGAACGAGGACGGACCCAGCACCGGCAGGAACAGGTAGGGACCCGATGGCACGCCCCACGTGGCCAGTGTCAGGCCGGCGTCGTTGTCGTGGTGCTTGTAGCCGGCGTAATTGGCCACGTCGATCAGGCCGCCAATGCCGACCGTCATGTTGATGCACCACCGCACGAAGGCGTCACCCGCGCGACGTGGCTTGCCCGCGCCCACGTCGTTAAAGAACACGACCGGTTCGTTCATGGTCTGGTACAGGCCACCGATCGAATTGCGCAGCGGGCGCGGCACGGCCCAGATATAGGCCTTTGCCACCGGGCGCAGGGTGTATTTGTTGGCCCACATGGTCAGGTCGAAATTCTTGCGGTTCAGCTTTTCGTACTTGTCGTTGGCTTCCTTGTATTCAGCCAGCGCGTCCGGGTCCTTGGGCGGCGGGGTTGCGCATGAGGCAAGCCCGATCAGCCCAAGTGCCATCCCGGCCACGCGAAGCGACGAGCGACGCGGGGACGGGCGGGACGACCAAGAATTCGATCCTGTCTCTGCGCGCATACTCGTTTCCGCTTCCCTCTGTATTCGCTTGCCCACCATGCTGGCATGACGGGATGGCCCAATGCGTTTGCAAGAATCCCGAACCGGGTAATGACACCCCATTCTTGCGTCACTCTCTAGCATGGGATCGCTGTTGTGCAATCCGCTTGCCACAGGATGAAGGCATATTGTGTCTGCCCTGCATGGGGAACATGGGGCAAAGCCAGCCCTGAAGCGACCATGGGACGGGAGAAGCTGGCAGAATTGCCGCGCTGAGTGTGACGTAAAATCCACAATGCTTTCAACGCCACGATATTGGCGCGGTGGCATGTTATCACGTTTTTTTGAAAACAGTGTGCCCTCAGCGTGCAAGCCTCGGCGCGATTTCGGGGAACATTTCCGCCAGTTCCCGGATCTCGCGCTTTGACAGGCCCGCCTGCGCCGGATCGACGGGTTGGCCGCCCATGGCCGCGCGCAGCACCTTCAGCGCAGGGCCGGACAGCAGGACCGCGTCACGCATGTAATCGGTAAAGGCCTCGTATGTCAGCGGCGCCCATTTCTGCACGATCTGCAGGATGGCGTCGGCATAGGCGCGGATTTCATACTGTGCGTGGCTGTCCGCGCGCAGGCGCAGGAAGTGCAGCAGGTTCCACAGGTTAATCTGCCAGTAGAACTGCGTCATGATGTTGACCGGCAGGTTCATGCGCGCAAGTTCGCGTGCGATGGCCGGACGGTCCGGGTCGCGCTTTTCGCCATTTTCGTCCTCGTTGAGCAGGTCGAGGTAATGGTCATAGCAACGTGATGCATCGTCACGCAGGATATCAAGCACCTGCTGCGCCTGTTCGGGCGGTAGCGTATCGGCCCGGCCCTGCTTGTTGTTCGTGGACTGGGCGGCGATGTCCTCGGGGCGGGGGAAATAGAATTCCTTTTCCAGAACGGAATAGCGGGCCGAATATTCGTTGATGCTGGCGGTGCGGTGGCGGAACCACTGCCGGGTGACGAAAATGGGCGCGCGCACATGCAGTTTCAGCACCGCCAGTTCGAACGGACTGGTGTGGCGGTGGCGCATGAGGTAGCGGATCAGCCCCCGGTCATCGGACGTGCTGCGCGTGCCCTTGCCGTAGGATACGCGCGCACCCTGCACGATCCCGCTATCGCCACCCATGTAGTCTACCGCGCGGACAAAGCCGGTTTCCAGCACGGGAATAGGGGAATACAGCACGTCTTCCATTGCGGGAACGACCAGGCGGCGCGTCTGCGCCCATCCGGCGCGGGCTGCCTCGATTGCCGATTTCTGCTCACTGGAAAACATGTGTCGCCCCGTCCCGTTTGTGTCGATCATAGCAAAGGACGCGGGCCATACCATAGGGGCCATGCCATATCCAAGATGCTAACCCGTACCGGCGGCCCGCGTGGCCCGCGCCGGTCGTGTGGCTGTGACCCGTCTTTGCGGCGGCATGATGGCGCGCGGCGGACGTGCAGGGCCAGCGGTTTCTTCATGAAAATCATGGCCTGTGACCGCCAGCCGGCACCATGACGGGAAGCCGCATGGGACGCGTTTCCCACGTCCTGCCGGAAAGGGTCCGCAACCGGCATGCGCAGAAAAATATCCGCACCTGCGACGGGTGACGGGAATGCGGTTCCATGCACCGGCACCCGTCCCGCGGCCCCTTGCCAGATGCACGGCCAATCCCTATATCCGGAAGTGCCGGAGGGGCTTGCCCCTTGGCTATGGCGATAAACGGCGCGTGGAATAAGTGTTGTGGACCCGGGGGCGGTACCCGGCGTCTCCACCAATTTCCCCCACGACTTGGGGGGCATGGGGACGAAACAGGCTCGACACGCATGGTAAAGACCCGCCTTTTGCCCGGCATTGTACCACCGTTATCGGGCTAAATTACAAGTGCCAATGATAACTCTGAGGTGCTCGCTGTCGCTGCATAAGCGATAAGCGCGGTTCGGGAGGGCACCGGGCAACAGAAGCCCTCCCACCTTGTCTCCTGTTCATGTTAGGTGGATGGCGCGGTATCCGCTTCGTGAAGGGATGCCCGACCCCAGTGGCTTGCCACGCCATGAAGTTTGACGCACAGCTTGAAGCTGTGGCACGGCGTGGCCTGAACCCGCATGTCTGCAAAAATCCGGTCCGGCGGGGAAACCGTCCGGGCGGATGTACGGAGAAGTCCGATAATGTCCGATGATCATGACGAGGAAAACGGTTTTGACACCGCCATTCCCGACAGCCTCATGCCCTATGATTCCTGGATCGAGGATGCCTACCGGCAGGTCATGCTGCGCGCACTCGAATATGCGGCGGCGCAGGGACTGCCGGGTGATCATCACTTCTATCTGACATTCAGGACCGACTGGCCGGGTGTTGAAATGCCCGACCGCCTGCGCGCCCAGTATCCGCACGAAATCACCATCGTCCTTCAGCACCAGTTCTGGGACCTGAAGGTTGACCGCGCGCACCAGATCATATCGGTCGGGCTGTCATTCGGGGGGATTCCCTCCACGCTGGTGATTCCGGTGGCGGCCGTATCCGCCTTTGCCGACCCGCATATCCGCCTTGCCCTGCGCTTTACCGTGCCCGAGCAGCCACCCGTGACTGCCGTAGCACCCAACGTGGTGCCGGTGCAGCCCGCGCCGGTGGACACGGCGCAGGCCNCCCGCCGCCGATACGGCAGCGGGCGGCGCGGATGCGGACAAGGGCAAAGGGTCGCAGGTCGTCAGCCTTGCCGCCTTCCGCAAGAAGGGGCCCGGGGGACCGGGCTGAGCCACATTTTCCATCCGGGCGCGCCGGATGCGCCGGGCGCGCCCTGAACCTGAACGCCGCCACCTGGAACCAATCCGGGGGAAAAAAGGCAGGAGACCGTCCGTTGAATGTATCCGCACCCACGCGCAAGCCATTTGTCTATGGCCCGCTGTTTCCGCTGCATGATGATGACACACCGTGGAAGAAACTGGAGATCGAGGGGATTACCACCTCGGTCCTTGGTGGCCGCACGGTGGTCCATGTCCGCCCCGAGGCCCTGACGGCGCTGGCCGCCCGTGCCTTCAACGACGTGGCGCACCTGCTGCGCCCCGGCCATCTGGCGCAGCTTGCCAAGATCCTGAAGGACCCGGAGGCGTCGGAAAACGACCGTTTCGTGGCGCTGGACCTGCTCAAGAACGCCTGCATCGCGGCCGGCGGCGTGCTGCCCATGTGTCAGGATACCGGCACTGCCATCGTATATGGCAAGAAGGGCCAGCGCGTGTGGGTGGATGGTAATGAGGAGGAAGCCTTCTCGCGCGGGGTGTATGACACCTATACCGGCACTTCGCTGCGTTATTCGCAGATGGCGCCGGTGTCGATGTTCGAGGAAGTGAACACCGGCACCAACCTGCCGGTGCAGTTCCATATCTCGGCTACACCCGGTGACTACCATGCCGAACAGATGGACCTCATGTTCATCGCCAAGGGCGGCGGGTCGGCCAACAAGACCTTCCTGTTCCAGGAAACCCGCGCCCTGCTGTCCAGCAAGGAACACCTGCTGAAATGGCTGGATGGCAAGATCCGCACGCTGGGCACCTCGGCCTGCCCGCCGTACCATCTTGCCGTGGTGATTGGCGGCATGTCGGCCGAACAGAACCTTGAGACCGTCAAGCTTGCCTCCACCCGCTGGCTCGACAGCCTGCCGACCGAAGGCAGCGCGCACGGCCATGCCTTCCGTGACCTGGAGATGGAAACGGAAATCCACAAGCTGACCCAGCGCCTGGGTATTGGCGCGCAGTTTGGCGGCAAGTATTTCTGCCACGACGTGCGCGTGGTGCGCCTGCCGCGCCATGGCGCGTCGCTGCCGGTGGGAATCGGGGTATCATGCTCGGCCGACCGTCAGGTCAAGGCGCGGATCACCGCCGATGGCGTCTTTCTGGAACAGCTTGAGACGGACCCGGCCCGCTTCCTGCCCGAAACCACGGATGACGATCTGGATGGGGAGGCGGTGCAGATCGACCTGAACCAGCCCATGGATGAAATCCGCCGCAAGCTGTCGCAGTATCCCGTGCGCACCCGTCTGTCCCTGACCGGTACGATGGTGGTGGCGCGTGACATCGCGCATGCCAAATTCCGCGAACGGCTGGAAAAGGGTGAGGGCCTGCCCCAGTACCTCAAGGATCATCCCGTCTATTATGCCGGCCCCGCCAAGACGCCCGAAGGCATGCCCACCGGTTCCTTCGGTCCGACCACGGCTGGCCGCATGGACAGCTACGTGGCCATGCTGCAGAAGGCGGGCGGGTCGTATGTCATGCTGGCCAAGGGCAACCGTTCCAAGGCCGTGCGCGATGCGTGCAA
Source organism: Komagataeibacter europaeus LMG 18890 (assembly GCF_000285295.1). Taxonomy (GTDB): domain Bacteria; phylum Pseudomonadota; class Alphaproteobacteria; order Acetobacterales; family Acetobacteraceae; genus Komagataeibacter; species Komagataeibacter europaeus. The sequence continues at coordinate 13,511 of NZ_CADP01000018.1, read as the reverse complement.
GGAATATGGCGGCTTCTACCTTGGGTCCGTCGGTGGCCCCGCGGCCCGTCTGGCGCAGGACTGCATCCGCAAGGTCGAGGTGCTGGAATACCCTGAACTGGGCATGGAGGCGGTGTGGAAGATCGAGGTCGAGAATTTTCCGGCCTTTATCGTGATCGACGACAAGGGTAATGATTTTTATGATGGCCTGACCGGCTGAACGTGACCGCATGGCGGTCCGTCCGGCCTGCCAGTCGGGCCGGACAACCGGAGGGTTAGGGAGCGCCATGCGTTTTACCGTCGATCGTCTTGACCACCTTGTGGTGAGTGTCCGTGACCTTGAGGTCTCGGCCTCATGGTTCCAGCGCGTGCTGGGCATGGAGCGTGAGGAATACGGACGCAACAACCGCACGGCGCTGAAATTCGGCGGCCAGAAAATCAACCTCCGCCCCTATGGGGCCGAAGGCTGGACCACGGCGGAAGATGCGCTGCCCGGCACCAACGACCTGTGTTTCACCACTGCGCTGAACAGTGTCGATGTCATTGAACACCTTGAAAAATGCGGTGTCCGGGTAACGGAGGGGCCGGTAGCCCGCCTGGGGGCGCTGGGGCCGGTGACATCGGTCTATTGTCATGACCCCGATGGCAACCTGATCGAAATCGCGTCCTATCAGGGATAACGCGGCATTCGGGAACTTTTATTATTTATCAGTTATTTATTGCTGCCGCGCACGCATGCGCGGCAGCAGGGCGGTGTTATTTCGGCTGCTTGCCAAATACGGCGGTCAGCCTGGCGGAACCAAGGCTGTGCTGGTTGATGACAAAGCCCACCATGGCGCCCGATGCATCGTTGGGCAGTTCGATCCGTTCGATGTCCAGCGCATGGATGGTGAAAATGTAATGGTGGTCCGGTCCCGGCGGGGGTGCTGCGCCGCCATAGACATTTCCGCCGAAATCGGTGCGCGTCATCTCGGCGTGTTCAGGCAGGTCGTTGTCGCCCGATCCCGCGCCCGCAGGCAGGGATGACACCGTGGCGGGGATGTTGATGACAACCCAGTGCCACCAGCCCGAACCCGTCGGGGCGTCGGGATCATACATGGTGATGGCGAAGCTCTTGGTGCCGGCGGGCGGATCCTGCCATGCCAGCGGCGGCGAGATGTTGCCGCCTGAATAGCCCATCCCGTCAAACACCTGCGCCGCGGGCAGGCGGTCGCCATCGTGGAAGGAGCGGCTTGTCAGTGTAAACGTCATGTCGGTTTCCTGCTTTCCGCGCGACCGGCCGCGCGGATAAGGGTCAACGTTGGCCGGTTGGGGGAAGATTACCAGTTCTGGCTGATCAGCCAGAATTCTTCCGATGTCAGGGTGATGACCTGATCCCCGTTCTTGCTTTCGGCGGCGGCGCGGGCCAGGGCCTCGATACGCTGGATCATCAGCGTCTTGCGCTGATAGGTTTCGTTACGGTCCTTTTCCTCGACCGATTCCAGCACCTGCAGGGCGGTGTAACAGGCGCGGGTAATGCGGGCGGCGTCAAGCTGGGCATAGGACATGGGGCTGTGTCTCCTGTGTCTGTTCACTGGCCCGGCCGGGGCCGGGTCCGGGAATTCCCGTGCGGGAATCGTGTCTTATTGTGGCTTCCCCGGCCGCGTCTGTCCAACATCGCCATGCATCGGGCCTGTGGCTGGCCGCTTTGTCGCGATGGTGACAGTTCGGGCTGGCAAGTATGGTGCGGATTCCGTAAAGGGAGCCGCATGACGGATCTGGTTTCTGATTTCGACTTCACCCTCCCGCCACAGAATATCGCCGATCATCCGGCCCGCCCGCGTGACAGCGCGCGCCTGCTGGATGTGCCGGTGGATGGGCCGTTCAGGGACCGCCATGTGCGCGACCTGCCGGGGCGCCTGCGCGCGGGCGACATCCTGGTGGCCAATGATACGGCGGTGATCCCCGCACAGCTGTCGGCCATGCGGGGGGACGCGAAGATCGGCATAACCCTGGACCGTATCCTGCCCGATGGCACATGGCACGTGCTGGCCCGCAACGCCCGCCGCCTGCATCCGGGTGATACGCTGACATTCGGCGCGTCCCATGTCACGGCGCGGGTGATCGCGCGCGGCGAGGGGGGCGACGTGACCCTGCGCTTCAGCGCGGACGGGGCGGCATTCGACCAGTTCCTGCATGATGTGGGCCATCTGGCGCTGCCGCCCTATATCGCCCGGCCCGACGGTCCCACCGATGCGGACCGCAGGGATTACAGCACCATCTTCGCCCAGCACCGTGGCGCGGTGGCCGCCCCCACAGCCGGGTTGCATTTCACGCCCGGCCTGCTGGCGGGGCTGGATGCGGCGGGCGTGATCCGCCAGACGCTGACGCTGCATGTTGGCGCGGGCACGTTCCTGCCCATGCGCAGCGACCAGATTTCCGCCCATCGCATGCATGCCGAACGCGGCACGATTTCCCCCCATGCGGCAGCGCGCATCAACGCCGCCCGTGCCGCGGGCGGGCGGATCGTGGCGGTGGGCACCACGTCGCTACGGCTTTTGGAAAGTGCGACGGATGAAAACGGCATCGTCCATCCCTTCCATGGCGAGACGTCGATCTTCATCCGCCCCGGCTACCGCTTCCGCGCGGTGGACATGCTGCTGACCAATTTCCACCTGCCGCGTTCGACGCTGTTCATGCTGGTCTGCGCCTTTGGTGGCTATCACCGCATGAAGGCGGCCTATGCCCATGCCATCGCCAGCGGCTACCGCTTCTATTCCTATGGCGATGCCTGCCTGCTGCACCGCACCGAAGGAGACCTGCCATGACCACATTCCGCTGGCGGCCTGAAGCCCGCGCGGGCCATGCCCGTGCCGGCTGGCTGGATACCGCCCATGGCAGTGTGCCGACACCGACCTTCATGCCCGTGGGCACTGTTGGTACCGTCAAGGCCATGACGATGGACAGCGTGCGGTCCACGGGCGCGGGCATCGTGCTGGGCAATACCTATCACCTGATGCTGCGGCCCGGGGCGGAACGGGTGCGCGCGCTGGGCGGCCTGCACCGGTTCATGGACTGGCCGGGGCCAATCCTGACCGATTCGGGCGGGTTCCAGGTCATGTCGCTGGGTCCGCTGCGCAAGCTGGATCAGGACGGGGTGACCTTCCGGTCGCATATTGACGGGTCGAAGCACCGGCTGACGCCCGAACGCTCGACCGATATCCAGTACGCGCTCGATGCCACCATCAGCATGTGCTTTGATGAATGCCCCGCGCTACCGGCGGCCCCCGACGTGATCGCGAAATCCATGCGCATGTCCATGCGCTGGGCCGAACGCTGCCGCACGGCATTTGTCCAGCGTCCCGGTTACGCGCAGTACGGCATCATCCAAGGCGGGACCGAACCGGAACTGCGGGCCGAAAGCGTGAAGGCACTGACCGGAATCGGGTTCGAGGGCTACGCCATTGGCGGTCTTGCAGTGGGGGAAGGGCAGGAACTGATGTTCTCGACCCTTGAATCCACCGTGCCGCTGATCCCCGATGCCAGCCCGCGCTACCTTATGGGTGTCGGCACGCCCGATGACCTGCTTGGCGCCGTGGAACGCGGCGTGGACATGTTCGACTGCGTCATGCCCACGCGGGCAGGGCGCACGGCGCGCGCCTATACCGAACGGGGCACGCTGAACCTGCGCAATGCCCGGCATGCCACCGATTCGCGGCCTATTTCGCCGCATTGCGACTGCCTGACCTGTTCGCGCCACAGCCGCGCCTACCTGCATCATCTGTTCCGGGCGAATGAAATCCTCGGCCCGATGCTGCTGACATGGCATAATCTTGCCTATTACCAGCGGCTCATGCGCGGGATGCGGGCGGCGATTGTCGATGGCGCGTTCACCGCCCACGCCGATCACCTGCGCGCCCAATGGGCGATGGATGACTGGAGTGGTGATGAAATGCCCTTTCCCGACATTCCCCCGGTGGCCTGATGGCGGCTGCACCGCCCGGTCCTGACCCCGCGCGCATGGCGGCACGGATTGCCGGGCATGCGCGCGATCTGGGGTTTGATGCGGTGGGATTCGCACCCGCCCGGCTGGATGATGCGACGCGCACCCGCCTGGCCATGTTCGTGGAAAACGGATTCGCTGGCAGCATGGGCTGGATGGCGCAGCGTATGGAACAGCGGGGCGATCCACGCATGTTGTGGCCCGAGGTGCGCAGCGTCATCGCCCTTGGCCTGAATTACGCGCCCGAAGGCGACGCGCTGGCCACGACCCGGGTGCCGGATGCGGGCAATATTTCCGTCTATGCCCGGAACCGCGATTACCATGACGTGGTCAAGGGAATGCTCAAGCACCTTGCCCAGTTCGTGGTGAACGAAGGGCGGCGGCAGGGCATGGACGATGCGCAGGTGAAGGTCTTTGTCGATACGGCCCCGGTCATGGAAAAGCCGCTGGCGCGGAACGCGGGCCTTGGCTGGCAGGGCAAGCACACCAGCCTTGTCTCGCGCCGTCATGGTAGCTGGCTGTTCCTGGGTGAGGTCTATACCACGCTGGACCTGCCGCAATCGGCCCCGTCGGGCGGGGGGTGCGGCAGTTGCACCCGCTGCCTTGTGGCATGTCCGACCGATGCGTTTCCCGCCCCCGGCGTGATGGATGCGCGACGGTGCATTTCGTACCTGACCATAGAAAACCGCGACCCGATTCCCGAGGCGCTGCGCCCCGCCATGGGCAACCGCATTTACGGATGCGATGACTGTCTGGCCGTCTGTCCATGGAACCGCTTCGCCGCAGCCACGAACCATATGAAGCTGGCCGCGCGTGACGACCTGCGCGCGCCCGCGCTGCGGGATCTTGCCGCACTGGATGATGCGGGCTTCCGCGCGCGGTTTTCCGGCTCCCCCATCAAGCGCATCGGGCGCGGGCGTTTCGTGCGCAACGTGGCGGTCGCCATTGGCAATAGCGCGCAGCCCGCCCTGCGGCCCAGCGTCGCGGCATTGTGCGGTGATGCCGACCCCGTGGTGGCGGATGCCGCGCGCTGGGCCACGCTGCGACTGCCCCGGTGACGGGGGAGGCGCATACGGGCATGCCGCTGCCCGCGCAGCGCGGCGCGCGGCTGCTGCGCAAACGCAGCCTCAACCTGTCGGGCCACCGCACCAGCGTCGCGCTGGAGCCGGAGTTCTGGCGCGCCCTGCACCTGATCGCGCAAAAGCGTGGGGTGACCCTTGCGGGACTGGTGGGACGCATTGATGCCGCGCGGCCGCCGGACCGCCCGCTGGCATCCGCGCTGCGGGTGGAGGCATTGCGGGAATGGATGCCAGCATTGCCGGAAATCGCTGGTACGGACAGGGAAGATCAGTTGGGTTGACCGGACATCCGTGCTAGCGTCGGGGCATGGCAATCTGGGGTAAACTTTTTGGTGGCGTTGCAGGGTTCGCGGTTGGCGGCCCCATGGGCGCTGTCGTGGGCACGGCACTCGGGCACGCGGCGGATAACGGTTCCCTGCTGGAAACGCCGGTGGGGGGATGGACCGACCGCTGGGGACCCCGTCTGAACGCGGACCCGAATGGCGCGGCGACCTTCATGGCGGCCAAGATGGCCGCCGCGATGGGCAAGCGCGACCAGATGTACGGGCTGGTCATCATCATCCTGTCCGCCAAGATGGCGAAGTGCGACGGGCCGGTGAACCGCGCCGAAATCGATGCCTTCAAGCGCCGTTTCCACCTGCCGCCCGAGAATATGCGCGAAGTTGGCCGTCTGTTCGACAGCGCGCGCCAGCGTACGGATGACTATCGCGCCTTCGCCACCGAACTGGGCCGTGCCTTCGCCAGCAAGACCGGCATGCTGGAAGACGCGCTGGCGTCCCTGTTCGTGATCGCGCGCGCGGATGGGGAGGTCAATGCGCGTGAGGAAGCCTTCCTGCGCGGGGTGCACAAGGCCTTCAACCTCAGCCCCGGCGCATGGGACCGCGCGCGTGACGGCGGTGCGCGACCGGGCGTGAGCGAGGTTGACGCCTATGCCGTGCTGGGTATCTCGCGCGATGCCAGCGATGAGGAGGTGCGCGTGGTCTGGCGCAGGCTTGTGCGTGAACATCATCCCGATATCATGACCGCACGTGGGGCCACCCCCGCGCAACTGGCGCAGGGTGCGGCCCGCATTGCCCAGATCAATGCGGCATGGGACCGGATCAAGCGCGACCGCAGGCTATAAAGAAGCCTGCCTGTAAAGCATTGCGGAAAATCAGAAGTTTTTGGTGAAGCTTTTTTCAAACAGCTTCGGGGAACGCCGCCTTTTTGAAAAAAGGCGGCATCCGGGGACTTTTATTATTTTAGCGGTCGTCTCACATCCTTCCGGACATCGCTGAAAGCCCGGTCATGGATCCGGCCGGCAGCAGCGGAACGACTGGAAAAAGCCACCGCTGCCCCATGTTGTCACACGGGTCGTGCCGATCAGCGCGCGGCCTTCTTTTTCTGTTCCAGCAGGCGACGCAGCGCGCCACCAACCGTGTGGGCCAGCGCGCGATAGGCCTGTCCCGCCGGGCTGTCGGGGGCGGCGACCACGACCGGCGCGCCATTGTCGGCGCTGGCGCGGATATCGGCCAGCAGCGGGATTTCACCCAGGAACGGCACGCCCATCCTGTCCGCCTCCGCCCTTGCCCCGCCATGGCCGAACAGTTCGGTGCGGTGGTTGCAGTTGGGGCAGCAGAAATAGGACATGTTTTCCACGACGCCCAGCACCGGCACGTTCATCTTCTCGAACATGGCCACGCCGCGCCGGGCGTCCAGCAGGGCGATATCCTGTGGGGTGGAAACGATCACGGCGCCAGCCAGCGCGGTTTTCTGCGCCAGCGTCAGCTGCGCATCCCCCGTGCCCGGCGGCATGTCCACCACCAGAACGTCCAGCGCGCCCCATTCCACATCGCCCAGCAGCTGTCCGATCGCCCCCATGACCATCGGCCCGCGCCAGATCATGGCCTTGCTTTCATCCACCAGCATGCCGATCGACATGGCGCTGATGCCCCATTTGTGCGGCGGGATCAGGCGGCCATCACGCACTTCGGGCTGGTCGCCAACACCCATCATGCGTGGCAGGGACGGACCATGCACGTCCGCGTCCAGCAGCCCGACCTTCAGCCCCTCCAGCCCCAGGCCCACCGCAAGGTTGACGGCGGTGGTGGACTTGCCCACGCCGCCCTTGCCCGACGCCACGGCAATGACCACGCCCACGTTCGGCGGCAGCGGGCCGGTGGCGGCCTTTGGCGTCTTGCCCCCAAGGTTGAGGGGGCGGTGCCCTCCGCCAGCGGGCGCAGGGGCCGCCTGTGGCGCGGGTGCCGCCGGTGCGGGGCGGTGCGCGGTCAGGATGACACTGGCCGCCGTGCAGCCGGGAACCGCGGCGACAAGGGCACGTTCCAGTTCGGGCAGCAGTGGCTGCAGCGATCCCGCCCGCGTGCGGTCGGTCGCGATGGCGACATGCAGGACGCCATCACGCACCATGAAGGCATCCAGGCTGCCCATATCCGCAACACTGGCGGCATGATCCGCGGTGCGTACGCGTTGCAGCACGGTTTCGATGGTTGCCCTGTCGGGACTGGTCATGGTTGTGCGCTCCCTGCTGTCTGCTATCTGGCCCGTGCGGGTATAGAAGGGGCGGCCCGTGGTGGTCGAGTCATGAAACGGTGGGTGCCCGCCCGCATGCCGGTCACATGTCATGCCTGGCATGCGGGGCATCCCTGCCATTGGGGGAATGGCTGGCTGCGCGGTTTGCTGCTTTACGCTCGCTGCGTCACAATGGTTGCAGCCATTTTGTGCATCGTTCAGGCGGACAGGGGACACGATGGGCATTTCCACTTCGCACGCGGCAGTACCACACCGGCGCGATCACCGGATTGATGCGCTGCGCGGGGTGGCGCTGCTCATGATGTGCATCGACCATATCCCGCAGGATGTGCTGAACCGCTTCACCATGCGCAATGTAGGCTTTGCTGATGCGGCGGAGGTGTTCGTGCTGCTGGCGGGCTATGCCTCGTGGCTGGCCTATGGCCGCGCGTTTGGCAAGAAGCAGCCGGTCGCGTCGGTGCTGGCGCGGATCGGACGGCGGTGTTGGCAGCTTTATGTCTTCCAGATGGCGATGGTGGTGGTGTGCATTTCCACCATCCGCATATGGCGGCATTTCTGGCCGGTGCCGGTCGATTTCCTTGAACCCGAACTGGCGCACGGGCTGGATTCCGCATGGCGGGTGCTGTCATTGCAGGCATTGCCGGGCAACCTGAACATCCTGCCGCTTTATATCGTGCTGCTGCTGGGGTTCGCGCCGTTATACGCGTTGCTGCGCGGGGTGGGGACGCCGGTGGTGCTTGGGTTGAGCGGGACGGTCTGGCTGCTGGTCAATTTTGACCCGCGCCTGAACTTTCCCAACTGGCTTGACCCGGATGGATGGTATTTCGACCCGCTGGCGTGGCAGTTCCTGTTCGTGCTGGGTGTGTGCGGGGCGCGGGTGGCCGGACGGCATGATGGCAGCCTGCCGCGTTCGCGCGTGCTGGCGGCGGTGTGCGGGCTGTATCTGGTCTTTTCCTTCGTGCAGTCCTTTCCATGGACGGACTGGGGATTTGCCGACCTGCGGCCCGTGGGCATGGCGGTGCCGGACAAGATGATCCTTGCCCCATGGCGGCTGCTGGACGTGCTGGCGCTGTTCTACCTCGTGCAGTCCTCGCCACGCGCCACCGTGCTGGCGGGGACGCGGGGGGGACAGCTTATGGCGCTGTTCGGGCGGCATTCGCTGGAAATCTTCACGGCGGGCACGCTGGTGGATCTGTATGCCCGGCTGGTGCTGACCAGTTTCGGCACGGGCTGGGTGATGCAGGTGGTGGTGAACGTGGTGGGGTTCGTGGTGCTGCTGTGGGTGGCGCGCAACCGCGAACGCGCCCGTGTCGCGGCCCGCAGGCCCACGCCGCCGGCACCGGGCGGCCTGCCTGCGCACGTGCCCCTGTGCCGGAACTGAGGCCGTGGTTTCCGCGTGCGTGAAGGGCATGATATAGGGTACTGCGTCAGACCCCGTTCAGCAGGATATATGAGCCCCATGTCCTTTCGTGCCGCTGCCTTTTCCCGATCCTGCCTTGCCTTGGGGCTGGTTACGGCCCTTGGGGGGCATGCCGCGCGCGCGGCGGACCCCGCCCCGGCCGCGGCGGCACCCGCCGCCACGACCCCTGCGGCCACACCCCCCCTGCGCCTGCCGGGCGAGGGGCGGAACATGCCCGACAGCTTTGCCGACCTTGCGGCCAAACTGCTGCCCGCCGTCGTCAACGTGTCCACCACCGAGATGGTCCGCCCCGGTGAGGACGATGATGATGGCGATGATGGAGACAGCACGCCACAGGTGCCCAATTTCCCGGAAGGGTCACCGTTCGAGAAATTCTTCCACGATTTTATGAACCGGCAGGACAGCCCCAACGCACCACCGCGCAAGATGCAGGCGCTGGGTTCGGGCTTCATCATCGACCCTTCGGGCGTGATCGTGACCAACAACCACGTCGTGCGCCATGCCGACCAGATCACCATTACGCTTCAGGACAATACCGTGCTCAAGGCGCGGCTGCTGGGCCATGACGACCGCACCGACCTTGCGGTGCTGAAGGTGGACAGCCCCAAACCGTTGCCCGCCGTGCCCTTTGGTGACAGCGACCACGCGCGCGTGGGCGACTGGGTGCTGGCGATCGGTAACCCGTTCGGCCTGTCGGGTACGGTGACGGCGGGCATCGTCTCCTCACGCGGGCGCAATATCGAACAGGGGCCGTATGATGATTTCATCCAGACCGACGCGCCCATCAACAAGGGCAATTCGGGCGGCCCGCTGTTCAACCTGCATGGGGAGGTGATTGGCATCAACACCGCCATCTTCTCACCTTCGGGCGGGTCGATCGGCATTGGCTTTTCCATTCCCTCCGCCGAGGCGCAGGGCATCATCGAGCAGCTTCGCCGCCATGGCCGTGTCACGCGCGGGTGGATTGGCGTGCGCATTCAGGACGTGACGCAGGAAATCGCCGATGGGCTGGGCCTGAAAAGCGCGCATGGCGCGCTGATCGCGGGGGTGGAGCCAAAGGGACCGGCGGCGATCGCACACCTGCAGACCGGTGACGTGATCCAGAGCCTGAATGGCAAGGAAATCGATGGCCGCGCCCTGCCGCGCCTTGTGGCCGAGCTTGCGGGCGGCAGCGTGGCCCACCTGGGGATCTGGCGCAAAGGCCAGCAGATGAATGTCGCCATCACCATCGGCGCCCTGCCCGAGGAAAAGACCGACAAGGCCGATGGCGCCAGCCAGCCCGCGAAAAAACCGGCACAGGGCAGCATGGCCATTACGGGCATGGGCTTCACGGTAGGTGATCTGGATGATATCGCGCGCCAGAAATACAACATGGCGGAAGGGCAGAAGGGCGTGCTGGTCACCGGGGTGACCGATGACAGCCCGGCCGCCGAACGCGGCCTGCGCCCCGGTGACGTGGTGACCGAAGTGCAGCAGTCGGCCGTGAACACGCCTGCCGACCTGCGCCGCCAGCTTGACACCGCCCGTAGCCAGCACCGCAAGACCGTGCTGTTTCTGGTGCAGAATTCCGATGGCCTGCGCTGGGTGCCCTTTCCCCTGTCGGATGGCGCCGGACACTGAACCGTATGCATGAACGCCTGAAGAACCTGCTGCTTTCCATCATGCGGCGGGGAACGTGGCGGCAGGTCGTGCGGATGAACGTCTCGCTCATCCTGTCGGGTATTGTTGCCACCATCATCCATCTGGATGAACCGGTCTGGGCGCTGATCACGTCGGTCATCGTCATTACCCAGACGCGCCTGACCCAGACGCTGTCCACCGGGCGCGAACAGATCGTGGGCACCCTGATCGGGGCGGCGGCCGGCATGTCGGCCATTGCGCTGGAACAGTGGTGCGCGCTGTCGGTCGGCATGGTGTTCTGGGTCATGCTCATGCCACTGGCGGTGCTGGTGGCGCTGCGGCCCAAGATGCGGGTGGCCATTGTCACCCTGATGGTCGTGCTGCTGTTTCCCGCCACGGGGGAACCGTTCTCAAGGCCGCTGCAGCGTATCGCCTCGATCATGACGGGTGTTGTCGTGTCGTTCGCGGTGTACTTCTTCGTGCTGCGCAACGAGGCGCGGCGTGAAGTGCTGGGCAACGCCGCAAGCCTGCTGCGCCGCCTGTCCGACCTGCTGTCCACGGCATTGCACCAGCATCCCGACCATGATGCGCTGGGCACGGTGGACGTGATGTGCCGTTCCCTGCTGCAGGACATCAATGACGGCGTGCAGGAGGCAGAGGTCGAACACCCCGGTTCACTGGCGCGGCATGATCCGCTGGTGATGCGCCTGCCGGGGCTGCTGCGCCGGATCCGGTCGGACGCCATCTTCATTTCACGCGCGGCTGTGGAAGGGGAGACAGCCCGGACGGGCGACATCCTGCAGCACGAGCGTGACATGCTGGCGCGCATCCTGGACCAGATGGCCGATCGCTGTAATGCGCAGGCGGCGTCCCGTCGCGGGCGCACGTTGCCCGATGACGGGATGCGCGATATTCTTGATGAACTGGAACAGCAGGGGGAACACTGGACCCCTGTCATGCGTTTCGCCATCGGGCTGCTGCATGCGGACATGCGGCTGGCCGTGCGCAATATCTGGTCGAACGGGCAGACGGATGACGGGCCGTTTCCGCTTTCGGGTCATCCGTTCCTGGCCGAGGCTTCGTTCGAGCCTGCCTCCACCGATACGGTCGTGAAGCGACAGGGCGGGGGCTGACACCGCAACCAAGGAGTGCAAAAGACACCATGCTGAACGAAAAAACCCTGAATCACCTTCCCGCCAGCGTTCAGCCGCTGCGTTACAGGCGGGAGGAAGTGGGGCGAGGGATCGTTCATTTTGGTGTCGGTAACTTCTTTCGGGCGCATGAGGCATGGTACGTCAACAGATGTCTCGCCCTTCCGGGACAGGCGCAGTGGGGCATCGTCGGCGTGGGGCTGGGTGGTGGTGGTGCGCGCGGGGAAGCCAAGGCCCGTGCCTTCACGCAGCAGGACTGCCTGTATTCGCTGACGGAAGTCGCGGCGGACGGCGCGCGCACGGTCTCCATCATCGGGGCGCTGCGTGAATACCTGCTGGCTCCCGCCGATCCCGAAGCCGTGCTGGCCCGCCTTGCGGACCCGCAGACGCGCATCGTCAGCATGACGATCACGGAAGGCGGCTATAACATCAACGAGGAAACCGGGCAGTTCCGCCTCGACACCCCCGCCGTGCAGGCGGACCTGAAGGATCCGGGCCGCCCCACGACCGTGTTCGGCTACGTGGTCGAAGGCCTGCGCCGCAGGCGGGCGGCGGGTGCCGGGCCGTTTACCGTCCTGTCCTGCGACAACCTGCGCAGTAACGGCCATGTCGCGCATGAGGCATTCGTGGGCTATGCCCGCGCGCTTGATGCGGATCTGGCGGAATGGATCGACGCCAACGTGACCTTTCCCTGTTCCATGGTGGACCGCATCACGCCGGGCGTGGATACCGCGACGCGCAATGCCCTGAACGCGGCCAGCGGGCTGGATGACGACCTGCCGGTACTGGCAGAGAATTTCAGCCAGTGGGTGCTGGAGGACAGGTTCTGCAACGGCCGCCCCGCGCTGGACCGCGTAGGGGTCGAGTTCGTGGATGATGTGGCGGGGTATGAGCAGGTAAAGGTGCGCATGCTGAATGCGGCGCATGTGCTGCTTGGCTCGACGGGTCTGCTGCTGGGGCACCGCTACGCGCATGAAACGGTTGAGGACGCCGATCTGGTCCGCCTGGCCAACGCCTACTGGACAAAGGATGCGATGCCGCAGATCGATGCCCCGGCGGGCGTGGACCTGGATGCTTACCGCAGGCGTCTGCTCAGCCGGTTTTCCAATCGCGCCGTGGCCGATACGCTGCTGCGGATCTGTAGCGATGGCGCCTCCAAGGTGCGTGTGTTCTGGACCGACACCGTGCGGCGGTCACTGGATAGCGGGCATGATCTGGACCGGATCGCCTTTGGTATTGCCGCCTATCTGGAAATGCTGCGTGGGCAGGATGAAAAGGGCCAGACCTATGCCCCGATCGAACCCACGCTGGATGCCGACCAGATGGCGCTGGTCAATGACGCTGACCTTGCGGCAGGACTGAGCCTGCCTGCATTCGATGGTTGGCGGGACATGGACACCACCACGCTGGATGCGGCGG
>NZ_CADP01000018.1:0-327 GCF_000285295.1 Komagataeibacter europaeus LMG 18890 | reverse complement strand
CGCCGCACGCCGGGCCATTCGTGATCATGGCGTGCGGGCCAGCCTGCCTGCATAAGGACGCGTTCCGGAACAAACCGGCAATAATAAATAATAGAAGCTTTTGGGTGCCGTCTTTTCCTAAAAAGGCGGCGTTCCCTCCGAAGCTTTTTTGGGGTCTGTTGGGAATTGTGCTTTTTCAAAGTCACCAAATGTGATTCAAAATCCGTATGGATCGCTTCGTACTGACAGACGCCCAATGGGCGAAAATGGAACCGCTGTGCCTTGGCAAGAAAACGGATCGGGGGCGCAGCGGGCAGGACAACCGTCTTTTTATCGAGGCGGTCTTAT
>NZ_CADP01000019.1 GCF_000285295.1 Komagataeibacter europaeus LMG 18890 | reverse complement strand
GCCGATGTGATGCCCGCAGGCACCATCGCGTGGGTTCAGGACGTGGAGAACCCTGAATAATGGACAGACAGATCGTCTACCCCGCGCAGATCCCGCTGGACAGCGACCAGCTGAACGCCCAGCGCAATGCGTATGTGGGTCTGGGCCAGCTTGCGGCCATGGCTTACGGCTGGTCCACCGTGGCCGCCAGCGGCTTTGCCTGCGCGCCCGGAACCGGGCTGGCCGTGACCGTCGCGCCCGGATCCCTTCTGGCCCCCGGCGTGGTGGATGCATCCGCCTATGGCACGCTTGCCGCCGTTTCCAGCGCGCTGGTGCGCCAGTACGCCAGCCGCGATCCCGTCACGCTGGCGGTGCCGGGGGCAGGGGCGACCTATACCGTTTATGTCACGCCCGCCACGGTCGATACGGATGATACCGTACTGCCGTTCTACAACGCCGCCGACCCGTCCGTGACCTATGCCGGTGCCGATAACAGCGGAAAGACCGCGCCCACCGTGCGGCAGGACATGGCGCAGATCGGCATTGGCGCGTCCGTGCCGGATGGCGCATATCCGCTGTGGACCATAACCGTTCCCGCCGGGGCCACGTCCATCACGGCGGACATGATCGCACAGGCGGGTGGCGCGCCGTTTTACGACACCATCCCGCAGCTGCAGGCGGCCAAGCAGGATGCACTGGGCTTCACCCCCGTGCAGCAGGGCGGCGGCCCCAGCCAGACCACCGACAAGATCAACCTGGGTCAGGACGCAACCTATTCCGGCCTGCTGCGCATAGCGATTGATGGCGTGGACAAGGGCACCCTGCTGTCCGGCACGTATCTGGCCACCATCACGGGTACGACCGGCGACCTGCCGGGCATGGGGCTGTGGTTCCAGAGTTCGACGCAGCGCCCGGCGTTCACCTACCAGGACGCCACGGGCGCGGCCACGCTTATTGACTTGCCCAATCAGGCAGACGTGCAGCAGGTCCAGACCAACCTGACGGCTGCGATCGCCAGCCAGGCCGCTACAAATGCCACCCTGTCCGCTGATATCAGCGACTGTGTATCCGGCATTTACGGTAAGGGGTCGGGTGATTACCAGATGTTGGGTCTGTACCAGCAGGAGTCCACAGGCCGCCCCATTGCGGTCTACAACAATGGCACGACAAACGTTTTTGAAGGGATCGCGATTGCAGCGGACATCACAACGGTCCAATCAAACCTGACTACATTCCAAACTTCGCAGGCCAATGAAAACGCGACACTTGCGTCGGGCATTGCAACCAGCGTGCAGCAGCAGAATGATAGTACGACGGATGGTATAACCAGGTTCGGTTATAGTTCATATTTTGGCGCGATGTGGGCAGTAGGGGCAAGCGGAACCGCGAGAACGTGGGTCACATCCTCTGCGTCTCATGTCACAGGTGATTATGATACGTTTGTCATGGGGTCGTTACGATTCCTATCCTTCAAGGTCATGGCTTCCGATACGCAGACGATTACGTTCCCAGTCGCGTTCAGCGAAGCACCTTATGTTGCCGTATCGTCAAGTGAAACCCGCGATGGCGAGGGTAACTCGGTGAGCGCCAACGTTTATTACGGCACAACCACAAAATCCCAGTTCAACGTCCATCTGGCACAGTATGGCACGGCCATTCCCTCTACAGCCCCGGTCGAAGTGACCGTTATGGCTATGGGTGCAGCATAAGGATACTGACGCATGACCGTCACAGCACAGAACTACATCCTGTACCGCACGACCGCCCTCATATACCAGCCTGCATCCTATACCGGGATTGATGGGAAAACCGTCACGCCAGCCGCCATGACAACGCAGGCCGTCGGTTACGTAGTGGGCACGCAGATGCTATTTTCCCTGACAGGCCTTACCGTTCCGGCGGGTTTTGCCTACGCGCTGGATGCCGACGGGAAATACCCGACGGGCAGCATCTATACGCCATCCACGGAATATACGCTGTCCGGCGCATCCACGGCGGCGGCGGGGTCGCCTCTGACACTGACCCTGACGCCGGATAATGACGGGCCGGGTGCGGATACGACGGTCACGCTATCCGACGGGAACGCAGGCGGGACGTTCTCGGCTGATACCGTGACATTCAACGGCTGCACGAACACAGCCCAGACAGTGACTTATACGCCCAAGGCGGCAGGGACTGTCACGATCAGTGCCACAAACACCGATGGCCTGACCAATCCGGCCAGTCTGAGCGTCACGGTCGCTGCCGCCGCAGTCTGACCGGCCCCACAATCCGCGCCTGCCCGACCGCCCTTTGAGGCGGTTTTTTCATGAGAAGATGAATGATTGATGAACCGACGCTGGATGTTCTGGCGCGATTGGATGAGCATGATGTGCGGCTTGATCGGCATGACGGGCACCTGGAGCGGCATGACGGGCACCTGGAGCGGCACGATGTTCAGATTGAACGGCTGAATGCCGGTGTTGTCGTTCTTCAGGGCGGCCAACAGAACATCATGCAGCAGATTGCAGAGCAGCGCGGCGAAGAACGTGAACGCGCCCGAAGCCAGAAAGAACGCGATCACACGCTGTCTGACAAAATCGACAAGGCTCTTGACTCCATCAGCAAGGAACGCGGCGCGCGCGATGAACGCCAGCGCCTATTCAATCGCAATACCACGTGGGCGGTCGTGATCCTTGCCGGTCTCGGCACCCTATTGGGCTGGCAGGAATTCGGACAGACCATATGGCACAGCATTCTCCACCTTCAGGAGCCTGCGGGATAATGACCGGACAACTTCCCCGCGGCATCCGCAACAACAACCCCGGCAACCTTGATTATGTCGGGCAGCCGGGCGCGCATCTGGAAACCGGCGTTGCGGAACCGCGCTTTGCCGCGTTCCCGACCATGGGTGACGGCATCCGGGCGCTACGTGACCAGCTTCTGCGCTACGCCGAGCGCGGCCTAACCACGGTATCCAGCATCATATCGGTCTACGCGCCACCCACCGAGAACGCCACCGGGGCCTATATTTCCGGCCTATGCCGCCATATGGGCGTGCAGGCCGATACCGTGCTGGACCTACGCGACCCGGCCACCATGCGGGGGCTGATCGAGGGGATCACCACCATGGAGAACGGACCGGGGCATCTCAGTCCGGCGCAGATTTCCAGCGCCCTGTCCGGATCAAACGGAGAAATCGCATGAACACCACCGCGAAGTTCGGCGGACTTGGCGCGGTCATCGCGCTACTGCTGACCGAAGTGCCCACGCAGTATGACCTGTATGTGGCTCTGTTCATCATCGCCTGCGGGGCCGCAACCGCCATGATCCCGCCGCCGCATGCAGGCAGCAAGTGGGCCGTGGCCTATCAGGTCATGACCACCATCGGCCTTAACATCGGCTGGGCTGAAAACCACTTCAAGCCGGGACAGTCTGGCGTGCGCGTGCCGGTGGCAGACAAGCCTGCCGCCAAGCAGGCTGTGGCCTCGGCCGGTATCCCGGTCCTGAACAAGAAGGGCCAGCCGGAAACGCCGGTTTCCTAATCGATCAACAAGGAAAACACATCATGAACCCGAACATCTCCCGCCGGTCCCTGCTGCGCGCCGGGGCCGGAACGCTGGCGGCTGGCCTGCTGGCAGCCTGCACCACGACCAAGTCCGGCACGACCACCACGATCACCCTGAACGTGGCCGAGGTCGTGGATTACGGCAATGCGATCCTGTCCTTCGCCAGCACAGCCGTCAACGTGTCGTTCGTAGCGAGCGGCATGGGCACTGCCAATCTGGCACTGGCGAACACGGTCATTGCATCGCTGAAATCGGCCCTGTCCGCATTCTCGACTGCCGCCGGGTCCAGCACGTCCGTGTCCTATGACAGCGCCAGCGTGAAGGCGGCGTTCGACAGCATTCTTGCCGATGTGGAGAAGGTGGACACGCTGATCATTGCGGTCATCACCGGCACGGCGGCGAACCTGTCCAGCAGTGTGGTGTCCGAGGCCAAGACGGCAGCAGGGGCGGCGGAAACGCTGATTGACCTGCTCAAGGCCATGATCGACATGTCTGGCCCGCGCCTGCGTGGCGTGTCGCCCCTGAACGGGGATGCGGCCATCGGGCAGATCGCTGTTTTTGCGGCGTCGCAGGGATGACCACCCACGCACTCGCCGGTCTGGGCCTGTTCCTGACCGGCGCGGCGTTCTCGCAGGTGCTGGCGTTCGGCATTGCCGCATGGCGGGAACATCAGCGCAGGCGGCAGATTGACGACACGCTTGGGCCGCCTGCGCTTTAGCTGGTCCCGTCAGCCCCAGTCCAAATAAAGAAACCCCGACCCATTTAAGGGACGGGGATAAACCTACGCTTTTTCATGTTCCTCAATTTCTGATGGGCATTTTGGCGAGAATGGTTCCGCCAGCTGCCAGAACGATAGGCATGACGACGAAGGCGATAATATCCATGAACATCATCCTCACTTCTTGAGGTTCTGAACGGATTTCCCGGTAATCAAGGCCAGAACCGTCCCTCCAACGGCTGCAGCCCCAATGCTCCCGCCTGCCGCATCATGGCCATTCAGGCATAGAATCACCCCCGATATGAGCGCACCCATCGCGAATATAAAGCCGAGCAGGCGGCCAGTCATATCCATCCAGAAGCGCTGGGTCTGTTCCCGTTGCAGCCTGAATCGCTCATCGGCGGCGTTCTGTTCTGCCATACGCAGGATGCGTTCAGGCATATCCGACTGAACTGCGCCATATGCCGCAAGCTCACTTGCGGTAGGCAGGGGACCGCTGTGCTGTTGGAAAACTGCCGTTGCGCCTGCGACACCCAAAAGGGGATGACCGGCTATCGGTCCGACGTTCGCGGTAACCTTATCAGGCGTCTGGGGTGAGGGATTTTGCAATGGATGGTGTTCGGGCATCCGCGTCTTTCATTGCTCTACGCAAGGACGAACCCACTCGGCTCCATGAGCGCGCACTGATCTCGTTTGCCGTTGGGACAGGGTGATATTCAGCCGGGCTTGCGAAAGTGAGCAGGCCCGCAAACCCGGCAATGGTGCTCGCTATCAAGCGCCGCGCATGATTAGCCATACTGATTTTCTCCCCGATGAGAGCCTTATATGCATCGTGAATGAATGCATAACATGGATGGGAGGCAGATTGCCACATCTCTCATAAATGGCGCAGGCCCATTTTAGATGCCGCCCCGTCTACTCAGACGGTGCGGCTTCCATTGTTACAATTATTCAGCCCTTCTCCACCTCAAGGCCCTTCGCGATCAGGCGGCGGATGGCTTCGGCGCGGGTGATACCGTTATCGGCAGCCCATGCCTCCAACGCATCGAGAAGGGGGCGCTGCAACCGCGCACTCACTTCGTCGCTGTCTACCCTCGGTCGGCCTTTTCTTTTTTTGCTGGCATTTAATGTTGACATGCATATTTTATGCCAGCATATAATGCGGACGGCAACAGGAAATCCTACCTTCCTGCGCCGCCCTAACTATCATCAAGGGAACATACCCCATGACGACAGCTACCGCTGCCATTACCACGATTCCGCTTACCATGTCCTCCCGTGAAATCGCAGGTCTTACAGGGAAAGAGCATAGGCACGTCCGCCGTGATATTAAAAAGATGCTCGCCAACTTGGGGCTGACCGAAAATGGGTATGCCCAAACTTGGACAGACCCCCAGAATGGGCAGGAATACGAGGAATACGCCCTTCCCAAGAATCTAACGCTCAACCTGATTGCGGGCTACCGGGATGACATGCGCCTCAAGATCATCGACCGCTGGATGGAATTGGAAGCGCAGGAGCGCAAGCCGTTAGTTCCCCAGACCTACGCCGAAGCCCTTCTCGAAGCGGGCCGCATTGCGAAGGAACGCGATGCCCTGAAGGCGGAGAACAGGGAGCTTGCCGTGAAGGCCGAGGCTCTGGACCGCATTTCGTTTGCAGAGGGAGAGTTTGGCCAGCACGAAGTGGCAAAAATGATCCAGGTAAAGCCCGGCGTGTTTACCAAGTTCCTTGATACCAACCGCTGGCGCTATGCACGCGGCAAGGTAAAGCTGGCCTATCAGGACAGGATTGATGCCGGATACATGCGGAACAAGGCGCATCCATACACCGACAATAACGGCGAGGAGCATCTTGGAAATACCATTCGCATCACGACCAAGGGCTTGCTGAAGTTTGCCCAGATCGTGCCGGGTGCAAAGCTTGATCCAGTTGTCGAGGATGCCATGCGCCCTTTCGCCAAGAAACGGGAGACCGAACCGGCGTAATCCACGCCGGTCTCCCGGTCAGCGGGCACCTACCATCTGACGAAGAACTCCTGATCTGGATGGCTGAATGCGATGACTGGAACCGTGTCGTGGCGAACGAACCCCGGAATACTGAGGCGTTCATGCAGGCTAATTGGCGCAGTCTGGAAATCCAGAAGCGCCGGGGAATCCGCCCCTACGTCGAGCAGGCCCGGCAGAACTGGTTGCAGAGGCGGCGGGGGACGCAACTGCAACCAGAACGACAAAAACAGATTGCATAACCACAAGGCGGTTCTTCGGAGCCGCCTTTTTTATTGGATATACCATGACAAAACGCTTTCTCGGCTGCCTGATTATGACAGCCATCTGCCTTTCGGGATGCTCGACATACAGAGATTGCCGTTCCGAAAATATCCCCAAGGGGCAGTGCATTTTTGTAACTGTGTTTGAGAACATCCAGCCATGATCAATCGTAAACTCGGCTGCCGCCCGGCTGAACACCGGCCCGGCCAGCCACACCTGTCCGTCATGCGCGGATTCTGCGCCCGACAGGCTCCGGCGCGGCTGATCCGTGACCATATCGACCCGCACCCCGCCATGCTCGGCAATGACGCGCTGGGGGATTGCACATCGGCAGGTATCTTCAACCACATGCACGCCACGGCTGCGCTGGCCGGATTTGACGTGGCAGGCATCACCACAGACGCGGCAATCCGGTTCTACAGCCAGTCCACCGGCTACGTGCCAGGCAACCCGAACACGGACAACGGTGGCGTGGAGGTTGATGTGCTGACATCAGCGTCCCGTGACGGATGCGCCCTGACCGATCAGACCCTGTATCCGTGCTGGGGGAGTGCCGATCCGGGCGACCTGAACGGAATCCGCAACATCACCGCAGGCCTGTCTGCTGCCTATCTGGGCGTGCAGCTTGCCACGGCGGATATGTGGGAAGACCAGGATGGCAACCTGCCGCCCGTGTGGGACACGGATAGTCCGGCCGATCATGGCGACCCGACGCCGGGCAGCGCAGGCGGCCACTGCCTGCTGCTGTGGGATTACGCGGGCACGGCTGACACCGACCTTGTGACGCTCCTGACATGGGGCTGCAAGCAGAAAGCCACATGGCGCTGGGTCCGTTCCCGCATCATGGAAGTGCATGGGCTGGCGTGGGGGCAATTACACGCGCCTGGCGGCCTGTATCCGGCTGGCGATGACTGGACCGCGCTGGTCGAGGCCAATGCGGCATATCTGCGGGGCGCAGCATGAACCGGTCCGACCGCGTAGCCTTCCTGTTCGCCTGCATGGTCGGCCTGTCGGGGTGCGCTGCCCACCCGGCCCGCGTCGCAACTACCATCCCGCAGGCCATGACAGGCATCCAGTCCAGTCTGGCGCAGGCAGGAGTGGTATCGGTATCGCACGCGGGCGATTGGACTGAGGATCAGGACGCCCTGTTCGTCCGCGCTGTCCGGGCGGCACAATGCAGTCAGGGACGGTCCGATCCAGTGGTGGGAACGATTGCGGGGGACGTGACTCTGCAACTGTCTGGTCAGTTCACGCATGGCGGACAGTTCAGCGTGGGGGCAATCACGACCGCGCCCACATTTGGCGTGCAGGCCGATGCAAGCCGGGTACGCGGGCAGATGGTCAGCCTGCCGGTGGCCTATGCGCCCCTATCATCCATGCCTGACGTGGAGATGGGGCGGCAGCTTGGCTATGAGGCGTCCATGTTCGCGCAGAATGATGATGCCCGGCACGCTGAGGCAGCCCGACTGATTGCTGATCGGGAGGAACTGCGAGGGAGGGTGCAGGCGATGATTGATACCTGGGACGCAGGCGAGTGTGACGGGCGTGATCCAGTCGCGCCATTCGTGGGCGGTCATCGGTGATCTGGCGCTGGCTGCACCGGCTGTTCTGTTTGCGGAGAGGGTGCAGGAAATAGAAACGGCAGGAACCCGAAGGCCCTGCCGCTCTGTGCCAGATTACTGCGGGCCGGGCTTGATACCGGCTACGGCGTCGGGCTCACCCGATATTCGCACCTTGCTTTCGCATCCTAAATGTCATGTTTCCCAAGCGCAGCGGGCTGACCTCATTAGGGGTGCGGCATGTCCATCCACGCTGCCGCAGTATCTGGAACCTGAAACTGGTGCGGGGCTTCCACCCACTGCGACCCGAGGGTCTCTAGAAATGCGGCGCTGCGGCATCGTGACCTGCACCAACCGGATGGGTGCCGCAGCTGGGTGATTATAGGGGAAGATGCATGAAAGTACAAGAATGGTTTCCGATCACGTTCGCCATACGTTTGCGCAAAACTGAAACCTTATTGGAAAATTAATGAATTAAAACAATGCGCTAATATTTTCTTGTCGGAAACATTTTTGGCGGAAGGCGTGGTCGGCATGATTTCACGGATTGTCTTGTGCTGCCTGACCCATTTTTCCAGGTCATCGGGGGCCAGCGGCTTGGCGAACAGGTAGCCCTGCATCACATCGCAGTTCAGTTCCTCCAGCAGGCGCCACTGCTGTTCCGTCTCGACCCCTTCGGTCACCACCGTCATGCCCAGGCGCGACCCGATGCCGATCACCGCCATGGTCACGGCCTGTGCGTTGGTGTCATGCTCGAATTCATTGATGAAGCTGCGATCGATCTTGATTTCCGTCAGCGGCAGGCGCGTCAGACGCGACAGCGATGAATACCCCGTGCCGAAATCATCCATCGACAGGCCACAGCCAAGGTTGCGGATGGACTGCAGCACTTCCTCGGTATCGCGGCTGTTGTCCATCATCACGCTTTCGGTGATTTCCACCGTCAGGCGCGCGGGCTTGAGGTCATGGTCCTTCAGCAGGGCCGCGATGTGCTCGGGCAGCGCGCGGTTGCGGAAATGCACCGCCGACAGGTTCACGGCCACGGTGGGGACATGGATGCCGTCGCGATCCCATTTTACGATCTGGCGGCATGCTTCCAGCAGCGACCACCGGCCGATGGCCTCGATCTGGCCGGTTTCCTCCGCCACCGCGATGAAGCGGGAGGGATAGATGTTGCCCAGTGTCGGATGGTGCCAGCGCGACAGGGCCTCCACCCCGCTGAGTTCGAGCGTATGCGTGCGCACCTGCGGCTGGTAATGCAGGTTGAGCATGCCCTTTGCCAGCGAATCACGCAGCGCGGAACCCAGCACCAGCCGGTCCTGCGCCACCTGGTTCTTTTCCAGGTTGGCGAAGCGGAAGGTGCCGCGCCCGTTTTCCTTGGCCTGTCGCAGCGCCACATCCGCCGTGCTGAGCAGGGACTCACTATCCGGTCCGTTGTCGGGATAGGTGCTGATGCCGATCGAGCAGGAAATCGTCAGCGTGTTCTGCCCGATCTGCATGGGCTTGGCGATGGTGGCCAGCAGGCGTTCGGCAAACTCCGTGGCTTCCTTGGTGGGGCAGTTGGGCACCACCACCACGAATTCATCCCCGCCGGAACGGCTGATGACATACCCGTCCAGTGCGATGGCGCGGATACGGGCCGCGATCTCGACCAGGAACTGGTCGGCATAGACATGGCCCAGCGCGTCGTTGATATCGCGGAAACGGTCGATATCGAGCATGAAGATGGCGAACTGGCGGTTGCCATCCTGCTTGTTGATCATGCTCTCGATCACCTTGTGGACCGACGAACGGTTAAGCAGCCCGGTCAGGCTGTCAAAATTGGCAAGATGGGAAATATGTTCCTGCGTCGCATTCTGCTCGAACGCCAGCGCACAGAAGGGAATGCATGAATCAACAATGCGCTGCGGCCATGTATTGCGGCCCTGGTCCTCACGCGCATACAGGGCGAAAATGCCCTTGACCTGGCCCGAACGCGTGCAGACCGGCGTGCAGAAACACTGCTGCAGCCCCAGCGAGATACCAAGCGAACGGTAGCTGTCCCATACCAGCCGCGTGGCGTAGTTGGGATCCACCCGCAGCTTTTCCAGTTCGGAAGAGGAAATGTACAGGCTTTCCAGCGACGTCCGGTACCGCTTCGGCAGGGTGGGGCTGGACAGCACGCGCAACTGCCCATCAGCGGTGATGAGCATGAGGACCGCCACCGTGCCGGGCACGAAGCTTTCCACCCGGCGGCACAGCAGGTCGGCCACGTCCTGTATCATCATGTCGCTGGCCAGTGCCTGCAGCACGTCATTCTGCAGGATCAGGATCTTGCGCTGCTGGCTTTCATTGGTGACGTTCTTCATCACCCCCATGAAGAAGACGCGCTTGTCATGCGTGACGACCTTCGACAGCGACAGTTCACCGCATATGTATTCCCCATCGCTGCGGGTGAATTCCACTTCCCGCGATGTGCCGACAATCCGGTCCTGGCCGCTGGCGCGGCTGCGGTTCACGAACGCGTCATGCCCGCTGCGTTGCTGCGCGGGCACCAGCACGTTCACGTTCTGGCCAAGCACGTCCTTCCTGTCCAGGCCCCACAGGTTTTCCGCAGCGCTATTGAAAAAAATGACATGGTTCTGGTCATCAATAATAACGGTTGCGTCTATGGCCTGTTCCAGTGCCGAAATAAGGACTTCAGCGCTCAGGTTAGGCTTGGACATTGAATTACCTCGCAAAAGGGACAAGGGCAGCCCGTCGCCGCAAGCCGTGCGGACCGGGGGTCATAAAGTCATGGAACGGTTTGGTCACGCCGCTTGCCGGACATGCCATCATACATATCAAGGCAGGCAGGACGGTGGTAGCAGTGGGCAAGCGGATATCATATGAACGAAGGACATATAT
The DNA here is from genome assembly GCF_000285295.1 of Komagataeibacter europaeus LMG 18890. GTDB lineage: Bacteria > Pseudomonadota > Alphaproteobacteria > Acetobacterales > Acetobacteraceae > Komagataeibacter > Komagataeibacter europaeus. Next base: position 37,114 of record NZ_CADP01000019.1, on the reverse strand, counting down.
CCCGCATTATATGAAATAATGTTTATTCTGAATTTATATAAAAAAGAACCATAGCGCATGATCATGACCAAACCGGATGGTCTATATACCCCATCCTGTCGCGCTGATCCATCTGGTCATTTATCTAAAATGCGTATCTTTACCTGACCGGCCTGTCGGGCGCGCAGGTCTTGCCACCGCAGCCCGAACACCCGCCACAGCCCCCGCCGGTGCGCGGGGTTGCGTGCCGGTCGGCGTAGCGGATCAGGACAGGCGGGGCATGGACATGCCGCAGCATGGTCGCCGCCTGCCGCCACCCCTTCTGCGCCAGCAGGGGAAACAGCCGGCCCGTCCAGTACAGGGCACACGCCCCGACCAGCCCGCAGGCCAGCAGCGTCTGGAACAGCGTTGCGAGGTGCATCAGAACATCCGTGCGATATGGTAGGTCAGGAATGCCGCCACGTAGGCCAGGGCGAACAGGTAGCCCGCCGCCAGCACCACCACCCGCCATGACGCGGTTTCGCGCCGGATGACCGCAAGGGTCGCGACGCATTGCGGCGCATACACATACCATGCCAGCAGCGACAGTGCGGTGGCCATGCTCCAGTGCGTCGGCAGCATCTGCCCAAGCTGTAAGGCCGCCTGATCCGTATCCGTGCCGGAACCAAGCGAATAGACCGTGGCCAGCGCGCCCACCGCGACCTCACGCGCGGCAAGACCGGGGATCAGGGCGACGCAGATCTGCCAGTTGAAGCCCAGCGGCGCGAAGATCGGCATCATCAGGTGGCCGATCCGGCCTGCAAGGCTCCAGTCGATGGCCGGTCCCGGCGCGCCCGGTGGCGGGGCGGGAAAGCTGGATAGTCCCCACAGCAACACCGTGAGCGAGACAATGGTCGTGCCCACGCGCATGAGGAATATGCGCGCCCGTTCCCACAGCCCCAGCGCCAGGTCACGCGGATTGGGCAGCCGGTAGGCGGGCAGTTCCATAAGCAGGGTAGCTTCCTGACGGTCGGGGTTGCGCCAGCGCAGCACGCGCGCCACCACGACGGCCGACACGATGCCCAGCGCATACAGCCCGAACAGGACAAGCCCCTGCAGGTTCAGGAACCCGGCAATGTTGCGATGGGGAATGAACGCCCCGATCAGTAGCGTATAGACCGGCAGCCGGGCCGAGCAGGTCATGAGCGGCGCGATCAGGATGGTCACCAGCCGGTCGCGCGGGTTCTGGATCGTGCGCGTGGCCATGACGCCGGGCACGGCGCAGGCGAAGCTGGACAGCAGGGGGATGAAGGACCGTCCGCTCAGCCCCGCAAAGGACATGAGCCGGTCCAGCAGGAACGCGGCGCGGGGCAGGTACCCCGATTCCTCAAGCACCAGTATCCATGCAAACAGGATCAGGATCTGCGGCAGGAACGTCACGACGCTGCCCGCCCCCGCGATTACGCCATCCACGATCAGGCTGCGCAGCACGCCATCGGGCAGTAATTGCCCGACCTGCTGCCCCAGCCAGCCCATGCCCGCGTCAATTCCGTCCATCAGGGGCTGCGCCCACGCGAAAACCGCCTGGAACATGAAGAACAGCAGCACGATCAGGATGACCGGTCCCCACACCGGGTGCAGCACCCAGCGGTCCAGCCGTTCTTCCACCCGGTCGGACAGGGGGGTGGAATGGGTCACGCAGTCCGACAGGATCTGGCGCACCATCGCATGCAGGTCCGTGCCGGCGGGCAGCGCGACGGGGACTGGCGGCGGCGCGCCATCAAGCCGTTCCAGCAGGCTGCGTGCCCCGTCGCGCCGGATGCCCACCGTTGGCACCACCGGCATGCCGATTTCGGCCTGCAGGCGCGGCAGGTCGATTTCCATGCCGTTGCGCTGTGCCGCGTCAATCATGTTCAGCGCCAGCACCACCGGGCGGCCAAGGGCCCGCATTTCCAGCACGAAGCGCAGGTGCAGCCGCAGGTTCGTCGCATCGGCAACACAGACCAGCAGGTCGGGCGCGGCCTCCCCCCGGTAGGTTCCGGCGCAGACGTCGCGGGTTACGGCCTCGTCGGGGCTGGTGGCGTTCAGGCTGTAGGCGCCGGGCAGGTCCAGCAGGCGCACGGTACGGCCCGCGGGCGTGGTGAACCAGCCTTCCTTGCGTTCCACCGTGGCGCCAGCGTAATTGGCCACTTTCTGCCGGCTGCCGGTCAGCAGGTTGAACAGCGCCGTCTTGCCGCAGTTCGGGTTGCCCACCAGCGCGATGTTGAGGGCCGTCATGCCTGCACCCCCGCAGTGTGTACGTTCACGCGGGCTGCTTCCGTGCGGCGCAGGGCAAAGCGTGTAAAGCCGATGCGCACCGCCAGCGGGTCGCCCCCCAGGGGGGCTGTCGCGACAATGCGCACCGCCTCACCCGGCACGAAGCCGAGTTCACGCAGTCTCTGGGCCACGGGGTCGGTGCTGCCGTGGTCATCAACGCTGTCAATCACGGCGTCGGTTCCGCGTGGCAGGTCACTCAGTCGCATAAGGCGATATTATCCGGACAATAGAAGTAAGTGATAATTATTATTAAATACTGGTGGAAATGTTGTCCATCATGTTTGTTCCGATACCTGCGCCATGGCGGGTACGGGTATGTTCGTGGCGCATGTAACGCCAGGGAAGCCGTGCGCCGCTGCGTGAGCGCGTGTCGCCATACCTCTGGCCATGGGTGATGGGCCGCCCGTCAGGACAGGGTTCCCGCCGTGGACAGCACATGGAAGAACGTGCCCGATACATGCCCGCGTCGTGCGCCGCCGGCGCCACGGTCCACGCCATAGCCATCATGCAGGCTGGCCAGCGGCGCATCCGGGCCGGGATCGGTGACCGTGGCGTAATGGAATTCATGCCCACGCAACACTGTGCCCACGACCCCGATGGCGCAGTCATGGCGCAGGGTGGCGCTACGGTATCCAAGATTCATGCGGCGCCTGGCAAAGGACGTGGCATGTCCCAGCAGGCCGGTCATGCGGTGGGTCTCGCCCGCCTTGTCCGTCAGGCTTTCCCCCAGCACCATGAAGCCGCCGCATTCCCCATGCACCGGCCGGGTCTGCGCGAACCGCGCCAGCGCATGGCGGAAATGTCCTGCCGCCGCCAGTTGTCCGGCGTGCAGTTCGGGATAACCGCCGGGCAGCCAGCAGGCATCGCATCTGTCATCCGGGCCTTCGTCATCAAGGGGGGAAAAGGGATGGATCTCCGCCCCCGCGCTGCGCCAGCCCGCCACGACATGCGCGTAAAGGAAGGAAAAGGCCGCATCATTCGCCACCGCGATCCGTTGTCCCGGTGGGGGCAGGGCGATGGTTGCAGGTGCCACGGGGTCGATATGCGGCGGCAGGGCGCAGGCCAGTATGGCGTCCAGGTCAAGGTCGCGTTCCGCCTGTGCCGCCAGCCGCGCCGCCAGTTCGTCCAGGCCGCCATGCTCACGCGCCTGCACCAGTCCCAGATGGCGTTCGGGCATCTGCAACTGCGTATCACGCCCGAACGCGCCCAGCACCGGTATGCCCGTGGCGGTAATGGCCTGTGTCGCCATGGCGGCATGGCGGGGGGAGCCGACGCGGTTCAGGATGACGCCTGCGATCCGGACCGTGGGATCCAGCGTGGCGAAGCCCAGCGCGGTGGCCGCCGCCGACTGCCCCTGCCCGGAAATATCCAGCACCAGTATGACCGGCAGGCCAAAGCGCGCGGCGATATCCGCCGGCGCGCCACGGGCGCCACGGGGGTCCATAAGCCCGTCAAACAGCCCCATGGAGGCCTCGGTCACCAGTATCTCGCAGTCCAGGCAGGCCTGCGCCATGACATCATCCAGCAGTGCGGGCGGCATGGCCCAGCTATCCAGATTGAGGCTGGAACGCCCGGTCAGTGCTTCATGAAAGGCGGGGTCGATATAATCCGGCCCGGTCTTGGCCCCGCGCACCCCAACGCCCCGGCGGCGCAGGGCGGCCAGCAGGGCCAGCGTCAGCGTGGTCTTGCCGCCGCCTGATCGGGGCGCGGCTATCATCAGCCCTCGTGTCATCGTGTCCGTTCCTGCTAGACCGTGGTGAGCGGAGCCACCTTATTACCCCGTAGGGAAAGAAGATCACCCAGATGGAGCGTACCCATACCAGCCTGCGCCGGGGATGGACCACAGGCAGTTGCGCCACCGCCGCCGCCCGTGCCGCGTGGAATGGGCTGTGCGGGGGCGAATTTCCCGATCCGGTGACCATCACCCTGCCCGGCGGGCAGTCCGTGGCCTTTGCGCTGGCCGCCCACGGGCATGAAGGCGATGGCGCATGGGCGGCGGTGGTGAAGGATGCGGGCGATGACCCGGACGTGACCCACGGCGCGCATGTGCGCGTGGACGTGCGCCGTGGCCCGCCGGGCAGCGGCGTGGTGTTTCAGGCGGGTGATGGCGTGGGGACCGTGACCCTGCCCGGCCTGCCCATTCCGCCGGGTGAACCTGCCATCAACCCCGTGCCCCGCCACATGATCCGCACCGCCCTGCGTGACGTGGCGGGGCGGGAGCCGGATGTGGTGGTGACGGTGTCCATCGCGGGGGGACGGGGTATGGCGCGGCATACGCTCAATGGTCGCCTGGGGATTGTTGGCGGCCTGTCCATTCTGGGCACGACGGGCATTGTCGTGCCGTTTTCCTGTGCCGCGTGGATCGACAGCATCCATCGTGGTGTGGACGTGGCGCGCGCGCTGGACCTGCCGCATGTGGCGGGCTGCACGGGTGATGTGTCGGAACGCGCCACGCGGGCACTGTACGGCCTGCCGGAAGAAGCCATGCTGGAAATGGGGGATTTTGCCGGTGGCCTGCTGAAATACCTGCGCCGTCATCCGGTGGGCCGCGTGACCATTGGCGGCGGCGTGGCCAAGATGACCAAGCTGGCGCAGGGGTTTCTTGACCTGCATTCCCGCCGCGGGCAGGCGGACATGACCCGTCTGGCGGATCTTGCGCGCGATATCGCGGCCCCCGACGCGGTGGTGGCGGCCATTGCGCAGGCCCATTCCGTCGCCGCTGCCTTCGCGCTGGCGCAGCAGGCGGGATTTCCCCTTGGCCCGGCGGTGGCGCGTGGGGCATGGGCATGTGCGCGGGATGTTCTGGCAGGATGCGACTGCATGCTGGATGTGCTGCTGTTCGACCGCGCGGGCCTGCTTGTTGCCCGGTATGGTCCTTCGCCAGTCTAGAATAATGCTTTGATAAAAATAAGAGTTTTTGGGTGCTGCCTTTTTCCGGAAAGGCGGCGTTCTTTGAAGCTTTTTGAAAAAAGCTTCATCAAGAACTTCTGTCTGGGACAGTTTTTCAGGACCGGAAACGGCGGTGGTAATCGGCGTTATACAGCGCGCTTTCACGGAAATCATGCGTGCTCAGCGCTTGGCCAACCAGCACCAGCGCCGTGCGCTCGATCGGATTTTCAGCCAGCTTCTGGCAAATATCCCCCAGCGTGCCGCGCAGCACCAGCTGATCGGGCCATGTCGCCCGCGCCACGATGGCCACGGGGCACGTCGCGCCGTAAAACGGGGTCAGGTCAGCCACAATCTGGTCCAGCACATGAATGGCCAGGTGGATGGCAAGCGTCGCGCCCGTCGCGCCGAAAGCCGCCAGCTTCTCACGCTCCGGCATGGCCGATGCCCGGCCGCTGATACGGGTCAGCACCACGCTCTGCGCCACTTCTGGCATTGTCAGTTCACGCCCCAGCACGGAGGCGGCGGCGGCAAAGGCGGGCACGCCCGGCGTCATGGTCCACGGGATGTCGTGGCGGTCAAGACGGCGGATCTGTTCGGCCACGGCGCTGTAGACCGACAGGTCGCCCGAATGCAGGCGGGCTATGTCCTGTCCTGCCGCGTGGGCCCTGACGTATTCCGCTTCGATCAGGTCCAGCGTCAGGGGGGCTGTGTCCACCAGCCGCGCATCCGGCGGGCAGTGTGCCAGCATTTCGGTCGGCACGATGGAGCCTGCGTACAGGCAGACCGGGCATTTCGCCAGCAGGTCGCGCCCGCGCAGCGTCAGCAGGTCGGCGGCCCCCGGGCCTGCGCCAATGAAATGTACGGTCATGCATTTTCTCCCTGTGCCATGGCACATGTTGCGTGGGTGCCGGTCAGGCGCGGCACGATCAGGCGTGACCGCGCCCCCGCCGCCGCCAGCGCGCAGCCTTCCGCGACCGATGCCACCACCAGTGCTGCCTGCGCGCGGGCGGAACGGGTGACGCAGCGTGGCTGGGCTGTGGCCAGTTCGTCGGGTGTCACGGCGCGCAGCGTCAGGCCCAGCCGGGCGAGTGCCGCCTGCAACCCGGCTTCGCGGTAGCGGAAGGCGGGCACGGCCACAAGGTCCGGTCGCAGGCCGCAGCGTTCATGGGCTTCGCGCAGCAGGTCAAGGATCACGTCCGCCGCGCACCCGCTGCGCAGGCCAAGTCCCGCGACAATCATGCAGGTGCGTCTGCCGTGCGGGTGACGGCATAGCTGGTCACGGTCATGCCGGGACGGAAACCGTGGAAGCGCCCGATGGCTTCCAGCCGTTCCACCTGCATGCGCGTCAGCATTCCCCCCCAGCGGGCATGGGCGGCGATGACAGCGGCCTCGCTTTCCAGCGTCACGGCATTGGCGACCAGTCGCCCGCCCGGCCGCAGGGCGTGCCATGCGGTGTCCAGCATGCCGGGATTGCTTATGCCCCCCCCAATGAAAATGGCGTCGGGTGCGGGCAGGCCATCGGCCGTAAGGGTGGGCAGGACGGCAGGCGCTTCCCCCGCCACGACATGCAGCGCGGGCACGCCCAGGTTCAGGGCGTTATGGGCGATACGCGCCCGGCGGTCGGCTGATTTTTCAATGGCGATGGCCCGGTTGGCCGGGTGGCGCAGCATCCATTCAATGCTGATGGACCCTGATCCCCCGCCAATGTCCCACAGTACCTCGCCCCGTCGCGGGGCAAGGGCGGACAGGGTCGCGGCCCGGATCTCGCGCTTGGTGATCTGCCCGTCATGGGCGAACATGTCATCGGGCAGGCCGCAGGCCAGCGGGATGACCAGCGCATCCCGCGTGGCCACGATCTCCAGCGCCATCAGGTTCAGCCGGGGCGGGCGGGGCGCATCCGCCGCCGCCATTTCCGCGACCGTGCCGGTGTGGCGTGTCTGTCCCGCCCCGCCCAGCGCGCCCAGCACGTGCATAATGGACGGCCCGAAACCACGTTCATGCAGCCAGCGGGCGAAGTGCGCCGGGCTGTCTTCATCCGCCGACAGCACCACCAGCCGCGCACCGGGCTGCAGGGTAGGGGCCACGGCCTCCATCGGGCGACCGCACAGGGACAGTACATTTATATCCTGTTCCGCCCAGCCCAACAGGTTGCATGCCAGCGCCACGCAGGACGGGGCGGGATGACAGGCCATTTCGCCCATCGGCACATGCTGGCGCAGCGTGGTCCCCACTCCGAACAGGAACGGATCCCCCGATGCCAGCACGCAGACGGATTCCCCCCGATGGGCCAGCACCCGGGCAATGCCATCGGCAAAGGGGTGTGGCCACGCCAGCGTCCGTCCGGTTATCACCGATGCCGCAAGGGCAAGGTGGCGCGCACCACCGACCACCAGCCCGGCCCCCGCGACCAGCGCGCGGGTTGCGGGGGGCAGCCCCTCGACACCCTCTTCGCCAATGCCGATAACATGCAGCCATGGGGTGGTCATGCGCGGTCCCCGTTGAACGCGGAAGGGAAAAGATGCGGGTTCTGGTTCTGGGGGGCACGACGGAGGCCCGCGAACTGTATGGATTGCTGGAACAGGCGGGCGCGCGTTTTGATGCCACGGTCTCCCTCGCCGGGGCCACGCGTGCGCCGGTCCTGCCACGGCTTGCCGTCCGGATTGGCGGATTTGGCGGGGTGGATGGCCTGCGGGACTGGCTCGTGGCGCATCGGACGGACGCGGTCATCGACGCCACCCATCCCTTTGCCGTGCGCATGAGCGCCAACGCCGCGCAGGCGTGTACGCAGGCCGGTGTCGCGCTGCTGCGCGTGGAACGCCCCGGCTGGACGCCGGTGGCGGGTGACCGCTGGATACGGGTGGCTGACATGGAAGCGGCCGCCCGCGCGCTGGGCAGTACGCCGCGCCGCGTGCTGCTGACGGTGGGGCGCAAGGACCTGCTGCCCTTCCATCATGCAGGTGCGCATGACTGGCTGCTGCGCAGCGTGGACCGGCCGGATGCGTCCCTGCTGCCGCCTGGTGCGCGGGTGCTGCAGGCACGTGGTCCCTTTGATGTCGCGGCTGAGGACGCCCTGCTGCGTGATGAACGGATTGATGTGATCGTCACCAAGAATTCGGGCGGAACCGCCACCTATGCCAAGCTGGCGGCGGCGCGCGCGGGGGGGGTGCCGGTCATCATGGTGGACCGGCCGCCAGTGGCCGCCGCCCCCACCGTGGCGGACGCGGTGGGGGCCATGGCATGGCTGGAACGCCTTTACGCGCACGTCTCTTCCACCCGGCGGGAGGTATAGAGCCATTTGCCGCCATCCGCGCAGTCGATCACATGGGTCAGCGGGCAGCCGATCAGCACCAGCGTGCTCATGTCCACCTGTTCGGGGTCGGCATGCGCGATATCGGTCAGGATCACCTGTTCGTCCGGGCGGCCTATGGCGCGGGCGAACGCCACCGGCACATCACCGGGCAGGATGGTGCGCAGCAGGTCCAGCGCCTCGCCCAGCTGGTCGGGGCGGGCCTTTGATCGCGGGTTGTACAGCGCAATGACCAGCCCGGCCCCGGCGGCGGCCGCCAGCCTGCGGTGCACGACCGCGCGCGGCTTGAGGTTGTCGGACAGGGAAATGACGCAGAAATCCCCCCCCAGCGGCGCGCCCAGCCGGGCGGCGGCGGCCAGCACGGCGGAAACACCCGGTATGACCGTAACATCCACCCCCCGCCACGCGGCGGGGCCGTGGTCGATGGCCTCAAACACTGCGCTGGCCATGCCGAATACGCCCGCGTCGCCACCGGATACGACTGCCACGGTCCGTCCCGCCAGCGCCAGTTCAATGGCATGGCGCGCGCGGTCGAGTTCCACACGGTTGTCAGAGGCGTGGCGCACGACTTCCGGCCCGGCCCCGACCCGCGCGACATAGGGCGCATAGCCGATCAGGTCGGTGGCCTGCGCCAGTGCGGCACTGGCCTGCGGGGTTACCTGTTCCGGCGACCCGGGGCCAAGCCCCACGATGAAGATGCGCCCTGCCGCCTGCGTCATCGCGCGTCCTCCCGCCCCGGCACAAGGATAATGGAGAAATAGGGTGCCGGTCCCGTCATGTCGGTCAGCTTCATCCAGCACTGCTGCGGCTGGGTCGCGCGTTCGACATAGATCGCCCGCTCCTCGCGTCCGGCATGGCGCAGGGCGGTGCGTACCTTTTCAAGATTGCGGCCCAGTTTCATGATGACGGCGGCATCCGCCCGTTCCAGCCATGTGGTCAGCGCCGCTTCATCCAGCGTGCCTGGAATGACGCACAGCACGTCATCGCCATGCACCATGGGCTGCCGTGCCGCCGACCAGCATCCGCCCATGGCGGTAATGCCGGGCACGACGGTGCAGGCAAAGCGTTCATGCAGCCGGTCGAACACATACATGGCCGATCCGAACAGGAACGGGTCCCCTTCACACAGCAGGGTCACGTCCTGGCCATTTTGCAGGTGTCCTGCAATGTGTTCGGCGCATTCGTCATAAAACGTGGCCATGCGTACAAGATAGGCCGGGTCGCTGACCGGGATTTCCGTGGTGAAGGGATAGGCGAAGCGCAGGGTCTTCGCCCGTTCGGGCAGCATGTCGCCCGCAATCTGGCGGGCATGGCCGGGACGGTCATGGCGACAGAACCATGCCACCACCGGGCTTTCACGCAGTATGCGCGCGGCCTTTATGGTCATGAGTTCCGGGTCACCCGGCCCCATGCCCAGGATGGACAGGCGGCCGGTTGCGGCGTTGCCGGTCATTCCGCTTCACTCGCCAGCGCGTTGACGGTGGCTGCCGCCATGGCGCTGCCGCCCAGGCGGCCACGCACGATGATGAACGGCAGGTCACCAAATTCCGCCAGCGCTTCCTTGGATTCCGCCGCACCGACAAAGCCGACCGGCATGCCAATGACCGCAGCAGGCCGGGGCGCGCCCGCGCGGATCATTTCCAGCAGGTGGAACAGGGCGGTCGGCGCATTGCCAATGGCCACCACCGCGCCATCCAGCTGGTCGCCCCACAGGTCCATTGCCGCAGCCGAGCGGGTATTGCCGATCTCCCTGGCAATAACCGGCGTGCGCGGGTCGCGCAGCGTGCAGATGACCGGGTTGTCGGCCGGCAGGCGCGCGCGGGTCACGCCGTGGGCGACCATGTTCGCGTCACACAGGATGGGCTTGCCCGCCAGCAGGGCCGCACGTGCGCTGCTTACGAAATCGGGGGACATGCGGATGGATTTCACCACATCCACCATGCCGCAGGCATGGATGATGCGTACGACCACGCGAGCTTCCGCCTCGCCCAGTCCGCTCAGATCGGCTTCGGCGCGGATGATGGCAAAGGAACGGGCATAGATCGCCGCCCCGTCATGAATGTAGTCGTACGGTTCCGTCTGCGGGGTCATGCCGGTTCAGTTCTCCCGTGGCGTGGGGTGGGATCGGTGGGGTGCCGGGGACCAGCCCCGCACGATCGGATGTATCTGTGCCAGTGAAAGCCCGATGTCCACAGGCGTGTTGTCCGCCCGGCCATGCGGGCACAGGCCATAGCCGTCCGGTCCCGCCACCAGCGTGATGTCGGCAGGGGCGGGGTGGGCGCATCCCTTGGCGCAGCCCGATACATGCAGGCTGACGCCCGGCGGCAGGTCGGGGGCCAGCGCATGGGCATCGGCAATGACGTCGCGCGTGGCGCACGCGCAGCCCCGCGTGCCGATGCACGCCCATATGCGCAGGCGCGGGTCATCCACCTGCGTAATCAGGCCGGGCAGGGGGGGCGGCGTATCACACTGTTCCAGCACGATCGCGCGCCACGGGGCCACGCGCACGTGGCCGTTGCCACGTTCGTCGCACCACCGCGCGATGTCTTCCAGCATCCTGGCCGCAATGGGACCGGGCGGCAGTACCACCCCCATGGCGTGACCGGGCAGGGGACCCGCCAGCACGGGCCGGTGCGGACGGGCGGAGGGAGCGGTTGCCGTATCGGGCATCCTGATGCGGGCAAAGGCGGCCTGCCCCAGCATGGGATCACGTAGCGGACGCATGACGGGTTTCATCGCGGCCAGCGCATGCGCCAGTGCAACGGCAATGCGCGCGACATCCGCGCCGGGACAGGCCAGCGCGCGATCGCCGCACACCACCATCCATCCGGTATCCGTGGCGCGGGCGACAATATCCGCCCGCAGCGTGCCCGCCGGGACATGGCCGCCGCATTCCACCGCAATCACGAATTTGGCGGGCAGGCCGCGCAACGTATCGGCGTTCGTAAGGGCGGTATCCAGCGCACGGATCACGTCGGGTGCGTCAGGTGCGGCGGCGGGATCGATGCCCGCCAGCGGTGACAGCAGCAGCCCGCGCCGGGCTTCGGTCGCGGCGTCGGCGCCAGCCAGTCCCGCAATACGCATGTCATGGGCGAAGGCGCGGGTGCCGTCGGATGTCAGGCCGCGCAGTTGCAGGTTGCCCCGGCTGGTCAGTTCGATCAGTCCGTTGCCGTGCATGGTGGCGGCGCGGGCGATCTGTCGGGCCTGTGCCCCGGACAGGCGGCCAAGCGGCGGGCGCACGCGCACCAGCCAGCCATCGGCTGCTTCCATCGGGGTGTGCAGGCCGGGGCACCAGCCGCGCACGGTGGGGGCTATGGTCATGGCCGCGGGTCCAGCAGCATGGCTGCGGAATTGCTGCGTGGCCGCCACAGGTCCCGGCGCAGGGCATCGGCCAGCAGGCGGCGGATGGCGGCATGGGCGTCCGGATTGGCGTGGCGCAGGAAGGCATCCATTTCCGCATCGTCCAGCAGGGCGCGGAAGGTCAGGTCAAATTGCCGGTCAAAGCGTGCGGGCACGGTTGCGGCGAATCCGTGCAGGGCCTCCATCCCCCGCGCGATCTCGGCCGCCCCCCGGTAGCCGTGGCGACGTATGCCTGCAAGCCATGCCGGATTGGCCAGTCGCCCGCGCGTGACCCGGGCCACTTCCTGTGCCGTTGCACGCAGGCGCGGCGCATCGGGGCGGGAAGTGTCGCCATGCAGCATGCGCGGCGTGTTGCCCAGCATGCTGGCCGCCGCCGCCATGCCCCCTTCATGGGTGGCCATGTCGGCACTTTCCAGAATGTCGGTTTCGGCATTGTCCTGCACATGCAGCACGACCGCCGCCCCCGCCATGCGCGCGGCCAGCGCGTCGGGCTGGCGCTGGCCTTCCCGCGCGCCGCCATAGGTCCATGCCGACCCCTCCAGCCATGCCCGGCCCAGATCATCCCGCGTGGTCCACGTGCCCCGCGCCAGCGGGTCTTCCGCCCCGGTGCCGTAGCTGCCCGGTGCCGCGCCAAACATGCGGGCGGTCGCGGCCTGCAATGCAGCCCCCTGCAGCCCCGCGGCCCGTGCCGCCAGCGGGTTGAGGTCGGGGGCCTCGAAACCGCGTGCGGCAACGGCCTGCACCGCCTGTTCAAACAGCGCGATCTGCCCCGGAAAGGCGTCACGGAACAGGCCCGACAGGCGCAGCGTCACATCCACGCGCGGGCGGTCGAGTTCGGCCATGGGAATGATCTCGATCCCCGTCACCCGTCCCGACGCGCCATCCCATACCGGGCGCACCCCCATCAGCAGCAGCGCAAGGGCCAGATCCTCGCCCCCCGTGCGCAGGCTGGCCGATCCCCACAGGTCGATGACCACGCTGCGCAGCGGCTCGCCCTGGTCCTGCAGGTGCCCTTCCAGCAGCAGCGCCGCCGTGCGCTGCGCCAGTACCAGGGCGGAGCGGGTGGGAATGGCGCGCGGGTCCATGGCGTACAGGTTGCGCCCCGTGGGCAGCACGTCGGCCCGGCCCCGCGTGGGCGCGCCCGCGGGCCCGGCAGGAACAAACCGCCCGTCAAGGGCCGCCAGCAGCGCCGTGCCTTCCGCATGCCCGCAGGCCAGCAGGCGCTTCGTGATGTCGTCCGTCGCCACCCCGCCGCATGAACGGGCAATGGCCTGCGCCAGTTCGGGCGCACGCGGGGGAGGGCTGCCGAATACGTGCAGCCCGTCACGGATCTGCAAATCCTTGACGTCGCACAGATAGGCATCGAGTCGGGCGAGGGCTTCGTCCTCGTCATCCGTGCGGGTCACGCCGGTTTCGCTCAGCAGGCCAAGGCTGTCGGCGCGTTGCAGGATTTCCCCGCGCAGGATCGCACCCCGCCTGCGATCCAGTCCGTCGGCCGCGGCATATTCATCAATCAGGCGCTCAAGGTCGCCCGTATCGGCCCCCGCCGTACCAACAGGCACGATGGGGGGCGTCATATGGCCGATGGTGACCGCCCCCAGCCTGCGCCGCGCGGCGGCTGCCTCGCCGGGGTTGTTGACGATGAAGGGGTAGATGACGGGCATGCCCCCCACCAGCACCGATGGCCAGCACGTGGCCGAAGGGGCCGCCGCCTTGCCCGGCAGCCATTCCAGCGTGCCATGCGTGCCCAGATGCACCGTGGCGTCCAGCCCGCATTCATGGCGCAGCCAGAGGTAGAACGCGACATAGGCATGGCGGGGTGGCGTGTCGGGATCATGATAGCCCGCATGCCGGTCGGTCGTGGCCCCGCGATCGGGCTGCAATGCCATCACGACGCGCCCGATATGGACATGGCGCAGGCAGAACTGGCCATCCGTTACGGTGGGGTCATCTTCTGGCGCGCCCCAGCAGGCAGCCAGCGCATCTTGCAGCGTGGGGGGCAGTGCCGTCAGCCACGCGCGGTAGGTGGCGACGGAAACGAAGGGCTGTGCCGATGCGCGCGCCAGCCTGTGGGCCAGCGCGTCCGCCGTGGGCAGGGTGCCGTCACCCGTATCGTAATCGGCGTCGCGCAGCAGGCGGAGGATGTGCGCAAGGCTCGCGAAACTGTCCAGCCCCACGGCATGCGCCGCCTGTCCCGTGGGCACGCCCTGCGCGCCGGGATAATCGGACAGGATGATCCCGACCCGTCGCGTGGCGGGTGGTTCATGCCCCAGCCGCGCCCAGCCCACCGCGCGCGCGCAGGTCAGGTTGATGCCATCGGGATAGGGGTCATGGCGCGCGGGCAGGCCGGGGGCCGTTTCTTCCTTGAAGGAAATGGGGCAGGCGGGAATGCGGCCATCCAGTTCGGGCAGCACAACCTGCATCGCCAGATCGGCCTGCGACAGGCCGCGCACGCTGTCGCGCCATACGGCAAAGGGAATGCCCGGCTGCTGCACCTGCAGCACCGGCACGCCCGCAAGATCCAGCGGGGAGCCGCTGTCGTCGCCCGTGCGGGCGGAAAAAAAGGTGGCGTTTATGATGACATCCGGCGGGTTTTCAGCCAGCCGCGCGGCCACGATGCGCGCGGATTCGGGATTCTTGAGCGACGTGACATGGACAAGGTCCGCCCCCATGCCATGGCTGGCCAGTCGGGCCGCAAGCTGCGTGATGGGGGCAATGTCCCCCGCCAGCAGGTGCGCGCGGTAGAACACCACCATGGCCCGCAACGGCAGGGCTGGATCGGCGGCGTGCAGTACTTCGGCCGGTGGCAGGGGAACGGGGGCGGCCCCGTCATCCGGCCCACATCCGGCCAGATGCGCCATAAGCCGCAGGGCGGCCTGCATGTTGGCCGTCCCGCCGGTGCGCAGCAGCGCGTCAAGGCGGGTGCGCATGGCTTCCGGCACGATGGACAGCGCGGCAAGGCGCGGGTCGTCACGCCCGTCCCCCGCCACGAAGGCCAGCGGGATCCCGGGCTGCTGGCAGGCACGCGACAGTTCTTCCGCGCCATAACGCCAGTATTCCACGCCGCCGAGCAGCCGGACCACCACGCAGCGCGACCCCATGATCGTGTCGGCCACGTACAGGTCGATGGACATGGGATGCAGCAGGCGCGACAGCGTGGCCGTGCGCAGGGTCGCAGTCGGCGCGCCCCGCGCCGCGTGGGCCGCGTTCAGGCACAGCAGGTCACTGTCCGAAAAGGACAGGAACACGATATCCGCCGGGGCATGTCCCAGGTCTTCCGCCTGTTCGCCGTCTTCCAGCGTGCGGACCTCACGCGCAAGCAGGTGCATGGTGGCTGCCCGTTTCCCTCAGTCGCCCGCCGCTACGCCTGCGCCAGCGTGGCAGTGATGGCGGACTGGTCCATGCCCTTCTGGCCAATGACCACAAGGCTGCCCGTGCGCGGCGCGTCAGGGGACAGGGCGCGGTCGAACTGATGGCGGAACCGGCTGCCGACCCCCTGCACCGCAAGGCGCATCGCCTTGCCGCGCACCGTGGCGTAGCCCTTCATGCGCAGGATGTCGTGCTGTCCGGCCAGTGTTTTCAGGCGGGCGATGAAGCCCTCCACGCTGTCCTGTTCAGGGATGGGGGCGACGAAGCTTTCAAAATCATCATGCTCGTGCTCGCCGCCTTCGGCGTCGTGGTGGGACGGGCGGGCTTCAAGGTCGTCTTCCGCCGCTGCGTCAAGGCCCAGCAGGATGGCGGGGTCCACCTGTCCGTCGGTCGCGCGCACCACCTTGACCACGCGCGGGATCTCGGCGCGGATGGACGCTTCCACCGCGTCGGCCTGCGCCGGGGTCATGAGGTCGGTCTTGTTCAGCACCACCAGATCGGCGGACAGCAACTGGTCCTCGTACACTTCCGCCAGCGGGTTGTCGTGGTCCAGCGACGGGTCGGCGGCCTGCTGGCGGGCGACTTCGTCGGGGTCATCGGCAAAGCGGCCGGCGGCGACGGCGGGACCGTCCACGACCGTGACCACGCCGTCCACCGTCATGCGGGTGCGGATGGTGGGCCAGCCAAATGCCTTGAGCAGCGGCTTGGGCAGCGCCAGCCCCGATGTCTCGATCACGATATGGTCGGGTGGCGCCTCACGGTCCAGCAGGGCTTCCATCGTGGGCAGGAAGTCATCGGCCACCGTGCAGCACAGGCAGCCATTGGTCAGCTCCACGATATCCTCGTCACGGCACCCTTCCACGCCGCAGGCGCGCAGCGTATCGCCATCGATGCCCAGCGTGCCGAATTCATTGACCACGATGGCGATGCGCTGTCCTTTCGCATTGGCCAGCACGTGGCGCAGCAGCGTGGTCTTGCCCGCCCCCAGAAAGCCGGTGATGACAGTGACGGGTACCCTGGCGCGGGCCGTGGCGGATGGGGTCATGGCGATCAGGCTCCTGAAAAAAGGGATGCGGGGAAACGGCCGCGCACCATGTCCGACAGGCTGGCGGGGCGGCGGGACGGCATGACGGTGCCGCTGCGGGATGCGCCGTAGGCGGCGATATAGGTCATGAGGTCCGCCGCCTTTTCAGGGCCAAGTCTGGCCAGCAGCCAGCCCCATTTGCCCGGCATGGCCACAACGGCGGTGCAGCCGTCATTGCACGCGGCAAGGCAGTTGACTTCATGCACCACGACCTGCGGGTTGCCTGATGCCAGCGCCTGCATGGCATCAAACAGCTGGCGTCCGGGCGGGTTGTCGGAAGCGGGCAGGCCACGGCGGCAGGTCACGCAGACATGCAGGTGAACGGGCCCGGCTTCCGAGGATGCGGGTAGTGGGGGGGTGCTCATGACGGTGCGTGCCCTTTCGCGGCGTTGCTGCGCGCGGGCAGCGGTGGGCGGGGTGCGCGGTCAATGGCCTTGCGCGCTGCGCATGGGCAGGGCGGGCGCCTGTCGCGTGCCGGGCACCCCGCCGGCCATGCGATCGAATTCGGTCCTGTTATGTCCGCCTGCGGGCGGACATGATGGCAGGTCTCCTGGCTTGTGGCGGAGGGTGCTGGGGTCAGCACCCTCGATCCCGGCGGCCTTCCCGGTCCCGATCATGGGAACCAGTGGCGCATGTCGGCCCGCAGGACGCGGACCGGGCCGGGAGACAGCCACCTACAGTTGCGGGGGCAGCGACGGAATTGCCGGTATGGCGCACCGTCTTCCCTATTCTCCCCCACAAGGGGGAACCATCAGCGGCGGATTTAGACGATCGATCCCCGCACTGTCAAAGAAACCCGGCATGCGGGCGCATGTCATGCGGTCATGGCAGCGGTGCGCCGCTGACAGCCACGCGCCATGTTGCATGACGGGTCAGGCATGTACGGGTCAGGGGCGCGATATCCAGTCGCGACAGCATGGCGGCCGTTCCGCCAAGGGCGGCGACCGTGATCGCCCGGACAACCGTGGCGTCGGCCACCACCGTAACCCGTGCGGGCGTGGGGGACAGGGTTTCAAGCCAGCGCGCCACGCGGTGCAGGTGTGCGGTCCGGCTTTCCCCGCCCGGCGGGGCGAAACCGGCATCGGCGATCCAGCGCGCAAGGTCGGCGGGGGACAGGTCTTTCAACGACTGTCCGGCCCATGTCCCCATGCCGGGCGCGCGCAGGGCGGGTTCGGGCATGGCGTGGCGCGCGCCGAAGGCCGGCATGGTGGGGGGGAACAGGACCTGCCCGGCATCCATGACATGCCGGGCAAGGCTGGCGGGCAGGGGGCATGTTTCGCCATGCATCGGGAAAACGCCACGGCGGACGCAGTCGGGGGCAGGCAGCGCGAGACAGGTCAGGGTCTGGTTCACGCCCTGCTGCCCTGCGTGTGGGGGAGACGTGGGGTCTGCAAGGGAATGATTGACCTTCCGTGTCAATTTTGAAAACATGGACCCAGATCCGGTTATGGGAAGGACGGCCCGATATGGTGTGTCCCCTGCATGCTGCTCCGGGTCGCACGTGATCCATGGAGTTACCAGTATGAGCCAAGATACATCCGTTCTGTCCAGCGCCGCTGTCGCCGCACCGCAGGTTTCCATCCCGGTCCGCGACCTGCTGCCGTGGGGTGTGTTCGGGCTCGTCCTGGCGTCGCTGCTGATCTATTTCGTGGGCGTCGAGCAGGGTGCGACCTCCCTCATTTCTGGCCATTACGTGCATGAATTCGTGCATGATGGCCGTCACCTGCTGGGTTTCCCCTGCCACTGAACCAGGGCTGCGTGCCCGCTATGGCGCGACGGTGAATGAAGGACGGCATGCCCCGGCGGGCATGCCGTTTTTTATTGTGCGTGCTGAAAGACCATTTCCTGAAATGCGGTCAGGAAACGCCGCCTTTTTGAAAAAAGGCGGCGCCCAAGAACTTTTGTTTATTTTCAATAATTTGATTTCAGACGGTTTCTGAAATCCAGTTCTGAAACGGTCTGTAAATCATAAGAAAGTCTTTGGTGAAGCTGTTTTCAGAAAGCTTCGGAAATTGCGACGCCGGTGCATGAAGGGCGGCATCTCAGACCATATTGATGACGGTCCGCCCCCGGATATGACCGGCAAGGATACGCGGCGCGATCGCGATGGCGTCGGCCAGGCGGGCGTCATGCAGCATGCTGTCCAGTCGCGCGGGATCGATATCGCGCGCAAGGCGGGCCCATGCGGTCATGCGGCGCGGACGCGGGCACATCACGCTGTCGATTCCCTGCAGGCGTATGCCGCGCAGGATGAAGGGCGCCACCGTCAGCGGCAGCGCCAGCCCGCCCGCCAGCCCGCAGGCCGCCACCGTGCCCCCGTACTGGACAGAAGCGCACATGGTGGCCAGCGTCTCGCCCCCCACCACGTCGATTCCCCCCGCCCAGCGTGCGGTTTCCAGCACCTTTCCGGTGGGGCTGAGGGTATCGCGCGGCAGCACTTCCGTGGCCCCCAGCCCGGTCAGGTAGGTATGGAGCTGTGGCCGCCCTGTCACCGCCGCCACCTGATAGCCCAGCTGTGCCAGCAGCATAATGGCCATGCCCCCCACGCCGCCGCCCGCGCCATTGACGACGATGGGGCCACTGGTGGGGGTCACGCCGCCTTCCTCCAGGCTCATGACACACAGCATGGCGGTAAAGCCCGCCGTGCCGATTCCCATGGCCTGCCGCGCGCTCAGGCCGGCGGGCTGTGGCAGCAGCCAGCGTCCCGGCAGGCGCGCCATGCGGGCCAGGCCACCCCAGTGGCGTTCGCCCAGGCCCCAGCCGGTGGCCAGCACCTGGTCGCCGGGGCGGTGGACCGGGTCATCGGAATGCAGCACGCGTCCGGCCAGGTCGATGCCGGGGATCATGGGAAACTGGCGCACCACCGGCGCGCCACGGGTCATGGCCAGCGCGTCCTTGTAATTCAGGCTGGAATGATCGATTTCCACCGTCACGTCCCCTTCGGGCAGGGCCGTGGGATCGACCTGCTCCAGCCGGGTCGTGACCACGCCATCCGCGCGGCTGATCATGAGGGCATCGAACATGCTGGCAGTCTTCCGTGATGATGAAGGGGAAAAGGAACGCGGGACCACGTTCAATGCATCCTTCATGCCCGAATTAGGTGCATCTTCCTATGTACAGCCGCGTGATTTCGCATGATCGTGAAGCGGCGCGGTCCGGAAAATTGTTGATTATACAAAAGGATTTTAAAACGGGTTGCGGTCGGGTTCCAGATCGCCCCTGTCATCCTGGCCCTTGATGCGGGTTGGCATGAAAAAGTGCAGGTCTGGTGTGACCTTCCCACGCTTCCCGCAGGGGGGACGGTGTGGTGTGCTGCTTTTTCAGCCACTATTGCACAGGCAGGAGGCATGCCGATGTCCGACGTCACAGTTTCTTCCTTTCCCGCCCTGTCTTCCATGAACGCGTTGTGGCAGGCGCGCTATGGCATCCGCCCGCCCGCCCGCCGGCGCCCTGCCCGAAAGCCCGGTGGCGCGCAGCCTCATGACCCATCGTTCCGTTCGCGCCTTCAGTCCGGCGCCATTGCCCGATGGTGTGGTGGAAGCGGCGGTGGCGGCGGCGCAGTCGGCCTCGACGTCATGCAACCTGCAGGCATGGAGCGTGATCGCCGTGCGTGACCCCGCCCGCCGTGCCCGGCTGGCGAAAATCGCGGGGGACCAGGATTTCATTGCACAGGCGCCGCTGTTCCTTGCATGGATTGCCGACCTGTCGCGGCTGGAACATGTGGGACAGGCGCAGGGTCGCGCACTGCCGGGAGCAGACTGTCTGGATACCTTTCTTGGTGCGGTGATGGATACCGCGTTTGCCGCGCAGAACGCGGCGGCCACGTTCGAATCCTACGGTCTGGGAATCGTGTATGTGGGCGGGGTGCGCAACCAGCCCGAAGCCATCGCCACGGAACTGGGCCTGCCTGCGCGCACATTTGCGGTATTCGGCATGAGCGTGGGCTACCCCGACCGCAAGAAGCCGACCGCCATCCGCCCCCGCCTGCCGCAGCATGCCGTCCTGCATGCCGAGCAGTACGATCCCGCCGCCGCCAATGACCGCGCCACCATTGCCGCCTATGACGAACGCCTGCGCGCCGCGCGTGCGGCACAGGGGCAGCCCGCGCTGGGATGGAGCGAAAGCGTGGTGGCAAGGCTGGGTGACATCAAGGCGCTGCATGGTCGTGAACACCTGCCGCAGGTGCTGCGGACCCTTGGCTTCATGCTGGGCGAGGCATGAAAAGCAGGGGTCATGCGCATGGGCCGGGGTTGACCGGCACAATGTTCTGGTGAACTTCTGCTCATATTGCCCGCGTCTGTTGGCGGGCAGGGGGCGCGCCTTATGTATCGCGCCAGCGCCATGATGAGAGAGAAACAACGGCTATGGACTGCGCCACTTCCCTTCCCTTTACGCTTTCCCCCAGCACATCACCGGTTTCGCCGCAGCGGCGGGCGGAGATCCTGGCCAATCCCGGTTTCGGGCGTGTCTTTACCGACAATATGGTCGTGATCCGTTATGTGGAAGGCAGGGGATGGCATGATGCCCGCGTACAGCCCTATGCACCGATTTCGCTGAACCCGGCGGCGGCCGTGCTGCACTATGCGCAGGAAATTTTCGAGGGGATGAAAGCCTATCGCACGGCCGAAGGCGGCATCACCCTGTTCCGCCCCTATGCCAACGCGGCCCGTTTCCGCAAGTCGGCCGAACGTCTGGCGATGGCCGACCTGCCTGATGAAGTGTTTGTCGAGGCGGTGCGCCAGCTGGTGCGCATCGACCACGCATGGGTGCCCGGCAACCCCGATGAAAGTCTGTACATCCGCCCCTACATGATCGCGAGCGAGACGTTCCTGGGTGTGAAGCCCGCGTCGGAATACATGTTCATGGTCATCGCATCGCCCGTGGGCGCCTATTTTGGCGCGGAGGCGGTCAGCGTGTGGGTGTCCGATTTCTGCCGCGCCGCCCCCGGCGGCACGGGGGAAGCCAAGTGCGGTGGCAATTACGCCGCAAGCCTGCTGGCGCAGCAGGAAGCCAAGGGCCATGGCTGTGCGCAGGTCCTGTTCCTTGACGCGGTGGAACGCCGCTGGATCGAGGAAATGGGCGGCATGAACGTGTTCTTCGTCTTTGATGACGGCACGCTTGCCACCCCGCCGCTGACCGGCACGATCCTGCGTGGCATCACGCGCGACTCGCTGCTGACCCTGGCGCGTGAGATGGGCCTGACCGTGCGTGAGGAACCCTATGCCATCGACCAGCTTTATGCCGATGCCGCGTCCGGACGCCTGAAGGAAGTGTTCGCCTGTGGCACGGCGGCGGTGGTGTCCCCCATCGGGCGTTTCCGCAGCCACAAGGGCGAAGTGGTGATCGGTGATGGCAAGGGTATTGGCCCCGTGACCGAAAAGCTGCGCAATGCCCTGATCGGCATCCAGCGCGGCACGGCGCCCGACACCCATGGCTGGGTGGAAAAGGTTATCTGATTTTTCGCTCATGGATCGGGTGTCCCGCATGCCCGGCCATGACGGATGATCATCATTCAGGGGCGGCCCATGCTGTTGCAGCGTGGGCCGCCCCGTTTGCATCCGTGCGGATAATGGAAAAGTTTTTGGTGAAGCTTTTTAAAAAAGCTTCAGAAAACGCTGATTTTCAAAAAACAGCACCCGGAACTTCTGGAATTTTTATCGTTACAGGGAAAGAACAGGATCGATGAGCGAGAAGACACTGGATGTGACAGGACAGTGGGACGGGCAGTTCAGCTATCCTCACACGCTGACACCCGAGTTTTTCTCTGCCTCGCTGTTCGAGAATGGTGGCCATGTGGGCGGCACGGTGACGGAACGCGCCACGTCGGGGGCCAATGCCGGTGAATGTTTCATCGCCACGGCGCGGGGGGAGCGGAGCGGGACGCGGGTACGTTTTACGAAAACGTACGAAGACGGCGTGCGCCAGCATGCCGTGCTGTACACGGGCACACTGAACGCGGATGGCAGCGAGATCGAGGGGGAATGGCGGATTGCCGGTTCCTGGTCGGGGCCGTTCCTTATGATCCGCCGCGCGGGGGGGCGTGCCGTCGCGCGGGACAGGGTAGCCGAAGCGCCGGTGTCCGATGCGGACTGCGTTACCATTTCCCGCTAGAAGATTACTTCAAGGGACAGAAGTTTTTGGGTGCCGCCTTTTTTCAAAAAGGCGGCGTTCCCTGAAGTTTTTTGAAAAAAGCTTCACCAAGAACTTCTGTATGTCTGGTGGTGGCAGGCTGCGTCTTATTGCGCAGGTGTTGCCGCTTCATCCACCGGCACATAGATCCGGTTGCCGTTGCTGCGGAATTCCTCCTTTTTCTGTTCCAGCCCCGCCTGCCGTGCGGCATTGGCCTTCAGGTCGTGGCTTATGCGCATGGAACAGAATTTGGGGCCGCACATGGAACAGAAATGCGCGTTCTTGTGCGCTTCGCGCGGCAGCGTTTCATCATGATAGGAACACGCCGTATCCGGGTCGAGCGACAGCTTGAACTGGTCATTCCAGCGGAAGTCGAAGCGCGCGCGGCTGATCGCGTCGTCACGGATGCGCGCCGCCGGGTGCCCCTTGGCCAGATCGGCGGCATGGGCGGCGATGCGGTAGGTCACGACGCCAACCTTCACGTCATTGCGGTCGGGCAGGCCAAGATGTTCCTTCGGCGTGACGTAACACAGCATGGCCGTGCCAAACCACCCGATCATGGCGGCGCCAATGCCTGACGTGATGTGGTCGTAACCCGGCGCGATATCGGTCGTGAGCGGACCAAGCGTGTAGAACGGCGCTTCGCCACATTCACGCAGCTGCTTTTCCACGTTGACCTTGATCTTGTGCATGGGCACGTGGCCCGGCCCCTCGATCATGACCTGGCAGCCTTTGGCCCATGCGATTTTCGTCAGTTCGCCCAGGGTTTCCAGTTCGGCGAACTGGGCCGCGTCATTCGCATCGGCAATGGAACCGGGGCGCAGTCCGTCCCCCAGCGAGAACGAGACATCATAGCGGCGCATGATGTCGCAGATTTCCTCGAAATGCTCATACAGGAAGCTCTCGCGGTGGTGGTGCAGGCACCATCCCGCCATGATCGACCCGCCGCGTGATACGATGCCCGTCACGCGGTCGACCGTCAGCGGCACATGCCGCAGCCGCACGCCGGCGTGGATTGTGAAGTAGTCCACGCCCTGTTCCGCCTGTTCGACCAGCGTATCGCGGAAGATTTCCCATGTCAGGTCCTCCGGCACGCCGCCGACCTTTTCCAGTGCCTGGTACAGCGGCACCGTGCCGATGGGCACCGGCGCGTTGCGCAGGATCCAGTCGCGGATGTTGTGGATATTACGCCCCGTGGACAGGTCCATGACCGTATCCGCGCCCCAGCGGATGGACCAGACCATCTTTTCCACTTCTTCCGCAACCGATGATGTGACGGCCGAATTGCCGATATTGGCGTTGACCTTCACCAGGAAGTTGCGACCGATCACCATGGGTTCCAGTTCGGGGTGATTGATGTTGGCGGGCAGAATGGCGCGGCCCGCCGCAATTTCGGACCGCACGAATTCCGGGGTGACGAAGGCGGGAATGTCGGCCCCGAAATCCTCGCCATCCGCGCGGCGGGCCTTGGCCCCTTCGTCCATGGTGGCGCGGCCAAGGTTTTCGCGGTGGGCGGCGTAGATCATTTCCTCGGTAATGATACCCGCACGGGCGAATTCGTACTGCGTGACCATCTGTCCCGGCTGGCCTTCATGCACCGCATGGGGCGCAGGGCAGGCGGGGACCAGGTTTTCACCCCTGGCAAAGCCATTGTCCTCGGGGCGCACGGTGCGTGGCGTGACCGTGGGCAGGTTGCGGGCCGCGATCCAGGGCGCGCGGATCGGCTCCAGCCCCGCGCGCACGTCGATCCGCACGGTCGGGTCGGTATAGGGGCCGGAGGTGTCATAGACCCGCACCGGCGGTTCGTTGGCGCTGGGTTCAAGGGCGATTTCGCGGAAGGGCACGCGGATATGCGCATGCCCTTCAGGCGTGGACCAGACCTTGGTGGACCCCATGATGGGGCCGGTGGTGACATGGTCGGGAGATGAAGGCGAAGCAACGGTGGTCATGACAATGCTCCTCGTTTTCTCTCCGACAGGGGGGGTGGGGGAGAAAACCGGAACGCCACATGGGGATCATGTGCGCAGTGTCGTCAGATCTGACGCATCGTGCCGATTGTCTGCACCAGTCCCTCCGCCGGTATGAGCCGGATCAGGTTCCCCGGAACGCACGATGCGCCCGGAAGGGTCCCCGCGCGCATGGTCGGCCCATGCCAGCGGTATCTCAGCCCCTTGCCGGGACTCCCCTTGGTTATTTCAGGATCATGAAACGCCCGGCACTTGTCAACATTGTTGGAAGGGGTACGAACGGGCGGGATGAAAAAGAATTCGTGTGCCGATTTGCCAGCCGCGCGGTTGTGATAGAGTGCGGGAAACATCCATCTTTTGTGGGGAAGCAGGGCAGCATGGCAGGTAGCGTGATTTCCGATCGGATTGCACAGGGCAGCGGACGGGTGGCGGCGGACACCGTGATCCGTAATGTCCGCCTGTTCGATCTGGTGACGGGCGAACTGCTGCCGACCGACATCGCCATATGTGGTGACACCATTGTCGGCACGCTGGACCAGTACGAGGGCACGACCGTGATCGACGGGCATGGCCGCATTGCCGTGCCGGGCTTCATCGACACGCATCTGCATGTCGAATCCTCGCTGATCACCCCGTTTGAATTCGACCGCTGCGTGCTGCCCCATGGTGTGACCACCGCCATATGCGACCCGCATGAAATGGCCAACGTGCTGGGTCGTCCGGCGCTGGACTATTTTACCGAAGCGGCCATGCGCACGGTCATGGACCTGCGGGTGAACCTGTCCAGTTGTGTGCCGTCCACCGCTCTTGAGACATCGGGTGCGACGCTGGGGGCTGCTGACCTGCTGCCGTATCGCGACCACCCCAAGGTCATTGGCCTGGCCGAGTTCATGAACATTCCCGGCGTCCTGAATGGCGACCCGGTGTGCATGGAAAAGCTGGAGGCGTTCGCGGGGGGGCATATTGACGGCCATGCGCCGTTGCTGCGCGGCCGCAGGCTCAATGGTTACCTGTCCGCGGGCATCACCACCGACCATGAGGCCACGACGGCGGAAGAGGCGTTGGAAAAGGTGCGCAAGGGCATGATGGTGCTGATCCGCGAGGGGTCGGTGTGCAAGGACCTGCGTGCGCTGGTGCCGCTGCTCAATCCGGTTACGTCACCGTTCTTCGCCTTCTGCACCGATGACCGCAACCCATTGGAAATCGCGCATGAAGGGCATCTGGATTATCTGATCCGCCTTGCCATCTCGCTGGGGGTGGAACCGCTGGCGGCGTATCGCAGCGCCTCGCTCAGTGCGGCCAATGCGTTCGGCCTGCGCGACCGGGGCATGATCGCGCCGGGCCGGCGTGCGGATATCGTGCTGCTTGATGACCTGCGCGAATGCCGGGTATCGGACGTGATCAGCGCGGGGCGGCTGGTGAATGACGCACTGTTTGCCGCGCGTGACATCATACCCCCCGTCGGCACCGACAGCATCAGCCTGCCCGCCCCCGTCAGCGCGCAGGACATGCAGATCAAGGGCAGCGGCACGCAGCGCCCGGTGATCGGTCTGCTGCCCGGCCAGATCATCACGCCTTTCCTGCATGCCGACCTGCCGGTGGTCGATGGTATTGTCCAGCCCGACCCGGCGCAGGACATCGCGCGTATCTGCGTGGTGGCGCGGCATGGGCACAATGACAATATCGGGCGCGGGTTTGTCAGGGGATTCGGCCTGTCGGGCGGGGCGATGGCGTCCTCGGTCGGGCATGACAGCCACAATATCTGCGTGGTGGGCATGAATGACGCGGACATGGCGGTTGCGGTCAACCATCTGGAAAAGACCGGCGGCGGCTTTGTCGTGGTGCGCGACGGAATGGTTGTTGCGGACATGCCGCTGCCGGTCGCGGGCCTTATGAGTGACGCCCCGTTCGAGACCGTGCGTGACCAGCTGGAGGTCCTGCGCGCCGCCGCCCGCGCGCTGGGTTGCCAGCTTGATGAGCCGTTCCTGCAGCTGGCCTTCCTGCCGCTGCCGGTTATCCCGCATCTCAAGATTACGGATTTCGGCATGGTGGATGTCAACCGGATGGAACTGGTCTGACACGGTCACGATACAGGAGCAGCCCATGACAGGGGCCAGTGATGTCGCCGCCCCCCCCGCGCGCGAGGCCGTGGCCACCCTGCGTGCCTATCGTGCGGACTGGGTGCATTTCACCAACTGGTGCGGGGTCCATGCCGTTTCTCCCATTCCCGCCACGGCGCAGGTCGTGGCGACCTATCTGCGCAGCCTGACGGAATTCGCGCCCGCCACCATCCGGCGCAGGCTGGCCGCGATTGGCAAGATGCACCGTTTTAACGGCATGGCGTGGAATGTGACCGACCCCGTTCTTCGTGCGGCGGTGGCAGACATGACCGAACGTGCCAGCCGGCCGGCCGCGCCGCCTGCGGTGGTGACGCCGGACATGCTGCGCGCCATGGTTGAATGTTGTACGGACGGATCCCCACGGGGCCTGCGGGACCGTTGCCTGCTGCTGTTCGGTTTCGCGGGGGCGCTGCGGCGCTCGGAACTGGTTGGACTGCAGGTGGAAGACGTGCGCGTTGAACGGACACAGGTCGTGCTGGACATTCGGGAGGAAGGCGCGGCACAGTCGGTCGGCCTGCCCCTGTCGTCTGACAGCGCGATGTGTCCCGCCGCGGCGTTTGCCGCGTGGCAGCAGGTGGCGCACCGGCAGACCGGGCCGCTGTTCCGTGCCATTTCCAAGGGCGAACGCGTGGGCGGACGGGCGCTGACCCCATATGCCGTGACCCGTATCCTGCAACGCCGCGCGTTGATGGCG
Source organism: Komagataeibacter europaeus LMG 18890 (assembly GCF_000285295.1). Lineage (GTDB taxonomy): Bacteria > Pseudomonadota > Alphaproteobacteria > Acetobacterales > Acetobacteraceae > Komagataeibacter > Komagataeibacter europaeus. The sequence continues at coordinate 9,921 of NZ_CADP01000019.1, read as the reverse complement.
GAAGTCCCGCCGGATATCGCCGCGACGTTAAGCGCCCATGCCCTGCGCTCGGGCTATATTGTCGCGGCATTGCGGCAGGGCATGGAAACCGAAGCCCTGTGCCAGCATACCCGTTATCGTGACCCGCGCGCCCTGCGCCCGTATGAACGCCTGCTGGCCCATGACTGAAAACCTGCGCCTGCCCTGGGCCGACCTGCCCCCTGCCACTGCACGGGAGGAGGAAACCGCCGAGGCCACGCGCCGTGCGCCGGGACGGCGGGGGCGGCGTCCGCTTTCCGCATGGCCGCAGCCTGCCGAACCCTCGCCATGGCAGTGGTGGCACCTGCTGGTCTACGGGCCGGATACGGGCATGGACGCCTTCGTGGCGGAGGCCGCCGGCCCCGGCCTGATCCCATGGCCGTTTGATGCCGAACGGGTGGAGGAAGACATGTTCGCGCTGGCAATCGGCGCCAATTCCCCCGCGCGCGGTCGGGCCGGGCTGTCCATTGATGGTTGCCGGATTCTGGCGCGCCAGTTCCGCGCGGCGGCGGAGGCCCGTCACGCCCGTCTGGGCCTGCGGGCGGAAAAGGCCTGCCCGCTGGATTTCCACCAGCTTGTCCCGGTGCCGGAACGGATTCTCCAGCTTGGCGCCACCCATCCCGATGCACGGGCCTGGCTGCGCGATAACTGGGGCCTGACCGAAGCGCCGCGGCAGGTGCGCCACCTGCCGGGCCGCAAGGCTGGCCGCCGCCTGCCGCGTGACCACCGGGCCATGGTGTATGGCTTCTTTACCCGCATGGGCACGCCCGCGCCCGTGATCCGCCGGATGGAGGAACATTACCCCACCCTGACATTCCGCCTGTCGGAACGGTCGCTGGCATGACGGGGCAGGCCGACCTGTTCAGCGGAAAGCTGCCCGATGGCGAACCGGTCATTGTACTCGACATCTACCACGGTGGCCTGTCGCACCTGCTGCAACTGGTGCATGCGCGGGAAATCGACCTGGCGCGGCTGGATATCGTCACCCTGATTGACCAGCTGGCCGAAGCGGCGCGCACGCATACGTCCCTGCCGCTGGGGATCAAGGCGCAATGGGCGGTCATGGCGTCGGGGCTGCTGCTGCTGCGTTCGCGCCTCATGCTGCCAGCGGATGACCCGCGCCAGCAGCAGGCGACACAGGAAGCGGTGGACCTGCGCACGCGCCTGATGGCGGCGGAGGATGCCGTCCGCCTTGCAGGCTGGCTTGCGGTGCGCGAACAACTTGGTCGTGATGTTCATGCCTTTGGTGGCGCGGTCGCCCCGGAAGGGGACGAATCGGCGCAGTGGGAAGTGGACCGGATCGAATTCCTGTGGGGGTGCCTTGCGGTATTCGATGGCAACTGGGGCGTCATGCCGGTGGAGACACCGTGCTACGCCCCCGTGCAGCTTGACCTGTTTTCCGTGGAGGACGCCCGCACGCGCGTGCGCACATGCCTGGCGCGGGCCCATGACGAGCCGGTGCCGCTGGACCGGATGCTGCCCGATTCCGTGCGTATGGGACCGGCTGCCGACCTGTCATCGGGACAGCGGCGTTCGGCATGGAGCAGTACGTTCGCCGCCTGTCTGGAAATGGTGAAGCAGGGGGAGGCGCTGGCCCATCAGGCCGCACCGGAAACGCTGCCCCGTTTCAGTGGCGTGCCGGCCCGGACGGGGCGGGACGGGAGCTGATTCATTTCACCTGAAAATACAGTGAAATGAATTTATCGTTGCAGCTTATATTTGCCAACTGCTAATTTGTATCGAAATGACAACGTTTGTGGGAAAACAGGCCATTCCTGCGGGAATGACAGATTTTTTTCCCTCATTTTTTAACAGTTTGCTTGACTGGGATTTTTTTTTGATCAAGCTGGCAGGCAAGAGTTTTTTACTGGCCTGCCGGACACTGACAGGGGCTGTTTCATAAGGCGTTCCGCGCCATGGGCCATGATGTGTCGGGCAGGACGTTCATACCGAGATTATTTCATACAAGATCAGGGTTGATTTCGAGATGTTAATAATGTTTATGGATAAAGCGTGATGAATGAGTGGCTTGGCCTGTCAGGGCAGGGTGCATGCAATGCCCATGCATTGGCATATGCACTGCCGGAGGTGGCGATGGTCGTGCCTTTCCGTTCCGCCGGAAAGGGGGGGGTGTCGTGCTTCAGGGTTGAGCCGGGGAGAACAAGGCGGATCGCATCAGTCGTTTCGTAGAAATCTGGTCATACTCCCGTAGTAAAATTGGTGAAATCAGAACATCCAGAACAAATTCTGTAATAATTCCTTCCTAAAACTATGCCGTTCTGAGTGAGGTATGGGTATGACGTATGCGGAACAGAGTGATAATAGACTACAAAAGGTAATCGTTTTCGCGCTTGTCCTGGTGTTTGAAGGGCTGCTGGTGCTGGCGCTCCTGTTCGGGCTCAGTTCCCCGCCGGATGCACCCAAGGAACCGCCGCGGCCGCCGGTGCAGGTCCACATGATCAAGGAACCGCCACCACCGCCACCACCGCCGCCACCACCACCGCCGCCGCCGGAAATTACGCAGCCGCCGCCGCCGTATATTCCGCCGCCGAAGATTCAGGTGCCGACGCCGCCGCCGCCGATGAAGGTGACCCACACGAAGCCGCCGAAGGCAATGCCGCCCGCAAAGGCGACCCCGCCGGCTGATGCGCCCGTGTCCAACGCCCCGCCGGTGCCCGATCACATGGCCGGCACGTCGCCGCTGAACCATGTCGTTCCGGAATATCCGGAAGAAATGTCGGAAGAAGGCCGTGAAGGCGTCGTGTCCGTGGCATGTGACGTGGAACCCAGCGGTGTCACCAGCAACTGCCAGGTGGTCAACGTAAAGGGCGGTCAGGCATTCGCTGATGCCGCGCTGAAGGCAGTCCGCCGTTCGCGTTATGCGCCGGCTGTCAAAAATGGTGTGCCCGTCAAGGAGTTCCACCATCTCTATACGATCACGTTCAGTCTGAATGACTGAGCCTGAATGTTAGGTCAGGCACGGCGGGGGCCGGCAGCACCCCGCCGCCTCGGAAAAAACATCCTGCTCCAGAGGATTTTGGTTAAATGATCAGACTGCATCGTAAACACACTCTTGTTGCCTCGGCTGCTTTCGCTGCCATGCTGTGCGCGGCTTCCCCGCTTGCCGCGCTGGCCCAGGATGCCGCCCCGGCCGCTAGCGATGCGGCCACGGCACCGGCGGTTTCCGCCCCCGCAACCGATGGCAGCGGCGCTGCCGCCACCCCGGCGCCCGGCGCGGATGCACCGGCCCCGCAGGCAGCCGCCCCGGCAGACGCCGCCCCGGCGCCTGCGCCAGCTGCTGAAGCCCCGCCGGCCGACGCCCCCCCCAAGGCGCCCGAGGGCAACCCGTACGGCCTTGGCGCGTTGTGGGCCAATGGTGACTTCATTGCCCGTGGCGTCCTGCTGATCATGGTCTTCATGTCGCTTGGCACATGGTACATCATGATCACCAAGTTCTTTGAGCAGGCGCGTGTCATGAACGCCGCCAAGCAGGTCATGAGCGACTTCTGGACCAAGGGTTCCATCAAGGACGGCGCCGCCGCCCTGCCCGCGAACTCCCCGTTCCGCTACATCGCCGATACCGGCGTCAAGGCCGCCGAACACCACGAAGGCACGATGCAGGAATCCATCGACCTGCATTCCTGGACCACCATGTCCATCCAGCGTTCGGTTGACGTAATCCAGACCAAGCTGCAGGGCGGCCTTGCCTTCCTCGGCACCGTGGGTTCGACCTCGCCGTTCGTGGGTCTGTTCGGCACGGTCTGGGGTATCTACCACGCCCTGACGGCCATCGGCATCGCGGGTCAGGCCTCGATCGACAAGGTTGCCGGTCCGGTTGGTGAATCGCTGATCATGACCGCCATCGGCCTGGGCACCGCCGTGCCTGCGGTGCTGGGCTACAACCTGCTGGTCCGCCGCAACAAGGGTGCGATGGACAAGATCCGCAACTTCGCCGCTGACGTGCAGTCGATCCTGATGGGTGGTTATCGCCATGGTGCGGAAATCACCATTCATCCGGACAACTCCCCGACCACGACGACTATCGATAACCGGGTGGCCTGATCATGGGTATGCAAGTTGGAGGTGGCAGCGATGAAGACGAGGTGGTGTCCGCCATCAACACCACACCGCTTGTCGATGTCATGCTGGTGCTGCTGATCATCTTCCTGATCACCATCCCCGTCGCGACACATACCATCAAGGTTAGCCTCCCCATGGATGCTAACCAGCCCACCCGGACGATGATGAACAACATCGTCATCGCGGTGACCCCGCAGGGGCAGGCATACTGGAACGAAACGCCGCTTACCAGTTATGCCGACCTGGAATCCCACCTGGAGCACGTGGCGGCGGAAAACCCGCAGCCACAGATCCAGATCCGTGGTGACCAGGCGGCGAAATACGAAGGTGTGGGCAAGGTGATTGCAGCCTGTCAGCAGGCCGGTATCATCCACATCGACTTCATTACCGAGCAGCCGCACGGCTGATATCCATTCCCGGCCGGGGCCTGTGTGCCCCGGCCAATTTCGGGAGAGTAGACCATGGGCATGAATATCGGCTCAGACAGCACGACCGAGGACGAAGGTATTGTCGATATCAATACCACGCCCCTGATTGACGTCATGCTGGTGCTGTTGATCATGCTGATCATCACCATTCCGCTCCAGACGCATTCAGTCTCGATCGATCTGCCGCAGGGTAATCCCCCGCCGTCTTCCGCTCCGGATCCGGTTGTGGATACGGTGGCGATCGATTTTGACAACACCATCACATGGAATGGCGAACCCGTTGCCGATGACGCGGACCTGCAGGCCCGTTTCAGGGATGCGGCGGCCCAGCCGGTCCAGCCGGAAATGCACATCCATCCCGATCGCCTGGCCAGCTACAAGGTCGTGGCGAAGGTGCTGGCGGATGCGCAGCGCCTGGGTGTGAGCAAGCTGGGTATCATGGGCAGCGACCAGTTCATGGATGCACAGTAAGCCGGCCTGTTCCTGATTATTGTAGATCGGCCAGCACAACGGCCCTTCCTTCGGGAAGGGCCGTTTTTTCATGCCCGGTCCCGGCGGGAAGAAATGCCGTTTTTTAGGGCATTCTGGTGATCGGGCCTGTGGTATCAAAGACACACAGGCCACATTGTTCCGCCTGTTCCAGCCGTGCCTGACGTTTCCGGCAAATCAGAAAAAACGCAAGAATCGTTGTATTTTCGGGGGATACAGTCCGATACCCGGTGCGGTGGCCATGCCGTGGTCAGATAGATAAACAGCGTGTTGCATTTTTTAAACTTTGCCTGCGCATGTGTATTTCATAAGTCAACAGACAGGCGGAATATTCAGTTTCCGTAATTACTTCAGCATGACCGGACGGGACGGGGGCTGTGGACAGGAAGGCAGACGGGGATAGCTGCCACTGGAAACCGTATGGCTGCCCGTAAAAGCGGACGCCACATATATTTGCGGGGGAATACATGAAGACGGGCCGGGATATCTATAGCGCAGTAAAACGTCAGGTACGGATCGCGGGGGGGCGTCCCGGACTTGCCGGTCTGCGGATGCCGGGACTGAAGACACGGCTGCGTGCCATGTCCTGCCTGGTGGGGACCGTCTGTATCGCCACGGGGGCGGATGCGTGGGCACAGACGGCGACCTCAACACCGGCACAGCACCATCATGTCACGCCCAGGCACGTTGCGGCGGCACAGCCGAAGACTGCCGCCCCGGCGCAGCCCACGGGTATCGTGGACCATCAGGGGCCGGAAATGATCCGCGTCGCCTCGTCCCGTCAGGCGCGTGATGGCGGCGGCGGCATGATGCGGCTGGAAACGGCGCCGCATGCGGTCCAGACCGTGGGCAAGCAGTTCATTGACATGCGCAGCCCGACCAGCACGGCGCTCGATCTGGTCAAGAACCTGCCCAGCATGAATGTCACCACCCCGGATTCCTCGGGCATGGAGGGTGGCCAGATCCAGACCCGCGGCCTGACCGATCTGGACATGGGCCTGATGGTTGACGGCGCGCCTGCCGCGGCGGCCAAATACATGGCGGAAGACATTGATTCCGAAAACCTCGACAGTGTCGAGGTGACACCGGGCACGGCGGGCACCGACCTGCCGGTCATGTCCGCCGCCGGTGGCGTGATGAACGAACATTCGCACACGGCATCGCACAAATTCGGCGGCATGACGGACTTTTCCTACGGGACGAACAACCTGTCGCGTGAATTCATCCGCCTTGAATCGGGTGATATCGGCAAGACCGGCATCCGTGGCTACTTCTCGTTCTCCAACACGCATGCACGCTCGTGGATGGGGTCGGGCATCAACCAGCGCAAGCATATCGATTTCGGCCTGCAGAAAGACTGGGAAAACGGTTCGAACGCACGGCTGTTCCTGTCATGGAACTCCGAAGATTTCACCATTGATGCCTATCCCGACAGCACGGCGTTCTATGACTACAAGCACACGGGCACGGGTTACGGCCGTAACTCCGACCCGACCAGTGACAACTACTGGAAGAACAACAACGATCACTGGAACCAGATCTTCCTGACGGCGCCGGTGCATGTCGTGCTGCCTGCGAAATTCGCATTCGACCTGCAGCCCTATTTCAGCTTTGGTCAGGGGTGGGATGCCTCGCCGGGTAACGGCACGCCCTATGTTTCGGCGTCGGGCACCAATGCGAATGGTCCGTACTGGGATGTAAAGCAGGCCCAGAACCAGACCTCTTACTTCCTTGAAAACGAAGCTCGGCAGGTCGGTGTGGTGGCCAAGGTCGGTTATGATATCGACAGGCATAACCACCTGTCGTTTGGCTACTGGTATGAAAACAACCAGACCATCCAGAACTATCCCACCAGCAACACCATGGCGAATGGTGAAGGGCCCAGCCCGAACTGGCCTGCCTATCAGGTCACGTCGTTTGGCACCACGGGTGTGAACGCGGGCTATGAACTGCATGCCCTGTTCATTCAGGACACGGCAAAATATTTCAATGACAAGCTGCAGATCCATGCGGGCTTCAAGTTCGTCATGTCCGATGCGTGGGACAAGGGATGGACATCCAATCCCAACACGGGGTCATGGGTTTACGGCAAGAACGGTTCCGCTACCGGCCGGATGGGGGCCAACACGACGGAACCCCTGCCGCAGCTTTCCGTCAGCTACACCATCAACGATCATCACCAGGTTTATTTCAACGCAGAGGGTGATTACCGCGAACCGAGCGCCACCGACCTGGGCTGGCTGGATCCGGAATATGCCAAGATGCTGAAGAACCAGTATTCCATCAAGGAAGAACTGGGGTACCGGTATCACGACAAATATGTCATGTTTGATCTGTCACTGTTCAATTACAACGTGACCAATCGCCTGATGGATACCTATATCGGGGCCAACCAGTATGTGCCGATCGAGGCGGGCAACCAGACCATGCGCGGCTTTGACGCCATGATCGCCAGCCGCCCGATCCATGGTTTCAGCCCGTATGCATCATTCGAGTACCTGCATGCGACACAGGATTCCAACGTCACGGACCCCAATACCGGCACGACCTATGCCGCCAAGGGACAGCAGGCGATCATGGCGCCGCGCATCATGGCGAACTTTGGCCTGACGTATAAGTACCGTGGCTTCTTCGCCAACGCGGCGGTGCACTATACCGGCCCGCAGTCGGTGGCGCTGGACAACAGCGAACGCATTCCGGGTTATGTGACCGATACCCTGTCGCTTGGCTATCACTTCAAGCCGTTCATGTATGCCAAGTCCCCGACCTTCAAGCTCAACTTCACCAACCTGACCGGGTCGATCGTCCGGACCGGGGCGATGGGCGCGATCTACCATGCTGGCGCGCAGAGCAATGGTGGGGCTGGCTATCCCGTCTTTTATGGCGCCAGCAATGGTCGCTATGCGGATGGCAATTCCTTCATGGTCGAGCCGCGCTTCAGCATGACCGGCACGATCTCCACTTCCTTCTGATCATCACCACACACGGCAAACCCCGCCTTTTGTAAAAAAGGCGGGGTTCTTTGTGTCAATGCTGTCCCGCCGTCGCGAAAACGCGGGGGCAGTCAGCCCGGGAAATGGATTGTGAAAACAGGCCCAGTACACCCCGTTGATGAAATGCTGCCCGCAGGCATGCTGTTTGCCTTTGGACTGCAGCATGCATTGGTCATGTACGCCGGTACGGTCGCCGTGCCGCTGGTCTTTGCTGCCGCCATGCACCTGTCACCTGCACAGACCGTGCTGCTGATCAATTGCGGGCTGATGACATCGGGCATCGCCACGATCATACAGAGCATCGGGATCGGCCGGTTCGGCTCCCGCCTGCCCATCGTGCAGGGGTCATCCTTCGCCATGCTGGCGTCCATGCTGCTGATCGGCCAGATATACGGGGTGCGCTCGGTCTTTGGCGCGGTCATTGGCGCGGGGCTGGCGATGGTGGTGCTGGCGCCGGTCATGGCACGGCTCATGCGGTTTTTCCCGCCCGTGGTGATCGGGTGCCTGATCACCATCATCGGCCTGACGCTGGTGCCGGTGGCGGGGCGATGGATTGGCGGCGGCACACCCGGCGCGCCCGGTTTTGGCAGCATTGCAAACCTGGGCCTGGCGTTTGTCACCATCCTCATCACCGTGGGGGTGCAGGCATGGGGCAGGGGGTTCGTGGCCAATATCAGCGTTCTGGTGGGGCTGATCGCGGGCAGTATCCTCGCGGCCCTGTGCGGCATGGGGCATTATGGCATGGTGGCCGATGCCCCGTGGTTTGCCGTCAGTATGCCTTTTGCATTCGGCCTGCCGGAATTCCATGTCATGCCGGTTGTCATCATGCTGCTGAGCATGGTCATCATCGTGGCCGAAACCACTGGCAACTGCCTGGCCATTGGCCGCGTGGTTGACGTGCCGGTGACTGACGCCACCATTGCGGGCGCGTTGCGGGCCGATGGCCTGTCCACCATGCTGGGCGGCCTGTTCAACAGTTTTCCCTACAACGCCTTTACGCAGAATACTGGGCTGATCGCCATAACCGATATCCGCAGCCGCTTTGTCGTCGCTGCAGCCGGTGTGGTCATGATCGGGCTGGGACTGTTTCCCAAGCTGGGTGCGCTGATCGCGGCCCTGCCGCCACCGGTGCTGGGGGGATGTGGACTGGTCATGTTCGGCATGACCACCATTGGGGGCATACGCGAACTGCTGCATGTCCGTTTCGAGGGGACGCGCAATGGCCTGATCGCCGCCGTGTCCATTGGTCTGGGCGTATTGCCCATGGCGTGCCCGGACCTGTTTACCCACCTGGACGGGCTGGCGCGGCTGCTGCTGGGCAATGGCGTGCTGCTGTGTATCCTGTCGGGCGTGCTGCTGAACCTGATTGTGGGGAAAAGCGCGCCGGATGTTGAAAGCGTGGTGGACAGGGTGGACGAACGCGCTGCCTCCTGAGGCTATGTGAAAAAGTTTTGGTGAAGCTTTTTTTCAGGGTCTGTTGGGAATTGTGCTTTTTCAAAGTCACCGAATGTGATTCAAAATCCGTATGGATCGCTTCGTACTGACAGATGCCCAATGGGCGAAAATGGAACCGCTGTGCCTTGGCAAGAAAACGGATCGGGGGCGCAGCGGGCAGGACAACCGTCTTTTTATCGAGGCGGTCTTATGGATTGCCCGGACCGGCAGCCCATGGCGGGACCTTCCGACGTATTTCGGGCATTGGAACTCGGTCTATTCCCGCTACAGCGACTGGATGAAAGCCGGTGTTTTCAAACGGCTTTTTGAAGCGGTCTCTGACGAGACCGACATGGAATATGCGATGATCGACGGCACGGTGGTCCGGATGCACCGCCATGGCCAGGGCGCAAAAGGGGGACCCGAAGTCAGACGATAGGACGCAGTGTGACGGGATGGTCCACCAGGATCATCGCCAT
>NZ_CADP01000020.1:19728-45716 GCF_000285295.1 Komagataeibacter europaeus LMG 18890 | reverse complement strand
GGTCAGAAAACTCTTGCATAACGGACAGCAACCACAGAAGAAATCCAGCATGAAGATGATATTGACCACCAGTACCAGCATGATCCCGCGCGCGAAACCACGCGGCATGATGGTGGCCATCGTGTCATTGCTGCTGACGGTCAGGCCCGAAACACATGACCCCACCCCGACAAAGAAACCGACCAGCACGAATTTCAGCGGGATGATCAGGTAGTCCCATGTGGTCATCGCACCAAGGACATTGAAGAAGAATGTCCAGACCGAGGACGTGATGGCCCCCGTGGAATGCGCAACCACAAACCCCATCAGCAGCGACACGACGGCAAAGATCATGCCCAGCGTAAAGCCGCCCAGCGTAAAGGCGAACGTACGCGGCATGACCAGCGCCAGGAACGGGTCAATGCCGCGCGCCTGCAGTGCACGCACTTCCCCACCCAGTACCATCATGCCGATTTCGGTCAGCGACAGCATGCCGCTGCGCCCCATGATGATGATGCCGACCAGGATGGGCGAAATTTCACGCACCAGGACGGAAACAAGGATCGATCCCGTCATCTGCGCCATACCAGCATAACCCAGCCAGTACGCAGCCTGTGACACCACCATCAGGCCCGTTAGCGTCGCGGTGATCACGATGCTCAGGAAACCGCCACTGACCACCTGCCGCAGGGTGGCGCGGAATTCATAGATGACCGGCCTGCGCCATGAATTGGGGCGCATGCTTTCGCGTATCGCCCCCCACCCCGCGCCAATCACCAGCAGGGCAAAGCGGACCTGATGCCGCGTCAGTCGGCCAATGGCGGCAAGCCACGGCGCAAAACGCCGCAAAAGGTGCACCAGGCGACCACCATTGTCCGGCTGGGGACCGGCCATAGGATCGGCCATGGGATCGGGCTGCGGCGCCACATGCTCAGGGGCGGGTGTTGGCGTATCGGTCATCGCCGTCCGGCCAGCACATAGGTGCGCGTCAGCCCCATGCCGGGAATGAAGAACCGGCCGCGTTCACGGAACAGGAAATACTGACGCAGGCGTTGATATACATTTTCCGAAACCTGAATCGTACCGACATCCGGCGCGCCCTGCGCCATCATCTCGGCCATGCCCATGGCATCGCCCCACAGGTTGAACGCCTGCGGGTTCTTGCCCAGCATGCCGCCAAATACCGGCCCGACATCAATGCCAATGCGGAAAACCGGATCCAGATCCGCCTTCGACAACATGGCCAGCACGTTTTCACGCATCATGAGCGCCGCATTCGCCATGTGGAACACCGCCGTCTTGTCCGGCGTGCGCGAACACCCGGCAACACATACGACGCGGTGGCCCAGCATGCGGATGGAATACAGCCCGCACTGATGGGCAATATCCTGCAGCGCGATCGCCATTTCATCGATCAGCTTGATATTGGCCGCCGGGTCATTCTGGGCCGTCATGATCATGTCGGACAGGCTGATGACCATGATGGTGACGGCAGGGTAGAACCCTTCCATCTGGCTGAGGTCCGTGGTGCCTGGCTGTCCGTTGATGGACAGCGCGCCGGGGGCGAGCAGGAAGCCCTGGCTGGTATCTTCTGGCCCCTCGCTGCCCTGGGGGGGTTCCGATTCCAGTTCCTCACGCGCCGCGGCCACCGCCGTGTAATGCTGGGCGGAGAAACGGGCCGCCGCCACGCCGGTGATCATGTCCACGAAATGATAGACCATTTCCGCCCGTGGCGCGTCTTCCAGCGTGATGACGCCAACCGGGCCGCTACTGCCCAGGATGGGATTGCAGAACAGGGATTTACTGCCAAAGGCGCGCATGTAGACACGGTAGAACGCCGTCGTGCGGTCATCGGTGGAGGCATCGGTGACGACCAGCGCGTCACCGTGGGAAACCGCGTCAAAAAAGCTCTTGAGGTCCGTGGTCGACATCTCGAACCCGCCGGAATGCACGTCCTGCTGCCGGTCATAGGAATCGATGCACATGAGCGTGTGCCCGTCATGCAGGATCCGCCATATGGCCGCCCGGCGGGCATGGGACTGGTCAGCCAGCGTCTCGGTCAGGACGAGGGCATTGTCTTCCGGGTTGAACAGTTCGGGATAGGTCGCGACCGACTGCAGGGCATGGCTTTCGTAATTGGCGACAGCCCGCGCCTGGGAGATCTGGTTGCGCAGGCGGTCCCCGCGTCGCGCCTGCAGGAACAGCAGCAGGCCAAAGCCCAGCGCCATCGTCACGACCAGAATGAAAAACAGCAGGTTCTGCCGCCCGTCCGCCATGGCGAAGCGGGAAAAATCGTCCTCGGGCGCGACCATCAGCAGCACCCAGCTATCCTTGCCCACCGGCAGGTTGGCGGTGATGGTCACATACCGCCGTCCCTTCACCTTGACGGTACGCGCGCCATAGCCATGAACGCGGTATTCATCGAACGCCTTGGTCATGACCGGGAATTTTTCCGGGTCCAGCGTCATCCTGGACGGATCGCCATGCGCCTTTGCCTGCGTTTCCTGCATGCCGTGGCCGGCAACAACATGTTCGTCCTGATCAAGCAGGATCGCGGTGCCGCTTTCACCGATTTTCAGCGAATTGAGGAAATTGTTGAGATGGTTGAGGGACATGTTGATGGCATAGACATATGTCTTGTCATCGCTGCCCTTGTACGGAACCGCAGCCGTTATGGTGACCTGCTTGGTCACCTCCACCATATACGGACGGGTCCAGACTTCCTGCCCGGCCTTGACCGTATCGGCAAACCAGCCATGCCCGCGCGGGTCATACGTGCCGGCCGGGGTCTGCCACTGCTTGAGCAGCTTGCCGTTGTCATCACGCAGTTCATGCGTGAAGATCGCCTTGGGCGTACCCACGTCATGCAGGGTCGTCAGCGCGGTCTGACCCGGCTTTTCCCCATGTTCCAGCGTACTGAAATTGCCATCGCTGTCGGCGATGTAGAAGGACTGGATCTGCGGAACGTTCCGCATCATGGTGCTGCTGTAGCCGTTGAAGATCTTCTGCTCGACCTCCGGCGCGCCATGCTCGAGCATGTCACGGGCCACGATCGCCCCGGCAGAGGCGGGCATAAGGAAGGAACTGACTTCCTTGGCGACATAATCCTGCTGGCTGACCAGCAGGTCATGCGTCAGGGTCAGCGCACCGGTCCGGACGGTCCGGTAGGAATGCCACCCCACCCCGGCAATGACGGCAATGACCGAAACCACACCGGCCACGGGAATGCCGATATGAAAAAGGAAGCGCCGGAACTGGTCGGAAGGGGCAATCGTGGGATCGACAATCTCGTCCGTGGACAATGCTCTCTTCCTGTTTCAATACAATCAGGTACGGCTAATGAATACAGACTAGCCCAAATGCACCACCGGGGCCACTCCATTTGTTACATACCGCCCATTCAGCGCAGCCACAACGGGTCGGACAGGCGGCTGACAAAGGCCTGATGGGCTTCCAGTTCTGCCGCATCGGGCCTGACACGCACACTGACATGCCCGTCTGGCCGCACATAGGTATAGGTTGCGATGCCGCCGCCGCCTTCATCCACCGACAGGCTCAGCCCGCGCTGCCTGCCCCCGGTCAGTTCCAGATAGACCGCGGCCAGCAACCGGCAGTCCAGCAGCGCGTTATGGGTCGTGCGTTCCGACAGGTCGATGGAAAAGCGGCGGCACAGCGCATCAAGGCTGTTGGGCATGCCGGGAAAACGCTCACGCGCCATATCCAGCGTATCGACCATGCGCCCCATATCCAGTTCGGGCAGCCGCGCACGCGCCAGTTCGGCATTCAGGAAGCCGAAATCGAAGCGGGCATTATGCGCGATCAGGGGATCATTGCCGATGAATTCAAGAAATTCGGGCGCGACCTGCGCAAATTTCGGCTTCCCTTCCAGATCGGCGCGGGTAAAGCCATGCACGCGCGACGCTTCTTCGGGCACATCACGTTCAGGGTCGATCAGGACACGGAAGCTGCGCCCGGTGGGCAGGTCGCCAACCAGTTCAAGGGCTGCGATTTCAATGACGCGATCGCCCTTCAGCGGATCCAGCCCGGTGGTTTCCGTATCGAACAGGATGGTGCGTTTCATGCAGGTTTCCCTCCGGCCGCAGCCCATGCGGCTGGACTTCCCTCGCGCATTGCATGCAGCAAACGCCTGACCTGCCGCACCGTTTCATGACGTGACAGGCCGGTTTCGATAACCACATCAGCCCGCCGCCGCCGCACGGCATCGGGCATCTGCCGGGCGATGACGGCATCAATCTGGGCCGGTGTCATCCGGCCGCGTCGCAGCACGCGCTGGCGCTGCAGGGAAGCGGGCGCGCTGACCACCGCCACCCGGTCACATATCCGCTGCGCCCCGGTTTCGAACAGAAGCGGGATATCCAGTACCACCCACCGACAGCCGTCACGCCGGGCACGCTGCACGAAACGCTCGCGCGCCCGGCGCACCAGCGGATGGATGATTGCCTCCAGCCCCTGCATGACGGCCGGATCGGACAGCGCCGCCTGCCGCAGCACCGCACGATCCAGCACGCCATCGCGCACCGAACCGGGCACCAGCCGCCCGATGCCGGGCAGCGCCGCCCCATGCGGGGCCTGCAGGGCTGCGACGGTGGCGTCGGCATCGAACAGCCGTATGCCCGCGCGCTTCAGCAGGGCCGCCGTCGTGGACTTGCCCATGCCGATCCCGCCGGTCAGCCCCAGTATGCGCATGGAAGACCCCGTTCAGCCAGCATGCGCGCGATGCAGGTCTGCATCCAGAACGGCCTCGACCCCGGGGCCGATATCCGGCGTCGCGCCAAACCATTTTTCAAATCCCAGACCAGCCTGGTGGATCAGCATGCCCAGTCCATCGACCGTGCGCAGCCCATGGCTGGCCGCCTGCTGGAGCAAGGCGGTCTGGCGCGGAACATAGACAATGTCGCATACGACCAGCCCCGCATCCGCCCGGGCCAGATCCAGCGGAAAGACGGCATCCGCCCCCCCATTCATGCCGATGGACGTGGTGTTGACCAGAAACCGGCACGACGGCAGCACGTCGCCCGCCTGCGCCCAGTCAATGACCGTGATGCCCGCCAGTGACGCGGCCAGCGCATCGGCCCGCGCACGGGTGCGGTTGGCCACCACCACATCCACCCCCCGGTCCAGCAGGCTTGCGGCGATGGCGCGCGCGGCCCCACCTGCGCCCAGCAGCAGGGCGCGGCCACCTGTGACGGGGATTCCATGCGCCTGCACATTGGCCACGAATCCGTCGCCATCGGTGGAATAGCCCTCAATCCGGCCATCGGGCGCGAAGACCAGCGTATTGACCGACCCCGAACGCCGTGCCGAACGGTCCAGACGGCCGTGTTCCTCCACGATCCGGTAGGCCGATTCCTTGTGCGGGATGGTCACGTTCACGCCACGGAATCCTGCCGCCTGCAGGCCGCGGACCGCGACATCAAACGAACCCGGCGCCACAGGCAGCGGCACGTACGCCCCGTTGATCCCGCGCTGTTCCAGCCAGAAATTATGCATGAGCGGCGAGCGCGAATGCGCCACCGGCCAGCCGATCACCCCGGCCAGCAGGGTATGGCCGTCAATGCGTGGCCTGCGTTCCATTGTCTTCAATCCATCAGATGCAGTGTGTTTGCCAGGCGCGTGCGGGGCCGCTAGTGCCTGAAATCTTCCCATGCCTGCGGCAGCACGCGCGCAAGGCGGTCGGCCCATTCCGTCTGCCCCTGTTCCGTTGCGATCAGGTCCTGGCGTATCTCGATTTCCAGATAGGGCACGCCGCGCCCTTCGGCATGGACGGGCACGGTATAGTCGCTGACATCCGTCAGGGCATAGGGTTCGTTGCTGCCGACCACCAGTCCGTCTTCCGCCGCCAGCAGGTCACGCACCCGCAGGCCGAAAGCAGGGTTGCGGTTATGCAGCACGCCCGTATGCCATGGCCGCGCCGTGCCGTTCATGAAATCGGTAAAGCTGTGCAGGGATACCAGCACGACGGGCAGCCCGGCCTCCAGCCGTGTCGAGATCTCCCGGCTGATCCGGTCATGGTAGGGCAGGAAGATTTCCTCCACCCGCCTGCCTTCTTCCGCCGCCGTGATGTCGATATTGGCCGGAACGCGCGTCCCGTCGCTTTCGCGCACAATGGAAGTCGGGTGCCCCGGCGCGCGGTTGCAGTCGATCACCAGACGGGAATAGGCCTGTTCAATCAGCACGCAGTCCAGAGTCCGCGCCAGCATCCGCCCGGTTTCGGCCATGCCCAGGTCACAGGCGATATGCCGCGCGTGATCGGCCGCACTGACGCCCATGTCCCCCAGCGTGGCGGGCACGCTGCGCCCGGCATGGTCGCTGACCAGTACGAATGGCAGGCCGGGCGGCGGCATGACGCCATCAAGCGCGGACCTGCCGTACTGGATGACGGGAGCCGAATCATCCTGCGTCAGCAACCGTAATGGCTCCTGCGCAAGGGCTGTATGCTGCATTGTGCGGGACATCCTGTGCCATGGGCGGGGTTCGCACCCGATATTACAGATCCCGCTGCATGAGTGAAAGACCCCCCGCCACAACCCGCCATATGGCGGCCGCAGGGGGCACGGGAACGATTGTATCTGCAGCGGCAGATGGGTAGGGTGCGCGGCATGTGATGGCATTACGCCACGCCGTATCAGACACAATCCTTTTCACACTTGGGGTAGCTGGAACACAGGATGCCGGGGAACGCAAAAACGCTGACGGATCAGGACGCGCAGAAGGCGAACGCACAGTGGGGCGGGCGCTTTGCCGGGGGACCGGCGGCGATCATGCAGGACATCAATGCCTCGATCGGTTTTGACAGGGCCCTGTGGCGGCAGGACATCGCGGGGTCGAAGGCCCATGCCGCCATGCTGGCGAAAACCGGCATCATTTCCGAAGATGATGCCCGCGCCATTACCGAAGGGCTGGACCAGATCGGGCGGGAAATCACGGCCGGCACCTTTGAATTCAGCACCGCACTTGAAGATATTCACATGAATATCGAAGCCCGCCTGTCCGACCGGATTGGCGAGGCGGGCAAGCGCCTGCACACCGCACGGTCGCGCAATGACCAGGTGGCGACCGATTTCCGCCTGTGGGTGCGTGACGCGATCGACGGGCTGGACCAGCAGGCGGCCTCCCTCATGCGCGCGCTGGCGCGGCGGGCGGCGGAACATGCCGCGACCCCCATGCCCGGCTTCACCCACCTGCAGACCGCGCAGCCCGTGACATTTGGCCACCACCTGATGGCCTATGTGGAAATGCTGGCCCGTGACCGGGGCAGGCTGGCCGATGCGCGGCGCAGGCTCAATGAATCCCCGCTGGGGTCGGCCGCACTTGCGGGCACGTCCTTTCCCATCGACCGGGACATGACGGCAAGGGCGCTGGGCTTCGACCGCCCCACCGCCAATTCGCTCGATGCCGTGTCAGACCGTGATTTCGCGCTGGAATACCTTTCCGCGCTATCCATCATGGCCGTCCACCTGTCGCGGCTGGCGGAAGAGATCGTGATCTGGTGTTCCGCCCCCTTTTCCTTCATCCGCCTGTCCGATGCGTTCACCACCGGCTCCTCCATCATGCCGCAGAAGCGCAACCCGGATGCAGCCGAGCTGGTCCGCGCCAAGGGCGGCCGCATTACCGGCGCGCTGGTGGGGCTGCTGACGGTGATGAAGGGCCTGCCGCTGGCCTATGCCAAGGACATGCAGGAAGACAAGGAACCCGTCTTCGCCGCGACCGATGCCGCCGCCCTCAGCCTTGCGGCCATGGATGGCATGATCCGCGACCTCAGCATCAATGCGGATCAGATGCGCGCCTATGCCGGGTCCGGTTTTTCCACCGCCACCGACCTTGCGGACTGGCTGGTGCGGGTGCTGAAGGTGCCCTTCCGCACCGCCCACCATGTCACCGGCCGCCTGGTCGGCAAGGCGGAGGCGAAGGGCGTGGGGCTGGCCGACCTGACGCTGGAGGACATGCAGGCGGAGGAACCGGGCATCACCGCCGACATCTTCACGGTGCTGGATGTCGATTCCTCCATCGCCTCGCGCACAAGCCACGGCGGCACGGCGGCGCAGAACGTACGCGCGCAGGCCCAGCGCTGGCTGGATGCCCTTGGGACAGGAGAAAGCGGCAAATGAACATTCACCCCTCCCCGCGCGGACGCGCCATCATGCTGCTGACGCTGGCGGGCCTGGTCATCGCCTCCTCGCTGGGGGCATGCGGGCGTATTGGCTCCCCACGCCAGCCTTCCAACTCCCGGGCCTATTACACGACCTATCCCAGCCCCGATCGCTGACGGATCAGGTCAGGCTGTCCGGCCCGAAACTGTCGGGCAGCAGGTCCGCCAGCGTGCGGACCAGCAGGACCGTCCCCCCGGCCGAAACCATGGAGACAGGCGTTTCGGGGGCTGCGAATTCCCTGATTTTCTGCCTGCATCCCCCACATGGCGTGCAGGGGGCATCCGTCCCCCCGCAGACCACGACGCGATGGATCTGGCGCCCGCCCCGCGCCACCATGGCGGCGATGGCGCCGGCTTCGGCGCAGGTACCTTCGGGATAGGCCGCGTTTTCGACGTTGCATCCGGCGAATATCCGGCCATCCGCCGTCTCTACCGCCGCACCGACCGGAAAGCGCGAATACGGCGCGTAAGCCCGCAGGCGCACGTCAATGGCGGCCTGCACCAGGGGGTCGTTGTTCATAGCGGTCTGTCCTTCCTGTTCTTTCCTGCGTCAAGCACCTTGGAAGCGACGGGGCAAGGCGGTATCGTGCGCACATCATGGCTGATGCTTCCCCTACCTGTCCCGGACAGGATCCATCCGTTGCCGACCTTCTGGCCGGCCGTCCGGCGCTGTCCATGCATGCCATGGACGGACTTGTGCTGGAAGACGTGCCCCTCAACGCCATTGCCGACGCGCTTGGCACGCCCACATGGGTCATGAGCGCCGGCACCCTGCGCGCGCGCTACCGCAGGCTTGCCACGGCCCTTGCCGCAACAGACCGGCCGGTTTCCATTCACTTCGCCGTCAAGGCCAATGACCACCTGGCCGTGCTGCGCGTGCTGGCGGCCGAAGGGGCCGGGGCGGACGTGGTCAGTGGCGGCGAACTGCGCCGCGCCATGATGGCGGGCATCCCGGCGGAAAAAATCGTCTTTTCCGGTGTTGGCAAGAGCCTTGAGGAAATGCGCCTCGCCCTGCAGGCGGGCATTGCGCAGATCAATGTCGAAAGTGCGGAGGAACTTGAACTCCTCTCCGCCGTGGCGGAAGCCGAAGGGCAGGAGGCCCGCATCGCCCTGCGCATCAACCCCGATGTCGATGCCGGCACCCACGCCAAGATCACCACCGGACTCGCCACCAACAAATTCGGCATTCCCTATGACCGCGCGGTTGAACTTTATGCCCGCGCCGCCACTTTACCGGGTATCCGGCCCGTCGGGCTGGCAATGCATATCGGCAGCCAGATCGTACGCATGCAGCCCTACCGTACCGCCTATGCCAGACTTGCCGACCTTGTACGGGCCATCCGCGCGCGTGGACTGACGGTCGAGGCACTGGATTGCGGCGGGGGTCTGGGCATTTCCTACCGTGATGAAACCGAAGGCGCGCCCGAAGCCCTTGCCGCCGCCATCCATGCCGAACTGGGCGACCTGGGCACGCGGCTGGCCGTTGAACCGGGGCGCTGGCTGGCCGGTCCCGCGGGCGTGCTGCTGTCTACCGTGATCCTGCGCAAGCAGGGATATGACGGCATGCCGCCGTTCCTTGTGCTGGATGCCGCGATGAATGACCTCATGCGTCCCAGCCTGTATGACGCATGGCATGGCATCATCCCGCTTTCCGCCAAAACCGCTGCTGCCGCCACCGAGCAGGTGCATGTTGTGGGGCCGGTCTGTGAAAGCGGTGATACTTTCGGCCATGACCGCACCCTGCCGCATATGGACGCGGGGTCGCGACTGGCGCTGCTGGATTGCGGGGCGTATGGCATGGTCATGAGTTCCACCTACAACGCCCGCCCACTTGCAGCACAGGTCATGGTGGATGGCGCCCGCTGGTCCGTCATCCGCGAACGCCAGCAGGTCGAGGACCTGTGGGCTGACGATCGTGTTCCCGACTGGGTTGAGAAGACCCTTCTCCCCGCTGGCGGAGGCCTATGACAGCCGGGCAGGACATTACCCAGCCCGGCGGCAGCCTGCCGCAACGCCTGGCCCGCGCACGCCAGCAAGCGCGTCGTGCGCTGTGGGTGGAACAGCTGTGGCCGCTCATGCTGCCCACGGCTGATGCCGCCATGGGCGTTGCGCTGCTGGGGCTTGGGCGCCTGCCCCAGCATATGCCCGACAGCCTGCATGCCCTCCTCCTGGCAGGTATTGCAGGCGGGACAGCCTATGCCACATGGCGGCAGTGGCGCGGCATCCATGCCCCCACCGCATCCGAAACCGACCGTCGGGTGGAACAGGCATCCGGCCTGACCGGTCAGCCGCTGCGCACGTTGCATGACCGGCCCGCCAATACCCTCACGCCTGAAATCACCTATCTGTGGCAGGTCCACCTGCATCGCACCACGGCGGCGCTGGGCCGCCTGCGGGGCGGATGGCCACGCCCCCGCCTGAAGGGCGCCACAGGGTGGGCCGCCACGCCGGTCCTTGCCGTGCTTCTGGCGGGTGGCATGATGTGGACAGGCGACCATGCCGCAAGCCGGGTGACGGCGGCGTTCCTGCCCGGCATGGATGATGCCGATACCCCCGCCCCGCAGATCAATGCATGGATCACCATGCCCGACTATGCGCCCGGCGCGCCGGTCTTCCTGGACGCGACGCATACCAGTGCGACCGTTCCCGCAGGCGCGCGACTGGCCATTACACTGAACGGGCTGAATGGCCGTCCCGCCCTGCGCATGCGTGCCAGCGGACCGCAGCCCGCCATCGGCCCGCATGATTTTCACGCTCTGGGCAATGCCAGCTGGAATGCGCAGGCCACCCTTCTTGCCAGCGGCACGCTGCGCCTGCGCGGTCGCGGACGCACGCTGGGACAATGGACGCTGCACGTCACGCCCAACCCCGCGCCAGAAGTCGCATGGGGCAAGGACCCGGGCAGCCATGAAGGCGAATGGCGCACCCGCCTGCCCTATCATGTGGCCCAGCCATACGGCATCGCATCAATGCATGCGGAACTGGTCATGCCGGACAGTCCACGCGACGTCCTGACCGTCCCGATCCCGCTGAACGGCCACCCCAGCGTGGCGGATGACGTGGCCACGCCCGACCTGTCGCAAAACCCGTGGGCGGGGGAAGACGTGACCGCCCGCCTGGTCGCCAGCAGCACCAGCGGCATGACAGCGACCTCCGCCCCGATCCGGCTGCGCATGGGCGCGCGGCCTTTCAACAACCCGTTGGCCAAGGCGGTTCTGGATATCCGCAAGCGCGTGGCCCTGCACCGTGAAAACCGCGCACAGGCGGCGCGCGAACTGCTGGCGCTGGGTCAGGCCGATACCATGCTGACCCATCATGTCGGCCTGTTGCTGGCGCTGACCAGTGTTGCCGCCGTGCTTGGGGATGCGGATGACGTAACCGATGATTACGCCATTACGCAGGCCACCGGACGGCTGTGGTTCCTTGCGCTGGATATCGAACACAACCGGCGGGACATAGATAACGAACAGGCTGATTTTGGCGTGCAGGCAGCACAGGACGCCGTGCGCGAACAGCTGGAGCACATGCGTGAGATGGGCCCCAAGGGTCAGGGGCCGGAACAGCAGGCCGAACTGCAGCACCGCATGCAGGCGCTGAAGGACGCGATTTCGCGCAAGATGCAGGCGCTGGCGCAACAGGCCATGCGCGATCATTCCGCCATTCCCGCCATTCCCGAAATGACATCGCGCGGTGAACAGAACATGGCGCAGATGATGCAGCAGTTGCAGGATGACGCCGCCAATGGCCGCGATGCCGATGCCATGCAGAAGCTGCAGCAGATGGAGGACATGGCCAACGGCATCCGCAACGCCACCCCGCAGGACATGATGCAGCTGGCCCAGCAGATGCAGGCCCGCCAGCAGGCCAGGGAACTGCGCCGCGCGCTGCGCGACCTGGTCAGCCGCCAGTCCCGGTTGCTGGACCACGCCCAGTCGCGCATGGACCAGACCCAGCGCCAGCAGGAACGTGACGCCGCCAGCCGCCAGACCGATATGGATGAAGATGGCGGCGACCTGTCATCCATGTCCACCGCCGACCTGCTGCGCCAGCTTGGCATTACGCCGTCGGGCAGCGCGCCTCAGCCACAGGCCGGCGCCACGCCACCGCCGGAAAGCATGACGCCCGAAGCCCACACCGCACAGCAGCATGCCGACCGGGCCGTGCAGCATGCCCTGTCGCGCGCCCTGCATGAACTGCAGCGCGAATTCAAGCAGGCCAGCGGCAAGGACATGCCGGCGCTGGACAAGGCGCAGACGGACATGAAGGCCGTGCGCGCGGCCCTTGGCGCGGGCAAGGACCCTGATGCGGCGGCGGCCGAGAAAAAGGTTCTGGCCGACCTGCAGCAGGGCGACCAGCAGATGCGCCAGTCCATGCGCAGCCAGAACGCGCATGGCGGCATGACCGTATTCCTGCCCATGCTGTCACAGGACAATGGCAAGGGCAGCCATGGCAGCGGTGGCAACCAACCCGGCGGACAGGATGACGATGACGACACCGACCAGCAGGCCGAAGGCAAGGGTGATCGTGACCCGCTGGGCCGCAAGACCGGCGGCACCCACGCGGGCATGGACAATGATACCCATGTGCCAGACAACGCCAGCCGCGAACGCGCGCGCGAGATTGAACAGGAACTGCGCCGCCGCGACGCCGACCGTACCCGCCCGCCGGAAGAACTGGAATATCTCGACCGCCTGCTCCGCGCTTTCTGACGCGGCCGCGACGTTCATGGCATGAATTGACCAGACGGATTGTACCAAGAAATTTTTGGCGAAGCTTTTTTCAACAAGCGTCAGGAAATCCTACCTTCCTGAAAAAGGCAGTATCCGGAACGCCTGTCCCCTGCGGCGCACGCATGGATCACATGCCGTGACGTGGAATGTCGTATCCCGGCATCAGGACGTCACTTGCGTCTCCCCTTACCCGACGCTTATCCGACCTGCATGGCGGCGCGCACACCAGCACGACAGGCCCCTGATGGCGTGAACCTATTACATGGCAACCTGAATGCCCGGGCGGCACGACAGCCGCCATGTCATGTGCCCGGGCGGATCACTGCCGCGCCGTCAGGTCAGGCGTCACTGACCTGACCATCCTGCCGGACGGGAATGGCGCGGGTGACGGGTGCGGTGGCAAGGTCGATGGCGTCGTAGGATGGTGGACTGTTGGGTGTATCTTCCCCATCCTGCGGCAGAAGCTGGGCGTCGGGCAGTTCACCCTTGTTACGGGCCTGTGCCATACGTTCCAGATTCTCGCCAATGCGGGGATAGTCTTCCACCAGCTTGCGGAAGTCACGCGCGCTCATCGTCATGAAATGTCCGAACTGCAGGGAACGGCTGGTCGCTGTGACACGCTCGTCCTTCAACGCTTCCTCCCCACCCAGAACCGCACCGGCGCCAAAGCGCACGTCATGCTTGGGGTAATGGGTTTCAGCCAGTCCCGCGCTGATGAAATAGACCGTGCGCACCTTCTGACCCTTGCGGTACAGCCGCTCGCCGGGGGATGAAAAGTGGATGGACATCTTCATCGCGATATCATGCAGCACGCCATCGGCCATCCCCTCGAACAGGGGAAAATTATGGATGCGGCTTTCGATCCCGGCACGGATATTGAATTTCAGCCTGAAATCCAGCTGTTCGCGCCGGTGTTCCACATCGCGATGCAATTCACGGTGCAGTTCCTCGCTCAACAGCGATTCGGACATCAGCGTGTCGTATTTTTCTTCTTCCAGACGCAGCGCAATCTGACGCAGCATGCGGTTTTCCAGCGCCTCGGAATAGCCGTGGTAATGCAGGCGCAGGGTCTGTAGTGCCTCGTCCAGCAGCTTGCACTGCCGCCCCAGCACTTCCCCCACGATTTCACTGATACGCGTGCCCAGCGTCGGCTCCATGCGCTGGCGCATGAAACGGGTCAGTGACAGGGAAACGAAATAGCCGATCATCAGCATCTCGAACCGCTCCATCATGCAGTACATGAGGGGCGTGTCGAAATTGAAGCGATGATGGATCACCTGCGCCACACGGAAACGCAGCGATGGACGCAACCTGCGGCGCAGGGCGCGGACATAGCCAAAGCGTCCTTCCAGCCGTGCGCCATCCACCATGGCCTCGGCCGAGCGCAGCAGCGTTTCCATCACACGGCGCGACAGCCCCTGTATGCGGAACAGGTCCAGCAGGATGGAACGCTCCCGGTTGGCAACGACAATCAGCGCCAGTGTGACGCGCTGCCGGTCACCCAGGGCAGTGTCAAAGGTATTGTCCTGTTCTTCCGAATGGACGCGGCGGTCGATCACTTCCACCACCGTATTGGTGACATTGGTGGAAAAGCCCAGCTCTCCCGCGACTTCGCGCGTCTGGTCACGGACTTCACCCAGTCCGATGGCAAGGATCTGGTGACGTAGCGCCTGGTAAATCAGCGGCAGCTGGTCCAGTTTGAGGAACAGCACCAGGTACCGCAGCGACATCCCGTTCACGAACAGGGTGATCAGCACGAACCCCGTGGCGATAATGCCGATGAAGTGGGCGATGCTGCTCGAAACATGTTCGTTTTCCGTCACGGCCAGCGCCAGCGCCAGCGTAATGGCGCCACGCAGCCCGCCCCATACCATCGTGACCTTGAACGGGGTCGGCACGGGCGGCGACAGCTTGGTCGCGGCAAGGATGGGCAGCATGCCGAACACCACCGCCCCACGCGCCAGCAATCCGGCGCCGGCGGCCAGCAGGATCAGCACGCAGTCCCATTTGGTCATGCCCACCAGCAGGCGCGGCACCAGCATGGACGCCAGCACGAACACCAATGACCAGGCCCAGAAGACAAGCTGCTGCCATAGCTCGTTCAGGAATCGCCAGGTCTGGGGCCGGAAGGTGGAGGGGCCGTAGATCGAAATCGTCAGGCCGGATGCCGCCGTGGCCACCACACCGGAAAAGCCCAGGAATTCATCGCACACGATATAGGACAGGTATGGCAGCGCCACCGTCAGAGTGACCTCGGCCGCGGGTGCCGCCCCCAGCGCCGGAATGACCATAAGCGTCAGGCGGCCAAACACGATGCCGATGATCAGCGCGCCGATGAAGGAGACAAGGAACTCCAGCACCGCGCCACCCAGCATGATCTTGTGATGCGAGGTAATGGAGCCAAGCAGGATGGTGAAAATGGAAATGGCGGCCGCGTCATTCAGCAGCGCCTCGCCTTCCACCAGCCGGGTCAGGCGGCTTGCGGCGCCAATTTCCTTGAATATCCCTGCCACGGCCGAAGGGTCGGTCGTCGCCACGATGGAACCAAGCAGCAGGCACACCGCCAGCGGCATGCCGGCAAAGGGATACAGCGCAAAGCCGATGGCCGCGGTCGAGACCGCCACCGCCACCACTGCCAGCAGGAGCACGGTCGCGGTTTCATGCGCCAGCCTGCGCACATCAATGCCCAGTGCCCCCTGGAATACCAGTATGGGCAGGAAAATCAGCAGGAACGCTTCGCTGTTAAGCGGGAAATCCAGCAGCGTCTGTGCCGCGCCATTGAATATTTCCAGATGGGAATTGCGCAGAACAAGGTCGGCCGCCCCCCCGATCACGATGCCCACAATGGCCAGCAGGACGGTTTCGGACAGTTCCAGACGGCGGGCAAGCGGCTGGACCGCGCTGACCACGACAAGCAGCACGGCAATCGCCATCAGAATTGCTGCCAGACCCGCTATCTCCATTCAAAATCCCCGACTTCCGGCCATATTGTACTTACAGGCCGATCCTAATGGCTGACCATGAACAGATTATGTCCACCGCGTTTCAGATCAACAGAATCTGGCTTATAAGACCAACATCTGGCTGTAAAAGACGTTCCTTCATACATTCACATGTTGCGTATCAATAATGCCACACCAACGTTGCATCAACAACACATGATGCATCACATTATGTTCCAGTATTTCACACCCTGACCACATGGTCAGTGGCGGCCAGCCATGCCCTGACCTGTGCCTGCGGGTCCGGCATGCGAATGAAATCGGACACGGCCGAGACACAGTCCGCCCCCGCCGCGATACACTGCGGCGCGCGGGCAAGCGTAATCCCCCCGATGGCGACAAGCGGGATATCGCCAATGCGCCGCTTCCACACCGACAGTTTTTCCGTACCCTGCGGCCCCCAGGGCATTTTCTTCAGTTTCGTGGGCCAGACAGGTCCCAGCGCCACGTAATCGGGGGCGACCGACAGCGCACGGTCCAGTTCAGCATCACTATGCGTGCTGACCCCCAGTTTCAGCCCCGCCGCGCGGATGGCAGGCAGGTCTGCCGTATCCAGATCCTCCTGCCCCAGATGGATGAAATCCACCCCTTCCTCGATCGCCATCCGCCAGTAATCGTTCAGCACAAGGCAGACATCGTGCGCACGGGCCAGCCGGATGCCTTCACGGACCGCACGGCGCAGGTCATCGTCCGCCATGTCCTTGAGACGCAACTGGATCAGCCGCGCGCCCGCCTGCCCCAGACTGCCGACCCAGTGCGCCGCGTCCACGACCGGGTAGATACGTGACGGAAGCGCCGTGGTCATAGCACGGCCTGCCCGATCACGGGGGTGGAGGGCACGGCCATGTCACGTTCCTCCATCGGGTCGGCGATATAGGCCATGCGGCCCGCTTCCACCGCCATGGCGAAGGCGCGCGCCATTTCCGCGGGGTTGCCTGCCTTGGCCACCGCCGTATTGATCAGCACCGCGTCATAACCCAGTTCCATTGCCTGCGCCGCATGGGATGGCACGCCAATCCCGGCATCAACCACCATGGGCACATCGGGGAAATGCGCCCGCAATGCCCGCAGGCCGAACAGGTTGTTCAGTCCCTTGCCCGACCCGATGGGCGCGCCCCACGGCATCAGTACCTCGCACCCCGCGCGCAGCAGGCGTTCCGCACCGACCAGATCCTCGGTCATGTAGGGAAAGACCCTGAACCCGTCTTCCGTCAGGATGCGGGCGGCCTCGACCAGCGCGAACATGTCGGGCTGCAGGGTATCGGATTCCCCGATCACCTCCAGCTTGATCCAGTCCGTTCCGAATACCTCACGCGCCATCTGCGCCGTGGTTACCGCTTCACGCACGGTATGACAGCCCGCCGTGTTGGGCAGGACGGGTACGTCGAGTTCCCGGATCAGCGCCCAGAACGCCTGTCCCGCGCGTGTGCCGGCGGCCTCGCGCCGGAGCGAGACGGTGACCACCCCCGCCCCGGCCCGGCGCACGGCATCCGCCAGTATTTCGGGGGATGGGTACTGCGCCGTGCCCAGCATCAGGCGTGACGCCAGTTCAGTGCCGTAAAAAAGGGTCATTGCGGTTATCCTCCCTGCATGGGGGCCAGAATTTCCACCTGTGCCCCGTCATGCAGGGGGTGGGTCGCGCGCCGGCTGGCCGCGACAAAGCAGCCATCCACCGCCGTCGCAACGCGGGCGGTTGCATCATAACCCAGTTCATCAAGCAACGCCGCCAGGCTTGCTGCCGTCACGTCATGGTGTTCGCCGTTCACCTGAATCTGCATGTCCGTATTCCCCTTGTGGCAGGTTCAGCCCCTGCCAAACACGATGTCGGCCGCCTCGGCCGCGCGAACGGGTGAAAGCAGGAAACCATGGCGATACATGCCGTTGATATGGATATGCCGCCCCGACTGCCTGACGGCTGGCATGTTGTCTGGATAGGACGGACGCAGGCCGGTGCCGGTTTCCAGTATCTCGGCTTCCCCGAACGCGGGATGCAGGGCATAGACCGCACCCAGCATTTCCACCATTGAACGCAGGGTCATGGGACCGGCGTTCTCGCTTTCGATCATGGTCGCCCCCACCATGTACACATGGCCCGCACGCGGCACGATGTAGATGGGAATGCGCGGATGCAGCATGCGCACCGGACGATGCAGCGTGACATCGGGACAGCGCAGCAGCAGCATTTCCCCGCGCACCCCGCGCATGTCCACCATCTGGTCGCGGGCCGCGATGCCGGTGCAGTCCACCACCCAGTCATAGCCTGCCGTGCTGGCGTCAGCCGGCACGTTGAAATGCAGGCTGCCCCCCAGTTCAACCAATCGTGCCGCCAGCGCCTGCAGGGCGTCGCGCGGGTTGACGTGCCCTTCACCCGCGAAGAACAGCGCACGGGAAAAACGGTCGGCAAGGTCGGGTTCCAGTTGCGCGATCTCGCCTTCGCCAATCGTGGAAAAATGCGAAGTCCTGCGCGCGAAGCGCATGATTTCACGCACGTCACGCGGCGGCGCCAGCACAAGGGTGCCATTGCGGTCCACGCCGGGAACATGCTGGTCCCACCAGTCGAGGGAGGCAAGGGACTGCGCGGTGACATCCGGGGTCGCGGATTCAGCCTCGCACCAGGGCGCCAGCATGCCGCCAGCCTTCCATGACGCCCCCCAGCCCACGCGACCGCCACATTCATGCACGCTGACCCGCGCGCCCCGTTCGGCCAGGGTGACCGCCGCCGTCAGGCCCGACACACCAGCGCCACGCACAAGGACGGACGGTCCCGCCCCGTGGGGGATTGCCGTTTGTGCTGCCATGTGCGTCGTATCCCCTGTACGGTTATCTGTATCTAGTGGTGATTGTGCCGGTTATGCCTGACGTGTCTATTCAACAGTCACGGATTTGGCGAGGTTGCGCGGCTGGTCCACATCCGTCCCCTTCAGCAGCGCGACTTCATAGGCCAGGATCTGCACCGGGATGGTCTGCAGGATCGGGGCCACGAATTCATCCACTGTCGGAATCGCCACCACGCATTCCGCGATTTCACGCAGGCGCGGTGCCCCCGCCATGTCCGTGAACACCAGCAGGCGGCCGCCACGGGCCCTGGCTTCCTGCAGGTTGGACAGCGTTTTTTCAAACAGGGGGCCAGACGGCACGGTGGCCACCACCGGCACCGTGTTGTCGATCAGTGAAATCGGACCATGCTTCATCTCGCCCGCGGCATAGGCTTCGGCGTGGATATACGTGATTTCCTTGAGCTTCAGCGCCCCCTCGAGTGCCACGGGGAACATCGCCCCACGACCGAGGTAGAGCACGTCGCGCGCATCCGCCACGATGGTGGCCATGCGGCGGATTTCGTCATGGCGTTCAAATACCTCGGTCGCCTTGCTGGGCAGGTCAAGCAGGTTGGTCACCATGCTTTCTTCCTGTGCCGGACCGATCAGTCCGCGCGCACGGCCCAGGGCAATGGTCAGGCACGCAAGGACGGAAAGCTGCGCGGTAAAGGCCTTGGTGCTGGCGACCGATATTTCCGGCCCCGCCACGGTGCCCAGCACGGCGTCGCTTTCACGTGCCATCGTGCTCTGTTCAACATTCAGCACCGAGACGATATGCTGCCCCGCCTCACGCATGCCGCGCAGGGCGGCCAGCGTGTCCGCCGTCTCGCCCGACTGGGAAATCAGCAGCCCAAGCCCGCCCCTGGTCAACGGCGGGTTACGGTAACGCATCTCGCTCGCCACATCGATATCGACCGGCAGGCGCGCATACTGCTCGATCCAGTACCGCCCGATCATCCCGGCATAGAAAGCCGACCCGCAGGCCGTCAGCACCACACGCTGCACGGCGGCCAGATCGAACGGCAGGTCCGGCATGACGACGCGCCGGGTGGCCGGGTCGATCAGGCGCTGCAGGGTCTGCCCGATCACGACGGGATGTTCGTGCAGTTCCTTTTCCATATAATGCCGGTAGCCGTCCTTGCCGACCGATGCCGCGATCAGCGCGGTCAGCCTGACCGGGCGTTCGACAGGGTTGCCCGCCATGTCAAAGAACGCGGCGCCCGCAGGCGTAATCACGGTCCAGTCCCCGTCATCCAGATAGGCGATGCGGCGCGTCAGCGGCGCCAGCGCCAGGCTGTCGGAACCGAGGAACATCTCGTTATCACCAAAGCCCACCACCAGCGGCGCGCCATGCCGCGCGCCAATGACCATGCCATCGTGACCCGCGAAGATCATGGCCAGCGCGTAGGCGCCTTCCAGCCGCTTGAGGCATTCATGTGCCGCCTCCCGCGGGGAAAGGCCGCGCTGCAGGTGGTAATCGACCAGTTGCGCGATCGTCTCGCTGTCCGTATCGGTCGAGAAGACCTGCCCTGCCGCCTCCAGTTCGTGGCGCAGTTCCTCGAAATT
The DNA here is from genome assembly GCF_000285295.1 of Komagataeibacter europaeus LMG 18890. GTDB lineage: Bacteria > Pseudomonadota > Alphaproteobacteria > Acetobacterales > Acetobacteraceae > Komagataeibacter > Komagataeibacter europaeus. The sequence continues at coordinate 25,453 of NZ_CADP01000020.1, read as the reverse complement.
CTCGATAATGCCGTTATGGACGACCGATACGCGTTCCGTCCCGTGGGGGTGGGCATTGTTTTCGGTGGGCGCGCCATGCGTGGCCCAGCGCGTATGGCCAATGCCGGTAACACCCGGCAGCGGCATGCGCGCCAGAAGCGTGGCCAGGTGGTCCAGCTTGCCCGCCGCGCGCCGACGTTCGACATGGCCTTCTTCCAGCGTGGCGATACCCGCGGAATCATAGCCACGATATTCCAGCCTGCGCAGGGCGTCCAGAATAACCGGCGTGGCCTGATTGCTGCCAACAACCCCTACAATGCCACACATCAGCCCCGTTCCTTCCTGTTCTTCAGCCGTTCGCGAAACGATGCGGCATGTCCTGCCCTGTTGGTCTGCCGTGCCCGGCCAATGGCCATGGCATCATCGGGCACGTCATGGGTAATCACGCTGCCTGCCGCGGTAATGACACCGCTGCCCACCCGCACGGGGGCGACCAGCACCGAATCCGAGCCAATGAAACTGCCCGCGCCGATTTCGGTGCGGTGCTTGAACACACCGTCATAATTGCAGGTTATGGTGCCCGCGCCGATATTGGCCCCGCTGCCCACCGTGGCGTTGCCCAGATAGGTCAGGTGACTGGCCTTGGCCCCTGCCCCCAGTGTCGTGGCCTTGATTTCCACGAAATTGCCCACGCGCGCCTTTGCCCCCACATCGCTGCCGGGACGCAGGCGGGCATAGGGACCGATCTGCGCATCCGGGCCGATGATTGCCCCTTCAACGTGCGAAAAGGCATGGATTTCCGCGCCACTTTTCACATGCACGCCGGGGCCGAACACCACGTTGGGATGCACCACCGTATCGGGTTCCAGCACGGTATCGGCACACAGGAAGACGGTACCGGGGGCAACAAGCGTGGTGCCGCCATCCATCGCCGCCTGACGCAGCCGCGCCTGCACGCAGGCTTCCGCCTGTGCCAGTTCGGCGCGGGAATTGATGCCGCGCAGTTCATCTTCCGGCGCCACGACCGCGCGCACGCTGCGCCCATCGGCCACGGCGCGGGCCACCACATCGCCCAGATAATACTCACCCTGTGCGTTGTCGTTATTGATTTCATCCAGCCAGCGGCGGAAATCAGCGGCATCGGCACACAGCACGCCGGCATTGCACAGCCGGACTGCCCGCTCCGCCGGGGTGGCGTCCGCCCATTCCACGATCCGTTCAACCTGCCCGTCATGCGCCACTACACGCCCATAACGCGCCGGATCGGCCGGTTCCATCGCCAGCAGGGCAAGGCCGGTGTCATCGCGGCGACGCTGTTCCAGCAGGGCGCGCATCGTGTCGGGCGTGATCAAAGGGTTATCGCCATACAGGACCGCAACATCACCATCGCCAAACAGGGCCTCGGCCTGACGTGCGGCATGGCCTGTACCCAGGCGGTCCTGCTGCACCACGACCTGATGCGCGGCGGCAAGGGCCGCGACATCATCCATGTCCGGCCCCACGACCACGACAATACGGTCAAAGACCCGGGCCGCGTTATCCAGAAGGTAACGCAGCATGGGCTGCCCCGCCAGCGGGTGCATGACCTTGGGCCGCTGCGATTTCATGCGCGTGCCACGACCCGCGGCCAGTATGACAGCGGTCGACAGGGCGCGTGCGGGGGCGGATACTGCGGTATCGGTCTGGGTATTCATGGCAGTGTGCGGGTACTCCGCCCCTGCGCACCCTGTCAAACCCTTATGCGTGCGCGATACCATCACTTAGAATTTCCGATTGCTACTTCATTCACAGACTCAAAGGCGTTCATGATGACCTCTCTCCCGCCCCGTCTTGCCGTTTTTGACATGGACGGCACGCTGATCGACAGCCTTCCCGATCTTGCGGCCTGCGCCAACCGGCTTCTGGCGCATTACGGCCTGCCGTCCATAGCAACGGAACAGGTCCGCCCCATGATTGGCGATGGCGTGGCGATGCTGGTCAGCCGCCTGCTGGTCCATGCCGGATCCGCCGCCACGGGCATTGATGCAGCCGAAGCAACCAGGCGCTACATGGCCGATTACACGCCCCATTCAACCGATCTGTCCCGCCCCTTTCCCGGCACCATCGGCATGCTGGAAGACCTGCGGGCAGCAGGGTGGCAGATGGCCGTCTGCACCAACAAGCCCGTCGCCGCCGCGCGCCACATATTGCAGGTCCTTGATCTGGAAAAATGGTTCGTGGCCGTGGGCGGGGGCGACAGCTTCAGCGTGCGCAAGCCCGACCCGCGCCACCTGCTGGGCACGATTGAAATGGCGCATGGCAGTCCGACGCGCGCAATCATGACCGGCGACCATCATAACGACATGGCCACGGCCATCGGCGCGCATGTCCCCGCCATTTTCGCCCGCTGGGGCTATGGTCGCCCCGAAATGGAAGCGGGTGCCACGGTCGGCGCCGATTCCATTTCCGAGATCCCCCATCTGGCCGCTGAACTGGTGCCAGCGTAACCGGTCAGACGTCGAGGTTGGCAACCTTCAGCGCGTTGCCAACAATGAAGTCGCGGCGGGGTTCGACCACATCCCCCATAAGGGTGGAAAAGACCTGCGCCGCGTTTTCCACATCACCCACCTTGACCTGCAGCAGGGTGCGCATGGCCGGGTCCAGCGTGGTTTCCCACAGCTGTTCGTCATTCATTTCCCCCAGCCCCTTGAACCGGTTGATGGACAGTCCCTTGCGACCCTGCGCCAGAATCCGTTCATACAGCGACGCCGGCCCGTTAAAGGGCTGGGGCTGCCCGTCAATCACCAGTTGCACCGGCCCCGTGAAATCAGCCACCAGACGGTCATGGCGATCAGCCAGCCAGCGCACTTCCGCGCTACGCAGCGCCAAGGTCTCAAGGCGGTAGACCTCGCCTACCCCACGCACGCTGCGGGCCATTTCCAGGCCGCTGTCACTGGCGGCAACCTTCCACCCGCGTTCCGTGGGCGCAGACACCGCATCCAGCCGCGCCTGCAGGTCCACGATCCGTTCCGGCACCGCCTGCGGGTCGGCCCGCAGCGCACCCGCGATTGCCGCCTGTTCCAGAATCCAGACCGGCACCCGCGCCGACAGGCGCGACAGTGCGCGGGTCACGTCACGGATGAACATCACGTCGGACCGCATGGCCTCGCCCTCGACCTCGCGCCCGTCGGCATAACGCAGCGTGGCATTGGCCAATGCCTTGTCCAGCAGGTAGGATTCCAGTGCCGCATCATCCTTCAGGTACCGTTCTTCATTGCCACGCTTGGCGCGGTACAGCGGCGGCTGGGCGATATACAGGTACCCGTTTTCAATCAGTTCGGGCATCTGCCGGAAGAAGAAGGTCAGCAGCAGCGTGCGGATATGCGATCCATCCACGTCGGCGTCAGTCATGATGACGATGCGGTGGTAACGCAGCTTTTCGATGGAAAAGCCGCCATGTTCCACGTCGCCCCGGCCAATGCCGGTGCCCAGTGCGGTAATCAGCGTCCCGATTTCGGCCGACCCCAGCATACGGTCGAACCGCGCGCGTTCGACATTCAGGATCTTGCCCTTCAGTGGCAGGATGGCCTGGAACCGCCGGTCACGGCCCTGCTTGGCGGTACCGCCTGCCGAGTCACCCTCAACGATAAACAGTTCGGACTTTGCCGGATCGCGTTCCTGACAGTCGGCCAGCTTTCCCGGCAGGGAGGAGATGTCCAGTACCCCCTTGCGCCGCGTCAGTTCACGCGCGCGCCGCGCCGCCTCACGCGCGGCGGCCGCATCCATCACCTTCGCCACGATGTGGCGGGCTTCCTTGGGATGGGTTTCGAACCAGTGGGAAATCATGTCGGCAGCCGCCGCATGCACCACCGGCTGCACTTCGGAGGAGACCAGCTTGTCCTTGGTCTGTGACGAGAATTTGGGATCCGGCACCTTGACCGACAGCACGGCCGTCAGGCCTTCGCGCATGTCCTCGCCATTCAGGGCGTGGCTGTCTTTCTTGCTGGCGTTGGCTTCGGCATAGCGACCGACCACGCGGGTCAGCGCCTGACGGAAACCGGCCAGGTGCGAACCGCCGTCGCGCTGGGGAATGTTGTTGGTGAAGCACAGCATGGTTTCATGGAAGCTGTCGTTCCATGTCAGGGCGAATTCGACCTTGATGCCGTTTTCTTCATTCTGCAGGCTGCCGGTAATCGGCGGTTCGACAATAGCGTTCTTGCCCTGATCCAGCCATTCGACAAAGGCGCACAGGCCGCCTTCGTAATGAAACTTCTCCTCCCGCGCCGGGGTATGGCGTTCGTCACGCAGGACGATCTTCAACCCGGAATTGAGGAAGGCCAGTTCACGCAGGCGGCGTTCGAGAATCGGGAATTCGAATTCCACTTTGGCAAATGTCTCGGCGCTGGGCTTGAACGTGACCTGCGTGCCGGTCGGGTCGCTGCTTTCCCCCACCACGCGCAGCGCCTCATCCCGCTCACCCGCGCGGAAGCGAATCACGTGTTCCTTGCCATCACGCCAGATACGGACTTCCATCCATTCCGACAGCGCGTTGACCACGGCGGCACCCACGCCGTGCAGGCCGCCCGATACCTTGTAGGAATTCTGGTTGAACTTGCCACCCGCATGCAGCTTGGTCAGCACGACTTCGGCCGCACTTACCCCTTCTTCATGGTGCATGTCGGTCGGAATGCCGCGCCCGTCGTCACGCACGCTGACGCTGCCGTCCCCATTGAGGGTCACGATGCAGGTGGTGGCAAAGCCTGCCTGTGCCTCATCCACGGCGTTATCGATGATTTCGAACGCCATGTGGTGCAGGCCCGACCCGTCATCGGTATCGCCGATATACATGCCGGGGCGCTTGCGTACCGCGTCCAGCCCCCGAAGAACCGAGATGGATGCCGCATCATAGTCCGCAGCGGGTGTCACGCCCCCCACGGCCTCGGCATCGTGTTTCTGATCGGGACTGGATTGATCGGACATGCCGGCAGATGCTCCACAGCGGATAACAACAAAATAACAGAATGCATTATAGCCTGAACCACCCGGCGGAACCAGCATTCCCCACCGAAATCATGCACGTGGTGCAAGATTGCCCTCGCCGGGCGTCACGAATTCGGCAATCTGGCGCAACGGGGCGAACTGTTCATTATCCGTTCCGGTCAGGAACACCCCGGTATCCATCCGCCCGATGGCCTGAAACAAGGCCGCACGCCGCACATCATCCAGATGCACCAGCGGCTCATCCAGCAACAGCATCGGCATCTGTCCCCGGCAGGCGGCCAGAATACGGGCATGTGACAGGACAATACCCAGCAGCAGCGCCTTCTGCTGGCCCGTGCTGGACTGGCTGGCCGGGCGCAGGCTCAGCCGGTCGGCCATGCGCAGGTCGGTCCGGTGCGCGCCAAGGCGGCTCCCCCCGCGCTGAGAGTCGATTGCGCGTGTCCCCGCGATCTGTTCCGCCAGCCAGTCTTCCACCGCCAGCGCCGGCATTTCGCGCAGCCGGCCGGCAATCGGGCAATCCAGTTCCAGCCACGCAGCGGGAAAGCCATCGGCCACCGCCTGTTCATCCGCATTCAGGCGCGCCACCATATCCACCCGGGCGGCAACCGCGGCCACGGCATGACGGGCCATGGTGCGTTCAAGGGCGTTCAGCCACCCCCCGTCCGCCCCACGTTGCGCCAGCAGGCGGCTGCGCTGCATCATGGTGCGGTCATGGGCCGCCAGTTCGCGCGCATGGCCGGGTTCAAGCGCCAGCACCAGCCGGTCC
>NZ_CADP01000020.1:0-19712 GCF_000285295.1 Komagataeibacter europaeus LMG 18890 | reverse complement strand
GCCTGCCCCTTCCTGAAACAGGCGGTCCATCTGCGGTGTCAGCCATACGGCGGAAAAATATTCACCCACGGCGTCGCGGTTGCGCTGGGCCTGTCCATCCACGCGAAACGCCCGCCGTTCGGGCCGGACGGGATCGGCCCCGGTGGCGATCTGGATGGACAGGGCGTCATCACCCCACTGCGCCGCCACATCAGCGGCAACACCCCACAGGGAGGCACCATGGCGGGGCAGTTCATCCATGCGCGCGCCCCGCAGGCCACGCCCGGGCACCAGCAGCGAGACCGCTTCCAGCAGATTGGTCTTGCCACTGCCATTCGGCCCGGTAATGACCGTGACCGGGCTTGCCGGTTTCCATGAAAGGTGGTGGTAATTACGGAAATCCGTAAGGACCAGCCGTGTCACGCAGGCCATGCGACCCGGCGGCCGCGCGCCGTCACACGCGCATCGGCATCAGGACATACAGCGCGGACGGACTGTCCACATCCCGCACGATGGTGGGGGCGGAGCTGTCGGAAAAAGCGAATTCCACTTCCTTTTCCACCTGATCGGTAATGTCGTTCAGGTACCGGGCCTGAAAGCCGATCTCGATAGGGGTGGCGTCATAGGAGACGTGGTTTTCGTCGAGTTCTTCCGTCGCGGTGCCCTGGTCCTGGCTGGCGGCCGACAGGGTCAGCAGGTTGTGCGCCATGCTCAGCTTGACCGGGCGGGAACGTTCCTGGCTGATCGCAGCCACGCGGGATACGGCGTCGGAAAAGATCTTCTTGCCCACGCGCAGGATCCTGTCATTACCATGCGGGATCACGCGTTCATATTCGGGGAACGTGCCGTCAATCAGCTTGGATGTCAGGGTGATGTTGCCGATGGAAAACTGGATGCGGGTATCGGACAGGGCGACGTCAACCTGTTCCGGGCCTTCGTCAAGCAGCTTGCGCAGTTCGGCCACCGTCTTGCGCGGCACGATCACGCCGGGCATGCCCGCGCTGCCGGCCGGCAGTTCGGTTTCCACCCGGGCCAGACGGTGCCCGTCCGTCGCCACCGCACGCAGCACCTGCCCCGCATCGCCTTCGGCCACATGCAGGAAGATACCGTTGAGGTAGTAGCGCGTCTCCTCGGTGGAAATCGCGAACCGCGTGCGGTCGATCAGGCCCCGCAGCACCTGTGCCGGAATGCTGAATTCATGCGGCAGGTTCCACGCCAGCATGGACGGGAAATCATCCACGTCCAGCACGTTCAGGCTGGTGGCGAACCGGCCCGCCCGCAGGCCCAGCGGCGCATCGCCACCGGCATGGTCCAGTTCGACCTGCGCGCCATCGGGCAGCTTGCGCACGATTTCATACAGGACCGCGGCCGGCGCCGTAACCGCGCCATCACGATGGGTTTCTGCCGCCACGCCTTCCACCACCGCGATTTCCATGTCGGTGGCGGTCAGGGTCATGGCGCCATCCACGACATTGATCAGCACGTTGGCCAGGATGGGGATGGTATTGCGCTTCTCGGCAACGCTCTGGATATGGGCCAGTGCCTTGAGCAGCGTTACGCGGTCGGCCTTCAACTTCATCGGTACAATATCCTCCACATCCCGTCCCGTCACGTCAGGCATACGTGCAGACGGGGGGTGACCAGTCTAGCAGTCCCTTGCGACTCTGGTAAAGAGGTCGTTGAATCCTAAATTCGTTCAGCTTTCCAGCATGCGCCGCAGCAGTTCCACATCCTCGGCAAAGGCGGGATCCTGTTCCATCAGTTCCGTCACCCGGGTCACCGCGTGCATGACCGTCGTATGGTCACGGTTGCCGAACTTGCGTCCGATTTCAGGCAGGGAGCGGCTGGTCAGCTGCTTGGCCAGGTACATCGCCACCTGCCGCGGACGCGCCACGGCGCGCGCGCGCCGGGCCGAGGACATGTCGGTCAGGCGGATATTCCAGTGTTCGGCCACCTTGCGCTGGATTTCCTCGATGGTGACGCGACGGTCATGCGCCTTGAGGATGTCATGCAACACGTCCTGCGTCGCCTCCAGCGTCACGGGGCGGCCAAACAGGTTGGCATGCGCGATCAGGCGGTTCAGCGCACCCTCAAGTTCACGCACGTTCGACGTGATCTTGTGGGCGAGGAACTCCAGCACCTTGGCGGGGACCACCACGCCGGACGCGCTGGCCTTGGCCTCAAGGATGGAAATACGCAGTTCGAACGTGGTGGCATGGATATCCGCCACCATGCCGCAGCCAAGGCGGGTGCGCAGCCTGTCCTCCAGCCCCGACAGGTCGGAAGGCGACTTGTCGGCCGACACCACGATCTGCCGCCCCGCATCAACCAGGGCGTTGAAGGTGTGGAAGAATTCTTCCTGCGTATTGTCCTTGCCAATCAGGAACTGCAGGTCATCGATCATCAGCACGTCGACGGACCGGAGCTGTTCCTTGAATTCCATGGTGGACTGGGAACGAATGGCCGCGATGAAGCGGTACATGAACTTTTCCGCCGACATGTAGGCGACGGACACCCGCCCCTCGCGCAGCAGTTCGGCCCCGATCGCATGCATGAGATGCGTCTTGCCCAGACCAACGCCACCATACAGGAACAGCGGGTTGAAACCGGGACTGGAGGGCCGCTCCGCAACCCGGCGGGCGCAGGCATAGGCGAATTCGTTGGGCTTGCCCACGACAAAGGTATCGAAGGTGAAACGCGGATCCAGGGGGGCGGCAAGGTCGCTGCGCACTTCGGCCTGCCGCGGCTCCTCGGCCACCGGGGCAGGCGCTGCCGCACGGGGGGCGGCTTCCTCGCGCGCCACTGCGGCGGGGGCTGCCGCGCCATCAGCGGGGGGTGTCGCGGATGCGCTGCCGGGACGGGCGACCTGCAGTTCGACACGGCGGATGGCCGGTACCTCCGCATTCCACAGCGTGCCAAGCCGGTCACCATATTGCCCGCGCACCCAGTCACGCAGGAACCGGGTGGGCAGGTAGAGGGTGATCTCGTCCTCCTCCACCGGGCCGACCGTAATCTGGCGCAGCCACGTGCGGTACTCGACTTCCCCGACCTCGGCCTTCAGCCGTTCGCATATGCGCGACCAGTGAATGGCGAGCACACTTTTCTGCGCATTGGCTTCCGCAACCGCGTCATAGCCTTCCAGTCCGCCCGTCATATCCGCTCCCGGCTACATGGAACGCAGGGTGGACGCCCCCGCGTCGCCCCTGCCCCATCCCTAACTGTTCCACAACGCCATTGGCCCCGCACGCAGCGGGCAGGAAGCCGGTCGCGCACCAGACACGACCCACAACCCGGACCCCAGACCCAAGGCAACAGATGACGTTGGAATTATCCACATAAGGTAGAGCAGGGAATCGGTCGAAGCAACGGGAATCTGTCCCCACCCCATCAAAACCCGATTACACGGCATGAAAATGGCAAACAAAAAAGGCCGTTACCGCCACTAATGGCGATACACGACCTTCTTCATTACTTGCCGCATTCTTTCAGATGAAAGAAATCAACAGTCCCTTATGCCGCAGCAAGGGACTTGATGCGGGCAGACAGGCGCGAAATACGACGGGCAACGGTGTTGGCGTGAAGAACGCCTTTGCCAACCGCACGCTGCAGTTCCGGCTGTGCCGCGCGCAGTGCAACCGCGGCGTCGTCCTTCTTGCCGGTTGCGATGGCGACCTCGACCTTCTTGACGAAGGTGCGCACGCGCGACAGGCGCGCCGTGTTGCGGGCGTTGCGGACTTCGTTCTGGCGGATGCGCTTGCGCGCTGATGCTGTATTGGCCATTGCTCTCAGTTCATCTGCATAAATCAGGTTACGGCGGTCCGCCACCCGATCGTTGCGGACATCCCATATCAGGCTGGCGATCTAGTCCACCCTGACCCCATTCGTCAAGACAAGTCTTTGCCCAAATCGTCTTTTACCCCCTGCTGGCGGGGACAGAAAAAGCTTGAACGCCCGGACTGGGTGATCCGGACGACCCCATCGCATGCCGGTGGACCGGGACAGTCGGGGCAGCCTTCCCCCTCCCGCCCATACACGCGCCAGACATGCTGGAAATAGCCCAGCTCCCCATCCGGTTGCACGTAATCACGCAGGCTTGAGCCACCGGCGGCAATTGCCTCCTTCAGCACCGCGCGGATTTCGGTGGCCAGAACATCATACCGCGCCGCACCTATGTCCCCTGCCGCCCGGGCCGGATGGATGCGCGCGCGAAACAGGGCTTCGGACACATATATGTTGCCCAGCCCCGCCACCACGCGCTGGTCCAGCAGCAGGGCCTTGATGCTGGTGCGCCGCCCCCTGCCACGCGCCGCCAGCCACGGGCCGTCGAACCGGTTGCCCAGCGGCTCCGGCCCCATGCCCGCCAGCAGGCGGTGGTTTTCCACCTCCGCCGCAGGCACCAGGTCGACCATGCCGAAACGCCGGGGATCCACCAGCCCGCAACGCGCGCCCTGCGCCGTCTCGATCACCAGGTGTTCGTGCAACGCGGGCGGCTGGTCGCGTTCCGTCGCCGTGGGGCGCGACAGCAGCACGCGGCCGGACATGCCCAGATGCAGCACCACGACCATCCCGCCCGAAAGCGTGATGAGGATGTATTTCCCCCGGCGGGCGAATCCATCGACCCGCCGCCCCTGCAGTGCTGCCGCAAGGCCAGGCGGAAACGGCCAACGCAGGCCGGTATGGTGCGTGCTGGCACGTGAAATAGTGTGACCTTCAAGATGCACTCGCATCCCGCGCATCACAGTTTCGACTTCAGGTAGTTCCGGCATGGCCTCATCTGGGGTTATACCTGTGCATCATGACCGACATTAGCCAGCCATACCATCCCTCCCCTTCCGCCGGCCGTCCCGATGACCGCCACGCGGATACCACCGATTTCGGCTTCCGCGACGTGCCGTTGCGCGAAAAGAAATCCCTGGTCCGTGATGTCTTTGACAGCGTGGCCTCCAAATACGACATCATGAATGACGTGATGTCGCTGGGCATCCACCGCGCGTGGAAGAAGATCTTCGTCAACGAACTCGGCCCCCACCCCGACCTGTCGCTGCTCGACCTTGCGGGCGGCACGGGGGACATCTCCTTCGGGTGGCTGCGTGGCGGGGGCGGGCCTGCCATCCTGTCCGACATCAATGTCAGCATGCTGACGGTGGGCCGCAACCGCGCACTGGAACGCGGGCTTGTCTCCGGCCTCAACTTCGTAGCCGTCGATGCGGAGGCCATCCCGCTGGCCGACAATTCGGTTGATCGTGTCTCCATCGCATTCGGCCTGCGCAACTGCACGGACAAGCTGCAGGTGCTGCGCGAGGCCCGTCGCATCCTGCGGCCGGGCGGGCGGTTCCTGTGCCTTGAATTCTCCCGCGTGCAGGTCGCGGCCTTCGCCCCGGTCTATGATGCCTGGTCCTTCCACGTGCTGCCCCGCATGGGGGCCGCGATCGCGGGTGATCGGGAAAGCTACCAGTACCTGGCCGAAAGCATCCGCATGTTCCCCGATCAGGAAACGCTGGCGGACATGATGCGCGAAGCCGGGCTGGAGCGCGTGACCTACCAGAACCTGTCCGGCGGGATTGCGGCAATCCATTCCGGCTGGAAAATCTGATGGGGGATGGGGCGACCCGTTCTGTTTTGCTGGTCGTGGGCGGCGGCATTGCCGCCTACAAGGCGCTGGAGCTGATTCGCAGGCTGCGCGAACATGGCGTGCGCGTACGCACGGTGCTGACGGATGCGGGGACACGATTCGTCACCCCCATGTCCCTTCAGGCGCTGAGCGGCGAACGCGTCTTCAGCGACCTGTTTTCCCTGACCGATGAAAGCGAAATGGGGCATATCGCCCTGTCGCGCGACAGTGACCTGATCGTGGTCTGCCCCGCCACCGCCGACCTGCTGGCCCGCATGGCCGCCGGACTGGCCGATGACCTGGCCACCACCGTGCTGCTGGCTACCGATACGCCAGTGCTGGTGGCCCCCGCCATGAACGTGCGCATGTGGACCCATGCCGCGACACAGGCCAATGTCGCGACCCTGTGCGCACGTGGGGTGGCTTTCGTGGGGCCGGAATCCGGTCTCATGGCGTGTAACGAATCCGGGCCGGGCCGCCTGGCGGAAACGGATGCGATCCTTTCCGCCATACTGCACGGACTATCCCCCGACAGGCCACTGGCGGGCCGCAGCGCACTGGTGACCGCAGGCCCCACGCACGAACCGATCGACCCCGTGCGCTATATCGCCAACCGCTCCTCCGGCACGCAGGGATATGCCATTGCCGAAGCCCTTGCGGCGGCGGGGGCGGATGTAACACTGGTCAGCGGCCCCACTACCCTGCCCGACCCGGCAGGCGTTCACACCGTAAGGGTGGAAACAGCGCGCGAAATGCTGGATGCCTGCCGTCATGCGCTGCCCTGCGATATTGCCGTATGCACCGCCGCCGTGGCCGACTGGCATGTCGCCCCGGCAGCCCAGAAGATCAAGAAAACAGCGGATGCAGCCCCGCCCACGCTGCAACTGGTGCCCAACCCCGATATCCTTGCGATGCTGAGCCAGCCCGGCCCGACAAGACCCGAACTGGTGATCGGTTTCGCGGCGGAAACCGAACATGTGCTGGCGCATGCCACCGCCAAGCGCGAACGCAAGGGCTGTGACTGGATCGTGGCCAATGATGTCAGCCCCGGCACCGGGGTCATGGGCGGCACGGAAAACGAGGTCACCCTGATCACGGCCGCGGGCCGCGAACACTGGCCCCGGCTGGACAAGGCGCAGGTCGCGCATCGGCTGGTTGCGCGGATTGCCACTTTCCTGCAAACGCCACATCCCAACCCTGAATAACCCGACGGACCGAACCATGACTTCCTCCCCCCTGCCCATCCAAGTCCGCCGCCTGGCCCATGCCCATGGGCTGCCGCTGCCGGCCTATGCCACCGATGGCGCGGCCGGAATGGACCTGCTGGCCGCCGTAACCGAACCGATGGTCATTGCGGCCGGTGGCCGCGCGCTGGTGCCCACGGGGCTGTGCGTGGCGCTACCGCGCGGATATGAAATGCAGATCCGCCCGCGTTCGGGCCTTGCCCTGAAGCATGGCATCACCCTGCCCAACGCGCCCGGCACCATTGATGAGGATTACCGGGGGGAAATCGGCATCATCGTCATGAACACGGGCAGCGGGCCCTTTGTGGTCGAACGCGGCATGCGCATTGCACAGGCGGTGCTGGCCCCGGTGGTGCGCGGCACATGGGTTGAATATTCGGAACTGGAGGAAACGGATCGCGGTGCGGGCGGCTTTGGCAGTACGGGCACCGCAGGGTGACAGACAGCAGCCTGCCGGGGAACCTGCGGGTCCGCCCCAACATCGCGGACCTGCTTGGCCTGCTGGCGATCATGGCGGGGGCCGTCATCGTCGCCACCGCCGGGCGCCACATGCTGGTGCCCATTCCCGCCAGTGAGGCGGGGACCATCCACCTCAGCCCCGCATGGCTGCCCGCCTATGCCGTGCGGACCACGCTGCGCATGTTCGCGGCCCTTGCTGCCTCCCTGGCCTTTACCTTCACCTATGCCGTCTGGGCCGCCAAGAGCAGGCGCGCGGGACAGGTGCTGATCCCGCTGCTGGATATCCTGCAGTCGGTGCCGATCCTTGGCTTCCTGACATTTACGGTGGTGTTTTTCCTTGGCCTGTTCCCCGGCCGGATGATGGGGGCGGAACTGGCCGCCATATTCACCATCTTCACCAGTCAGGCATGGAACATGGCCTTTGCCATGTACCAGGCGCTGCGCACCGTGCCGCCTGATCTGGAAGAGGCCGCCCTGTGCTTCGGCCTGACGCCATGGCAGCGTTTCTGGCGGCTGGAAGTGCCGTTCGCCATCCCGTCGCTGGTCTGGAACACCATGATTTCCATGTCCGGCGGGTGGTTCATGGTCGTCTATTCCGAAACGATCACGGTCGGGAATACCGATATCGCCCTGCCGGGAATCGGGTCGTATGTGGGCGTTGCGATCGAACAGCGCAACATATGGGCGATTTTCTACGCCATTGCCGCCATGCTGGCGGTCATCCTGGCCTATGACCAACTGCTTTTCCGACCGCTGGTCGCATGGTCGGCACGTTTCCAGACCGACGAGGGCACGACGCTTGCGGCACCCGACCCATGGGTGCTGACCCTGCTGCGGCGCACGCACCTGCTGCGGCAGGGCTGCCTGAAACTGGGCGACATGATGACCCGCATCGGCTGGCTGCCGCTGGGGCCGCGCCCATCCGCGCCGCGGCGCCTGCTTGTTCCCTCCCGCCTGCTGGATGGCGCATGGATCGCGGCGCTGGCCGTCTGCGCCATGACCATCGGGTGGAAGACATGGACATATGCCGGCACCCATTACACGACGGGGCAGGTACTGCATGTCACCATGCTGGGTGGCATCACGCTGGTGCGCGTCATGGTAACAGTCATTGTGGCGTCACTGATATGGGTGCCACTGGGCATATGGCTGGGCCTGTCGCCCCGCCGGGCGCGGCACGCGCAGATGGCGGCACAGTTCATGGCAGCCTTCCCCGCCAACCTGTTCTTCCCGCTGGTGGTGGTGGGAATCGTGCGATGGCACCTGAACAGCAATCTCTGGCTGACGCCACTCATGCTGCTGGGCACGCAATGGTATATCCTGTTCAACATCGTGGCGGGGGCATCTTCCTATCCCGGCGACCTGCTGGAAGCGGCCGATAACTTCCATGTCCGGGGCAGGCTATGGTGGCGGCGCGTGATGCTGCCCGGCATTACGCCGTATTTCATTACTGGCGCGCTGACCGCATCGGGGGGCGCATGGAACGCCGCCATCGCAACCGAGGTCGCAAGCTGGGGCGACACGACGCTGAGTGCGAACGGGCTGGGCGCCTATATCGCCCACGCCACCGTGGCGGGTGCGACCGATCAGGTGGGTCTGGGCATGGTGGTCATGGCGGTGTTCGTGCTGCTGCTCAATCGCGCCCTGTGGCGTCCGTTATCCAATTATGCCGCGCGGCATTACACCTTTGACTGAGAGTTCATGATGCAGCAGCCCGAACCCGCCCCAGCCCAGTCCAAGCCCGGGACGGAACTTGTCCGGATCATCAACTGCCGGCAGGCCTATCACAAGGAAAGCGCCACCGACCTGGTGGTGCTGGATGGGGTGAACCTGTCCATCCGCAGCGGGGAAATCGTGGGCCTGCTGGGCCGGTCGGGTTCGGGCAAGTCCACGCTGCTGCGCATTATCGCGGGCCTGCTGCCGCCGACGGCGGGCGAGGTGATCTGGAAGGGCAAAAGACTGGAAGGCCCCGCCGCCGGTATTTCCATGGTGTTCCAGTCATTCGCGCTGTTCCCCTGGCTGACGGTGCAGAAAAATGTCGAACTGGGGCTGGAAGCACAGGGCGTGCCCGTGGCCGAGCGCCACAGGCTGGCCGAAGATGCGATCGGGCTGATCGGGCTGGGTGGATATGAAAACGCCTATCCCAAGGAACTGTCGGGCGGCATGCGCCAGCGCGTGGGACTGGCGCGGGCGCTGGTGGTGCACCCTGACCTGCTGTTAATGGATGAACCGTTTTCGGCACTGGATGTACTCACGGCGGAAAACCTGCGCACCGACCTTGTGGAACTGTGGGCGGAGAAGAAACTGCCCATCCAGTCCATCCTGCTGGTCACGCATAATATCGAGGAAGCGGTGCTGATGTGCGACCGCATCCTGATCTTTTCCTCCAATCCCGGCCGGGTCGCCTATGAACTGCAGGTGCCCTTTGAACATCCCCGCAACCGCGAAGACGCGGCCTTCCGTCAGTTCGTGGACCGGATTTACGCGCTCATGACCCGTCGTGCGCCCGTGGTGTCGGAAGCGGACATGACCGACCCGGACATGAAGCATGTGCAGATCACGGCCGATGCCGTGGCCCTGCCCGCGCTGCCGATCAATACCATCGTGGGCATGATGGAAACGCTGGCCGCCGACCCGCTGCATGGTCGCGCCGACCTGCCGCTGCTGGCCAGCCGGCTGCAGCTTGAACTGGATGACCTGTTCCCGTTAGGCGAGTCGCTGCAACTGCTGGGCTTTGCCGAACTGGAGGATGGCGACATCATGCTCACTCCCGAAGGCATGCGCTTTGTCCAGAGCGAGCACGACACCCGCAAGAACATCCTGTGGCACAGCATGCTGCACAACATTCCCATGGTGCGCACCATCCGCGCCGTTCTGGATGAACGTCCCAATCACCGCGCCAGCGCCGAACGCTTTCGCGATGAACTGGAAGACAGCATGTCCCCCGATTATGCCCGCCAGACACTGCAGACGCTGATCGGCTGGGCACGCTATGCCGAACTGTTTGATTTTGATGAAGAAGCCGACCAGCTTTTCCTGGACGACGAAACCGAATAACCGGCCCTAGCCCGCCGTATCCACCAGCCGGTCACGGAACAGGCGGCGCATTTTGGCGATCTTGGGCGGGATCACCGCGCTGCAATAGGGATTGCCGGGATTGCGGGCGAAATAGTCCCGGTGATAGTCCTCGGCGGGCCAGAAATGTGTCAGCGGCGCGATTTCGGTCACCAGCGGGTCCGGCCATACCTTTGCTTCCGCAATTTCGTTGCGGATGGCATAGGCCGTCATTTCCTGTTCCGGTCCCTGCCAGAATATGGCGGAACGATACTGCGTCCCCACGTCATTGCCCTGCCGGTTGAGCGTGGTGGGATCATGCATGACAAAAAAGATCCGCAGCAGGTCGGCGCATGACAGTTCGGCGGGGTCGAACGTCACACGCACGACCTCCGCATGGCCGGTGCGGCCGGAACAGACCTGTTCGTAGGTGGGATTGGCGGTATGCCCCCCGGCATAACCGGGTTCCAGTCCCTCCACGCCGCGCAGTTCCTTCAGCGGCGCTTCGAGACACCAGAAGCAGCCCCCACCCAGCACCAGTGTCTCCAATGCGTTTTCGGTCATGGTGGCTTCCTTCCCTCAGGTTACCATAAAAAATATTCCGGCAGTTTTTGGTGAAGCTTTTTTCAAAAAGCTTCAGAGAATGCAGCCTTTTTGAAAAAAAAAAGCTGCCCCCAAAAACTTTTATTCTTTCCCGACAATCCTTTACGCAATCCGCGCCAGGGCTGCTTTCAGCCGCACGCGCTCTGCCTGGAACGTCTCGAGGCGTTCGCGGTTCTCCGCCACGACTTCAGGCTTGGCGCGGGCCACGAAATCGGCATTGCCCAGCTTGCGCTCGACCTTGGCGATCTCGCCATCGACCTTGGCGCATTCCTTTTCCAGCCGCTGGCGTTCAACGGCAAGGTCAATGATCCCGGCAAGGGGAATGACCAGCGTCGCTTCATCAACTACCAACTGCGCGGCCCCCTGCGGCATTTCACCTTCCAGCGGCTGCACTTCGGATACGCGCGCCATGCGCCCGATCGCTTCCGACCATTTGGCGGCCCGCGCCACGGTCACGGGCGATGCATCACGCAGCAAGACCGGGGCCAGACGGGACGGCGGCACGTTCATTTCCGAACGCACGGTGCGGATCGCGCTAATGAAACGAATCAGCCACTCCATTTCCGCGCGGGCCTCGCTGGCCCCTTCCAGATGTTCGGGCTGCGGCCACGGTGCAGTAATCAGCGACCCTTCCGGCCCAAAGCCGAAATGCCGCCACAGGCTGTCGGTCACGAACGGCGTGACGGGCTGCAGCAGGCGCATGATGGTGCCCAGCACGTGGGCTGCGACCGCGCGCGTCTCGACCGCTTCCGCCGTGTCACCGGCGGCAAAGACCGGCTTGGCCAGTTCAAGGAACCAGTCACAGAAACAGTTCCAGACAAAGCGGTAGCAAACGGCGGCGTATTCATCGAAGCGGAAGGCTTCCAGCGCCTTTGTCGCGTCTTCCACCGCCTGCGCCAGTTCCGCCAGGATCCAGCGGCCCAGCGGCGACTGCACGCTGGCCGGGCTGAACCCCGCGACCGGGGCCACGCCGTTCATTTCGCAAAAACGCGCGGCATTCCATATCTTGGTGATGAAGGAACGGTATTCCTCCACCTTCCTGCGGCCCAGCTTTACATCACGACCCAGACCGGTCAGCGAACAGATGCAAAAGCGCATGGCGTCCGCGCCATAGCTGTCGATCATTTCCAGCGGGTCGATGCCGTTGCCCTTGGACTTGGACATCTTCTGCCCGCGTTCGTCGCGCACCAGGCCGTGGATGAACACCGTGCGGAAGGGCACGTCCTTCATGAAATGCAGGCCCATCATCATCATCCGGGCAACCCAGAAGAAGATGATGTCAAAGCCGGTGACCAGCACATCGGTGGGATAATAGCGGGCCAGTTCCGGCGTCTGCTGTGGCCAGCCCAGCGTGGAGAACGGCCACAGCGCGGAGGAGAACCACGTATCCAGCACATCCGCGTCCCGCGTCAGCGCCGTATCCTGCCCATAATGGGCGCGGGCCTGCGTGGCAGCATCGGCTTCGTCATGGGCAACGAATACATGCCCGTCCGGGCCATACCATGCCGGGATGCGATGGCCCCACCACAACTGACGGCTGATACACCACGGCTGGATGTCACGCATCCAGGCATAGAAGGTGTTTTCCCACTGCCGGGGCACGAATTCGATCCTGCCGCTTTCCACCGCGTCGATCGCGGGACCGGCAAGGGTCTTGGCATCACAGTACCACTGCGTGGTCAGGCGGGGTTCGACCACGGCGCCACTGCGTTCGGCATGGGGCACCTGATTGGTATGCGGCTCGATCTTTTCCAGCCATTCAAGGCGTTCAAGCTCGGCCACCATCGCCTTGCGCGCTTCATCACGCGGCATGCCTTCGAGCGTACGGACAAAAGCGGGATCGGCCAGGCCGTCCTCAGCGCGCAGTTCATCCCCGATCTCGGTCAGAGTGATGCGGGCTTCTTCATCCAGCACGCTGGGCATGTCCAGCCCGTGGCGGCGGCCGACCTCGAAATCGTTGAAGTCATGGGCGGGCGTGATCTTGACCGCGCCGCTGCCCTTGGTCGGGTCGGAATGTTCATCGGCCACAATGGGGATACGGCGGCCGGTCAGCGGCAGGATGACATTCCTGCCCACCAGATCGGCAAAACGTTCATCATCCGGATGGACGGCCACGGCCATGTCACCCAGCATGGTTTCGGGGCGGGTGGTCGCGACCGTGATGGTGCGGCCCGGCTGCCCTTCGACTGGATAGCGGATATACCACAGGTTGCCCCGCGTTTCCCGGTTATCGACTTCCAGATCCGAAATGGCGGAACGGAAGGCAGGATCCCAGTTGACCAGGCGGCGGTCACGGTAGATCAGCCCTTCGCGGTAGAGGGTGACGAACACCTCCTTCACCGCATCGGACAGGCCATCATCCATGGTGAAGCGTTCACGCGGCCAGTCCAGCGACCCGCCAAGGCGGCGCAGCTGCTTTGTAATGCCGCCGCCGGATTCGGCCTTCCATTCCCACACGCGTTCGACAAAGGCGTCACGGCCCATTTCCTGCCGGGACGTGCCTTCCTTCTGCAGCATCCGCTCGACCACCAGCTGGGTCGCGATGCCCGCATGGTCGGTGCCCGGCTGCCACAGCGTATCGCGCCCCTGCATGCGCCGCCAGCGGATCAGCGTATCCTGCAGGGTCATGGTCAGGGCATGACCAATGTGCAGTGTGCCCGTAACGTTGGGTGGCGGGATCATGATGGTATAGGGCTTGGCCGGGCTGCCCGGCCGTGCGCTGAACGCGCCACTGGCCTCCCACAAGGCATAGAGGGAAGTTTCTGTCCCGTCGGGGGAGAACGACTTGTCAAGCATCACGAAAAACCAGATCCACCATAATCAGACGCAGGGCAGGACAACGCGCCCGGCCAAGGGCAGATATACCCCAAACCGGCGCGAAGGGAACGGCGCGCATGCAATCTTTATCCGCCCCGCGGCCGTCCGGCCGGACCGCCCCCCCTGCAATCATACGCAAGCCATGCCGTTTTGTGCCGGATATGGTCGGTCATGCATACGTACCGCGTCAGCGCCCCGGCTGGCTGGTGGCGTAATCACTGATACCCCACAGCCGGTCATGCACGGCGCGGTAATAGGCCTGTTCATCATAAAGCGGCACATCAAGGCTGAGATCACGCGCGGTCAGCCGCCCGATGGCCGCCGTGGCCTGATAGGAGGACTGCACGAGGTTGCCCGCGCTGCGCACCAGCGCGATCTGGGCCTGAAGCAGGGTTTCCTGCTGCTGCAGCACCGCAAGGGTGGTGGTGGTGCCCACGATCACCTGGCGTTGCATGCCATGCAGGGCCGCGGCATCGGCGGCGACGGCTTCGCGGTTGCTGTCGATCGCTTCCCGGTTGGCCTGCATGCGCTGCCAGCTTGCCGCCGCCAGCTGGATCGCGGCACGGCGGCGCACGTCCACCGTGCGGGCTGCCTCGGCTGCCTGCTGCCGGGCCATGCGCACGGCGGCATATTCGCCCCCGCCCTGATACAGCGGCATGGAGGCGTTGACGAGCGCGTATTTGTTATTGCTCAGCGAACGGCCATCATCCTGGTTGATGGCGTGCGAATAGGCTGCTTCGGCATTGACTGTAGGCATCAGCGCGGCAAAGGACACGCCGACCGCGTCCTTTTTCGCGGCCTCGTCAAACAGCGCGCCGATGACGTCGGGATTGTTCTGGACCGCCTGAGTCATGGCGTCCTGTTCCGTATGCAGCGGCAGTACCAGCGGCTGGGGCGGGATCAGGTCATCCGGCGCGTCACAGCCGACTACCTGCCGGTAGGTCGCGCGGTCCGCCTGCAACGTGCCTTCGGCCAGTTGCCGGACCGCGCGCGCATTGGCCAGCGCACCCTGCGCCTGCGCCACGTCGGTATGGGTAATTTCACCGCCATGCGCGCGCAATGCGGTGGCATGCAGCTGGGCGGCATAGACCTGTTCGTTATTGATGTCGATGCTCAGGATCTGTTCATCTTCCACCACGTTGACATAGGCGCTGACCACATCGGAAAAGACCTGCTGTTCCGCCGCGATCAGGCGCGCGCGCTCCGCCATGACGGCATGCCGCGCCTTGTGCGTGTTCGCCGTCGTCCTGCCACCGCTATAGATTGGCTGCGAGATGCTGACCCCGCCGGAATAGCCGGGACTGTCATACCGGCGCATGTACCCGCCGGATTCCCCCGCGACCGGGGCCATGCGCATCAGCCCCGAATAATAGGACATGCTGGCGCTGCCGGTAATGGTGGGACGCCACCCGCCCAATGCCTGCGGAACCTGTTCATCCGTCGCCCGCAGGGAGGCCCGCTCCTGCCGCAGCACGGGATTGGTCAGGTACGCCATGGCCAGCGCGGCCTTCAGGGTATGGGGCGTATCCTGTTCCCCCACCTGGGGCATCGGCACGCGCGCCAGCGCCGTGCCAC
Organism: Komagataeibacter europaeus LMG 18890; assembly: GCF_000285295.1. Lineage (GTDB taxonomy): Bacteria > Pseudomonadota > Alphaproteobacteria > Acetobacterales > Acetobacteraceae > Komagataeibacter > Komagataeibacter europaeus. The sequence continues at coordinate 4,370 of NZ_CADP01000020.1, read as the reverse complement.
AGCACAGGATTGCCGCACTGCCCGCCCCGATTGCCCAGTTTCCCTGCATGACCGTCCCCGCCCTGATATGCCCTGCGGGAACATGTGCCCGCAGGGCCTGTTTACAAGCAGGATGTTGCGCAGGCGTTAACCGGGGACGGACCGTCGCGCCATCAGAACACGAAGGCCGGGGCCGGTTCCAGTTCCGGCAGCAGCGGCACCGCGACATCAAACAGGGGCTGCACCGCGCTACCCTGTGCCGTACGCACGATGCGACTGACGGATGTCACCCCCGAATCAGCGCAGACCGGCGCGATCACACGCCCGTCCTGCGTCAGTTGCCCCAGCACTGCCGGGGGTACCGCGCGCACCGCCCCGTCAATCATGATCAGGTCGTACGGTCCGTCATCCGGCGCGCCATGAACCAGCGCGCCATCGCGCCAGTGCACGCCGGGCGCCCACGTAAAACACAGCGCCCGGCCGATATCCGCCAGCCGCCGTTCCGATTCGAGGGCCGTAACCTCCAGCGCCTCCCCCATGGTGGCCAGCAGGGCCGCGAGGTATCCGGTCCCCGCCCCCACCACCAGCACGCGTTCCCCCCGCACGGGTTCGGCAACCTGCAGCATGCGTCCCGTCACACGGGGTTCGGTCAGGTAGCGCCCTTCCCCCAACGGCAGGTTCTGGTCGGCATAGGCAAAGGCACGCAGGGCCTCGGGCACCGCCAGTTCGCGCGGCAGCGCGCGCATGGCCGCAATCACATGGGGATTGCTGACCTGCGCGGGACGGATCTGGGCATCGACCATGCGCTGGCGGGCCGCACCAAAATCGAGAGGCACATAATCGGGGTCTGTCTTGTCCATAACGTTTCCTTGAAACACGATGCCCTGACGGGAAAGAGTTCGGCCGCCCGGCCGGACGGGCAACATTTTCCCGGCTTTTTTTCTATTTATGCGCCGCTTTTACACCGAAACAACGCCCCACCTGCACACAACGGCTTGACCTGAGGCACATTTCGGCAGATATAGCGCCAGAGCCGCTGAGGTCTGGTGGCAGAATGGTGATGCAGCGGACTGCAAATCCGCGTACGTGGGTTCGATTCCCGCCCAGACCTCCACGCCGCCCGCACAAGGCAGGCTCTCGGCCATAATCCCATGAAATCCACCGTATTCCCGCCATTCAGTGGCACGGGCATACACGTCATGTCCCGCATGATGGGGGTATCCGTGGGGGTATCGATCCGACATCGCCATCGGGCGGGTGCTACGCTGCCCGACATGTTCCTGCGCCATCATTGCCCGGTTCCTTCCCGTGGCGGGTCATGTCATGTTCAGGCCATGAAACCGACCCTGCTGATCAGTGGCTGCCTGTCTGGCCAACCCGTCCGTTATGATGGCACCGCGCGGACACTGATGCAGGACAGCCTGGCGCGCTGGCAGGCGGAGGGACGGGTCATCGCCTTCTGCCCCGAAACCGCCGCTGGCCTGCCGATACCCCGACCACCCGCCGAAATCATACAGGGCCGGGATGGCGCAGCCGTTCTGGATGGATCAGGCCGCGTATGGGAAGCAGGCGGCCATGATGTGTCCGGTCTCTTTCTGGTCGGCGCGTACCGGGCGCTGGATCTGGCACGACGTCATGGCTGCCGGTTTGCGCTATTGATGGATGGCAGCCCCTCCTGCGGCAGCAGCTTCATTTATGATGGCCAGTTCACGGGCAGGCGGCATGCTGGACAGGGTGTGACGGCGGCATTGCTGCGCCGTAACGGCATTGCAGTCTATGCGCCCGCCCGGTTTTCATGCCTTGAAGCCGTAATGGACTGAACGACGGGTTTATCCCAACAGGGATTCCTTGTGGCGGCACGATCTTCCTGATTATCGACAGAATTTGCCCGGTCATGGGATGGGGCCTGGAACAGATGCGACTTCCTTCCCCCTTCCCACCAGATGATGTGGAACGCCGGACGGTGGGCCAGTTCCCCTATCGGATCCCGGCACCTTGCTGCACCACGCTGTCTGATGATCGCGCGGCCTGCACCAGTGCCATGATGCCAGGCGTGATGTCAGGCAGCAGGTCGCCTGCGGGCTGGGGACTGGTCCTGACCGCCAGCATGGAGGCGGATGCCGCAAACTGGCCCCGTGCCGTGGCAAGTGCGGCTTCGGCCTGCTCACGCCAGGCGGTCGCGGGTGTGTTCATGGCGTCCAGCCCCGCCTGCGCCAGTCGCGCCAGCAGGGCGGATGCGGGCAGCACCTCCGCTACAGAAGGATCACGTTGCGCCAGCAGCCGTAGGCGGGCGTCATTATCGCGCCAGTTTTCCAGCCGGGCGCGCAGGCTGGCCGCCAGATCCTTGCGCCCCGCAAGACAGGACAGCACGTCACGGTAAAAAACCGCGGCCTGCGTATTGTCCGTCGCCGCAATATCAGCGGCGCGATCAAGCGGGCGCGGATCGGCGGTGGGAACGACACGGCTGGGGCCAAATACGTGGTTATGGGCGTAATTGCGCACTGGGCTGGTGACGGACAGCAGGGTTGCCAGCGGCGTCACGTCATCGGGGGCCAGTCGCGCCATCATGCGCGCCCGGTCGGCTGTCGCGCGATTGCCCAGCAGTTCCAGTTCCGCCTGAACCACCGGCAGGCGCGCGACAAGGCTGGCCGCATCGCGCACGCTGGCTGGCGACCAGAACCGTTCCGCCAGTGCCGCCGCCCGGGGCCACAGGCGATTGTCGAGCATTTCCTCCGTCACGATTTCTGTCCACAGCGCGGCCTCCGCACCCATGACGTGGGCATCCTGCGCGGGCGTCATGCGCGCAGCGGGATCCAGTGCGAAGGGTTCAAGAAAAGGCGCATGGGCCTGCGCCACCTGATCGGGCGGCAGGCCATTGCCCTGCGGGTCCAGCGGATCAACCCGGTAATGTTCTGCCGCAGGCAACAGCAGGTCGAGGTAATACCCCGACGACACCACGACCGGATGCCCCGCCTGCGTGGCCGCCGCCGTATAACGTGACCCACGCCATGACTCGATCACGATGCTGGCGGGTATCGGGGCGTCCAGCAGTTCGTCCCAGCCCATCATGATCCTGCCATCGCGTGCCAGCATGTCATGCACGCGTTGCGTATACATGGCCTGCAGGGTGGCGGTGGTATAGCCATGCTGCTGCATCCAGGCGTTTATGCGCGGGTTTCCCGTCCATTCATCGGGCCGGACCTCATCCCCGCCCACATGGAAATAGGCATCGGGAAACAGACCGGCCATTTCATGGTACAGTCCGGCGATAAAGTCGCGGGCCTGCGGGCTGGTCGGATCAATCGCGGCCCGGACCACCCGTTTCGGGTCCATGGGTGCCGCCACGGGCTGGGCCGCGTATTGCGGATAGGCCAGCAGCAATGCATAGCTATGCCCCGGCGTATCGAATTCCGGCACGATGCGGATACCCCGCCGTGCCGCGTATGCCACCAGTCCACGCACCTGCTGTTGCGTATAATACTGCCCGTGGGACGCCACCTGCTGCAGGCGGGGATACAGCCTGCTTTCCACCCGGAACCCCTGCCCGTCCGACAGATGCAGGTGCAGCACATTCAGTTTCGTCAGTTCCATCATGTCCAACTGACGCTCAAGCGCGGCAAGAGACATGAAATGCCGACTGACATCCACCAGCAGGCCCCGCCATGCAAAACGCGGGCTGTCGTCAATTTCAGCCGCGTCCAGCACCGGCGCCACCTCCTGCCGCTCCACCAGTTGCAGCAGCGTCGCCAGGCCACGCAGCACGCCCGCCGGGCCATCCGCTTCCAGCGTCGCCTCCTGCGCATCGGTCCGCAGGCGGTAGTGTTCACGCATGTGGATGGACAGCATGTCCGCATCCGGCGCCAGACAATGGATACGCAAGGTCAGCCCCGGCCGTCCCCCCGGCGCGACGTCACGCCCGGACAGGGCGGCAAGGCGCTGCGTGAAACGCGCCACCGCTTGGTCCAGCAGGGCGGATCGCATCCCCTGCCATTCCACCGCGACACCTCCGGTCAATCTTGCAGTTACCCATAAATTTTTTCTTCTGTAATTTGATAGGAGAGAGCACCTGTAACGATATCTGCCAGGCGAGACATTCCTCTCCAGATAACAGTTGTTCCGGGCGGAGCATCGGAAGCGCGATCAAGGTAACCACCCAGTCTGGCGACTGCCCGGATGTAAAAATCCAGGTCTGGTGAAGTGCTGAGTTTGCGTATGGGTGTGAACTGTTCGAGTATTTGGCGTTCCACATCTGTAAAAACGGTAGAAGGCGACGTCCCTGGTAATTCACGCCTGAGCATTGTTATCCATGAGATACGCCAGGCCACCACGCAGCATAAGGCGATACAGTTTGCGAGCCGGCCTGCGGTCGTTAGGCGGAGCTCTTCAAGCTT
>NZ_CADP01000021.1 GCF_000285295.1 Komagataeibacter europaeus LMG 18890 | reverse complement strand
TGGTAGCGGTGGACGGATTTGAACCGCCGACCAAGGGATTATGATTTTCCTGTTTTTCAAATAATATCAATGCGGTTGGTCAGAAAATGCCCATAGATGGCGCACGGAAAAATCACGAGTCGTTCAAAGAGTGACTAACGATTGTTCCGATTCGAAATTCTCACACGTGCCTGCGTCATATTTGCCTATTATGGGATAGATGGTAACATATCTTGCATGAACGATATTCGCTAAACTGGGTCTTCCGTGGATAAGATCATGTCGATATAAGCCCCAAAACTTTACGGGGGCGGAAGAAGTCGACGTGACAACAAATGTGATCGACCTTGACGCTGGTCAGTTGGCTTGTGACACGCGGTGGTCTGTTGACGGGCCGGGCTTTATAGTGTTTGTTGATGACACCGGGTTTGAAAAAATTTCCGTCGTTGGAAATTGGGCTTTCGTTTTTGCCGGCAACGGTGCGTTAATCGAGGCATGGAAGAGGTGGCTTGGGTCAGACCCAACGACCCGAGGGAAAATTCCCCCTGTTTCGGTGGGTACCGGTGCGAACACGAATAGCATAGCTCTACATATCGCCAACATTACAACTAGCAAGCTCGAGTTCTTTCATGGAACAGCTCGGCAATATGGTGAAGAAGCTTATTTCGCAGGATCCGGCGGTCTTTATGCATATAACTGCTGGTCAGCAAACCGTGATGCTATTAAGGCAGTGGCAACGGCGCAGCAATCTGATCGTTATAGCGGAGGAAGCACTAGGTATCTTGCTTTCTCGGACAGAACGAATAATCTGAATGAGACGGCTACCTTGCACGATACAGCGGTAGCCCTCAAGACAAAGGGGAAGGTTATGTATTCGGACCCAAAAGCGAAGGAAATTCCGGTGGTCCAGGCGGCGGCGAACGACGCAAAGGTGCAGCAGGTGCTGGATCAGGTTTCATCGGGAGCGCTCGCCCCATCTGCGCCTTGCGAGGCGATGTATCGTGAGTGGGCACCTCAAGAAGTTGAAGAACTACATACAGTTCTAGATAAAATTTTTAAAGGATAATCAAGACGTTAGGAGATACCCTCCTAGGGTTTTGTTCTTCCAACAAAAGGGGCTGTCGGTGCAGCCCCGATACAATTTCGTTGTTTCCAGCTATTAATCATTGTTCGCACCCGGCTCTGCAATGCTTCCCGGTTGGCGATTAGCCGGGCAGCCTCGGTATGCCGGGTATCATCGTTCTGTGCCAACATCTCAGTCTCATATCCAAGCTGCCGTCCCATCTCCACATCGGGCATGGATGATAGGGGCGCATAGGCCACTGGCAGGCTGACCGTCTGTCCGCGCACCCGGCTGGCATCGGCCTGCATGCCAAAGGTGGGCGCGGTCGTGATCGCCTCCACGCTGAACTGTCCGCCCTGCGTGAACTGCCCAGACAGTTGCAGGGTCACATCGCCCGCAATCGTTCCCACCACCGGGTCGGGCCGGTCCTGACGGTACTGTGCCGCCCGGATGGCGCGGACGAACAGCGCATCCTGCGCCGGGGTCCAATCGCCCGCGTGCGATACCGATACCACTCCGGCCTGTGCCAGACTGGACTGGATGCCTGCCATGGCCTGCGGAATGGTTGTGCTGACCTTGGCGGGATGAATAGCACATCCCGACAGTCCGACCATGCAGGCGAATAGGAATGCCGCGCGGTCGCCCCGGTTCATGCCGCACCGCGCAAGTATGCTTCATTCGCCGCGACCAGCGCAGCCCAGTCATCACCAGCCGGATACAGACCACCGGGCGCGTGCAGTTGCCCCCACGCCAGACCGTGCACCTCCATGATGCGCGACCTGACCCAGCGCCATGTTGCTTTCTGCTTGCTACCCCATGTCAGGAGCGTCACAAGGTCGGTGTCAGCCGTGCCCGCGTAATCCCACAGCAGCAGGCAGTGGCCGCCCGCGCTGCCCGGCGTCGGATCGCCATGGTCAGCCGGACTGTCCGTATCCCATACTGGCGGCAGGTTGCCGTCCTGGTCCTCCCACATATCCGCCGTGGCAAGCTGCACACCCAGATAGGCGGCAGACAGGCCTGCGGTGATGTTGCGGATCCCGTTCAGGTCGCCCGGATCGGCGCTGCCCCAGATCGGAAACAGGGTCTGGTCTGTCAACGCATAGCCGTCGCGCAGGGCCGTCGTCAGTACGTCCACCTCCACGCCGCCGTTGTCCGTGGCGGGATTGCCGGGCACGTAGCCGGTGGAGCGGGAATAGAACTGCACGGCGGCAGGTGTGGTGACGGCAATTTGGAAGCCTGCCAGCGCCGCCGTAGCGCGCAGGTGATTGCCGATGCCCGCGCTGGTGCAGTCCCCCAGCACATCATTGCCCAGCATCAGCGGTGCGGGATTGAGACCGCTGCGGTCGAGCCGGGCAGGGGCCTGCCGCGCACAGAAGCCACGCATGGCGGATAGATGGGGCTGATTGGGACGGCGTTCGGCCGGGCGGCAGCCCAGTTTGCGATTTTTCATGCTGGCTCCAATAAAAAAGGCGGCTCCGGAGAGCCGCCTCGTGGTTACGCAATACGATTGATTGTTCTGATCGGAAATACGCTGTTAGCGTATTATTTCCCTTGCGACTGATACGCTTCCAGCGTATAAAATGCCTATGACGGCAACACACCACGCCTTTGACTGGCATGATGAAAAAAGCGCAGCGTGCCTCTCCATCCGTGGTTTCGATTTCATATACGCCGCCCGCATTTTTCTTGGAGAAGTGATCGAACGGGAAGACACCCGCAAGGATTACGGTGAGACACGGATTCAGGCAGTCGGGATGATCGAAGGGTGCCGTTACATGGTCGTCTACACACGGCGCGGCGATGTTACGTGGATCATCTCCGCGCGCCGCATGCACGACAAGGAGTGGAAGAAATGGCAAGGATGACATTGAGCCAGATCGCCCGGCACGGTGGAACCATCGACCGGGACAAGGTGAATGCCACCACAGAGGATGATATCGACCGTCAGGCACGTGAGGACGGCACGGATGATACAAGCCATCTGTCCGCCCCATACCCGACACCCGCAACCGTGCGGAAAACCCTGCACATGACCCAGAAACAGATCGCGGATCTAACCGGCATCCCTGTGGCGACATGGCGCAACTGGGAGCAGGGGCGTGTAGCACTGGATCCGGCCGTGCAGGCGCTGCTGCGTATTCTGGGGCGAGAACCAGATGCGGCGCGCCGGGCGCTGGATGTGGCGGCAGAATAGCGCGGACGCCATATCCTTCTCAATCATCTGCTGGCTCTGGCAGAGAACTCGCATATGGCGGTATGAGGATGCTTTACGCTTACCCGGTCGATCTGGAGACCAATCCGGACGGCACCATCACGGCTTCATTCGAGGGGCTGCCGGGGGCAACCGAGGGCGCAACCCGGGAGGAAGCCCTGCGCGAGGCCCAGGACCTGCTGGTCACATCGCTGTCCATCTATGTGGATGACGGTGCGGCCGTTCCCGTGCCGCCTGCGGCCAATGGTCGCCCTCTGGTCTATGTGCCCATGCTGGAAGCCGCCAAGCTGGCGCTGCATACGGCCATGCTGGAGAACAGGATCAGCAATGTAGAACTGGCGCGCCGTCTGGGCGTGGCTGAATCGTCCGTGCGACGCATGCGGGATCTATTACATGAAAGCAAGATCGGGCGTATTGAAGCAGCATTGCATGAACTGGGGCGACAGCCCACGGTCGAGATATTGGTTTCTACGGATATGAAAAATAATATTCTCAATTCCGTTGTGTTATGAATGTAATTCTATAATTAAATATTTTCAATTAACGTATGGGGTAAATAAAATATGACTTTCTTTAGTGATAATGGTGGAAGTGTATTGGTTAGTGTAGATCTTCTGAAAACCAATCCTACCGGTAAAATATCATTGGCCTATGGAGCATCTTGTACCGTGTCTGCTGAATTGGATGCAGACATACGGAGAGATAAGTTGGGGAGAGATACTCACATAGATATAAATATTTATTACGATAATGTTAGCGATAGAGATGATATAATTCAATGGCTTGATAAATATACGACCCCTTCAGGAAATTTTGTATCTACCAAAGGAAATTCATTTATTCAAAGATCTATTGATCCTCGGAATGTCATTGCTAATGAGATTATTAACTATCTTCGTCATGGCGATAAACGTCCTTCCGTCTTGCGTTCAGTCTGACATTATTCAATCCCACGGTTTTGCAATTGTGTTGCCACATAAAGCGCATGCAGCTTGAGCGGGATCGTGACCAGCAGCCCAATGAGGACGACAACGCCGCCCGCACCGGAGATGACGCCCTGCATAAAGGGCGTCATGCCGTCACCCCCAGCACCTGGAGCGCCTGCTGCACCTGCGCCTGGGACGGTGCAGCGGCAGAACCCGACAGGCGTGCCCCGACATTCCGGCGCGTAGCCACGCTGTCCAGCAGGGCCTTGAAGGCCGACACGATGGTGCTCAGCGCGTTCAGGGCCGTGTTGGCGTTGGACAGGTCGGTGCTGCTGACCTTGGTCGAGACCCCGGTGATCGCGGCGCTCAGGTCGCTTTCCACCTTGGTCAGCGCAGACAGGACGCTGTCCACCCGGGTTTTCCAGTTTGTGTCGTCATAGGTGATGATCAGCGTGGAGCCGGCCGCCGTGGAAAAGTCGGTCAGGGCGGTGGACAGCGCCGTGTCCGCCAGGCCGATGATGCCCACGGCGGGCGTACCGATCGCACTGGCGACGGCCGCGATGCTCAGGACGGTGGTGACGGCGTTCAGGCCAGCCTGCCCGTAATCCTTGATCTCGGCCACGTTGATCGTGATGGTGGTGACATTGCCGGTTGTGGTGCTCTTGCACCCGGGCAGCATCGCGGTGGCGGCGATGCCGGCCGCTGACAGCAGCCCCATGCCAAGGAAACGGCGGCGGCTGCCATCAATGGCGACGAAGTTTACACGCTGGGTCATGGACCAGTTTTCCAGTCTTGATGCGAAAATAGTCCACCTTCGCCACAACGCCGCAGAAATCCGGCGTTTTTTGCGTGATGCAGGTGGACCAGTTTACAGGTGGCGGGATGCAGGAAGCCCGGCGGCCGGTTTACAGACCGGCCGGATCAGGTTGACAGATCAGCGGATCGGCTGACCGGGCACGACCGGGTGCGGGGCCTCGACCTTTGCGGGCGCGACCGTGGCGGCCACTGTTGCCGGCTTCGCCTCGATCGCGGTTTTCAGGTCCGTGACCCCGCCCACGATCTTCGTGATGGCGGCATCGACGCCGTCCAGATCGAGGTTCGGGGCCGCGCGTTCGACAATTACGGGGATCAGCAGCTGCAGCACGGTGCCGGCCAGCTGGATGTCCGCCTGTGTTGCGGCCGTATCCTTTTTGCCCAGCGCGGTTTCGAGCAGGCTTTCCAGCGCGGGGATCGCGGTGCTGGTGGTGGTGTCTTCGGCCATGTCTGGCATCTCCATAAAAAAAACCGCCTCGCTGGCGGTTACCTTGGGTTGTGTTTTGTTACACAAATGCGCGCTCTGGTTGCGTATCCTGCGCGCGCAGTCCCGGCCTTTATCGGCCATCCAACCACGGGGCCGGGGCTGTAGCAGTCAGGCCGGCGGGGCAGCGCGCACCGGTGGCTTGCCCGGCCGGGTGGAACCGGGCGGCACGTCAAGGCGCTCTTCGACCTCCCTGCGCGGGACGGTGGCCGGAACCATCGCGGCCTTCTTGCCCGGCTGGTAGGCGGGCAGGTTCCAGCCGCGTGCCTGCGCGATGGCCGTGACAAGGGTCCAGACCAGCACCCATTTCGAGGTTGGGTCAGGCGGCCGCCAGAACCGTGCGATCAGGGCGCAGGTCGATATCAGGAACGACACGATGACCACGATGTCGCCGGCATACTGGGCCGGCATCATCGACAGGACATCCTGCATGATGGAGACAGGATCCATATCAGGCCTCGCTGACGGGATGGGGCACGGCAGGAGTGGTCTGCAGCGCCTGGTCGATCTGGGCCATGCTGATATGGCCCGGCCCGTTCTCCACGGTCGTGATGCCCGCGATCAGCGACCGCTGCGTGGCCGGATCGCGCAGGTTCAGCACGGTATCGGGCTGCACGCCCATATGGTTGCACAGGGCGTAAACATAGGCCCCGGTCGGGTTCTCGCTGGGGGGCGCATACACGGAGATGATGGCACGTACCGTGGTCAGGCCCCGCTCACCGTAGCGTAGCAGCTGGTCGCGCAGCGCGCGGATGCCGTCCGCCATGGTGGAGAAGGCCGCAAAGCGGGGGCAGGGCACGCCCGTTTCCAGATGCGCGCCGGGCTGGCCCACATAGTTCAGGTTGCCGGGGTTGTTGTTGCGGATCCCGCGCGGGAGCTTTTCGCTCATATCGTCATGTTCCTTGTTCGGGGCATTGCCCGCGGTCATGGATGGCCACCGTGCAGGAGATGCGTGACCCAGTCGCAGAAGGGCGGATAGGCGAACAGGGCGGCCGCCACGGTGCCGATGACGGTGATCAGGCCCACGATGGCCGTACCGATCGCCTTGACCGCTTTCATGCCGCCGATCAGCTGGCCCATGCATTCGCGCATTTCGGTCGACAGGGTGCGGACCTCGACCCGCAGGGCGCGCAGATCCGTCTCGGTCGCTTCGACCTTGGTTTCAACACGGACCAGCCGGTCACGCAGCTGGGGATCTTCACCGAACCCCAGCAGTCTCCACAGAATGAACATCAGGTTTCCAGGCAATAAAAAACCGCCTCAATGGGCGGTGGGGCAGGCTCGGATTGTCAGGGCCGGTCAGGACGTGGCGGCAGCCGCCACCGTAACGGTCAGGCTGGCGGGGTTGGTCAGGCTGCCATTGTTTGTGGCGCTGATCGTGACCGTCCCTGCCGCCTTGGGCGTATAGGTCACGGTCCGGGTCGTATTCACGTCCGCGCCAAACGTGACCGTGCCGGATGAAAACGTGCCACCCGCGCCGCCATCGGACAGCGTGACCGTGACATCGGCCTGCGGCCCGCTGCCGCCGGGTTTCAGGGACAGCGTTACGGGTTCCGCCGCAACCGCCGTATCCGGCCCGGTCAGGACATAATCCGTGGTCGTGCCGTAGCCGCTACCGATGGGGTATCTGCGCCCCGGATCAGCTATGGCGGCAGTGCCCGCAGGCGGTGTCCATGACGCCGTCCCGTCCCACAGGACATTATTGACGACGCAGCCCGCAGGATTGCCCCCCGACGCCGCCGTCAGGTAGACCGCATAGACCTGTGCCGTAGAGGTGGTTGTTCCGCTCATTTTACCGCATCTCCACAATGACGCAGCCCTGATACCCTGCGCCGCCGTTATAGAATGTATCGGAATAGTTCGGGTCATAAGCGCCGCCCCCGCCCGCGCCAAAGCCCATCCCGTCCTCCCCGCCTTCGGCCCCGGCACGGCCACCGCCGCCCCAGGGACCGGGAGCGCCATTGCCAGCACCGATTTGCTGGCCATTGCTCTGCCCGTCACCGCCATCGGTTCCGTTGGACCATTCGATGGATGCCGCCCCATTTTTCCCTTCCGGCTCGCCGCCAGCGCCGCCGGCGGAACTGTTGGTGTTCACCCACAGCGCACCGGCCCCCCCCGTGCATCGGGCCACTTCGGTGCCGTTGACCGTTATGTAGGAATCCCCGCCATTGTTCTGGACACCGATGGTGCTGTCGGGGGATGCCCCGCCACCGCCAACGGTGAACGCGACCACGTCCCCAGGCGAGACGGATATATATGCCTTGAGGTAACCACCCGCACCACCGCCTGCCGCTATTACTGAATTGGTAAGATCCGTACCCTTGCAGGAACCGCCCGAGCCGCCACCACCGACCAGCGTGACAATCAGTAGGAATATTCCGGCTGGAACGGTGAATGACCCGCTGGATATGTATGTTGTCGGTATTCGTGTGATGTCAGCGTAATTGGCCAGGACCGGGTAATGCGAGGCGTCACCATCGTTGTAAACACCGACCGCCCGACCAACGGAGTTAAAATGCACACCCTGTCCCTGATAGTCGCTTGTTCCCATAGCCAGCGTGCCGGAAACCAGCTTTGCCTCTGCGGCCTCGGCGCGTGTGGTTTCCGCAGTGACGTCACTGTATTTTGCCAGCTGCACGACCGTCGCAGATGATATGGCCGCCCCGTAAACCAGCATCGGGGCGCCAAGGCTGGTGGACCAGTGTAGTCCGTATGCCTGATAATCCGTGGCGGCCATGGACAGGGTGCCCGACACCAGCGTTGCCTCGGCCGCCTCGGCACGCTCGGTTTCCGCCGTCACATCGGACAGGAGCGCGCCGATGGAATAGGACGTCCCCAGCGAGGGCGGACGCCACGCCATGCGGCCATCGCCATCCTGCGAAATGTCACCAATCTGCGCGTAGCCGGATGCGCCACCGCTTTCCGGGCCATAGCTTGAGATCAGGTATCCGCCGCCGGTAATGGTCTTGCCATCCGTGCCAACGTAGGAATAACGAAGCCCCGGATAAGTTGTATCCCGACCGAGAAACACCTTGCCCGCTACCTGGTCATAACCGCCGCCCTGCTGGACCGGGGTGAAGGCGGTCCCCCCGAAGGGACTGGCAATCAGTTTCTGGATGGCGGCCGAGAGCTGCCCCCAATTGGTTCGATCCAGCGTCAGGCCGGAATCAAGGATGACCTGCACCACCTCGGCCACCAGCATGTTGTAATGGGAGGCGGGGAAATCCGTGGCCGGGATGGTGGCGGCCGGATCCCCGTCAGTCGCCCAGCCCGGCGTGCCGGTGGCGGGCATCGTGTCGCGTGAAGCCTCGACAACGGTGCCGGTGCCGATGATCAGTTCCATCGGTTTTCCTTAGCTGTAGTTGAAAATGAGGATGGTGTGCGCGGGCTTGCGGGCGTTCAGCTCGCATTCCAGCACCGCATTGCTCCATGTCGCCCACGGGTTCCCGAAGGACTGGCCGAATTTCAGGCGGTTGATGGTCAGCTGCGGGCAGTTGACCTGCCAGGTATAGGCCCATGCATCGCCGCCGAAGGGCGTGCCGAACTTGCGGCGGAACCGCGAGGGCGCGAACTGGGTGATGGTGATGTCGTAACCAAGGGCCCTGGCGAAGGCGACGAAGTAGTCGACCGACGCGCCGCCGTTATCGGTCAGGCGCGCCACCACCTGGGCACGGCGCAGTTCCACGGTCGGGCTTTCGCCCGCACACGGATCCGGCAGGCCCAGCGTGGCCTCCCATTCCGGCAGCAGGTTGACCGTGGTGGAGGGGAAGGCGTCATCGATCAGGTCACCGGCCGACTGGGCGCTACGCTGGAACGACGGCGCCCATACGCCTGCCATCTGGTAGGGCATGCCATCCGGGTCACGCGACCAGATGCGCCCGCGTGGGAGCAGGTTGAGAAGCGCCGTGCGGAAATCCGCCACCGAGTATCTGGGTGCTGCCATGGATCACGCCGCGAAGCTTATGGCGCCAAGGGTCGGCATGGTGCCGGCATTGGCACCCGTGACCGGCCCGGTCGGGGACTGGACCTCGAAACTGTCCAGCCCGATGGCGCCGATGGCTTCCTCCCAGTCGTTCGGGTTGATGGTGCCCCCGGGGGCTGACAGGCGCACGAACATGTCGGTCAAGGCTTCGGTAATCAGTTTCTGGTTGGCCGTGGTGTTGCCGGTGCCCAGATCCGTGATGATGAAATCCGTGGGCTGCGCGATGGGGGCGCAGACAATGACCAGTGCGGTGACCGGCTGGCTGGGCTGGATGGCGTTGGCCACCGTCAGCTGGTCGCCGGTCGCGGTGGTGTAGCGGTCGTCCCCGGTGGCCGCGCCATTCGTGCCGTTGGGGAAACCGCCGTTGTCCGCGTTGGCCTCATCCAGCATGATGTAGACGACCACCGTGCCGGCACCGGCACCATTGCCGACCACCCACGCCCGGGTAACGCCGGCCACGGCTTCGGCCCAGCCGACGTAATCATCGGCTTTCCCGTCCTGTCCCTGCGCCTGGTAGGCGTCCATGACCCGGGTGCGGAAATCGGTATCGTCCTCGATATCCGCGCCGCTGACGGTGATGTCGGTGACGGTGCCCGTGGTCTGGATGCCCGGCACCGGGCTGGACAGGGTGACGATGGTGCCCAGCGTGACGTTGCCTGCCGTGCCGGTGCTGCTGGCGGTCCAGCTGACGGTGGTGATCCCGTCGGCCGTCACGCTATCAGCCGACGCCGTCGCCAGCAGGCCGCCCTGCAGGGCGAACTGCGTGCCGGCTGGAATGACGGCCGTGCCGGTGGCGGTGAAGGTGGCCGTGCCGCTGGCGGCCGTGGCCCCCTTGCGATACACACCCTTGAGCGCGCCCCAGGCGGCCAGATACGCACCCGTGGCGGTCCAGGGCACCGACTGCATGGCGACCCAGTCGATATAGCCGTAATGCAGCCATGACAGGCCCGCCAGCACCATGGACAGCACGTAGATGACCGAGAAGCGCAGCACGGCGGTCACGCCGGGGATGCCGCCGCTTATGACATCCTGCAGGGCCTGCTGGCGCAGTTGTGACAGGGTCGGGCGTGGATAGGCCATGTCAGGTCAGACCCTCCCAGGCCCATGAAAACTTGAACACCCGGGGCGTGCTGTTGCCCGGCTCGGTGATGGTGATGGAGAATTCGGCCATGGTCCGCACGGTGGGGTTCCACCAGGCCGCGACATCCACCGAGGTCGCGACACCGTCATCGACCAGCCACTGCAGGGCCTCGGAACAGATGTCCTCGATCTCGCGCGGGATGGCCCGCGTGCCGACCTTGACCGCGCGCCTGAGCTGCCACAGGCGAGAGCCGATGGGCAGGTCGGCAAAGGCGTCGCCCCACCAGCCGCGCCGGTCGGCCGAGGCAGCACCCGTCGGGCCGGTAGGGGACTGGATGCCGACGGCAGTGTCATCGGATGATGGCTGCTGCGGTGCCACGCGGTCTGTGAAAAGCGAAACCATGACCGCTGATTTCAGGGGGTTGTCCAGCGCCAGATCACTGGACACGATGGGCCAGTCGCCGCGGGCTTCGCGGACGTTCCAGGTGATTGCGATATCCATTATGTTTCCGTGAGATCGAAGGGCGTGGAGGCCGCCGTCTTGTGTGCTATGCCTGCCGGGCAGGGGAGCAGCATGAACACAGACACAGCACAGGCCCGGCCATGCCGCTGATTTTCAAACCGCATGCCCGCGAGGCGATGGAGCGCCGCAGCATCGAACCTGAATGGGTAACGGACACGGTCCTGCACTCGGAATGGACCGAAGCGGACCCCATCCATCCCGAGCGTACGCGCTCATATCGCGCCATACCGGAACTTGGAGGGCGCATTCTTCGTGTTGTCCATTGGCCCGAGGGTTCTGATATAGTCGTACTGACTGTTTTCCCTGACCGGGATGCAGAGAAGCGGAGAGCAAGGTCATGATAAAAACCAGCTACGATCCCGAGACCGACGCCATGTTCATCTGGGTTGGGCCGGAAGGGGCAAAATCCGTGGAAACCCGCGAAGTCTCCCCCGGCGTGATGCTGGATTACGATGCCGATGGCGGGCTGATCGGCATCGAGGTCCTTGATGTGCGCGAGCGCACGTCTCGCCCGGTCCATGGGATCGCGGCGGAGTAAGCATCAGACGGGCGGTCCCGTATCCGCGCCATTATTACCGTTGGAATGTTCGTGGCTGGACAGCTTCTTGCCCTGCGCCACGACCTCATTGCCGGTGATGGTGCCCCCGGCCGTGAAATCGCCGGGGGTGGTGACCTTGTTATTGGCCGGGTTCAGGGCGATCGACCCGTCCGCCATGAGCCAGATCCGGCTGCCGGTGGAAGGATGGAACAGGCAGACCTCACCGGGCTGCAGGTCTTTCGGCCTGCCGCGCTGGTCGCCGGTGGCGATGACCACGCCACGCGTGCGGTCGCCGCCGATGAAGGCGATGACCAGGTCGGACCCCGGCACCGGCCGGCTGGCCAGCCCGTATTCCTGCATGATCGGCAGGTCGGCCTTTATCTCCCCCGCCGCCAGTGCGGCCTGCACGGTGGGCGTGTTGGGGGTTTCGTTCGTGTTGGCGGTCTGGCGGCCGATGCCCAGCGCCATCATCACACGGCGCGCGGTGCGCAGAAGGGGCGCGGTCATGATGTGGTATTCTTCGGGGCAGCCAAGTCCTCGGTCTGGATGGATGTGTCCACGCTGTTCTGCGCACTGTTCATGACCTGAAGGAATTTATCGGCTAGTGCCGGGTTAAGCAGAGGCTCAGGCGAGAAGGCGCCGGGGGGCATCAGTACGACATCGGCATGGGTTCCGTCCTCGACCGTCTGGCGCAGGGTCAGTTCCCCGATCAGCAGGTCCGAGACCGTGCCGTCGCGCGCGGTGACGGGGGCGAGCGTGTTGGGCAGCCATAGCTGTCCAGCCGCGTCGCGCCAGCTGTCGGCCGTCAGCGTGACGGGATAGGCGCGACCATACCGGCGGTTGACCTCCCACTGCGCGCGCTGCTGGCAGACCTTATTGTTCTCGTCTCCGTTTTCTACCGGAATGAACATGATGCGCGTACGCGGCACGCCACTGTCCGTCGCCTCAATGCCTACGGTCAGGGCACTCATCTGGCTTGCCAGCGCATCGACATGCGGATCGGTGAATAGGGATACGGTATTCTGGTTTATGGCGATAACCTTGGAATACCGACCGCCAAGGCTGCGTACGGTCTGGATGCGTTCGACGTTCTGACCCACCGTAAAACCGCTGGCCGCGCGGCGCGTGCCCACGGCTGACATGCAGATATTGCCGTCCGGCCGGTCATAGAACAGCACGGCGGCAAGACGGGAGACGCGCTCGATCACCTCATAGGCGGTTTCCGTCAGGATGACGGAAAAGGCGAGGATGTCGGTATCGCCTGCGCCGTTGACGGAAATCACGTCAATGTTCATGCGACTGGCAACAGCCTGCGCGATGGCCAGCACGTTGGTACTGTTCATCTGGAACGTGCTGAACTCGGCGGCGCACTCCACCAGATCGACGGATTTCGAGGCGATCTGCACCTCGATCATGTGATCTTCCGGCCCGAGGTCATCCACCACGGTGATGACGTATCCGGTGAATACCAGATCAGCCCCGATATAGACCTGACAGGTATCGCCCGGGTTGAGAGTGCCGGCCCCGGTGGCGGACGCGTGGGCGGCTGTCATGCCCAGCGTTGCCGTCCAGGGCATGATCTCGATCCCCAGCCGCAGCACGGCCGACGTCCAGTTGGTGATCTGGCGCGACGCACCACCGGTCGTGACCACGATCGAGACCTGATCCGACGGGGCGTTATTCCATCCCAGAAAGTCGGACAGGGCAGTCAGCGCACCACTCATGATGACAGGGCCTCGAATGCGGTTGGCATGAAAGCGGGATGGATGGGATCGGCGCGCCGGATCAGGTCGGGCGCGCGGGATCCGTCGGCATAGAGCTGCTGGGCCAGCACCAGCGCGGGCAGGGCGGCGTTGCGGGTGACGGTGATCATGTCCGGCAGGCGCGCGCCCCGGTCAGCCAGATCCTGCAGCACCTGTGCGCGCAGCGACCGCAAGGCCTGAAAGCTGGCGTCATTGCCACTGTCGGCCGCCGTGATGGCTTCATCATCGAGCAGCGTGCCGACCTTGAGGCGCATGGCCTGCGCGTCCTCGGCGGATGAAGGCTGCCAGTCCCCGCAGGCGCGGGCCAGCGACAGCAGGGCAGCCTGCCGGCACAGCGTTGCAGTCGCGGCCTGCGCCGTTGCAATGGCCCCGCCGATCGGTGCGCTGGAGGCCATCACCGTGGCATCGCAGGACACCAGCGGGGTCAGGACCGCGATCTGTCCCGCCGGATCCGCGATGGCCGAGCGGACCGATTCCGGCACGGCAAGGATGCCGGTGGCCAGCGCCGTGGCGTCTGCCGCATCCGCCAGCCCTGCCACATTGGCGCTGACGACCTGCCCGTTCGTGGTCAGGTCTTCCAGCACGCTGGCCTCGGTCGCATCGGGATCGGTGGCGGCGCCATTACCACCCACATACCGGCCAAGGTTGCCTGGCAGGACGCCAAGCGAGGCCTGCCATGCGCTGGGGGAACGGATGGCCGTGACGGCACCCGCGCCCCAGAGACTGGCGACGGTACGCCCGGCACCGAGGACGGAGCGCCCGTAGGAATACGGGGTCAGCGTACTGGCGGTGTAGTCGGATGACGCAGATGCGCCGAACGCCACGGCCGCGACCCCGATGGCGGCGTCCAGCGCCAGGGTAATGACCGAGCCGAGGTAATTGACGACCTCGACCAGTTCCATCTCGATATCGACGATGCCCATCACCCCGTCGCGTTCGTACCACTCGAAGCGGGTGAGGGCGGCCTGCAGCGCGCCCACCGTGGGATGGATCAGCGTGCCCGGCCCCTGTGTTTCAGCCGCCATGACCAGCAGGTCACGCTGCACCAGGCATTCGGGGCCGATCAGGAAGCCACGGATCCGGTAGGAACGCGGGGCGCGTCCCAGATCCTCAGCCCATGGCTGGTCGCGGAACGGGTAACGGTGGATCTGGAAATTGCGCCCGTTGCTGCCGCCGCTGCCGACAACCACAAAGGGGACGCCACGGAACGACCCCTGCAGGTATTCTTCCGCAAGGGTCGTGATGATTCCGGCCATGTCAGTTTCCTACGGGTGTGAGCGCGGGCGGCATGGCCTGCTGGACGGGCATCTGGTTGACGACGCGCGTACCCGGTGTGGATCGGGTCACACGGCCCTGTGTCCCCGGATCCGCCCTGACGTGAACGGTCATGGACTGGGGCTGGCCACTTCCACCCTGCGGGGTCGCCGCCGTTCCGGCTGCTGTCCCGGGGGGAACGCTCATTGCCGGTGCCGAACGGCTGTCACGCGCGATCGTGGCGACATAATCCTGCGTCTCCTTTGGCAGGACGGACAGGTCATGTGTCTGGGCAAACCGGGACACGGACCTGCTGTATGGCCCTGCATTGTAGGATGCATCCGCCACAGCATAATCGCCGCCGGCCCGTTTCAGCAGCTGGCTATATAGCCGTGCACTGGCATCAAGGTTCTTGCGCCAGTCATAATCCGGGGCATTGATCGAATCCGCCACTCCAAGCCCGCGCGCCGTTGCCGGCATGAGCTGCCCGGGACCGAAGGCCCCGGCCTTGGAGACGTTGTTGTAGCCGCCGCCTTCCGTGCGCAGGAGTGCCAGGTAATGGTCCGGGTCAAGGCCATATCGCTGGGCCGCCGCGATCCCCGCCTGCTGTATCGGGGCCGCAAGCCGGGGCGACCGGTATCCGGTTATGCGATCGACATACCCGGCATACCAGTCCATGCCCTTACGGTCGTAGCTGCCTACGGCGCTGACGCCGGACATGACCGTCTGTTCCACAGCGCCAGCAGCCGCTGCGATCTTCTTGCCGATCCAGCTGTTGGATACCGCATCGATGGACTGCGAGATCTTGTCCACGATGGGCGAGATATAGCTCCAGGCCGACGAAAACGCGTCCTTGATCCCGTCCCACATATCCGAGAAGAACTTTCCCAGATGCCCCCAGTGGTTGATGATCATTGCGGGCACCGGAAACAGGGCTTCCGTCAGGGTGCGGACATAGCCGGTATTGTTCTGGAATATGCCCTTGAGGCCATTCCACATGCCGGCGAACCGCTTGCTGATGCCGCCCCAGTGGGACCACAGTTCATACCCGGCCACCCCGAGTGCCGCGACAGCGGCGATCGCAGCTGCTACGGGCAGGCTGATGGCGGCGAGTGCTGTGCCGATCGTGACGGCCGCCGCCGCAATGGAGGCGAGGCCTGTAAGGACTGGCATCGCATAAAGGGCGGCAATGGCGATCAGCGCATCGCGTCCGGCTGATTTCCAACCTCCCAGGCGGTCCACAACATTGCTTATGGCCTGATAGGTGCTGCTGATATCGCCCTTGATCTGCTTCCAACCGGCCGTGCGCATCCATGTGACGAACTGCCCGACGTATTTTCCTATGTCCTGCGAGATCCATTTGCCGTTGACTGCGATCCACTCCGCCATGAATTGCAGAACCGGTGTGATGGCGGGTTCCAGCGTCTGCGCCAGACTGTTACCGAAGCCTTCCACAGCCAGCCCAAGCTGCTGCTGGGCCTGCCGCATGCGATTTGCTGCATCCACGCCTTTCTGGTTCATCACGCCATAGCGTTCTGCCAGCTGCAGGTTGCGTTCAAACTCGCGCCCGGTCTGCTGGAATATGGGCATCAGACCCTGTGCAGCACCACCGAATAACGTGGTTGCCGCGACAGCCTGCGCGGCCGGGTTGCGGATCTCGCGCAGGCGTGCGGCTACGCGCTGGAACAGTTTGTCCGGGGTGAGGGTCTGCAGTTCCTTCATGGATACGCCGACCGCCCTAAACTGGGCGGCAGCGGCCGGGTCCTGATTATGGGATGCAGCCCAGCTGGTCTGGGACAGCTGCTGCAGCGCACCGGTCATGGATTCAGCCGAGCCGCCAGCCAGCTTGGCTGCGTTCTGCATGGCCTGCAGTTTCTGCGGCGCCATGCCCATGGTGCGCGATGTGGTGCGCAGGTCTGTGCCGACCTGTGCCCACGCGCTGGCAAGGCGGTACACGCCCGCCACGCTGGCGGCACCGGTCAGCGTGCCGAGCACGGGGACAATCTGGCCCAGCGACTGGAACGCACCCAGGGCAGACCGGCCGACGCCGACGATGCCATTATTCAGGCGGGACAGGCCCGACAGGCTGGCAAAGCGGCCAAAGGCCGCCTGCACGCGGCGGACGGGGGCCTGCATGCGGGCGATGCGGGTATTGATCCGCTCGATCGTCTGGCTGGCCCGGTCGGCCGCGCTGATGACAACCTTAACGCCTGCGTTTGGCACGTTCGGCCTCCCGTTTCTGTTCCGCCGCGATCTGGCTGGCGGTCTCGATCGCGTCGACCATGTCGGTGCCGGTCAGCGTTTCCACGTCATGGCGTGACCAGCCGGTGAAGAACCGGCACAGGTCCGCGCCTAGACGTTCCCAGTTGCCGGGCCAGAAATAAAAAAACCGGTCAGGTAGTCGGCAGCTTTTGCAAACCTGCTGATCGGCATCTTGAGGACGGCGGCCTTGGGCCATTCGCTGACTGCCTCGACCAGGGCGATTTCCGCCTGCAGGAAGGCTTCCGGCGTGCCCTTTGCTTCCGCCGCCTTCATGATCCGGCGTTCGCGCACCGTTGGCTCACGCAGCGCCATATCGCTGAATGTGCGGCCGGTGGCCTCGATCGGGTCGGGGAAAATTAAAGAAAAGGACGGGGCGGTGTCAGGTTCTTCACCGGGCCTGCGCCGCGCGTCTTCTTCGAACCCCGTGACGAACACGACAGCACGGTCGAGGATGGTGCTGGGCAGTTCGATGATGGCCCGTTCCGGCACACCGGAGATGCGTGCGACCAGACCGATCTGGGAATTGTAGACCGATTCCGGTGTCATCTGCCGGCCCATGGCCTGCGCCGCGCACAGGATCTGGTACACGTTGGGTTCATGCAGGCGCAGCGCCTCGAACGTGCCGGCCTTTTTCACCTCAAGCGGCGGGTCCAGATCGATGACGAGGGTGCGGTCCCCGTCATCTTCCTGTTCCACGTCATCACCAGCAGAAATCACGATGGCCATGACTTCTTCATCGGTGGGCTGTCTGTGGTGATGGCTCACGAAACGATATCCTCGGTCACGGTGTCACTTTCGACATGCAGTTCGAACGTGCCTTCCTGCGTGTTGACGGTGATGTTTTCGGTCTGCCAGCCGGTGTTGCAGGTAATGACCTTGCCGTTGGCGCAGACCAGCACGACGGTCAGGTCGGACGCGCCCTGCAGGCTGCTGACCGGGTAGTCCCTGCGGTCACGGCAGGTGGCGCTGATGAAGCCCTGGCCAGGCATCTGGGTGAAACCCTCGACGGCAGACTGGCCCTTGGCGGTCTCGTTGACCGGGCCAGAGGCCTGCCACTGGCCTTCGCCCACGACGTTGAAGGGGATGCCGTTGAGGGTGAGGGTCGCGGTGCCGCCAAGCGGCCCGCGATAGACGGTTCCGGACATGGCGGCTCCTTACGATTTCACGAACTGGCAGTTGCCAGCGATGACCCACAGCTGGTTGGCGAAGTCATAGGGCATGAGCAGGAAGACCTGCCCGCCACCCTGATTCTGCGCCTGCAGGTTGGTGGCGAAGGTGGCAGCGTTCTGCGCCCACAGCTGCGTGCACTGCCAGCGGTAGCGGGCGGCGCAGGCCTTGCCGATCAGCTGGGCCGTGGTGGCCTTGGCCCCCGCCGGGATCTTCGTGCCATCAGCCACGAGGATGAAGCCGCCGAACATGGAGGCCAGATAGATGCGCATGTCCTGCAGGCAGATCATGGCCGTCATCAGCGTCTCGATGTCGAGGTAGCTGTTATCGGGCACGCCCTCGGCATTTTCCTGATAGGTCGTGACCAGGCGCTCGATGTTGACCGTGCCGCTGTCATCCACCGTGAAAGTGCTGATGCCGTCATGCAGCAGGCTGTTGCGCTGGGCCAGCGTGAAGCGCCCGGCATCCGTGGGCGGCATGACGGTCAGGGCAACGCCTGTCACGGGGATTGCCGGATTGGTCCGGATGCTGGCTGCGACCAGTGCCCCGACCTGTGCCGCCCAGACCATGGGGCTGGACGGGCTGTCCGATACCGGCATGACCGTGGTGTGCGGGTCGTTCTGGGTCAGGCCGAACGTGGTGGCTTCCCCATACGTGCCCCGGTAGGCGGTGATGCCGTGGCCATACAGCTGGTTCATCGGTGCCCAGCGGCCATCGGTGTTGTTGAACAGCGTCTTGAACGCCGTCAGGCTGGCCGTGTCGGTGTAGGGATGGATGAACAGGTCGTACACACGGTCACCCAGCGTGGCGAGTGCGGTGGCGAGCGTGGTCGGGTTCTGCGTGCCGCCCGTCATCTGGCCCAGCGTGACCGACACGCCCGTGGGCAGGGACTGCCCGCCAGCAGTGCCCAGCAGGTCCACACCCAGCCCGATGTCGTTGCCGCACAGCCCCTTGTTCAGCGCCGTGACATTGATCTGTCCTGCCACGGTGTCATCGACTGCCAGCGAGACCGGCAGGCCGGTGACGGCGGCGGCAGCGGTGATGACGTTCTCGGCAATGGTGGCTGCCGTGTCGCCCGCCGTGACCAGCGTGGGGATCAGCTGGTCACCCACATACAGGCACAGCGTTCCGGATGCGGACGCGGGGCCTGCGATGGCGAATGAGCCTTTGGCGGCAGCAGCTGCTGCATCATCGGCCAGCGGCAGCACCCAGACCTCGCCCAGCGGGTCGAGGGCGAAATACTGCGCCACCATGATCGCGGCCTGTGAGCCGATGCCATACAGGCCCTGCGCATCGCTGATCCCGGCGGACAGGCGCGCGGTGCCCGCAAGGGCCGCGCCGGTCGTGGTCTGCGCGATGATCAGCACGCGGCGGCCGTAGGACGCGGTATTTGCCCTGGAATTGTCCAGGGCAAAATAAAAGCCGGGCACCCGGTTGTTGGTCGGGTAACCCGGCACCGTGATGGAGCCGCTCATGCGTGGGCCTCGGCGGGTTCAGGGATGGCCGCCGCGCCACCGGACAGGTGCGCGGGCGAAGGAGAGGGCGAAACAGGCGCGGCCGATGCGGCGGGCGGCGTGGCCTTCACCACGTCACCGTTGTGCAGGCACAGCAGCCAGAAGCCTGTTTCGGGCACGGTTTCACCCGCAGCCTTGAGCAGCCGCATGGTGCCGGGCCACCGCACTGAGCGGCCCGGGGCGGGTTTTACAAACATGTGGGGGACCTCAGTTGAGGGTGATCGGCACCTGCATGTCGGCGAAATCGGAATTGCCGTTCGCCTGCATCTGTCCGGTGACCTCGGTCAGCGGCGTGCCCGCAGGGGGGTAGTATTCGATGTATTCCAGACCGAACAGCATTCGGACTTCGCCGGTATGTTCGCGGGTCTCGCTGTTCACGATCAACTCGGTATTCAGCGAGGTGACCTGGGTGATCATCGCCTGCAGCCCGACATCGAGCATGATGGCCAGCTCGATCTGTTCCGCCAGCTGGTCCAGATCCATGGCGACCTGTTCAGGGGACGCACCGCACAGCTGACCCCGGATGGCCAGCGTGGTGACCCGCGTGAAGCCAGGCTGGTTGCGCCCTGTCGTTGTGCCCTGATCACGCGGGGCGGTGACGAGGATGGCAGGCAGTTTTGCGATCGGCAGCGGCAGGCTGCGGTTGACCAGCACATTCGCGCCGACCAGCGTCTTGGCTGCGATCAGCGCCTGCACGGCTGCATCGCGCAGCTGCACGCGGTAAAGCGTCATGTCGTATTGATGTCCACAAGGTTCAGTTCCAGACACGCACCGCCGTGACTGTCCGGCTGGACCTCGCGGATGCTGTATGTCTGGCCATTGATGACGAACTCATCGCCCTGGGCAGGTGGCATCGGGAAGTCCGACAGCCTGACACCAAGGCGGGGCAGGCTGGTGGTGATGTCCACAGGCGTCGTGCCAGGGAAATCCCCCTGTGGATCCAGTCCCCTGAAACCATCATCGAATATGCCGTTGATGATTACCGGACCGGATAGGGACTGGGATTGCCACGGGTAGGGATTGGCGAAGGCGTCCAGGCACGGACCGAGGACAAGCTGCCCGAAATCGATGCTCACGCAGCCGGGGGCGTGAAGCCCTGCTGCATGGATGCAGGCGGCGGCGTCATGACGGGCGCGGGCGGCAGCGGCGCATTCTTGACGTGGTCGGCAATGCCGGCAGACACGGTCGCGGCGTTTTCACGCGGGTCATTGGCGAAACGGGCGATGCCGCGTCCCTTCCAGAATGCGGCCGTCTCAAGGGGAACCTTGAGGCGGGTACCAATCGGATAGGGGGCCTTGCCCGGTTCAGGGTAAACCGGGATCAGGGTAAGAACCTCGATCCCATTGTTCTTCTTGTCGTCAGCCATCTGTCAGCCTCACAGGGTCGGGGAGGGAACGTCAGCGCCGGCAGCCATGACGGTGGCCGCCATGCAGGCGTTGACTCGCGACGGGATGACAAGGGGTGCCGACTGCATCAGCAGGTTGATGGTCGCCGGGTTTTCCTTGTACCAGAGCTTGGGGGCGTAGGCGAGCGGGCCATAATTGAAGGCTGGATCCATGATCAGGCCATAGGCGCGCGTGCCTTCCACACCGGGACCGCCAAGGATGACGGTGCCATCCGCGATCATCGGTTCCTCGACATCCGTCACCGGATCGACGTACCAGTCGTTGTAAAGGTAGAGGTCGAACTGACCCCAGCGGCCCATATACATGGCCCCCTTCACGACGCGGCCACCCAGATCCGCGCTGGAATCACCGGTGCGGCCGGGCCACACGATGGCATTCAGCACCTTCGGGTCGTTCTTGAACGCGTTCCAGGTGGAATTCGTGAAGATGACCTCGGTGGGTGCGGCACCGGACTTCTGCAGGACCAGCGCAGCCCAGGCGGTGATGTAGTCCGACGGGTAAACGCCGGTCTGCCCCCACTGCGCGGTGCCGGTCAGGGCCACGGTCAGGGCCGGGTCACGCTGGAAATCCACCACGATCGGGTCAGGGTAGCCTTCGCCGACGACGGTGATCTTGCCGCTGACCAGCGCATTGGCCGCCATCCATTCCTGCCGGCGCAGGATCATGTCCATCTGATCGGCCATTTCCCATGCGAGATTGGCTTCCAGCCGTTCCGCAGGCGACATGCCGCCCATCAGACGCTCGCCGATTGCGCGCCGCACGGGCTTGAGCAGGTCGGGGTTGCGCCAGTCCTTGATGTAGGCCGGCTTGAACAGGTTGGTCTGCCACTGGCGGCTTTCCACCAGCTTGCCTTCGACCAGCGGAGAGCAGAAGGGGGCCAGACGCCGCTTACCGACATCGACGTCGATCGCAACTTCCGGGGCGTCCGATTCCACCATGTTGGGGAACATGTGGTCGAGCAGGAAGCTCTGCGCCGTCTTGAGGTTACGCACGAAATAAACCAACTCGGCGATGTCGTACGCGCCGAGCATGGCGTTCAGGGACCCCTGAACGCCAGCACTACCGGTAACAGAACCTGCCACGGTGTAATCCTTGATTTCTATGGAAGAGCGAACGATCAGACGATGTCGTTCGAGAGGCCCGTCTTGATGAAGATGGCCCACTGGCGCAGCGCCTGCGTCAGGGTGTCGAGGGTCCAGCTCGCGTCATACGTCATGTAATTCGAGTTGAACTCGCCCATCTCGTAGATGGCCCCGGTCTGGGTCGCGCCAGCCGCCGTTTCCACGGCATCGACCACGATACCGCAGGGCGTCTCACTGCCATCGGTGGCCGTGGCCACGGACAGGATATACTGACCCGTCGCCGTTACGCGGCCGACGACCGCGCCGCGCGGCAGGGTCTGGCTGGCACCGAAGGTCACGGTGCGCGTGACCAGCTTCATGTTGCCCGCGACAAGCTGGTCAGGGACGAACAGGGCCGAGCGGGCCTGCGGATAGAAGCCGTAGCTGTTGAGGGAACCGGACATCAGCCGTTCTCCTTATCGATCGCCGCGCACATGGCGCAGGGACGCGCCAAGGCGTGCGCCGGGGCGGTTCTGGTTTTCCGATGCGTCCTGCGTGGCGGGTGCCACGGCATTGCCGCGCATGCGGCTGCGCAGGGACGGTTCACGCTGCACGGTTGCCTGCGGCGCAGGCGCGGGCATCGATGCGACGGTGGCGTCGAGGATGCCGATGGCCTTGCTGCGGGGCAGGTTCGTGCCGAACGCCAGTTCAGCGGCGGCGGCCGGGTTCACGGCAGCAGAGGGAGACATGAAGATCGCGGCGCAGCGGCCACGCTCACGCGCGCGGGCGGATGCCTTGGCGTCGTCCTTCTCGTCTTCCTTGTCGCTGTCGTCATCACCATCTTCGCAGCAGGGATCATCTTCCTTGTCGTCGGCCTTCTTGCCGGCTTTCTTGCCCGCCTTCTTGCCGTTGGTGCCCTCGTCCTCGGGGTCTTCGTTGGTGTCGTCACCTTCGGCCTTCTTGCCGTCGGTGGTCGTCTTGTTGTCGTCTTTGTCGTCACCCTCGGCACGGGGCTTGAGGTGTGCAAATGCGCTGGCGCCGGGTTTGCGCGGTGCGGACATGTAATGGCTCCAGAAGGGAGAAATCAGCCGATCGTGTCGAGCAGTTCGCGGAATGCCGCCTCTGCCCCCATCACGGCATCGGCCAGGCCGGCATCGACGCCGCGCTGGCCGAGGAAGGTTCCGGCCTGTGTGGCGCGCACACGGTCGGCCGGAATGTCGCGGTTGCGTGCAACCGTGGCGACGAACAGTTCACCCATCGCATCGATGTCGGCCTGAAACCGTTTGGCGGCCTCTTCCGACATGGTGGTCGTGGGATAGGAATCTGTTTTCTGGTCGCCGAACTGGAAGGTCGTGACCTTGATGCCGGCCTGTTCCAGCGCGCCGGTGATATCGACATGCATGCCGACGACACCGATCGAGCCGACCCCGCCCGTGCGCGGCACGATGATCGTGTCGGCCGAACTGGCGAGGGCATAGGCGGCGGAATAGGCGCTTTCGTTTACGATCGTGACGATGGGCTTTGCCCCGCGTCCTTCGTAAATGCGGTCGGCCAGATCGAAGCAGCCGGCGACCGTTCCGCCGGGGCTGTCGACCAGGAGGACAACGGCCTTGATGGACGGATCATTGATGGCCTGCTGGAAGGCGACATTGATGTCCTCGTAGAACGTCGCCCCGCTCCACCACCAGCCGGGGCTTTCACCGGGCAGCAGCACGCCGGAAACGGGGATGACGGCCACATCGGAAATCACTGTGCCTAGCACGGGGTCTCGGTCCGCCTTTTCCTGAACGGGGCCGAACATGGCCATATCGTCCGAACCATGCGCCAGCAGGTGCCGCACGACCTCCATGCGGTCAGGCGTGAGGGCGAGCGGGCGGCCCAGCATCCTCTGGGCAAGCGCGAGGCTCTTCATTCTGCTTCCGGTTTCCTGTCGGTTTTCGATGCAAGGTTCTGCCCGGCCCATTCCGGGGTGGGCAGGTTGCGGTCCTTGAACGCCTGCACTTCGATGGCGCGTTGATCGAGGGTTTCCTCCCAGTCCGCGCCTTCGTTCTCCGCGCATTCGGTCTCAAGGGTGGAGAGGCCGGCATCCATGCCCAACACGGCACCCTGTTTCTCCGCCACCGGATCGATCCAGCCACGGCCGGGGCCAAGCCAGATGGCACGGGCATAGGCTGCGCGCGCCTGAATGAACGGTGGCGCGCCGCGCGGCAGCGGCAGGGCATCCTCTTCCATGGACTCTTCCAGCCAGGACAGGCGGATAAGGGTCGGAAAGCCGATGCTGAAATCATCGCGCCGGCGCTTCATGGTCTTCCATGCTTCCAGCAGGGATCCACGGGCGGACGAATAGTTCACGTCCGACCAGTCATTGCTGACCTGCATGGGCGAGAGGCCCGCGCCACTGGCGACGTTGTTCAGCACCGCGCGCTCGAAGTCGCGGAAGTTGCTGGCCGGTCGGGCTGCCGAGACGGTGTTGATCTTCTCGCCCGGGAACAGGATCGGCATGCGGGATCCCGCAAGCGAGATGTTCCGATGCTGGTGGAAGGCGATGCGCTGGTCCTGATAATAGGCGAGCTGCTCGTCGCCACCTTCCAGACCCTCGGCCGTCATGGCGGGATCGAACGGGCTTTCGATGTAGGCTGCGAACGTCGCGTTGATGATCGCGGCGTCCAGTTCGGTCCCGTCGTATTTGATCAGCATTTTCAGGCGCTGCAGGACGGGCGTCAGGATGCCGGCACCGCCGCGATGCTGGGAGCCGCGATGATGCTCGAACATATGCACGACATTGGGACGGCCCCAGCCGGTCTCCCGTTCGTAACGGTCCCATGTGACCGTGTCGGCCGCGCTGTACCAGTCCGCCTGATGGGCCTTGCGGATCCAGTAGGCAATCGGCGCGCCACTGTTCGGGTCAATCTCGACCCCGTTGCGCAGGTTCTTCAGGTCGAAGGTCTGCTGCGGGTTGCTTAGGCGGTCCGGATCGATGATCTGGACGGTCGTGGCATATTGCGCGGCGCCAAGGCCGACGCGGTCCTCCATCCATGGCAGCAGCGCCAGGGCATCGCCATCCACGATCAGGTGACGGAAGGCCAGATGCATCTGCTGGCCAAAGGTCAGCATGCGCTCGGTATCATTGTAGCGCAGCGGATCGTCCGCCCATGTGCGCCAGTGGGCGTCCACGGCCTGCGCATACTCCTTCGCCCAGACCGCATCGAAAGCGGTGGTGCCGCTCAGGCGGGCAAGGGCACGGTAGTCAGGCTTCGATATGGGGCGAAGCTTGACGCCGATGGCATTGTCCAGTGTCCGTGTAACCGCCCCGGATGCCCAGCCGTCATTGCGGACCAGGTCACGCACGCGGCTGACGATCCGGTCACGATACGGGCTTAATTCCGTATCAGCGGACCCCAGGTAAGGCTGCCACCCCTGCATGCGCTGGCCGTACATGTCGGCCGCATCATACGGTGTGCCGAACGGCGAGGTCAGCGCGTTGAGGATGCGCCGCCCGGGGCCAGATTTCGGAACCAGAGGCGATGCCACCCTGCGGATGAAATCACCAACGCCCATCAGAATACAGGCCTCAGTGCCCTGCGGCGCACGCCGGGGATACCCAGCTGGCGCTGCAGTTGCTGGATCAGCATGGTCAGGTTGGAAATGGAGGCCTGATTGTAGGTAACCGACCGGCTGCCATCGCCCTGCGCATAGCTGACCGATACCACCTTTTGCCCGGATTGGAGGGCGATAAGGGTCTGCTGCGCGGTGCTCAGTGCCGCCTGCAGCTGAGCCTGCGACATACCTGCCAGAATGCTGGTTGCAGGGTTGTAGGTAGCCTGCGGCAGGAAGGGGTAGGGACTGCCCATCATAAAGGGGCATCTCCTTTTTGACCGGATCAGGGCAGGCGTTCCGCCCATGATCGTTTGCGTTTGGATCCGTCAGTTGACTGCGGATCCCGGCGCGTGACGGTGAGCGACTGTACCGCCATGCCGTCATGCAGCGGGCTGCCGTCCTCCTGCACCGGTTCGGCAGGTGGTGGCGGCGGGTGCTCGACTTTCTCGGCCGCGATGTCATCGGCCTTCTTGTTCAGCCGCAGACCGAGATACAGGAGGCCGCACAGGGCGGCGTAGCTGTAGACCGCAAGGTCGAGCGCCTCGTTCGCGCGGCCGGGTATCTTTTCCCAGACCCGGTATGTCTGGCCGCCCTTGGTCTTTCGTACGGACCGTTCTGCCACCAGCTGGGCGAAGTAGTTGATGTCGCGGTCAGCCGGGAAATGCATGTAGCCCGGCGATGGCTCATCGGGTTCCGGCTGGGGCAGGTGCAGGCGACTGCGGATCACATCCTTCGCCGCGTTGACCCCGATGATGACAGGGCGGAAAGCCGCCTTGTTGCGCGCGCTGGGGCGCTTTGTCGGCCAGACGGGGGATCTGGCCCCGCCACGCGCCGACTCACCCTTCACGGCCCAGATTTTGCGGCCCAGACGGGCACGGCAGAACTCATAGACCTTCTGCGTATGATGGCCGCCTGAATCGATACAGGCAGCTGCCAGGGTGAACGGGCGGCCATCGGCGCGATACCACTGCCGCTTGAGAACCTCGTCCACTCGTTCCCACAGTTCGGGGCCGTCCGGATCTCCCTCGATGACGATATGGGCGATGGACCAGCGTTCCTCATTCCGGCCCCAGCCCACGATCTCCAGTTCGACACGGTCGTCCTGGGTGTCGCCGCCGGCTGTCAGTATGGCTACGCCGTCCGGAACTTCCCCGGGCCAGACTTCCACGCGGGCGGCCAGGCTGATTTCATTCAGCGCACCGTCGCCGCGATCTTCGTAAGCCTCGCCCAGCGTCAGGTTGATGAAGGTCTGGCGCTTGAGCGGGTCGTTTTTGACGTCCAGCCATTCTGCTACCAGCTTGGTCCAGCTGGCATTCGGGAACAGGGAGTAACCTGCCCAGATGTGGAAAGAGGCGATGCCCTTGAACGGGGCATGCGCTACCCATTCCCCGGCATCGATCATGCCGGGCTTGTCGGCCTCCTCGATGATGCAACCATTGTGCCGGCACACGTAATGTGCGGTTTCCGGCAGATGGTTGCCGTCCTGGTCCTTGTCCCACTTGATGCCGTGGGCCGTGTCGGGGCCACCCCATTCCAGAGGCTGCTTTTCCCCGCAATGGGGGCACGGCACGTAGTAGCGCCGCTGGTCGCCCAGCTCGTACAGGCTCTCGATCCGGCTCAGGCCCGCGATGGTCGGGGTGGATCCGGCCGCGATCTTGCGGTTCCAGAATGTCTCCGACCGCTTGGCACCCAGCGCGATCTGGTCGCCTTCGCTGCCCGCGCCGTTGACCGGGTAGCCGTCCACCTCGTCGAACAGCACGATGCGGGCCGTGATACGACGGAAGCCGCCCGGGCTGTTCGCTCCCACCAGCGTCAGCGATGACCCGTTCAGCAGGGTCTTCTTGAGCAGCGTCTGGGACGACGAACGCGACTTGGGATCACCCGTCAGGGCTGCCAGGACGGGCGTGTCCCGCAGCATGGGAGCGATTTCGCTCTTGCTGTAGTCCTCGGCATCCGTTTCACGCGGCTGCACCAGAAGGATCGGGCAGGGGTCCTGCTGCAGGTAATAGCCGACAGCGTGGTCGAGGATCTTCGTGTAACCGACGCGGGCGGACTTCTTGACGTAGATCCGCTCGACAGCCGGATCCGTGAAGGCATCCATGATGCCGTTCTGGTAGGCGAATGCCTCGAAACGGCCTGTCTCCGCGCTCGATTCACGAGAGAGGACGGCATACTTTGCCGCCCACTGGCTCAGGGTCAGGCGCGGCGGCGGCTTGAGTGTCTCCCGGCGCACGCGCGCCAGTTCAGCCCGGAATAGCTTCAGCCCCCGCTCATAGAGGCTGCTGCCCGGTGATAGGATCGCCATCCGCAGTCAGTTCTTCCAGGACGCGTGTCACTAGCGTGGTCAGACGGTCCTGCACTTCGGCTACGGTCTTGCAGCGGTGCAGGGACGGGGCTTTCTCGGCGGCCATGGCGAGCAGCTTGGTGCGCACGCGGGCGTATTCCTCGCCAACGGTCTCGACCACCTTCGAACTTTCAACGACCTTTCCAGCTTTCAGGTCGTATTCCAGCTTGCGCATGAGCGCCTTGTAGTTCTTCTCAATCCGGTTGGCTTCCTGCGTCGTGTAGGGAGCCAGTCCTTTCTCGATCTGCTGACACGCTTCGTCCGGTATCAGGTCCGGACGCAGCTCATTGATGGGTGCAACCTCATCTGCAACCTGCAACCCGGGTTGCACCTCTGGTTGCAGGTCGGGTTGCAGGTCCGTGCGCTCGGCAAGCCATTCCTCGAACGACGCGACATCCACGCGCTTGCCGTCGGAAACAATCCTGCCGGAAGCTAGATGTTTTTGAATTGCCGCACGGCTTACGCCTGCGCGGCGCGCGGCCTCACTATGGCTGATCGAGGGTTTTTTCACGGAAAGTGCAACTGCAACTGCAACCTGAAAATTTTATCTCAGCTAGAGATCGTACGGGCTCGCGCAACCCCGCGATGCGAAAAGTCGCAGGAAGGACCCAAGGCATTCCCTACGCGGGGAGGGCGACCCTCCCGTGCATCTGGGCCGCCCGTGGGTCAGCGGGCCGTGCGGATGGTTTTCAGGATCGCCGCCTCGATGGCCTTCGGGCCTTCACGCTGGACCATCTCCGCCGCGCGCTGCTCGAAGTCGAGATGCTTGTCCACTGCCTTGTTGGCCCTGAACATGTAGAGCAGTTTCAGCTTCGCGGGGGCTGCGTTGCGGCGTGCGCCCCGTGCTGTCGGACGTTGCCAGATGCCACGGATGCCACGGACGGTGCCCGCGAACACGTCAGGGCGCGCCAGCAGTCGTTTGATCAGCCCACGTGGGATCTGGCCGTATGCGTCCGTCCTGCCATCCACTGGCACCAGAAGGTCACCCGTGCCATCCCTTGCGCCGACCCAGTGGTCGCCGCCGGTCTCGTATGGCGTCAGGTATTTCGCCTGCTGGTCCCGCAGCGATACCACCGCAGTCGGGTTGCTTTTCGTCGCCTTGTCCACCTGCGTGGCGCGTGTGGTGAACGGGCGCGGATGATCGAAGATTTCCGACATCGCGCTGTTCTCCAGTCGCATGGCATCGAAGGCCAGGCTGTTTACGGCGGTGGACGTCGCATACGGGATCTGCTTCTGCATGTCTGACAGATCACGCTGGATGCGTGATGTATCCAGCGTGATGCTGAAATCACCCATGGTCAGAAGTCGCAGCCACCGCTATCGAACCCGCCGCTGCTGCCGCCGCAGTCAAAGCCCCCACCGCTATCGCCGCCACCGCTGCTGTAGTCGAAACCACCGCCACTGGATCCGGCGTCGTTACCACTGCCTGCGAATGGATCAGGCGCGGGAGCTGCTGCCGGTGCGCTGACATCGCGTTCGATGACGGTGTCATGGTCGCGGCCGCCCATCATGGATCCGGCGATACCGCCCAGGAGCGCACCTTCGACAAAGTCAGACCCACCCGAACGACCGGAACCGGTATTGACTATGACGGGGGCTGCTGGGGTGCTGTCATTGCAGACCGGGGCGCGATCACGCCGCGCACGTCGTCCAAACGGGTCAGAAGGATCGCCATAAGTGCGATCCCCGAGACGACTACCATCGGACGCAATGCAGCTTGCGAAAGCAGGCTTAGGGTTTGCGTCATTCGTCTCAGCCTTTTGTCGGGTATCAGCGGCAACGGCCCGGGCAATCTGGTCATCATGTCCACGCCGGATCCGCTCCATCTGTTCTGCGTGCCGCTGATCGATCTGCATCTTGATCAGCTTGGCACGCCGATCCGACCAGGACAGCCATACGAACAGCGCAACGATGACGACAATGAACAGCAGGCACACGAACATGAAGCCCGTGCTGATATGCACATGGTGCGTGGGGTGCATTACGATTTCCTGTGATGAGAGGACGGGGGTCAAGCCCGGGCGATATCCAGCGGCACCTGGCGGAAGTCATCTTCCGGCCGCGCGCGCTCATGGAAACGGATGTAAGCCTTGGTTGCATCGATGCGGATGCTGTCGGAAATGGCCTGCATCGCGCGCAGCCATTCCTCATCATCGATATTGAGGCGGCGCAGGCTGAGGATCTTGTCCGTGCGGATCTTGCCCTCTTTGCCGACTTCGAACGCATCCGTGACGATGACGCGCAGGTTCTCGTCAGCGCCCTTGGACCAGCGCCCCAGGCAGCTGTCGATCAGCGACTTGGCAGCCTGCAGTTCTGGCCCAAACGAAATGGAATCACCCATCGCGATGGTGATCTTTTTCAGCCCGTCGTAACTGGTCAGCGTGATGTTGCCCTTCTGGCCGCCATATGTGGTGCCATACTTCTCGGCAATGAGCGCCAGGACGGTGCGGATGTCCTCGAAGGCTTTTTTGCGAAACCCACTCAGCGCCTTTCGCAGTTCCGCTGCGCCGGTGAACGTCTCGCGCACCAGCTCATCCACCATCAGGTGTTCAGGCTTGACCTTGTCACGGGGCACAAGGCGACCGCCTGAATCCTGCATGTAGCCTTCGGGCACCATCATGCGGCCTCCCGCTGCGCACGCCGCATGTTGGCCGCGCATTCCGCCGCGCGGTCGCTGGCCCAGATCTTCACGCCAGGGCGACGGTCACGGCCCGCAATACGACGATAATGCGCGGCGGCACGCTCCCAGACAGTGACATCCGTTGCGGGCTGGCGCGGCTTGCGGCTCGGCTTCATGAGGCTTCCTTGCTTCACGGGTGAGGGGACCGGCGTGCGTGACGCTACAGGTCCAGAAATTTCCCAGCGCCCGCGCCTTCGCGTGCGTGGCTGTATCGTGTCGTGGTCGCCAGCGATGTGTGGCCCAGCTGCTGCTGCACCACATGCGCCGGCGCGCCGTTGTCCTGCATGTGGCTGGCGTACGCGTGGCGCAGCCAGTGCGCGGAAACCTGCGATGGCAGGCCTGCGCGCTTCGCGGCCCGCTTAACGGAGCGGTGGACCGCATCGACGCTAAGCGGACCGCCATCGTGGCCGGGGACCATCGGCGCTTCTGGCCGACTATCAACACGCAGCGCCACGATCTCCTTCCACACCTTGGCGGGGATCTCGACGGTTCTGTTCTTGCCGCCCTTGCCGAACACATGGGCGACGCCGCCCTGCTGGCGGCGCTTGAGGTCTTTCCACCGGATGGCGCAAAGCTCGGAGATACGCAGGCCGGTGGCATACAGGACGCGCAGCATTGTCCGCCTGCGCGGGTCCGTTTCCCCATCAATGAGGTCGCGCACCTGTTCCTGCGTAAGGATCCGCTCATGAAGGCTGTCGCGCATCTTCGGCACACGGACGGCAGGCCCCACATCGCGGGGCAGCATTTCCATGGCAGCGCCATAGGACAGCAGCGACTTGACGGCCATCAGCTTCCGCCGTCGCGTGGCGTCCGCTCCCGTCAGGCTGTCGTACCAGCTTTGCAGGTCGGCCGCCGTCACCTGCGCCAGCGGTTTGCCCACATGCGCAAGGAAGGCGCGGACATCGCTTTCATACGCGCGGCGCGTGTTCGCACCACGGTTGTGAAGCCATGTCTTGATCAGCAGATTGTCGGCCGAGTTCTGAGGGGCTTTTGGGGCCTCATCAGTGGACGGCATGGCGCGGTCTCCGCTAACCATATGATTTCATTATAAAACGGGGTGGTTAAGCCCCCCTGAAATCCGCCAGATAACTGGTGTTATCTTGCGGCTATCAGGCCCCTGCATGGGGTTATCTTGCGGATGCCCGATCCGGCGCTGCCAGATAACTTTGAGTTATCCTTGCGGCTATGGGGCGCGCCAGATGGCGATGCACAGCATGGGCTGCGCCACGATCCAGCCCGCGAGAATGAGCAGATCGAAGAACCGGACGATCGGCATTGCGCTCAGTGCATGGATGAGATCGATCATTGTTTCGTCCCTAACCGGTGGGTCGCTTCGGCTGCTGCGCGGTCGAATGCGCTCCTGTTGCCGACTACACGGCCACAATCGTGATAGCCGTGGTGCATGCAATAAACGGCAGCCAGATCCGCCGCGCCTGCGCTGTCGTGTGCTTTCACCCAGAAAATGAACTCAATGCCATCCGGCCGACGTGCCAAAAAGCGGAAGCTGCGCAGAGGGCCGGCATTGATGATCCCGGCTTTCTGGTTGGCCACTGCTTCTAGATATTTCCTCGGGACCGGCGGTTTTCCGCCAATGCTATCGCTCATCGATCTACATGTCCCCGATCACTGACAGGACAGCGGCTGCCGCGCTGATCGCTAAAGCGATGCTAAGCGCCGTTCCAGCATTATGCCCCGCAATGTCATGAGCAGCATTCATGGCCAGGCCGCCGATAATGCCACCGAAACTAATTCGCGCTGCAACCTTGGCGGTGAACTTTCCCCCGCTCATCCCAGCGAAGGCGCGCCAACGCGCCGCCCGCGACTGCCCATCATGGGACCGAAGGCCAATGTCGATTTGACCAGGCCGGCGGGAAACTGCTCACTCTGACGGTCTATTTCTTCCCGGCGGATGGCGTTCACAACTGCCGTCACGACAACAGGGGACACGCGCCCAACGAAACGCTGGGCTTCCCGGCTTACCCACTGGCTATCTCCGCACCGCGCAACCGCATCATGGAACATGACCTGCGACGCCAGTGTCCCGATTCCGACATCAGCCCGATGACGGGGGAACGGTCTCCATTCCAGCGGCACGACCAACATGCGCCGGTTTGTCAGGGTCACGACAATGCCGTGCCGGTTACCGCGCAGGACAATGTCGCCGCGCGACAGGGTCGGCAGCTGTGATTTCATCTGATGGCTCTATGTTGGGAACGCCCGAGCGGGCATAAAAAAAGCGTGGCGTCCATTCTCTGGACCCACGCATAACGATAGTTTGCCACAAATGACTTAAAAGCGGTGGCACGTCAACCTTTCCATAAAGGTCCCGGCATCCCGTCATAATGTTCGGAAAGCTGTTCCAGCAGAAAACACAGCGCACCTGACGTGTTGCGTTTGTCCTGTTTCAGCCGTGCCGCCATGTCATTGAGGGACAGCCCATCGATCATCAGCAGCACCAGCAGCTGCTCGCCGCGCGCACCGATGCGCTGGCGGATGTAGTCACGGCGCGCGGCAGATCCCATACGCCCGATCATGGCGTCATGAATGTCACCGCGTTTTGCACCGTGTTCCATTTTCGGATCGGTTCCACCAAGGGCGCTGATTTCGTAATCGGTTGCCCAGAACTGGGCAGACTGGACCTGACCTTCGGTAATCGCCTTGGAACGCAACAGGCCATACAGCCCGGCGCACCGACGCCAGACCTCGACAGGGCGGGATTTCCTGGTGATCTCGACATCCACCAGCGCAAGGTCATGGTGGGCGATACGTGTCTCCGACGGACGGAAGTCGGGACGGTAGGCGGACTGATCGGGCGACTGTGCCCGACGACGGGAAAGGGCGGCGACTGACACGCGAAGCCTTTCAGTAAGCAGGACTCCCGGCGTCATCGTCTCTTTGCGGAACCTGCTGCATCTGGGCATCAGGCAGGATCGATCAGCGGCCAGGAATTGGCCACAATATATCCCCCTTTTGTACACAGGTCAGTAGCCGAGTCGCCAATTCCTGTTTTCCGCCAGTTTTAATGGGTGCGGACCGCCACAGACCGCGAAATAATCCACATGGGATCAGGCCGGTACCAGCCGGTTCATCTGCGCCAGCGTGTTTTTCCATGACCGGTAGTCCGATGGCGTGCCAGGCGCGATGACAAACTGCGCCGCACGATCATGCATCAGGCGGATATGCCCCTTGCTGGTCAGGCTGCCGCGCCAGCCTTTGGCACGAGCACGCGCGATCAGTTCGCGCACATGCTTGTGCCGCCGCATGTTCATGCCGCCACGTCCTGCGGGCGGTAGGCATCCAGATAGGCATCAAGGGTCAGTTCCGTTGGTCTGCCAAGGCTGGCGGCAGTCTGTGCCCATTCCCGCTTGGCGCGGCCGTAGTCGCCCAGTTGCTGCATCAGGTCAGACCATTTGCGCCGGTCTTCGGCCAGATCCGCGCGGGCCTGCTTTTCCCATTCCTCCATGACCGGTTCTGGCATCGGATCAGGGGCTTGCACCTGATACTGTTCCCACGCAGCCCGGATCGGACCCTGGAATGCGCCCATGTGGTTGGGTCGGGCGGTCAGAACCTGCTTATGCGCCCTGACGGCTTCGATCAGGATGTGCGGCGGACAGCCTTCGGACAGCCATTTGCGGATTGCCGGGTATTGCTGCCGCTTGCCTTCCGTGAAATCCGCTATCTCCATCACTCTTTCCACCGTGTCGGTCAGGACGGCCTGGGGGACAGGGGCTTTCGCAGCAGGTGCCGGGTTTTGGGTTTGGTCGGTTTCGTCAGGTGTAGGTGTAGAAATAGGATAATTATCTAATTCTATATCTATACCTAACGGAACCGAAGAACCGACCGGGGAAACCGAACCACCGGAAACCGAAAACCGATTTCGGTTTTGGTTTGGGTTTTCGGTTTCTGCCGATTGGGTGGAGGGAACGGAGACCATCAGCGCGAGATGCCGCTGGCGTACGGCTTCCTCGGCTGCCTGGAGACGACGGGCTTTGGCCTGTTCTATCGTTTCTCCATTGCGGCGACGGCCACCAAGCATCCCGTTTTTGCGTGCCTGTTGTGCCTTGAGCGTATCTCCGGCCGGGATTTCCCCAGCGGCCTGTGCTGCTTCAAAGCGGCGAAGGTTTTCGTCCCGCTGGGCACGCCGCCGCGCACGCTCCTGCCGGCGGATCTCGCGCTGCAGCAGATGGGGGCTGTACAGCGCGCCATCATCATCCCGCGCGGCAAAGCCCCATTGCTCGATCATGGGCAGCGTGTGGGCCAGCACATCCGGGCTTTCGCTTATGAACGTCGCAACCTCGGCATCCGTCAGCATGTGCGTGCCGCTGCGCAGCACGATCATCCGGTTGGCCTTGAGGGTATCGATCAGGGAATGTGCCACGCCACGCGCCTCGGCCGGCATGGTGCGGATCATGGACCACGGCGGCACGGCCTCGGCGTCGAAATCGGCAACTGTTGGCAGGGTTGTCATGCGTCGCCTTCCTCGTCTTGGGGCGGACATTGGTGCGGACAGTCCGCGCACCGGGCGCGCAGGCGCTCCAGTTCGTCCGTCGCCAGCCGCAATGCCTGTCGGTTTGCGATCAGGTGGGTGACGATGCCCGTCAGGCCATCAGGCAGCGCATAGATTCGGGTCAGGAACAGGCTTAGGGACGGAAAGTAGCTTCCACGGTCCAGCCGCAGCCCAAACCCGCGCCCGAAGTCAAAAGAGATGCCCCGTGGCAGTTTTATTCGTTTGGGCATTGCCTACCTTCATCCACCAGACGGAAAATTTCGTCGCGTAGCTCGTCGCACTCGATCATCAGTTTCATCAGTTCTTCGCCACGCGGGGCGGAGACACCATCCAGCCAGTTGCGCACGGTGCGCGGACTGGTATCGATCCGGCCGGCCAGAAGCTTGGCGCCGTTCCGGATCCGTCCGTACTGGCGCGTCAACACGCCCCGGACCGTGTCGCGGTAAACAGCGGCCGTCATAAAATGAATCTTCTGAGTGCAATTTGACCAATTCTTTCCCACCCGTTTCCTCCATGATCTCTCTCAGCAACAAGTGAGATCAGGACCGGGTAGGAAAGGGGTCTATATGAAGCAGCGCATGTCCCAGCCATCGCGGGTGAGGGACGGGGCATGTGCTGCGTCAGACCTGATGCCACCATCATGCTGACACCTCATTCTGTTCAGGATTGCCCAGGTCCGCAGCCCGTGCAGGGGCCGCGAACACACGCACCGCATGTTCACCACACCACACACGACGCACGCACGCAGGCCTGCCGCAGAACGCGGGCCGCACGCCATGGCGCACGGTCCCCTCGATCCACTGGCAGGTTGCGCCGCTGGTCGTGGCGGTGGGTGAACGACGGGTCATCAGGCCGCCGCGCCTACTGCCGACGACCACGACACGCACGGAAAACTACTCCGGTCATAACGGATGCTGCAGATCTGCCCATGGCCGTAAATTTCCTGCAGGCTGCGAGTAATCGCATCACAAGCAATTTCACAGGCGATTGCCTGGAACGGACTGATCTGAAAGGGGACGCTCCAGTCAGCGACCAGCCGACCGTTCTTCACATCGATACGCTTCACGTTCAGGCCACACCGGGCAGCCGTAGCCAACGCGACTTCGACATTCCGCTTTTCGCGCTCGATGTCGTAAGCTGCCTTGTCCTGGGCAGTCCCGGTCGGCTTCGCATCAGCTTCGTCAGCAGCCTTCCCCACAGGCGTGTCCAGCAACGGTTCATTATCAAGCGTGCCCAGACCGGCATTGAGACCGACAACCGGCTCAGATGCGCCATTGCCCATGTCCGTGTCGTCATCCACCGACGGCACTTCTCCAGTCATGATGTAATCACCGAACATAGCCGCATGCTCGATTACGTCCTCGGCTTCATAAGTGTAGTCGGCCGCATCGGCATGCCGGATGGCCATGGCCAGGCACGCCGCGCGCCTGTTCTGGGGATGCGTCCAGTAGTCAGTTTTTTTACCCATAGGGGCAATTTCCTATTCAGACAGTTGGAGGAAACGGGGATGGTGCCGCGTCTTCATCGCGCACCTCGGAAGGCAGCATTCCGGACAGGTACTGCTCGAAAATGCATGCTGCCTTGACGATTTCTTGCGGGTCCTGCAGCCCGACATTCTGGGCGCGCGATATGCATTCGCGCCGCAGCAGGCCGCGCCTGCGCGCGGGCCACTTCCACGGCATGAGCAATGCGCACCAGAATCCGGGGACCATCGGAACGACTGGCTCCGTGTCGCGATGGCGGGGGCGTGGCGGCATTGGCGCTTTAGCCACGGGGCTGCCCCTTCTGCCTTGCCTTGCTACCTGCAGCGCCGGTGGTCGCCCCCCGCAATGCCTTGATTTTCGCGTTGAGCCGCCGCGCATTGGCAAAAAGACGCATGACCATCGCGTGCGTGTTCTGGGCATCTGCCAAAGTGGGGGGACGAATGCCGTTCATGAAACCGGACACGCCACTCTGCCCGGTCACGATTTCCAGCCTTTCACCGTGGCGCTGGGCCAGCACCGCGTCGAAATCGGCATCGACCGTAACCGTGATGGGATCACGCGGCTTGACCGGGATTCCATCGACAAGGGGGGCACAGAAAGGCGGATGCCACGCGAAATCCCGCGTAATCACGTCACCCGGAAACAGGCGGCAATGCTCACTGCTGACAGCAACACCGTTGATACTGACCGAACCCTTTCGGATGAGGCAGCGTGCATCCTCGGCATCGGTCGCCATCCCATGGAAAACGAGAAAGTCCACAAGGTGAGACACCTGGCTTTTTTTCGTACCGGCGTGCTGCGACCGGGCGGCGGTGATCCCGTCAGGAATGGCTGTCGTGCCGGGGGATGACATGACGTCATCCCCCGTATCCTCTACCTTGTCGGCTACCACACACAACGATGGAGAGGAATCCGATGAACCTTGATCCGAATCAGATAAGGCTTGTGAAGCTGTCGATTCTCCACGACCTGAAGGAGACGAAACAGGCATTTCAGGTTGAGATGGAGTTAAGCCCCATGCAGGCGAAAACGCTGCCGCCGCTTGCAGGAGGGGCGGGAGAGAGGAAAGCGATACTCCCTGACGGTTCCGTGACAATTCGCATCCGGCTTCAAACCCTTCCAGCCACGACGACAGAGGACTGGATTGCGTCGGCCTGTTCCTATCTTCACACGCATTTTCCAGCGCCTTCAGCAGGGCAACCAGTTGCCGGGGGCTGATGGCACAGGTCTGATCCGGGTCGGCGTTGGAAATTTCCCATTCATCGACCCGGAAACCGAGCATGTCGATTTTCATGCTGCACTCCGTCGGTCAGATTTCACGCAGGAGGCGATCCTGCGTGCATTGCACTCCCACTCAAGCAGCCGCTCTTCCAGCTCATCCACGGGAAGGGACATCTGCGAAAACATGTCCTCGGGAAGCCCAAAAAATTGAGCGACATATTTTTCCCGTTTCTGGATGGACAGGGTGATGCTCATGCTCTCCCCCAGCGGCTGATTTCAGGAAAAGAACAGATTAAACAATGACTATTATCGCCATTATTCTTGTGGCCTCTCTGCCCGGCATTATTGCCGCGATGAAGGGCCGATCCTTCTTTCCATGGCTGATCTACGGCTGGGTATTGTTCCCGATAGCCATGATCCATGTCCTGTTTGCCAGAACGGGCGCGAAGAAGGCCCTCCATGACTGGAACACGGCTGAGGTCGAACCGCCCAATCCGCGACGTCGCCGCGCCAAACAGGAAATCTCCACGGTCGAGATCCAGAAGACACGAATCATCATCGACTATCAGGATGGGGCAGGGGACGCGACCCAGCGCACCATCGTGCCGCAGAAGCTCGATTTCTACGTCAACAAGGATGACGTGGTCATCATCACAGACATTCATGCCTACTGCGAATTGCGGAAGGCTCCGCGCCAGTTCAAATACAGCCGGATCAAGGGAGCTGCTGATGCCGAAACCGGAGAAGATATCCCAAACA
This sequence comes from Komagataeibacter europaeus LMG 18890, assembly GCF_000285295.1. Taxonomy (GTDB): domain Bacteria; phylum Pseudomonadota; class Alphaproteobacteria; order Acetobacterales; family Acetobacteraceae; genus Komagataeibacter; species Komagataeibacter europaeus. The sequence goes on along the minus strand of NZ_CADP01000021.1, from coordinate 6,243 downwards.
TTGGGAAATACCTGTGGCTTCGGCGAATATGGAACGATACCCAGCCGCGTAATGTGGAACCTGTTAGCCCCCAAAACACAGTAATTTCTTCTGATAAAGAGCCAGAAATACAAAAAATTCCGAGAGCCGACATCCTTTGGAATGATGATTATAAACGATGCAATACAAAAAAAGAGCGTATCACAATCATCTATAACAATGATGGCTATAGTCGAACCGAAAGAACTATTTGCATTACGTCTTATACAGTCTACGTAAATAGGAAAACCGGATGTGATCAGATCGCCAACATTAATGCGTTTTGCGAACTGAGGGATGGACGCCGTGCTTTTCTTTTCACCAATATTGAAAAAGCATGGCTGCCGGATACTGGCGAAGTACTCGACAGCGCAGGGCTGGTCGCATTCCTGCAGTCCATCACTACTTCCGTCAAAGAGATCGTGCGCGATCGACGTGAGACGCCGGAAGATGCTTATGTGAAATCGGCCCCAATAAATATTGATTATACCGAGATAAGCGGCACCAAAACCTCTCGGACTGTTGTCCCGCACCGCATCGGGTTTTTGTGCCCTGCCGAGGATACCCACCAGGTCGTCGATCTTTACGCATACTGCGAGGGGGTTAAGGACGACAGGCAGTTCAAGATCGACCGAATCACGGCCGCAGTGGACGCAGAGACACGACAGACGATTCCCGACATAGGAGAATATCTCTGGCAACGCAGAACGCAGAGTTAGGTCTTGGGCGGGGATCATATTCATGCCGCCCCCCTCTGCTCGAAGATATCGGTCAAAGACGATGGAACAGGGCTTTTCGGGACCAATTCTTCGATCGATATCCCCAATGTATCGGCGACAGTTCTGAGCTTTTCCGTCGGTACCAGAGCAGTTCCCGTGATCCAGCGAGAAACAGTGGGTTCGCTAACACCCACGATTTTTGCCAGTTGCCGTTGGGTCAGGTCGGCCTGCTTAAGGAAGACACGTAAGCTCATGCACCGAGATTTATTCAGATGAAACTTTCAGGTCAAGAAAGTTTTCATGTGGTGGCATCCACTATGTGCACGTGTAGTGGCACCGTTTCGCCATGAGCGACAAGCATCTCACACCCGAAGAAGTAGAGCTGAACTGCCACACGTTGCGGTTCGTTCGACCTTGGATGCGCTTGCGTGGCGTGACTCAGCGACACCTAGCTGAGGGACTTGGGATGTCCGAACCATCTGTCTCTAAGTGGCTGAATGGTAAGGTAAATATGACGTTGTCGCAATTCGTAAGGGTGGCGGAATTGTTAAAAGCCACCCCCGAGCAATTGTTATTTGATCCAAAAGAAAGCCTAAAAGCCGCGCGTTATAAGGAAATCGCTGAGCTGGCTAATGAATTGGATTCGGAGAAATTGGATATCTGGATCAAAACAGGAAAAGCGATGTCCACGAAATGACAGTTTCACTAAATGAAATTATTCTTGACTAGATACTTTCATTAAATGAAACTACCTCCATCGCCACCCGCGATGGAGGTTCTTTATGCAGACCCGTGAATACCACACGGTGGACAAACAACCGTTTGGCCCCGGTCCCTGGGACAATGAGCCCGACAAGACTCAATGGCAGGACAAGGCGACTGGCCTGCCGTGCCTGATCAAGCGAAATCCGGAGCTCGGGATCCTGTGCGGATATGTGGGCATTCCGCCCCAGCATCCGCTCTATGGCCTGACGTATGATGACATGCCGGACGCTGTTCATGAGGCAGCGCATGGCGGTCTGACATTTACCGGCGGCTGTTCGCATGGCGATGAAGCCACGTCGATCTGCCATATCCCTGACGACGGCGAGCCCGACACCGTATGGTGGCTTGGCTTCGATTGCGGGCATTGGGGTGATCTTAAACCGGTATTTGCTCAGATGAAGCGGCACAGCCCGCGTGGGGATTACCGGGATCGTGCCTATGTGGAGGGCGTATGCGCCCGCATGGCGCAGGTGCTCCAGCAGATGGGTGCACAGTCATGAGCGGTGACCTGTCCCGCATCGAGCCGCCGGAAAAGGTCATCGAGCTGCGCACCATGCGTCTGGATGGCTCCCGCCTCGAACCCTACGTTGCCTTTACCGCAGCGGATGAGACCCGTGCCCGCGCCTTGATCGCCGATGCCGAACGGTCCGACCTGCGCGATGAAAGGCCGTTCCGTATCCATGTGCTCCGCAGCACCCGGCGGGAAAAAACGCTCGATCTGATTATCGCCCTCAGCGGCCAGCCTTCCCATGCATCGGAAATGGAAGCCGGGGCTGTCATCGATATCCATAGGAAATGGGAGACATTGCTGGCCGCGATCCTTGCCGAGAAGGTCGCAGGCATGGGGGAGGGGAAATGACCATTCCGCTCCCCGAGATTGCCGCCAGTGAGGCGCGTGACCTGCAGACCGCGGTCCTGCGCCGGCAGGAATGCGAACGCCAGCTGCGCCTGGCGCTGTGCACCAATCCCGCTCCCGGCATTGTCCTCACCCACGCCGAACGCTGGCGCATCCGCCAGTGCATGGCGCTGCTCACCCGCGCCATGGATGCCGAGGATATCATCACCCAGCAGATCGGCTGCCACCGCGTGGCAAGCCATGTTCCGAACAAGAAGGACGCTGCAGCATGACCGACATTTTCCGCCCCATGGCGCCGCGCGATCTGGCATCGCGCTCGACCCTGACCAACCAGTCCGTCGCCATGAACCTGCTGCACCAGCACAACCGATTCATGATCGATGCCGAGCAGGCAAAGGCCGAAGGCATCGAGCAGGCCTGCCGCCACGCCACCAGTCAGGCCGATGCCCGCTGGATGGACATGGAAAGCCTGCTGCTGCGCGCAGCCCCCATCGACAACGCCAGTGGCGAGATCGAAGCAACCATTTTCGCCGCGCGCCGAAAGGCGGGGAAGGTGGCGTCATGAAGCTTCGTGGTCTGGATCGGGCACTGCAGATCCGTGAGCAGTATCGGAAGGCCGTAAAGGCGTTCAATGAAGCCGCCGAATTTCCTCAATGCCTGTTTCCGTTAGGAACCCATTTCAGTTCTGGCCCGGATATTGCGCAACTGCAGGGCGTGGAGGTGCTCCCGCTGCTGGGGAAGCAGGCGGCACGTATCGCCGTCGAACTGGTGGACATGGGCATCGATATGCAGGGCGAGATCGGTGAGCATCTGGGGCCATATATTTTGGCCGTCAGGGATGAGAACCGGGCACGCTGCAAAGAGGTGTCGGCATGATCCACCTGCCTGAACACGTCCGGCTCAACCTGCCAACAGCGCAGGAAGTCGGCGCGCATGTGCTGTTTTTCTTCGTCGTATGGGGTTGCCTGGGGCTGATCATTCTGGAGTGCCTGCCATGAAGACAGTCCACATCGGCATGCGCCAGAAGGTGCTGGACGCCCACCGCGACGCCATCCGCTACACCCATGCGCCTGCCGTCCCGGCCACCACCGTACGCCGTTTCATGCCCGGCCTGAAACGGCAGAGCCACGTCACGCGGATCCTCAACGACCTGGTGCGCAGCGGCATGCTGGCCAAGTCCGGGTACGACGACCGGGGCAGCTTCGTCACGACCTACAGCATGCCTCGGAAAGTGGGAGGCCAATCATGACCGGGACAACTACCGGAAAGGGCATGAGCCAGAAAGCAGTCATGGAGCGCCTCAAGAAGCTGCTGGCGCTGTCCAGGTCCAGCAACGCGCACGAAGCCGCCGCCGCACTGGCGCGCGCGCAGCAGCTCATGCACGAACACCAGATCACCGAGGATGATCTGGTCCTGTCGAATATAGGGGATTTTGCGTGCCGCTTCACGTGGGGCGCGAAGACCCGGCCGACCAGATACCAGACCCGTCTGTGGTCAATGATCAATGCCGTCTTCGGGGTAAGATCGGTCTTTATGGAAGGATCTGGCCAGATCCGTTTCTACGGCCTGACAGACCGTGCCGAGATCGCAGCCTATACGTGCGATGTGCTCAGCCGCCAGCTGCGCCAGGCGCGTGCTGACTTCTTGGGGGCGCAGAACAAACGCATCAAACGCACCACCAAGATCAGCCGGGCCGATAACTTTGCCGAGGGCTGGATCCTTGCCGTGCGCAGCAAGGCGCAGCGCCTTGTCATCTCGCCCGAGGAAGAGCAGCTGCTGCTGCGTTATGAGGACACGGCATTGGGCGAGATGGAGAAAATGACGGAAGGACGTGCTGCGCCGCCCTCGCGCCGGTCTGACCAGGCGTTCTGTGATGGCCACAGGGAAGGGCGCAAGGCACAACTGCATGCCCCTATGGCAGGTGAACAGCGGCTGGCTATCGCGGGGGATGTCCCATGAGCACCATTCCCAGCGAAGTCGTGGAAGCCGGAGCGCGTGCGCTGTGCGAATCCTCTAATGACCCGCGCGGTCCTGACGCCATGGTCGAGACCATCCATGGCGGCACATTGGTGCCCAACTGGCAGAACTACCGCCGGGCAGCCGCCAATGTCCTGATCGCGGCCGCGTATGCATCCAAAGGACTGAAACCGCATGCCCTGAACGATCAGGCGCATCCGTGCCTGCGTGGTCTCCAGTTTGGGCAGGAGATCTATGACGTGGAAATCTACGGCGACGGGACCGGTCAGTACCTTGGCCAGGTGGTCGAAAGCGGTAGCCCCTGCCGGATTGTATTCCGTGGGCCGCTGGTCAGGGAAGGGAATGTGAAGCTGATCCGTGCGCGCGGCGTGCAGGCATGGATGGCAAAGGAACGGAAGGACGTCACGGCATGAAGGATGCATCGCGCCTGCCGTATTGGCCGCGTGCCATGAGCGAGGAACTGGCGGCCGCGTATGCCGGTGGCATCAGTGTCACGACGCTGCGGCGAGAAGTGGCCGAAGGCAATGCGCCCAGACCCCATCATATTTCCGGCCGCCGGGTCGTCTGGTTCATTGAAGAACTCGATGCCTGGATGGACCGGATCAAGGGTCAGGCCGCCTCAGCCAGGCCCGGACAGAAACGGACAACGAATTCATGGACTGCTGCTGCAGCGGCAGCAGGGAAGACCAGTGGCCAACGTCGTTCTACCTTACGTTAATACCTATCAGGCCCGTCGCAAAAAATACGCTTATTACCGTCGGCATGGTGTTCGCCTGCGGATCGCGGGCGAGATCGGCAGCCCCGAGTTTCTGAAGTCCTACCAGGAAATCCATAACCGTTTTGAGCAAAGCGAAAGGCCTCGGCCGGGCATTATTCCCGGCAGCCTGGCCGAACTGATAGCCCGTTATCGGGGAACACCGGAATGGACGCAGCTCAAGCCCAGCACGCGGAAGGACTATGAAAAGTTTCTCCAGCCGCTGGAGGATGATTTCGGCATGGCGCTGGTGTCTGAACTGGACAGGGCAGCCGTAAGGCTGGTCCGCGATCGCTACGCTTTCCGCCCCGGCCGGAAAGAAGGGGATGACCCGATTCCAAGCCCGCGTCGTGCCAACAAGACGGTATCGATGCTCTCAATCCTGATGAGCTACGCCATCGAGATCGGCATGCGTTCCGATAACCCGGCCCTTCGTCCCAAACGGCTCAAGACCGGTCCGGGCTATCGGGCATGGACGCGTGATGAAATTCAGACCTTCCTGCGGGAAAAGCCGCAGTTTCGGCTGCCCCTTCTGCTTGCGCTGGGTACGGGGCAACGCGGGATCGACCAGATTGCCATGACCTGGAGCGCCTTTGATGGGGACGTGATCGAGGTCGTGCAGGAGAAGACGGGCGCAAAGGTATGGATACCTTGCCATCCCGAACTGAAAAGCGTCCTTGAACGGGAGTTGACGCTGCGCACTGCGGATACCATCCTGACGTACGCACCGGGCAGGCCATGGGAACTAGGGCAGTTTCAATCCGCTGTCAGTAAGGCAATCCGGTCTGCCGGGCTGAAAGGAATTGTGTGGCATGGCCTGCGGGCGACAGCGGCATCATGGTTGGCGGAAATGGGATGCACGGAACGGGAAATCATGTCGATCACGGGACACACTACGGCCGCATCCGTGAGCGTATATGTGCGTCATGCCGAGCAGAAAACCCGCGCGGTGAATGCCATCGCCAAGCTCTCCAATCGCGCCCTGGAGCAGCGGCAGGAAAAGAGGGGAGTGACTAACATTTCTAAACAGGGGAAAAAAAGTGACTAACAACGATACCGGCCAAGCCGTAGAAAAGTTGTCTAAGTCCTTGAGGATAAACCCTAACGTGATGGTAGCGGTGGACGGATTTGAACCGCCGACCAAGGGATTATGA